>CAZVGS010000005.1:0-2151 GCA_964627245.1 uncultured Gammaproteobacteria bacterium | reverse complement strand
CTTTCTGAGAGGGTTTCAAAGCTTGAAGGAACCGATCTGACCGAAGCTCTTTTGCAGGTAATTTTGCTTTATGAAGAGTTCAAGGATGAGGAGGAGCAGGATCCCGACCTTAAAATTAGCCTTTTGGAGCTTTTTATAAGTGCTATCGGAAGAATAATTCTTGAAGTTGCACCGGGCGGGCAGGAGGCAATTGAGAAAAACGGGCGCAATAAAGGGAATGGTAATAGAAAGACAAAAGTTAATAACTTACGTGAATTTCTTGCAAAAAGGCAACAGAAGGCGCCTTCTGTCATTGAAAACAAGGCTGCCTGAGGATAGAATAGAATAATGCGTTATTCTAAATCTTTTGTTAAAACACTCAGGCAGCCCCCTGCCTCAGCAGACACTGTAAATCATAAGTTACTAACTAAAGCTGGATTTGTCGATCAGCTTATGGCAGGTGTTTATTCATATCTTCCTTTGGGTCTTATGGTACTTAGAAATATCGAGCAAATTGTAAGGGAAGAGATGAATGAAATTGGCGGGGAGGAAATTTTAATGCCTGTTTTGCACCCTAAGGATAATTGGGTCACAACAGGAGGATGGGACTCGATTGACGTATTATTTAAGATTAATTCAAGAACGGAAAAAGAGTACGCGCTCGGGCAGTCCGAGGAAGAAGTTGTAACGCCGTTAGTCATGGGAAGGGTTAACTCTTTCAAGGATCTGCCAATTAGTGTTTATCAGATCCACTGGAAATTCAGAGACGAATTAAGAGCAAAATCGGGAATTCTTCGTGGACGGGAATTTTTTATGAAGGATATGTATTCCTTCCACGAGTCGCAGGAAGACTTTGATAATTATTATGCAAAAGTAAAAGAGGCATACAAAAAGATATTTGAAAGACTGGGTCTTGTTGCAAAAGTGACAGAGGCATCCGGCGGAAGTTTTTCAAAAAAAATATCCTACGAATTCATGGTCCTAACTGATGCAGGAGAGGATGACATATTGTATTGTGAGTCGTGCGATTATTGCGTAAATGTTGAAGTTTCCGGAGATTTGAATGAAGGGAGTCCATGCAAATTGTGTAATAATGTAGGATTAAAAAAAGCCCGTGCGTCCGAAGTTGGCAATGTTTTTGATCTTGGGCAAAAGTATGGAAAAGACTTTGATCTCTCATTTCAAGGACGCGATGGTTCAAAGCAATTTCCAATTATGGGGTGTTACGGGATCGGGATATCACGCATTATGGGAGTAATTGTTGAGAAATTTAATGATGAGCGCGGAATTATTTGGCCTGCGAATGTTGCACCTTTTAGAGTTTATTTAATTTCAATAGGCAAAGATGAAGAAGCAAATTCACTGTATAAAGAATTACAAGGAGAAAGTATAAATGTTTTGTATGATGATAGGGAGAATAAAAATCCGGGTGAGAAATTTGCTGATTGCGAGCTTTTAGGAATACCGTACCGCGTTGTACTATCAGCAAAACTTGATGACGGGAAAGCAGAAGTTAAAAAAAGAATTGAGAATGAAGTGACAGTAGTATCAAAAGAAGAGCTTTTTCAGCTTCTTACTTATAAATAATAACTTCTGAGTTTAGCGCTGTATAATTCCTAATATTATTGCCCAAAAAATTCCCCAGACAGCTACAAAAACAAGACCCAATACAATTAAAATAGGTTTTGAAATCGTCATTTTTTTCTTTTCAGAACCTGCTTGAGGCTGTGGTTTGGCTTCCGCTTTTGCTTTACCGCTGAATGCAAAAGTATTGCCCTCACTTAATGGTCTTGCTGGAGTGCTTGATAGAGCCTCTTCTGCAGGGGTTAGTCCGTCAACCGACGGTGCGCCGGGCATTTGGGGGGTAAGATTCAGTTGGGGTTGCTGAGTAGGCGGAGTTTGGTTTTGAATTGCTATTTCAGGCGCTTGAATAGCAGCCCCCACAGATGGCATAGCAGGGGATTGGGGCATTGCCGGTGCCTGAGGCATTTGGTTCTGCTGAGGCTGAGGATGAGGTTGTTGCGGAGGGGCTTGCGTGGTTGCAGGTTTTGGAGTGCCCGAAGTATTCATGACTCTGTCATATATCTCTTTAAGCTCAGGAGTTAAATTGGCTTTCTTTGAATCCATACATATTAAGTTTAGCCTTACTTCAAATTACTTGTCAAGTTGAGC
>CAZVGS010000004.1:0-100648 GCA_964627245.1 uncultured Gammaproteobacteria bacterium | reverse complement strand
AGTATGCTCAATATCAATTCTTCAAAGTGTCACCGATGTGGTCAGCCAGAACAATTGATTGACACATCCATAAATTTGTTGTATTTTGTAACACATGAACAAAGTGCCTTTTATTGTAATCGGAATTCTTTTATTAACAGCGGTCTTTGTCGCAGCGTTCTCAACAAATGAAAACAATCCCCTTGCTGCACTTGGAGATGTCAGTCCTACCCAAGCAGTACAGCTGGATCCAAATTTGACCAGCCAGACCAACCAAGCACAACAACAAGCCCAGCAACAGAATCAGCAAGCCATACAAAATCAACAAACTCAAGCTGTCCCGACAGTTGCTACATCTGATATAATTTCAGCGACGATGGTAACTATCCACACCGCAAAAGGAGATATAGAACTTGAGCTATATCCAAATGATGCACCCAAAACCGTCCAAAATTTTGCAACTCATATAAGCAAAGGCTACTATAACGGCTTAACTTTCCACAGGGTTGAACCAGGATTTGTCATTCAAGGAGGAGATCCGAATGGCAATGGATCCGGAGGATACTCGATATTCGGACCTACCTTTGAAGATGAACTAAATCCTGATACAGAAAGCTATAAGGCGGGTTATAAGGAGGGAGTTCTTGCAATGGCTAACCGAGGTCCAAATACTAACGGTTCCCAATTTTTTATAATGCTTGCTGATAATACTACCCTGCCAAAAGCCTACACTATCTTTGGGAAAGTAACAAAAGGCATGGATGTAGTTAAAAAGATAACAGTTGGTGACAAAATGACATCGATTGAAATTGTAGAATAACAACTTTTTCTTTACTCCAAACCTCTAAATGTGTGAGATTTCTCACAGACAAAATAATTCAGAAGGTAGATAATAGTAAGAATATAAAAGAAAGGGGGTGAAAAAATATGAATCAGTTTGATGATTCTACAGAACCTCAAATGAACGATAATGTAGGCTTAACAGAGGAACAAACAGATGTTTGGAAAGAAACGGTCAGGATGGATGCCATAAGAATACCGCATCATGCTCATAGATGGAACTTGCAAGCAGGTCTTACTTCTACTTAAGCTAAAAATCTCCCTCAACTCCCTCAATAGTTTATAAATTAACTCTTAAGCATAGAAATTAACAAGTAAATAAGAATGGTTATTGAAATGACGCTTACGCACTGCCAGAATATCTGCATTACAATCCAAACCTCTTCTCCTTTGAAAAATTTGTATGGCCATAAAGTATGAGGCGGATTTCTGTGCTTTTGAGCAAATTGTTCCAAAAACCAATAAATTTGCTCCCCAGTTGATCTGACCGTCCAAAAGACAAAAAAGACAACCAAAAATAATGTCCATTCTTGTATGATAAGACAAAAGACAGAAACTAAAGTAAAGAATAATCCAAAAATTACGGCATCCACCCAAACAAATGCCCCAAGCGGATTAAAAATTTTACAAAGACCAAAGGGGTTTTTCCTATTCTTTAGTCCAATTAAAAAACTTGAGCACGCAACAATTCCCAAGGTAAGCACAATAATATTCTGCCAAATATTCATGATGAGAGTTAATAAAACCGGAGATTAGAATCTGAAATGGGCGAATGCTTTGTTGGCATCTGCCATCTTGTGTACATTGTCTCTTTTTCTTATAGCCTCACCTTCGTTATTAAGTGCAGAAATTATTTCACCGGCCAATTTTTCCGAAAATGTCTTAAATTCTGAGTTTGGTTTTTTTCTTGTCGCCTCAAGCAGCCAACGTATAGATAATGAAACTTTTCTCGTTCCGCGTACCTCCATTGGAACCTGATAGGCTGCTCCTCCAACTCTTTTTGCTCTAACCTCTTGCCTTGGAGCAATTATATCAAGCGCCTTTTCAAAAGATTCAAGCGGATTCATGCCTTTCTCCTTTAATATTTCAAGCGCATTATAAACATTTTTTTGAGCGACAGTCTTTTTTCCGTCTTCCATAACGTTATTTATAAATTTTGAAAGAAGCATACTCCCATAAATTGGATCCGGAGATAGCTTTCTTTTTTCAGTAATTTTATGTCCTCTAGCCATATTTAATTTTAAGCTTGAGCTTGTCCTCCGCCTTTCTTTGCTCCGTATTTAGAACGCGATGTTTTTCTGCCTTGTACTCCTGCAAGATCAAATTTTCCTCTTACCAAATGGTACTTAACACCGGGCAAATCTTTTACTCTTCCACCACGAACAAGCACTATTCCATGCTCCGCCAAATTGTGCCCGATACCTTGAATATATGCAGTTACTTCCTCTCTATTTGAAAGCTTAACACGAGCTACTTTACGAAGAGCCGAATTAGGCTTTTTTGGAGTCATTGTGCGGACAAGAGTTACAACTCCTCTTTTTTGAGGTGAAGGATTTTCCGTATATGCTCTATTTTTTGCATTAAAAATAGTGCGCAAACCTGTTGCTTTTATCTTTTTTCCTTTTTTTGCGCGTCCTTTTTTGACGAGCTGATTTAGTGTTGGCATAATATTAATAAAAAATTAAAAGTTTTAAATTCAAAGTTGCAATTCTCAACTTTGCACTTTTAACTTTGGACTTGTAATTATACACTCTCTTCGACCTCAGTTCCAGTTTCGGCTTCAGCTTCTTCAGAAGGTACTTCTTCTTCCGCAGTTACGGTAACATCTTCTTCAGATGCTTCTGCTGGAACGTCTTCATTTTTAACCGCTTCCATAATTTGGCCATCTACTGATGCTTCAGAAGCCTCAACCTCTTCAATAGGTGGCACGTAATTGTCCATTAAATGTTCTCTTACAGGAATGAGACGCCCAACAATAACATTCTCCTTAAGTCCGATAAGATTATCTATTTTACCTTCTAAAGATGCGTCTGTTAGAACTTGGGTTGTTTCTTGGAAGGAAGCAGCAGATAACCAAGAATCGGTTACTAAAGCAGATTTTGTTACCCCAAGCATAGTCTCACGCGCAGTGGCAGGCTCTCCGCCTTCTGAAATAACAGAAGCATTCTCGTCCTCAAATCTTAATTTTGAAATAAGATCCCCTGGAAGAAGGGATGTATCTCCCGCTGTTTCAATCATAACTTTATCGGACATTTTTCTAACTATCGTCTCGAAATGCTTATAGTGAATTGAAATACCTTGAGACTCATAAACGTATTGAATTTGATTGATGAGATATTGCTGGGCTTTTTCAAGGCCTCCAACTTTCAAAACATCCTTCGGATCCAAATGTCCTTCACAAAGTTGAGTCCCTGCCACAACCTGCTCTCCATCTTCTATTAATAGACTTGAAGCCAATGGAACAAAATATTCGCGCTCCTCAACAGGCTTAATTTTAGTATTTTTTACCTTCACAATGTATCCGTCCTCTACCTTTTCAACACTTACCTTTCCTGTAATTTCACTGACAGGTGCTAAGTTCTTAGGACGTCTTACCTCAAAAAGCTCTTCGACGCGAGGCAAACCCTGGGTAACGTCAGACATAACAACTCCTCCAAAATGCTTAACACGCATAGTAAGCTGAGTGCCCGGTTCTCCGATTGATTGAGCTGCTATAACACCAACTGGAGTTCCAAGATCTGCCCTCTTGTAAGATGATAAATCCCAACCGTAACAAGCCGCACACATTCCGTATTTCAGCCTACAATACATTGGAGTTCTGATATCGGCAGATGTAACAGTATCGTCTTTCAAAATTTCATTCAACTTCTCATGGTCAATATCATCCCCCTTCTTAACATAAACTTTTCTTGAATTTGATCCTTTTTTCTTTGAAGAAATATCTTTAAGCGCAACTCTTCCCAAAAGCATGTTAACAATAGGCGTTATATTCTCTTTATCCTCAAGCGGTATGTGATATCCCATTGTGGTTCCACAATCGTCTTCTCTTATAATGACGTCATGAGTAACATCAACAAGTCTTCTAGTCAGATACCCCGCATCTGCTGTTTTAAGTGCCGAGTCGGTCAATCCCTTACGTGAACCTCTAGCAGAATTAACGTACTCAAAAATTGAGAGTCCTTCACGGAAATTTGATTTAATAGGCAGCTCAACAATGCGTCCCAACGGATCATAGATAAGACCACGCATAGCAGCAAGCTGTTTTATCTGATCTTTTCCGGCTCTTGCTCCTCCCGAATCTGCAATTATTCTGACAATATCATTCTTATCAAAAAGCTCCCATGTAAGATTTGCCATTTTTTCAGTAACTTCGAGCCAAACGTGGTTCATGAGTCTTTTTTGCTCGGAAAGGGTTATAAGACCTTGCTGATATTCATTCTCAATGTTCTGGATTTCCCTCTCGGCATCATCAATCAGATTGTTTTTGTTACCAAGCATTTTTAGATCAAATGTTGAAACCGAAATTCCCGAGATGGTTGCTGCATAAAACCCTATTTCCTTAATCTTATCTATTAACTTTGCTACTTCATCCTCTGAAATATCAACCATTGCTTTTGTTATTATTTCGCGGATAGTTGATGCTTTTATTTCCTCGTTTACAAATCTCATCTTTATGGGCAATGCCTCATTGAACATTACACGACCTAATGTAGTTTCGATAACTTTTCCATCAAACCTTATTACGATAGGCTCACGCAAATTAATCTTTTTAAGCGATAGCGCAAGATATGCCTCAGAAGAATCTGCAAATGCCGGAAGATTTTCACGTCTAAGGGATTCATTTATGCTTGTGAGATAAAACGTTCCAAGCGCCATCTCTTTGTTAGGCAAAGTTATTGGATTTCCATCAGCAGGTTTAAGCAGATTTGATGCAGGCATCATAAGAGAAATAGCTTCTTCTTGAGCTCTTTGAGAAAGAGGAACATGAATTGCCATCTGATCACCGTCGAAATCGGCGTTATATCCTGCACAGACGCAAGGATGAATCTTTATAGCACTACCCTCTACCAATACAGGATAAAATGCCTGAATACCCAATTTGTGAAGTGTTGGAGCACGGTTAAGAAGTACCGGGTGGTTTTTTGTTATTTCCTCTAAGATATCAAAAACTTCCGGCGGTCTTTTTTCAATATATCTCTTTGCAGCTTTTGCATTAGGAGTCGTAAGCCCTCTGGCAATAATTTCGCGAATAACAAACGGCTTAAATAGCTCCAAAGCCATTTCTTTCGGAAGTCCGCATTGGTTAAGTGACAATTCAGGTCCTACGATAATAACTGATCTACCTGAATAATCAACTCTTTTTCCAAGAAGATTTTTCCTAAATCTACCTTGCTTTCCTCTCAAAACATCTGATAATGACTTAAATTGTCTTTGAGTAGATGAAGCCCTTATCGAAGTGTCTATCAGATAATCTACAGACTCCTGAAGCATTCTTTTTTCATTACGAAGAATTATCTCAGGAGCACCGAGGGAAATAAGGTGATTAAGTCTATTGTTTCTATTAATTACTCTTCTGTAGAGATCGTTGAGATCTGATGTCGCAAATCTTCCCCCGTTAAGCTGAACCATTGGCCTAAGGTCTGGAGGCAAAACAGGCAATACTCTTAATATCATTGAAGAAAGATCAAATCCAGCTTCGTTGATAGCTTCAATTAAATGAAGTCTTTTAAGAAGCTTCAATTGTTTTTGACCTGAAGATTTCTGCTCTTCTTCTCTAAGCTCGCCGATAATTTTTGAGATATCCATCTCTTCAATAGCATGCAGAATTGCTGAAGCTCCTGTTTCTACCTCAAAAAATATTCTTACATCGTACTCAAGTAGCCTTACGTATTCTTCTTCCGAAAGCACATCCCAAGTCTTAAGACCCTTTACAATGTTGCCGATTCTATCAAATATCTCCTCGATTCTTCCGCCTTCATTTTCAAGTCTCTTATCTAAAGCGGCATTCTTTTGCTTATAGTTAACTCTTTGCTCTTCCAAAACAAGCTCTTTTCTTTCTTTTTTAAGTGTTGATTTTGTATCGGCTAGCTTTTCTTTTTCTTCAGAAGAAAGTCTTGCTTTCTCATCTTCAATAGTCTTTTTTAACTCATCAAGCCTTGATTGTCTGACTTGCTCAAGTTTTGATTGAGCATCTTTTCTCTTTTCCTCATCTATCGATGTGACCAAATAGCTAGCGTAATATATAATCGACTCTAATTCTTTTTGAGAAGTTCCAAGAAGAGTTGAGAGCTTTGATGGTGAACCCTTCGAAAACCAAACATGTATTACAGGTGCTGCAAGAGTAATATGACCCATTCTTTCTCTTCTGACACGTGAGTATGTAACTTCTACACCACATCTATCGCAAACTATTCCTTTGTATCTAATTCTCTTGTATTTTCCGCAGTAACATTCAAAGTCTCTGGTCGGACCGAATATTCTTTCGTCAAATAAACCGTCCTTTTCTGCCCTAAAAGTTCTGTAGTTGATGGTCTCGGGCTTGGTAACCTCACCGTATGACCAATTCTTGATGTCATCTGGGGAAGCAACAGTTATTCGTAGTCCTTCAAAGTCTGAGATGTTAATAACATCATTCTTTCTTTGAATAGCCTTTGGAGCATAAACTCCGTCTTTATATTGCTGATTTTCTTGATTGTTGTCCATATTAATTCTTGGTATCTCCTTCCTCTGGTTCTTGACTGACTTCCCCGGCAACTGATGCCTCTGAAGTATCACCTACTGACATTTCTTCGCTTGTTTCATTGGTCTCAACGTCCTCGGCTCCCATCGCGTCCCTCAAGTCCTCTGCATCACTTTTTACTTCTTCGGTTATTTCTGAAACTTCCTCTTCCTCTGCTATTACTGCAGCAGTTGGCTGAATATTCATTCCTAACGACTGAAGCTCACGGATCAAAACCTTGAACGATTCCGGAACTTTTGGTGTTGGTATATCAACGCCTTTAATGATTGCCTCAAATGCCTTGGCTCTACCCGCAACATCGTCCGATTTAATAGTCAACATCTCCTGTAAAGTGTAGGCTGCTCTATGCGATTCCAGTGCCCAAACTTCCATTTCTCCAAGTCTTTGTCCACCCATTTGAGCTTTTCCTCCAAGCGGCTGTTGTGTTACCAAAGAATAAGGTCCTGTTGATCTTGCGTGAGTCTTATCCTCAACCATGTGAATAAGCTTCATAATATATCCTATTCCAACAACCACGTTATTCTCATAAACATCTCCTGTTCTTGCATCAAATAATTTTACTTTCGCGTCTGCCGGCAAACCTGCCTCCTTAAGCAAAGCAAATAGTCTCTCTTCTTCGGTTTTTTCAAAAACGGGAACCGCTATTTTATCACCCAATCTTTTTGCTGCCCACCCTGCGTGAGCTTCCAATAGTTGCCCTAAATTCATACGGCCCAGCACCGAAATCGGAGAAATAATAATATCAACTGGTGTTCCGTCTTCCAAATAAGGCATGTCAGATGCAGGCACGATTTTTGAGATGACTCCTTTATTACCGTGTCGTCCGGCTAATTTGTCTCCGACAACGACGTGTCTTAATTGCGCAACCTCAATGAGTAACTTTCTTATAGCTCCGGGCTCCAATTCATCTCCTTTATCCCTATCCAAAACCTGAACGCTTGTTACTATTCCGTGCTCGCCGTGAGGCATCCGAAGAGAAGTATCTCTCACTTCGCGTGCCTTTTCTCCAAAAATTGCTCTTAACAATCTTTCCTCAGCGGTCAATTCAGTCTCGCCCTTTGGTGCAATTTTTCCAACCAATATATCCCCAGGATTAACCTCGGACCCGACAACAACAATTCCATCTTCGTCAAGATTTGCCAAATCCTCTTCTGCAACATTTGGAATATCTCTCGTTGTTTCTTCCGGTCCCAACTTTGTATCCACTACCGTTGCTTCGTATTTTTCGATATGAACCGAACTCAATTCATCATCCTTAACGAGTCTATCAGAAATAACAATAGCATCCTCATAGCCAAGACCGTCATATGATGCGTATGCAATTAAAAGATTCTTTCCAAGCGCCAATTCTCCATTGTCGGTAGCCGGCCCGTCAACCAAAACATCACCTTTCTTAATTTTTTGTCCATTAGTAACTACAGGTTTTTCTGAAAAATAAGTATTTTGCGCTGTTCTTTTGAATTTTTGGACATTAAACTCAACTTTGCCGCTTTTTCCTGACAAAACAACTTTATTTGCATCTACAAAAATTATCTCACCATCAAACGGTGCCTTGACAACTCTACCCATCGCTTCTGCAACGGTTGCTTCCATTCCTGTTCCGACAACCGGAGACTCGGTTTTTATAAGAGGAACCGCCTGACACTGCATGTGCGTTCCCATGAGTGCTCTATTTGCTTCATCGTGGTCTACAAATGGAATAAGTGAAGCAGAGGTACCAACAACCTGACGCGGAATAACATCTATAAATTGGATTTTAGATTGCTCAACCTCAAGATACTCACCTCTATATCTTGCAGGCACCAATTCATCCACTATATATCCCTTGTCATCAACTTCAATGTCTGCGTGTGTGATGTAATTATCAGATTCAACGTCTGCATCAAGATAAACAATCTCATTTGTTATTTTTGCATGCGCCTTGCTTCCTTTTTTCTCTTGGATAACCTTTCTGTATGGTGCTTCCAAAAAACCAAACTCATTGACTCTTGCATATAACGCAAGATATGTAACCAACCCGATATTGGGTCCTTCAGGGCTTCTCACAGGGCAAATCTTAGAATATTGCGAAGCATTTATGTCTCGGATTGAGAATGAGGCTCTTTCTCTTGAGATTCCACCGGTTCCCATAACGGTCAGACGTCTAAGATTGTCTATTTCTGCTAAAGGATTTGTCTGATCAAGTATTGCGGAGAGCTGAGAGGTTCTGAAGAATTCGTTGATTGCGGCAATAATCGGGTGGGCATTAATAAAATGAGAAGGTGAATAGATTTCCTCAGTTGAGGTAAGAGACATCTTTTCCTTAATAATTCTCTCAAGTCTCAAAGCGCCTACTCTAAAAGCAGTTGTCTGAACTAATTCTCCCACACTTCTTACGCGCCTGTTAGCCAAATGGTCAATATCATCTACTTTTCCTTTGCCTTGAGACAATTCTATCAAGTATTTGATTATTCCGACTATGTCGTCAACATGAAGTGTAGCTACTTTAGAATCAACATTATTATTAAGACCATTTAGCTTCTTATTTATCTTGTATCTTCCAACGAATGAAAGATCATATCTTCTTCTATCAAAGAACGTGTCTCTGAAATTCTGGCGGATAGTATCAATAACAACAGGTTCACCGGGATTTAATTTTTTGAAAATTTCAATAAGTGCATCTGTAGATCCTTTTGCCTCATCTTTTTCAAGAGTATTTTTAATGTAGTCTTCAGCACCTTTTGTGTCTTTGAATTTATCATATATCTCCTCATTTGTTTCGATTCCCAAAGATTTTAGAAAAACTGTTCCCAAAAATTTCTTTCTTCTATCAATTCTTACAACAATCATGTCTGTTCTTGTAGTTGATATTTCAAGCCAAGAACCGTGTACGGGACGAAGTTCTGCAGTATAAAGGGTTTTTCCTGTTATTGGATCTTCCGTTCCTGTGAAGAAAACCCCCGGAGATCTTACAATTTGATTGACAATAACCCTTTCTATTCCATTGACGATAAAAGTTGCCCTGTCGGTCATTTTTGGAACTTCACCCAAGAAAACTTCCTGGGTAACTTTTTTACCGGTCTTTTTGTTTAGAAGTGTTGCTTCAACTGTCAACGGAGAAAAATATGTAAGGCCTTTATGCATTGCTAACTCCTCAGTAACCTTAGGCTCTCCTAGTTTGTATTCACCAAGAGTTAATTCCCAATTCTTACCAGTGAAATCCTCTATTGGAGAAATTTCATCAATTACTTCCTGAACTCCCTCGGCAATAAACCATTTATATGATTCCTTTTGAATCCCCAAAAGATCCATTTCTGGTAGCTTCTCTGCTTGCTTACCCCAATATTGTCTGAGTTTAATTTGTTTGGTCATCGGAAATTAGATAGAAGTTGCCTCCAACTCACGAAAAAAAACGATGAGTGTCCAAACACCCATCTTTTTTTACATGTTGTTAACATATACATCAATTAGAATATTTTGTCAATACTTATTTTTTGAAAAAATTGTATCTTTAGTTCAAATATCTACTGATGTTTTCATTGTGTTCTGAAAGAGTTCTTGAAAAATGGATTTTACCGCTTGAATCATGCAAGTAATAATAGTAGTCGCTTGAGGCTGGTGCATTGGCCGCTTTTATTGCTTCGATTCCCGGATTTGATATCGGCCCAGGCGGAATTCCCGGATAAAGATATGTGTTGTATTCCGAGTCGATCTTCTTATCAGATGCTGTTGGTACAGTCCACCATTTATTATTAACCTTACCCTTTGCATACTGCAAAGTAGCATCAATATTTAGAGCAATACCATCAGAAAGTCTATTGCTAATAACCGATGCAATAAGTGGTTTTTCCTCATCTGTAATTGCCTCCCTTTCAATTAATGATGCGATGATAACTATATCATTTAACCTAGAATCGCTAGGTGTCAAATTTATACTCTCAATTCTTGTATTAAAATTGTTCTTAAATATTGAAATTATTGTTTCAATATCTCCATCTTTAGGAATTAGGTATGTATCGGGGAATAAATACCCTTCTTCTCTCCTAAGCGCTTCAATCCACGTACTTTCATAGGTAGGTATTTCTTGCTTAAGAATTTCTGCTATCTCCTCTGACCTCAAACCTTCAGGGATTGTTACCCAAGTATCAATTGTTCCATGACTAATTGTGTCCATGATTTCTTGTAAGTTCATTGAGGGTGATAATTTATATGATCCTACCTGAATATTTTGATCCAACCCATTCTTTCTTAAATATATAAAAAAAACGACCGGATCACGTATAAGCCCTTGCTCTTTAAGCTCATTTCCAACAGATCTTACTGCCATACCTTTGGGAATAACAAAGACTTTTTGACTTGTGTCCTTTTTATCAACAGGGGATAAACCGTTTTTCCACCAAAATGAAAACCCAACAACAAATATGATTAAAATGAATGTAACTATAAGAAGCTTACGCATAAATTTTACCTATTGTATCACAAGGTTTTAGTCTATCTCATAGATTGGAAACATTTCTAAAGAATCTACGCCTTCCGACAATCTATGGTCTCCCTCAGCGTATAAATCCATTAGCAATTCATCTTTTTTAACACTTTCTCCAATTCTTTTATGAAGATAAATTCCAGCACGCCTGTCCTGGGGGGCACCCAAGACTTTAGCAATTATCGATATATTACGGTTATTCACCGATACTACCTCTCCCGATTTGTCGCTTTTTACGCTTTTTGCTTTAGGACCGGGCTTGAGATCATCGGAAGTAATTTTTGGGTCTCCTTTTTGCGCCTCTATTATTTGAAGCATTTTTTTGTGCGCAAGTCCGGAGGATAATATGTATCCTGCCCATTCTCTTGGAGAAGCGTGCTTTTTTGACTCTTCAATAATTGACACGTCGGCATCTTTCAAGCAAATTGTCAGTAATTCGGACGCTAGATCAATAGATTTTTTTTCGAGATCCATTGGTCTTTCTTTTTTTTGTTCAAGAACAATTAACGCGTCTCTTGCCTCAAGAAGCGGTCCAATACCAAAACCCGCAGGCTGAGATGCCTGAGAAATTAATACTTTAAGTTCAATATTAAATCTATTTGCCAAATACTTAAATTTACGAGCTAAATTTTGGGCATCTTCTTTGTGGTGAATTTTCATCGTTTTGCCATAAGGAATGTCAATCACAACATGATTCGAACCAAAAGCAATTTTTTTCGCCATAACACTCACTAGTATTTTGTCAAAACTCTCAAGTGCTAGGGGTTCCTCCACCTGAATTATTTCATCGTCGGCAGGAGCGATTTTAAACCCCCCTCCCCAAACAATGCATCCGTTTGTTTTTTCAACTATTTTGTATATTTCCTTTTCATCGAAAGTAACACCAGCTATGCACTCCATCGAATCGGCGGTTCCGGCCGGAGTTGTAATCGCTCTTGAAGAACTCTTTGGTATCAAAAACCCCGCGCTTGCCACAATAGGAACAACAATCATTGTCGCCCGGGTCCCCGGAAGTCCGCCTATTGAATGCTTATCTGCAACTATTCCCTTAAATTCCAACTTTTCACCGGTTTCAATCATAGCCTTGGTAAGATAGTAGATTTCATCGTAAGTAAATCCTTTTGAATAACCTGAAGCCGCAAAGTAAGTTGTCAAAACGTCACCAAGCCTATTATTGGCAATCTCATCCATGATGGCATAAATTTCCTTATAAGAAAGTTTTTTACCAACTAGTTTTTTTTGTATAGCTTTTAGAGCTTGCTCACTTGAATGCATACATCAGCCCAACTTGAATTGTTCGAGTGCAATTTTTACCGATCCCTTCACAACCCTTAAAATGTGGTAGAGAAAAAAAGAAAGCACCCTGTTAACTGCCGGCCAGATATTGTAAAAGAATTTATAGGTGTTGTCTTTCAAGTTCTGGATTTTTTGTTCTCTTTGAAATTTCTGCTCCTCTTGGTATTGAGGATATTGTGTTTTATCTCCGTCCATATCTTTTTATCTTCTCAACAACATTGTCTTGTTGCAAATAAAGCATATCATTTTTGAAGACTTGCCCTAACAACCAGCCTTTTCCATGTCGTACCTGGCGGTGTGCAGGTTATTAAAGTTATGTAGCTATTATCAAAACTTTGAGAAAAAATATTTGGATCCTTCGGATCGGAGGCACCGATTGAGAATATTTTATATAAGTACTTTTTGTTGTTAACTTTTATTATGAATTCATCACCATTCTTAACGGTATGCAGTTTTGCAAATATGGTTTTATAGTCTGTCGGATCAAACCACTGAGGTAGCGTTGAGTGTCCAAAAATAACAGATGTACCATTTTCTGTCGGATTTTTTGAAGTGGTAAAATATTGCACTAAGTGCTTTGAAAGGTCGAAATCATCTGCAGAAACTTTAGCATCCACAATTCCCTGAGATGGAATAGAAAGCGTGTACTCATTAACTTTTGCGGTGAGTACATCTTTACTCGCTCTTTGTGGAAACCAATTTCTCGCATCAATATAGTTTGAAGTTACATTTGAAAATCCGCTTGTGAAAAGACTTTTGATTGATGCGTTACCTCCAATAACATATCTCTGCGGGATTGGCAATTCAATATTGCTTTGTGCAAAAGCTGATGAAAGATATAAGTGGTATGAAATTAATGGAAAAAAGAAATATAAAAGAATTGAAAGACCAAGGAAAATAACAAATACCCCGAGTATTTTTTTCTTATATCTTTTGAGAAATGGGATATTTTTACCGTAGGAGTATTTTTTCATAGACTCTACTCGGACTTAAATTCAAGCGTGATATTTGCCTTATTAAGTGGAATTATTCTCGGAAGAAATGGAATCACATTTCCGTATTGTATTGAAATATCAGAAATACCCTGAGTCTTTTTCAATATTTCAATGGCACTGTCTGTCTCTTTTCCCGCAACAAGTTCCCGCATTTTCTCCTCATCCAGCTCAGGTTTAAATACTGCCTTAAATGACAATTTCGCACTCAAATCGGTCCCGCTTTGGGAGATATCGGTTATTTTGATCGAACTCTCAGAATCCGATAATTCGAATTCGTCAGGAACATCAAAATCATCGGATGAAGAAATAAATTTTATCAAATCCTCTTTATTATAAGATCCTAATGTGTACAATACCGTCGCTGTCAATTTAACATTTTTTGCTTCATCATTCTCTTTTCTATCAAATTTCTTGTCCTCAAATTCGTAGCTTAAATAATTTGGAACAAAAGCGCTTCCCTCTGAAAGTTCCCTTTCCGCTTGACTTTTGGCTTTGTCAAAAAGTCGGGAAGTAACTGTGGATTCAAGTGTTTGAAGATCTTTCTTTGAAACTACCTGTATCTGTTCTTTCGATCCTCCCGAAAATGCTTGGTCATTTTTTCCGAATATATCGGATGAGGATTCTCCTTCAACAGTAAAATTGGTTTGGGACGGTAGGTTGTATTCCTTCCCGAATCGTGAAGCGGTAACTTTTGCTTGAGCACTTGAAAATGAAGTTGAAAAAGAGCTTGTTGATGCTATATTTACCGAATCATCCAATGTAAATTCAAGATTGTTGGATGATACTACCGTCGTTCCTCTATCAAGCTGTTTTGGTTTTTCGGTCTTGTTAAAAATAGTTAGACTGCCTGTTGCCTTTTCGCCCGTGTCTTTGACACCTGTTGTTTCCTGAGATTGCTCTCCCGAAGCGCTCTGCTCAATTGTTTGTATTTTCAACACTTTATCCTCAAATGAGGACTCACCAGAGGATGTAAGAGTTATATTCATTGCATTTTCGGAAAATGCCTTTTGATCGGTAAAAACGATTACCTTTGCCTGCACTATAAATGAGTAGTATGAAATCAAGAGAACAACTACAACAATAAGCGCGCAGAAGGGAATTATGAATTTTCGGAAATTCTTAAAGTTATTTACAATTCCAAAAATTGATTTAGGAGTTAAAAAAGCCGAAAAGTAAGATCCAATTTTACCTGCAAAAAAACCTGTAGAACCACCGAATTTTTCAGGAATATCCTCCTCAAATTCCGATTCGTCCGGACTTGCCGAAGGGTTATCATCGTGGTGTCTTAAGATTGGCTTGACCGGTACTTCTTCTTTACTAAATTCAAAATCGTCAGCCATGGCAATGTTTTCATCTACTTTACTCTCCGACTCTTCCTTCTTAAACGCGATGTCCTCATCAGCCGCAAATCCAAAATCATCCGATGATACTTCTACAAGACCTGACTCTTCATACTGCATTGCTTCGGTTTCGGTTGAAATATCACCGCCAACATCAGCATTCAACTGTGAAGCAACCCCGCTAATAATTGCCTCACTCTCAAATCCTTTCTCGAGAATTGAAACTTGAGGCAAATGCATGAAAGGCAAATCTTTGGTCCAGTGGTGCGATAAAAATCTTTGTGAAATTTCTTCAGCTTCTTTATTGTAAAGAAGAACAATCTTTGAAGGCAAAACGTCAAGTTTTGTAACTTGCGCAAGCAATCTTTCAACAGTTGACTCAACAGATCCGTCAATCGAACCCGTCTGAACATCAATAATGTTATCGGATCTAACGATATATGCACTTAAATATTTTTCTGAAATTTCTACAAAAATTCCATTTACAGGAGCTCCTTCTTTTTTTTGATGAAATGCAATTATTGCCTCAACCGATATAATAAATCCCATCGGCGTTAAAGCAAGTTCTTCGCTTAATTTTTTAAGTATTGCCAGTCTATCCGGCTTTATTTTTCCCTCCTCGACCCAAGAATATGGAGTCGCAAATATTGTTTTTTCCAAATTTGCATTCTCGGGTAAATTATCTTCAATTTTTGATATTACTTTGTCACAGGCAACTATTAATTCTTCGGCAGATGCGCTTTCAAGGTCAATGGGTGCCTCGACCGAGCCAAGAATAAGAAGTTTTTTCTCCTGCTCCTTAAAAAGAATCGAGCTTACCTTATCAGATTCAAATATTAAAGCTAAGAAAAATTCTGTTTGTACAGATCTGGTTAAAAATGGTATGGCAGGCAGTCGCATATTAGTTTGTAGTTAGTAGTTTGCAGTTAATAGCTAGAAGAGTTAAATCTACCAACCATCAACTACAAACTGTCATGTTACTTTAGCATAGATACGCCTCACACCACGTGATGCGCTTTCTTCCTTTAGTATATCAAAAGATTTTATCTGGTTGGTGTGCTCAACATGTGGGCCTCCACAAAACTCTTTTGAATAATCCCCTATAAAATATATCTTTACATTCTCAGTATATTTTTCGTCAAATAATCCAATTGCTCCCAAAGACTTCGCTTTTGAAAGGGTCATTATCTCAAAATGAACAGGCAAATCCTCCTCAATCTTTTTTCTTACTGTTTCCTCAACTTGTCTTATTTGCTCCTCAGACAATTTTTCATCACAGTTAAAATCAAACCTGACCCTTTCTGAGGTTATATTGCTCCCCGATTGATGAACCTTGTCTCCTAATATATCCCTTATTGCTTGGTGCATTAGGTGAGTTGCGGTATGACCTTTGACAGTCAATTCTGAATGATCCGCAAGGCCTCCGGCAAATTTTTGACTTGCTCCTTTTCTCGAAAGATCTTGATGTTCTTTTATTTTTTCAGCTAATTCTTTTCTATCAAAAGTGTATCCCAAACTTTCAAGCTGAGTTGGTCCAAGTCCGTAGGATGTAATTGCCTTAAAAGCAGTGTCTGCAGAAATTAGTGTTAATCCTTTCAGTTCGTCTCCCACTTTTACTTCATCCTTCAACTTTGCGACCTCTTTCTCTATCAGTTTTTTCCCGCCGGACAAAGCCTTTTGATAAGATGCTTCTTCCTCAAGAATTGTATTTTTAATTTCTTCAAACTTTTCTCTTAAAACAATATCTGTGTCCGAGTACTGCTCAACAATCTTCTCAACCACAGACACTATCGTATCGCCGTTCAGAAGATAAAAATTATCCAGTCCCCGTCGGATTAGACGTCTTAAGACATAACCCTGTTCTTTATTGGAAGGCTTAATGCTATTTGAAATCATAAAACATGAAGCTGTCATGTGATCCAAAATTATCCTCATTTCGGAAGAATTTTTTTGATAATCCTTTGCAGTAGTATTTATGATTGTTTGAATAATAGGTGCAAACAAAGATGTTTCAAAAACGTCCTGTTTGTTCTCGGATGCGGCAACAAGACGCTCGAGACCTCCTCCAAAATCAACATTTTGTTTTGGTAAATTTTCAAACCCATTTTCTGTTTTTATGTACTGCATGAATACTGAATTGCCTATTTCTAGGTATCTTCCGCAATCACAATTTACGTGACACTTTTCAGATGCATATGGGGAGAGTTCGTGAATCCCCAAGCCGCCACGCCGGTCTTCGGCTTCGCCGCGCGGGCGATCTCCTTCGCTTCGCTCGTCCGATCCAAAATCATAAAAAACCTCAGAGTCAGGTCCTCCAGGTTCACCAACAGGCATATTTTCAGGAATACCAGCCCTAGACCACCAATTTTTTTCAACACCATATTCTGAAATTCTTCCATCCATATTTACTCCCTTTTTCTCAAACAAACCTTTCCAAATTTCATAGCTTTCTGTGTCTTTTTCAATGGATTTAGAACCTGCAAATACTGTCACGTATAGCCTGTTGGGGTCAAGACCAATCCCTTCTACTTTATTAGTCAAAAATTCGAAAAACCATGGAATTTGTTCTTTTTTAAAATAATCACCCAACGACCAGTTGCCTAGCATCCTGAAAAAAGTCGTATGTCTGTTGTCTCCTATTTCATCAATGTCTTGCGCGCGAAAACAATTTTGGGCATTAACAAGTCTTACTCCTTGAGGATGGGTTTCACCCAAAAGAAAAGGTACTAACGGCTGCATACCAGAAGAGGTAAATAAAGTTGTCGGATCATTTAAGGGGACGAGTGAAGAATTCTCAATCCTTGTGTGTCCTCTTTTTTCAAAGAAAGCAATATATTTATTAAGTATTTCTGAAGCTTTCATGTAGCGCCTATTGTATCAGATTGAGGCAACAAACTCGAGACCAATGAGGTTTTTTCTTATTCTAAATCTAGCGGTACTTTTTTGTGATTTAATTTTATTTGATTGCCGATTTTCTCAGAAGCCTCCCTTAAAATTGGAATAATATTTCTTCCATTAACTTTTGTATCGACTCAGAAATAAATCCCAAAAAAACTTTTCCGTCATATACAAAAACAAGGTCGTGACTGCTTTTTTGCATTTTCAAGCGCTGATCCTATAACATCATCAGGAGACACTTTAAGTACAATGTTTGCTGATTTAAAAAGATCTTTTATATTTGTCATTGTATCGTCCCTTCAAAATCTATAAAGCGTTATGGGATGTATCGCGACCTAGACAATTTATAAACTAAATCACCCAAATTTGTATATATGATAAAATGCTGGTATGAATTTGGAGAGATACAAAACCACAAAAAGAGATGTTGCAATGAGCACCGTCTACCTATTAGGAATGGCTTGTCTGGGAGGCACTGTCTACCAAAGCTATGAAACTCACCAAAGCTATGGAAAGATAAAATCAGAATTTTCAAGATTTAACAGTGAAAATAAAGGAGAATTGGTTGAATTAACAGATGAACAAAGAGAAACATACATAAATTTAATATTCCAAGTTAAGCATAAACTCGTTAACTCAAGATCAATCCGGTTATCAGAAAATCAGGTTGTACTTCTTCCAAGCCTAGATGCGAGTTATGAGAATTATCAAGACAACGCTAATATAGCCCTATTATTCGGATTACCCACTGTATTGATTGGTGCATGCGGAGTTGTCGGAGCAATAGAGAATGGTAAAGAACAGAAGACTAGGCAGAGTAGTTAGCTTTTTATAACCTTAACTTCTCCTTTATAGGGATTATTAATACTAACTCCTTTTCAAAGCCCTCAAATTTAACATTTCGTTAGCCTTTCAAATTCTTATACCTAAACACTAATTGATAATTTTATTTACTCCAACATAAGTCTATTGAGCAGAGAATGCATGCAACCATAAAACTCCCAAAGATTTGGATAATTTTGTGGTGTTTTCGCTTGGAAAATAGTTTTTTAAGGCTGCAATTATTTTTTTCTTTCTTCTCCCATCTAAAATTTAAATCATCCTGAACTTGACACAGAACCTTTTGTTTTTGGCCGCTGTGCCAGGTTGAAGCAAAAACTTTGAGGCTATATACTGACTAGAGCAAACAATCTCTCCTCCCAGTCTTTTGACGGAATATTATTAAATTCTAAATGTCTAACCTCTATATCTTCCCAATTATTACTTATATAAGAATCCAACAAATCCAAAGTAAAAAAATGTTTTTTTCTTCTTTTCATTCTCTTTTTATGAAGATAACTTGGAGAAGTAACATGAATAAGTTTTACGTTTTCCCCAAGAGAATTAAGAACAAATTCTCTGGAAGCATTGTCTGGTAAAGAATCTCCGATTGTAAACGAATTGAAACTGTTGATGCTTTGAAGATCTATAACTATCCGCTTAAGTTTTATCAATCTATCTTTTGTTGTAAATTTACCCTCAACTAGTTTCTTTTTTTCTCTATCAGTCAAATATTCATCCGCATCAATGTGGGAAATATTGCAAATTTGCGCAAGCTTCATCGCACAATAGTCTTTTCCCACCCCAGGATATCCAAAAAACCAATAAATCATGATTGTTTATTTATGAAAAGTATGAAGCGCATCGTGCTTCAATATCCCGTTTTCAAATGGATGATACACGTGGTCTGCTTCAAGAAAAACGTATCCTTCATCACTTTTCTCATAAAAAGCTGTTCTGACTATTTTTTTTTCTTTATCAGTGACCGAAACTGACAAATCCCTCGAACCCACTCTTAAGATAATCGGATCTAATCCAAAAACATCACCTTGTGATAATAGATCTTTTACAGAAGCTACAAATTCTCTTCTTGTTTCTTGTCTCTTTTCATTTTCCATAATTAATTCATGTAGAGATTCAAAGGGCATTTCTGATGAAGACAAGCTGCTTTACAGTGCTCCCGTCCATAGTAAATTAAACCTAACCCAAATTCCCGCCAGTGAGATTTATCAACTATTTCTATAAGATCTTTTTCAATTTTTACAGGTTCTTTTTGGGAAGTTAAACCAAACAAATTACTCAACCGCTTTACATGGGTGTCAACAACAATGCCTTCCGTTTTTCCAAAAGCCTCCTGCAAAATTACATTTGCTGTCTTTCGTCCTATAAATGGTAATGCTAGTAGCTCATCCATTGTTTCAGGAAGTTTTCCTCCATATTTTTCCGAAACGATGTCGGCAGCTTTTTTAATGGCCTTTGCCTTTCCTTTGTAAAAATTTATTGACCGAATATCAGATTCAAACTCCTCAAGACTCGCTTTTTTATAGTCATCTAGTTTTTTGTACTTTTGAAAAAGTGTTTCCGTCACTTTATTAACTCCGACATCAGTCTGCTGGGCGGAAAGCGCGACAACAACGTAAAGCTCCCAAGGGTTACTATGGTTGAGTGGTGTCTTGGGATTGGGATATAGTTTTTTTAGAACCGAAACAATTTTTTTTACTTTCTCGTCTTTGGTCATATCATCCGATAATTTTTGCCAATGCCACTCCCAACTTTTTTTGGCTATGTCTTATCATACTTCTTTTTAAGATGTCCCCATCCTGAGCCTTTATTTCTTTCTTAAGAAGCAATGGAGATCTTACAATTTCTGCCTTAATTTGCAAGTTTGATTTATCTAAATCATCCTCAACAGGAATTGAATGCTCCTTCTCATATTTTTCCATTACTTTTTTTGGATAACTGATGTCATTGTTGATAAGAATAGTATCTATTCTTTCAATTGGCATATATCTAGCCAGGTCATTTAAGTAGTCCGAAACTTTGTAGTTGTAAGCTTCTCCATATTTCGTCATTAGATTTGTAACAAAAATTACTTTTGCATGAGAATTTTGAATTGATTCAACGACTCCCTCAATTATCAGATCTGAGATAGTATTAGTGTAAAAATCCCCCGGTCCAATTATTATTGCGTCTGCATTAAGAATTTCTTCTTTTGCCTGCTCACTAATAACTGCCCTAGGCTGAGTTGTAAGATTGGTAATTCTTAATTTTCCGTCGTGCTTCGGCTCATCAATTGCATGCTCTCCAACTACTTTTAACCCATTCTCAAATTCGGCAACCAATTTCACATCTTCATATGAAACAGGGACTATTTTTCCCTTGACTGATAATAATTTACTGGTTGTCTCAATAGCCTTTTCCTGAGAACCGACAATGTCAGTAACCGCTGCTAGGAAAAGATTTCCAAAAGTCATGCCACTAATGCCTGTTCCTTTGTTAAAACGGTAAGTGAATAACTCTCGCAGAAGTGAAGGCTCTGAAGAAAGAGCTACCATAGCAAGTCTTATCCCTGATGTTGGCAGTAGCCCAAATTCATCCCTTAGCACTTTATTCGACCCCCCATCATCAACCATAGTAAGCAGTGCCGAAAGATCATAGTTTTTATTTACTAAAGATGAAAGCACTGTGAAAGTTCCTGTTCCGCCACCGAGTACCGCAACTTTTTTCATGATTTGTGAGCTTTTTACTTTAGGAGCCTGATGTAACCCCCTTCATATTTTGGGTTTTTTTCTTTATATTCATCCCCATGTCCAACATCTGCAACAATAGGCATTTTCTTACTACAAAGTCCCGTTTTTTTACATTCCTCTGGTGTCCAAACATCATAAAAAATATCTACTAGATTTACGAATTTTGCTACTTTCATAGCATCTTTTGTTACTCCCCTATTTGCGGCTACACAACCAACTCCTACAATTTTTCCGCCAGCTTTTTCGACCGTCTCAATTGTTGCTTTGATTGAAAACATTTGATTTATTATGTCTTCTAAAATTAAAACTCTTTTTCCCCTAACGGCCTCAATAAATCCTTGTCTTTCAAATACAAAAGCTTTTTTTTCAGCGCTTTTGACTTTGTCCGCCCAAACTCCTTTCACTTCTTTTTTGGTCATTTTTGATAAATGATATGCTCCCCAGTGTGAAAAAGGAATCGCTCCAACAGCGGGAGAAACAACAGTCTCTACATTTAGATCCCTAAAATTTGAAACGAGCATTCTGATCATCTTACTTACTAAGTTAACATGAGGAAGCAGAGGATCTATATTGCAATATCCGGCCAAATGCTTTCCGCTTACTCCGACAAAATGCCCGCTATAAAGACACCCTACTTTTTCAAGCTCTTTTTTTACATTCATTTAATATGTTTGATTATCTCATCAGAAAGCCTGATAACTTCTGCTCTTGCCGCTTGCGCAAAATCGGGACCACCCGACGCGAAAATTATACTTCTTGAAGCACTAATTATAAAGTTCTTCTCAACAGCCTTAACTGACTCCTCCAAATCTCCGCCCTGAGCTCCTATGCCTGGAATTAAAATTGGTATGTCTTTTGCTATCTTTCTGATTTTAGATAATTCTATTGGATATGTTGCTCCGACCACCAAACCTACGTTATCATTTGTATTCCATTTTCTGACAGATTGAAAAGCTACTTTCTCATAAAGAGTTACGCCCCTTACTTCTAAGTCCTGGAATTCAGAAGCTCCCGGATTTGAGGTTCTGCACAATACAAAAATACCTTTATTTTTGTTTAGAGTAAAGGGCTCTATTGCATCTTGTCCTAAATACGGATGGACTGTTATAGCATCAGCTCCTAAATATTCAAATGCATACTTAACATAACCTTTATTTGTGTTTCCAATATCTGCCCTTTTTGCATCCAAAAGTATAAAATTATCGGGATATTTTTTATTTATGTAGTCCGTAGTTTTTTTTAGTTCTTCAATTCCCTTTGCCCCCTCAGCTTCATAAAATGCCGAATTTGGCTTGTAGACCGCAACCTGGTCATATGTTGCGTCAATTATTTCTTTATTGAATTCAAAAAAACTCTTTACACCTTTTGGAAGTTTTTCAACAACCGGATCAAGACCTATACTTACAAATTTCTTTTGATCCCACTTTTTTTTCAGCTTATCGGTGAAATTCATTTTTATACAAAAAAACTGCTCAAAGCAGTTTTAATAACTATAATTCATGTAATAAAATTCTTCAACCTGCAATTATTTGCGATTAATTCCCTTAAAAAGTCTTTTTCTTCGCGACGGTTCTTCATGATTTTGTGATTTTGTCTCAGTATTTTCCTCAGCCTCTACCTCGCCTTTCATCACTTCCTCCTCTTCCTCCTCATTCAATATAGATTCAATATCATCCATTGAAATTGTATTTCCCACATAATCAAGCCCGTAATCAGCAATATCTTTAAGTATTTTTCTTCCTTTTTTTGTGCTAATAAGTGCGCCAACAGCACCTCCAATTAAAAGCCCTATCAAAAATCCGTTCGGTCCTTTTTTTTCATTCATACCTACTCCTTCTTTTTTCGAAACATAGAAATTAGATTCACCACAGACTTAAATGTTGATGCACCGCCAAAAATTCCCGAAACCGATTCAAATGAATTCGACATCCCTTCTGAAAGATTTTCGACATCTTCTAAAATGTTATTTGTGCGCCTGATTGTCTGGCGCAAATCCCGTAGAATATAGAAAACCTGAACCCCAAGAACAACGAAAAGAATAGTAAGCAGAACAATTACGAAAAGAAGAACAGCTTGGACAGTATCTATCATATTAATCCTGCCAAAATCTTTTTATTAATCCTGGTAGTTTATCAGCCTAACATGTGAAAAATTCAAAATCAAGATATTCATACCTGCTCAAATCAGTACAAACCTTAACCATCAACGCACTTTAACATTCACAGTTTTTCGGGTGTTTTTACCATACCGGTTTTTGGCATCTATTATGATTTGTCTCTCACCTTCAAATAAATAAATCGTTTTTTTGAAAGTTCCGTCAAGCGCTACATAAGACTCTTCGCTATTGATAAGAACTGTCGCGTAAGGATCGGTCTTTCCCTCAACATCAAGAATATTATTTTTGACAACAACATTTTCTTTGGGAGAAATAACCTCAAGTCTTGGACCAAAAAAGAATGAATTGTATTGAAATGCGATATATCCAAGAACCACAAAAATTACCAAAGAAATTATGATATTTCTGGGTGTAAGAAGAACTACTTTTCTAATATTCTTACCTTTCGCAGCAAATGATGGAATGACTTTCCCTTTTGACCCTTCATACTCCCTTCTAAAAAGAGCTGAGGCTTTATTTTTGTCGATCCCAAGATATGATGCGTAATTTTTAATAAAACCCAATGCATAACTTTCCGACGGAAGCGCATTATATCTACCGTCTTCAATTGCAATCAAGTATTCTTTTCTTATTTTTGTAACCTTCACAACATGCTCCAGAGAATACCCTAACTCTAGTCTCTTATCCTGTAAAATTTCCGAGATCCTGCGCATAAGATTGAAAAGTAAAATATTTATTCAACGGATTCGATTGTTGTGGGGCCGTTAAGAAACTCATCCGCATTTCTAACCAATACATCCCTAGGTTTTGATCCATCGGCAGGTCCGACAACGCCCGCTTCTTCGAGCTGCTCTAATAGCCTGGCAGCTCTGTTGAAACCAACTTGAAGTCTTCTTTGAATAAGAGAGGCCGATGCCCTGTCGTGCTGAGAAATCATTCTGACGGTACTCTCAAACAAATCATCGCGTCCTCCATCCCCCCCTCCATCAGTGGATAATACTCCGCCTCTGCCTTTGATATTGACCGCCTGCTGAACAACTTCTTGTGTGTACTCTACAGGTATTCCCTTTGACTTAATGAAGTTTGTTAGTCTTTTTACGTCCTGGTCACTAACAAATGTTCCTTGAATTCTTGTAGGTTTTGCCTGATCCGGAGGAACGTAGAGCATATCTCCTTTTCCCAAAAGCTTTTCCGCTCCGGGACCGTCGATTATAACTTTTGAGTCAATTCCTGATGAAACATTGAAAGCAATTCTACATGGAATATTAGCTTTGATAAGTCCGGTTATAACATCTACCGAAGGCCTTTGCGTTGCCAAAACAAGATGAATTCCTGTGGCTCTTGCCATTTGAGCAAGACGCGCGATGCTGTCCTCAACCTCAACTGGAGCCAGAGCCATAAGGTCAGCCAGCTCATCCATGACTATCACGATATATGGAATCGCCTGAAAGCCTGCCAATTCATTGTACCCATCAATATTCTTAACCCCGGCCTCAGCAAATTTCGTATACCTTTTATCCATTTCCTTAAGAGCCCATTTCAAAGCGCTCACAGACTGATCAGCCTCAACTATAACAGGGGACAAAAGGTGTGGAATATCATTATAACCTGTCAGCTCAACCCTTTTAGGATCGATCATGATAAATTTCACTTCGGAGGGAGATGCACGGAACAAAATTGACGTAATAAAAGCATTAACCATAACGGATTTTCCCGAACCTGTTGTACCCGCAATTAATACGTGAGGCATCTTTGAAATATCCGCAACGACAGGATCTCCGGACACATTAAGCCCCAACGGCACAACGAGTTTTGATTTTGCTTCCTGCATCCTTTTTGACTCAAGCATGGTTCTTAAAGCTACAAATTCGAGTGACTTATTCGGAATCTCTATACCCACCAAGTTTCTTCCGGGAATTGGCGCCTCAATTCTTATCTGTCCACCGGGAGCCTCGGTTGCCAAAGCCAGGTCATTGGAAAGTGATGTAATTCTGCTTAATTTGGTCCCTGAAGGAATTCTTATTGCGTATTGTGTAACTGAAGGGCCAACATTTATTTCAGCAACCTGTGCTTTGACATTGAAATCGTGAAGTGTTTTTTCAATTTCTGCAGCAATCCTCTTAACATCCCCTGTATCTCTTTTCCTGTCTTTATTTTCTGTCAAAAGTGAAAAAGGAGGGTACTCCCACATCCCCATTTCCAAAGGTTTATTCAATATCATCTCCTCAGGTAATACGCCTTTTTTAGAAAGAGGAGTAGATGGAGCCGCAGATTTTGCGGGTGCAGCTGTTTCAATTTTTGCTTCCGAAATTTTGACATCGTCATCAATACCCTTAATTTTCATTTCCCTCATCTCAGTTGCA
Source organism: uncultured Gammaproteobacteria bacterium (assembly GCA_964627245.1). GTDB lineage: Bacteria > Patescibacteriota > Microgenomatia > Levybacterales > GWA1-39-11 > JAUSNA01. The sequence continues at coordinate 75,050 of CAZVGS010000004.1, read as the reverse complement.
AATTTATCTTTTGTCTTAAGCAGTGGTACGGTTGCCTTACCCAAACCTCCGCTGGCATTTTTAATGCTATCAAATAAAAACATTCCTATCTCGGTAAATGACAAATTCATACATATTACAAATCCAATAAAAATACCCAACGCAAAAATCATAACTGATAAAAGAGTTCCCGTTAAGGACGACATGTAAAAGAAAAGGTCATGACCAACCATCCCGCTTTGAAAAAGCCCAAGAACAGAAATTGTAAAGACAATAAATCCGATCGAAATATTCGGGCGGGAAAGGCTGTTTTTCATTTGAAGTATAAATAATGCCACCAACACACAGACAATCGGTATCAAAAATGAGAAAAAGCCGAAGAAATTTATCAACAAATCGTTAACTGAGATAAAAGCGCTCCCGCTTCTTGTGTATGACAAAGCACAGGCAATTGCAGTAAAAACAAGACTTACTGCCGATAGTGTATAGACAGTACCCTTCTTGAGCTTAAATCCCGAGCTTCTTCTTTTGTAAGAGCCTCTTTTTTTAGTTTTTCTTTTCTTTGCCATATTAAAAATAACCCTATTTTAAGGCAATTATCATTCTACTATAATAGTTAAATTTGAGGCGATTATCAAGTTACGCGGAAAGGCATGAATACCAACTCCTGACTCCCAACTGTTAATTTTTATTCCACGCTTTTTCTTTGTATTCTTTAATGCACCTATGTGTATTAAAGTAGGCGCCGAGGGTTATTGCGTGCTTCATGCGTAATATCCAATCTTTTTTATTATTGTAGTAAAGAGGAATTATCTCGTTCTCAAGCTTATTGTACATATCATCAATATCCTGCTTATCATCATTTTGCGGATGCAAACTCTCATCATTTGGTCCTATCGAAAATCCCGCCTCACTGTCCATCTGATATCCTTCAATCCACCATCCATCAAGTACAGAAAAATTCAAAACTCCATTCATGGCAGCTTTCATGCCAGACGTTCCAGACGCCTCTAAGGGTCTTGTTGGAGTATTTAGCCATAGATCAGACCCGCGCACTAACTGCCTTGCTAAAAGAGGTGAATAATTCTCCAAATAACACACGTGGATTTTCCCGCGTAATTTTTTTGATATGTCTATAATTTGTCCGACAATTCCCTTTGCCGACTCGTCCCCAGGGGCTGCCCTGCCGCACTGGATGATCTGCAATTTGCCCTCACCGATTTTAAGTAATCTCTCAATGTCTGAGTAAATCAACAATGGCCTTTTGTATGGCACGAGGCGGCGAGCAAGTGAAATGGTCAAAGTATCCTGCTCAAATTGTATGTGTTCCGGAGGATTGTCTTTCTCCTCATCACTTAAAATTGAAGTTAGGTGGTTGTTGACGTGGTCAAGAAGTATTGCTTTTTCTTCCTGATGAGCTTTCCATAATTCCTCATCCGGAATTACCCCTATTGTATCTTTCAAAACATTTGGATCATGAATCCATTCGGGTAAATATTTATCATATAAATTTGCAAGCTCGGTCCCTATCCAAGTCCTGTGATGAACCCCATTTGTTATAGAGCCGATTTTGTATTGAGGAAACATTTGCTGAGATACCTTTCCGTGCTTTTGACTTACTCCAAAAATATATTTTGATAGACTCATGCCTAATTTGGTCATATGAAGCTCCTCTTTTGAAGCCAAATCCTGAATGTGCCATGGAAGGATGTCTCCCGCAACTTTATGCGCATGATCATATGAAAATTTATCATGTCCCTCAGGAATTGGAGTATGCGTAGTAAAAACGCAAAGTTTTTTTACATCCTCATCAGAAAAATTCTTTTCAGGAAGCAAGCCTAAAGGCACAAAAGATGCGTGACCCTCATTCATATGGAAAGTTTTTACATCGTGATACCCAAGTGCTCGTAACATCTTGACTCCGCCAATACCCAGCAAAACTTCCTGATCAAGCCTCAAGTCACCAGAATATAAATTTTGAGTAAGACTTCGTGCATAGAAAGAATTATCTAAAAAATCAGTATCAAGTAAATAAACAGGGACTACAAATCCGTCAATTCCCGTAATATCATAGCGCCACAACCCGACTATTACTTTCTCTCCGCGGATAGTAAGTTCTATTCTATTCGGCAATTTAGTTAGCTGGTCATTTTTATGCCAAAGAAGCGCCTCATAGTCCTGCTCTCCCTCCGAAGTAATTACTTGCCTGTAAATAGTGTCTGAATATACTAACGAAACTCCAACAACTGGCTCGCGCAGGTCAGCACATGAGCGCATCAGATCCCCTGCCAATACCCCAAGGCCTCCCGCATATGTCGGGATATCCGACTCCAGCATAAATTCCATGGAGAAGTAGGCACAAGAAAGAGATGGACGAGCAGTATCCATAAACTTATTTCATTGTAATGTATTTAGAGCTGATGAAACAAGGAGGGATACGCTAGTTTTTCTCATTGTTTACTCATTTTAAAAAGGTATATTATTAACTTATGGATGGACCGGAGAATTCGCCTGATATAGAACCTGTGCAAGAAACCACTTATCCTGTAGGCTTAAGACGCCTGTTTTTTCTTATTTGGCAGAAGGCCTACGGCCTTCGTACCAAGCAGAATTGGATGCACTAAGACAAGATGGATCCTTCAAAGGACTTTCAAAATTTCACAGCTCTTCAAGAATTGGAAAACTCATGGGCGCCATGCTTGACCAATTTGAAGATCACGAAAATCTTCCTGACAATCCTGTTCTCGAGCTTTCCCAAGAGGACCTTAATTTTTTAAAAGAAAAAATAGCACGTCCGCAAGATGCGGGAGGAAGTGCACTATGGCGAGAGATGATGAGTGAGGTAAACGGTTCTTTTTCTAACGCGAGATTTAAGGCAAAAGCAGATGCGGTCATTCAAGGAATTAGATCCAAATTCAGAGGTTAAAACTTGCCCCACCTATACTACAACTACTCACTATCATCTAGTGGAAAATTGCTTTGTCTTGATACATATTTCGTCATGGTTTCAATGACTTTTTCTTTTTTATCCGGATGTTTTCTTAAAATAAATGCTGCTAGTTTTTCCGGATATTCTCTGTCTACTTTTCCAATTAATCGAATGTCTTCCGGATCTATCATCCATAAAAGTGAGCGTATTACAAAATACTCGATCTCGGCGCTGTTATCAGACTTTGGGACTGCTGTTTCATAATCTCTGGCAGCTAATTCCCTTTCACCAAAAGCCATCAATACATCAAAATTATCAGACACAACCTGTTTTAAGATTCTGTCGGTGCTTTCAACATCAACAAGAACCTGACCGTCAATTATTTTTACTGCATCCAATACGTCTTTTGCCTTTGCGTACCTTTCAAAAATGGTAAGTCTATCAGGCACCAGATCTGGCATTCTACTATCTCGCAGGTCATGAATTTGTATTTGCGCGTTTTCTCCAACCACGTTTTCTAAAATGGATAAGAGGTTGAGATTGTGAGTCGCTCCTCCTACATGTGTATGCACTACATGACCTCCATCCTGCGTGTCTCGTACAACCCTTCGAAGATTCTTAAGCATAGATTTTATTTGTACCCTATCTACCTGGGTTCGTATCAGATGACTCATCGCAATTTGCGCAATCTCTATGCCATGCAAACCACCGATATTACTTCCAAAAATTTCCTCGCCGCGAGTCAAATAATATTCAACAGGTAGCATATATCTCCCGCTTACATAAAGGGCTGACAATAAATCATTTTCAATTGGACGGTTAACATTGACATAAAATTCCTTTCCATCTTCCATAAGATAGGCTCTCGAAGGGTATGCTTGCCCAAACCCTTTATCCTGAACCCTAAGTTGATCTATAAACTCACTAGATGTAATTGTTCCCCTTGCGATGTCTCTGGCTGCTAAGGCCCTACTGCTTACAACAGTATCCGGAAAATTTCTCGGCACAGTGTGTTCTTTTTTGACTCTATCATCCACAACTCGAATACCGATAGTTGCTGGTCTATTATCATTTACTCCAACAGCGTTTTCATTAAGTGACAAAAGATCTCTCCAAAAGGGATTGTTATCCGCCTGAGTCATCTCTCCTTCTTGAAAAGAGGCAACAACAATTGATGGTAATTCAAAAGAGACTGAAGTAGAATTTCCAACAGTTTCTTTCAGGTCGGGACCTGGAATTCCCGCATGCAATGCTCCAAAAACATTAAGAGAAACTCGGATTCTTCTAGAGGAGAGGTATTCCGCGGAAAGTGCATCCGAATGCCTCATGTTTTCGACTTCAATTTCTACCACTTTGAGAAATTGTAGCACCAAAAGCCTACACTTCAATAACAACAGGGATAACTAGGGGTTCGCGCTTCATTTTGTACAAAAGATTTTCTGCCGTTCTTTGGATAGTCTTTCTGTAAAGAGCAGAATTGGCCCTACCACTCTTTTGAGACATGCTTCGGCTCAACTCACTACCCAACTTTTCAACAAACCCATCCTTCTCGGGAAAAGCAACGCCTCTGACAATAACATCAGGCTTCTCAACAATCTTTCCACTATCAGCCTCTACCTCAACCATAATTATCATTATTCCTTCTTTTACTATCTTTTGGCGGTCCAAAAGCACAAATTTTTCCATCTCCTCGCCTGTTATCTCATCTACATAAACAGTTGCCAAAGGAATTTTTGCTCCATAGCGGAAAGAGCCTTTGAAAAAAACGACTTCCTGTCCGTATTCAGGAAGAACTATATCCTGCTCACGCATTCCAAGGTCCCTCATCAATCCTTTGAACGCCAGCATGTGACGGTAATTTCCGCCTATTGGAAATGCGTATCTTGGTCTTGTCAAAGTTGCAAGAAGTTTTATGTCATTTTGAGATCCATGACCTGACACATGAAATTCATCTGACATGTCGGAATGTATAACACGGGCGCCTTTTTTTGAAATAGTATCAATCAGACTATAAATATTTACTTCATTCCCGGGTATTGGATCCGCTGAAAAAATAACAGTGTCGTTTTTCTCAATTCTAAGATCCCGGTCATTATCATTTGCAACTCTGACAAGAGCAGACTCTTCTTGTGCCTGACTCCCGGGAATTAAGATCATTACTTTTGACGGATCCATTGATCCTGCCTGCTGGGACTTTATTTCCATATTTTGAGGCAGTTTCATATACCCCAATTGCCTACCGATATCCCTCGCCTTTGCAAAAGATCTTCCCATAAAGCACACTTTTCTATTAAATTTTATTGCGGCCTCGATGGCTTGGTTCATGCGTGAAATATTTGAAGAATAGGTACTTATAAAAACCTTTCCCTTAGACCTTCTCATCTCTTCTTCAAATTTATCGGTAATTTTTCGCTCGGATTTACTATGCCCTTCGCGTTCTGCTCCCAGGCAGTCAGACATCATGCACATTACTCCCTCTCGTGCTGTTTCTGCTATCCCATGCATATCTGTCGGCTTATCATCGGGAGGTGTTAGGTCAAATTTATAGTCACTGCCGTGATAAAAGTTACCAACAGGGGTTTTTATAAAAATATTTGAAGTATCCATGACACTATGCGTGATATGCAAAAATCGGACCATAAATGCACCAAGCCTAAAATCCTTCTTGAATTTAACCTCAACAACCCGCTGATTAAGCCCAAAATCTTTCAATTTTTCATTTGTAAATGCCGCTGTCAGGGGGGTTGCATATATAGGAAAACTTGGGAGCTGGTCAAGAACGAAAGGAACGCCTCCTATATGATCTTCGTGCCCGTGAGTAAGTAAAAGACCCACAATTTTTTTGCCTTGCGTAACCAATTTCTTAAGATGCGTTATGTCAGGAATTAGAAAGTCTACACCGGGTGTATTGGCATCGGGAAAACCCATTCCACAATCGACGATTAGTATTTCGTTGCCAAAAATATATAAATACATATTCTTGGTAACCGACCCTATACCTCCTAACGGCAGAACCGTTACGGAGTTAAGCGGACTTGCATTATTATTACTTTCCATTTGACTTAATTATATTGCATAAAACTCACAACTCAAATCTCAAAACCAATGCGGGTGGCTCAGTCCAGGGTCCCATTGAACATCTCGAGCAAACGAACAATATTTTTTTGTAAGCAGAGCGGGCGAGACGGCGCGCAAATGGGACGGGCTGAGACAGGACCCGCCACCTACCACGCCGAAACAAAATTCTTTACATTCTCATTGGTCACAACAAATCTCTGTCCTTGGGGAATTTTACCGATCATCATGTAGTATACGGTTTTTCTAACAATCCCCTGCAAAACGCGCTGCAAACCTCTTATTCCCGGGTCGTATCCCAAAGGCCTAACTATTGCTTCAGGCCAAACATCATCAGCTATAGCAAATTCGTTGGGCGTCAAACCTGACTCTTTCATTACCTTTGGCAGTACATAAGTCTTACCAATAACCGTTTTTTCATCATCGGTATATGATGGCATTTGGATTATCTCCAGCCTATCAACAACAGCGGTTGAAATGTCTTTGGTATTATTTGAAGTAGCAATAAAAAGTACTTGTGAAAGATCTACCGGATAGTCTATGAAGTGGTCTGTGAATGCTTTATTCTGCAAAGGATCCAGAAGTTCTACCAACACACCCATAATATCTGCTCTTGCTTCCTCACTAACTCTATCTATTTCATCGAGTAATATAACCGGATTTGAAGTACCTGCTCGTCTTAGGGCTTTTATCACATAACCGGGTTCGCTATCTGAATAAAGTCTGGATTTGCCTCTTAGTTGGCTTGCGCTACCCATTCCACCAAATGGGATTCTTTCAATTTTCCTGCCCAAAGCCTCAGCAATTGAATATGCAATCGTTGTTTTACCGACCCCCGCAAGACCCACAAGAGACAGTATCGGAGCCCTTGCAATGATATCACTTCCCTGCTGACCGGCGCGGGCTTTTGTCAAAATCATAATTGATAAGAATTCTAAAATCTGCTCTTTTACAACCTCAAGGCCGTAGTGATTGTGATCCAAAACCTGCTTGGCATGTGAAAGATCTAAAATATCTTCGGACTTTTTTCCCCAGGGAAGCGCTGTTATCCAAGTGACATATCTTGAAATAGTGTCATATTCTGTATAAAAAGAGGGTTGATCTTTTACAATCTTGAGGCGAGCTACCATCGCTTTTGCAGATTGATTTAAATCCTCAGGTAACTTTGCGTTGACTATCAAAGTCTCAAGTTTTGAAATTTGGGAATTAGAATCCGGGTTTTGAGAGTTATTGTTTCCAGCTCCTAACTCCTGACTACCATCTACTGTTTTCTGGGCAGAATCCATACATCAATTATAGCAAGAATTAAGGCATTAGAATTAAGTATTAAGCAAACTTATTATATAATGAAGCCAATTATGGTTTTACCTCTTATTACTTCTGCGCCTCACAATAGCGATGACTTTCATAATTTTGCAGACCGGATAATTTTGGATCCATGGTATATTGGTGAATTTACGGATATGTATACCGCTGATACCTCATATCATCCCGAAGCTTTGGGCAACTTAAAGTCTCTAGCAATCCGAGGGCTTGGCAGTCTCAACCAGCCAAGGGATTCTTCTTTATTCAAGCTCAATGATTTCCATGGAAATGCTATATGGAAAAAAGGTCAGGAATTAACAGATGATGAGAAAGAATACTGTTTTAAGACATACTGGGATCCTTATCATGATGAGATAAGACGCTTGATAAAAAGTTCAAAGGAGAAGGGTTTTGACAAGGTCATTCTTTGGGATCAGCACGATACGGGAGATTTTAACTTAAAAACAGGCAAAAGGGATAGAAAATTACCAGGGGAGAATAGAACCATGCCGAAATTTATTCTTTCAAACTTTGGTAAGTCAATAACAGGAGGAGTTGATCCTGCAAATGGATATGCCTCGTGCTCTGCAGAATTTATTCAAAATGTAAGATCAAATATCGCAAAAGAATTCAGTCTAGAGCTTGATGAAGTCGAAATCAACACATCATATAAAGGAGGGTTTATAATGCAAAATTATACAAATCCTAAAAACAACTTCGGAAACGAAGTCGTCGGAATTCAAATTGAATATAACAGGGGACTAATAATGGATCAGGCAACCCGAAAGCCATATTGGGATACTATTAAGGAATTCAATGGAAAATTTAACAGAGTAATGGAGAGTGCTTGCTATCTACTTGGGAATTCTTAAAACTAAACGCTAAACCCTAACAACTAAACGCTTCCTCTAACCTCTCCAGTCGTCGCGCCGTCCGCCTTCGTAGGTTGGTTTTTTATCAATTCCGCTGCTTCTTCTTCCTCCGCCAAAACTTCTTCCAACGCTTGAAGGTCTCTGTCCTCCACCAAAATCACGCCTAGGCCCTCCGCCTCTGGAAAATCCGCCTCCACCGCTTCTTGGGGGTCCTCCCCGCGAAAACCCTCCGCCGGGTCTTCCGCCGCCGCCTCTTGGACCTCTGTCTCCTCCGCGTCCTCCTCTATCTCCATTTCCGCCCTCAGACCCTTCCGGTCTTTTAGATGGTTTGTCTGCATCCTCTCCAAATTTCATAGATAAATTAATTCTTCCCATATCATCAATTTCCTTAACCCTTACTTTTACTTTTTGTCCTATCTCAACAACATCCTCAGGTGACTGGACATAGTCAGTTGACATCTCGGATACATGAACAAGTCCTTCTTTTCCTGGTAATATCTCAACAAATGCTCCAAAATTCATCATTCTCTTAACCGTTCCGTCATAAACTTCACCGGGCTCAACATCATGAGTCAATCCCTCAACCCATTCAACAGCTTTCTTAACAGCTTCATCATCAACTGCCGATATACTTACAGATCCGTCGTCCTCAACATCAACCTGAGCACCTGTCATAGCAATAATATTTTTAATAACTTTTCCGCCTGATCCAATAACTCCGCCTATTTTTTCAGGATCAATCTTTATCATCTTTATCTTTGGAGCAAAACTGCTTACTTCGGCTCTTGACTCAGGAAGTGCTTTTAGCATGACTTTTAGAATTTCCATTCTTGCCTTGCGAGCGCGGTCAAAAACTTCAGCAATCATCTCATCAGTCAAAGCATCAACCTTAACGTCTAATTGAATGGCCGTAATGCCTTTTTCTGTTCCAGCAACCTTAAAGTCCATATCTCCTGCAAAGTCTTCAAGACCAATAATGTCTGTCAAAATCTTGTACTTTTTGTCCAAAGTCATGAGCCCGATTGCAATTCCTGCAACAGGTGCTTTTATCGGAACTCCGGCATCCATAAGTGCCAAAGTTGATCCGCAGGTTGAAGCCATTGAAGTTGAGCCGTTTGAAGACAAAACCTCACTCACTACTCTTATTGCGTAAGGGAATTCCTCGGCTGTAGGAAGTACTGCTTCAATAGCCCTTTCAGCTAGCGCTCCGTGTCCGATTTCGCGTCTTGAAGGACTGCCTATTCTTCCCGTCTCACCTACTGAGAAAGGAGGAAAAGTGTAGTGATGCATGTAACGCTTTGTTTCCTCGCCTTCAAGCGTCTCAATGAGCTGTCCGAATGAACTAGACGCAAGAGTTGCAATGGATAAAACTTGTGTTTGTCCGCGTTGGAAAAGTGCCGATCCATGAACTCTTGGAATAAAACTAACCTGAGAAGAAAGAGGTCTTATCTCATCAATTTTTCGCCCGTCAAATCTTTTTTCTTTGTCAACAATATTCTCGCGGATTATTCTTTTGAATACATAGTCAACTGCTTCAAATATCTTTTTCTTGTCGACTGTTTCTCCTTGTTTTGCCTTTTTGCTTTCTTCTTCTGCAATTAGATCGGCAATTTTTTGAAGATCACCTGACACATTTTCTCCCAATTCACCTTCCAAAACATCTACTATGTTTTTCTTGTAAGATTTATCTACCAGAGCAACGTATTTGGATTTTTCCTCGTCTTTTACAACTTCATCTTTTTTCTCTCCTACTTCTTTTGCAAAAGCGTTAATAAATTCAATCATCTCCGAATTTGCCTCTTTTGCCATTTTCACTGCTTGCAGGGCAATGTCTTCTCCAACCTGGTTTGCTCCTGCCTCAACCATAACGGTATTTCCATTAGCAGATGCTGTCAAAACAAAATCCAAGTCTATCTCCGTTGCCATTTCAGGATTTACAGCCAATTCTTGTGTTTCGCGGTTAAGACCAATTCTTGAAGCTCCAACAGGTCCGTTCCATGGAATTTTTGAAGCGGCAAGGGCTGCGCTTACTGCATTAATTGACAGAATATCCGCATCATTCACCCCGTCTGAAGATAAAACGTTAACTATCACTTGAATGTCTTTTTTAAGTTCTTTGGGAAATAGAGGGCGTATTGAGCGGTCGATAAGTCTTCCGGTTAGAATTGAGTCATCGGACGGTCTTCCTTCACGCTTAACCCAACGGGATCCTTTTATTTTTCCGCCGGCATACAGATGCTCCACATACTCAACTGAAAGAGGGAAGTAGTCCAATGTAGTATCATTCCTGCCCATGGTAACAGTTGCAAGAACTACAGTATCTCCCATCCGTGCCAAAACACTGGATGTAGACAAGGACGCAAGCGTTCCTGTCTCGAAAGAAATATTCTTTCCTCTCAATTCAAAAGATTTTGAAACTTTTTTCATTAATTTATATTTTTACACCCCAACAACCAACAAGAATTTGTGGATTATTTAGTTACTTTGCAAGACCGACTTTTTTCCCGATACCTTCGGCACGGTTAGTGTCAACTTTAACTAAAAAGTTAAATAGCCTTCTTCTCTTTGATAACATATTTAGTAACCCGCGTCTACTATGAAAGTCTTTTTGATGGATTTTAAGGTGATCCGTTAATTTTGTGATCTTATGAGTAAGAAGAGCAATCTGCACTTCCGGAGATCCTGTGTCTCCGTCTATTACTGCATTATCTTTAATTATGTTTGTTTTTTCGTCAGTCGTTAATGGCATAGCCGATATTATACAAAATCTGAGCCTGCAATGCAATGTCTATCCTCTGAGAAGATCTGCCCCCCAAATTTGGCCGGCTAACTAAAGGGATCAAACCGTTAGAAATATGTAACTTTCCATATCTATCAAAAGATCCCCCAGGAATTCTCACCATTTTTAGACATACAAAACCTAATTATTCCTTTTGGAGCTTTTGAAGACTTTTGGGGTCAACCAGTCATCAGGCACTTCTGACGGATCCGGAGGAGTGTAGGGTGCTTGCTCAGGCTCAAAGTCATCTTGGACCTGTCTTCTGTCATCCACAATTTGAGCATCTTGGATCTGAGGATTTGTAAATTCATTTTGCTTTTCCTCAAATTCATCTTCCCTTACATCCTCTTGCACTCTTACAGGTTGCTGTCTATCATCTCTTCTTGGTTGTTGTTTCTTCATATTTTCCTCATTTATCTTTCTCATCAATTCCTCGATATCTTTAGGGTTTTGCCCAAAAGCCTGCTGGGGTCTTTGGCTTCTGTCTTGAAATTGTCTAGTTTGAGGCTGATTTTGAGGTCTTCTGCCCCTTTCTTCCTGTCCCCTCTGCTGATTTCTTTGTCTTCTATCATCTCCCTGGTTCCTTGAACCCTGCATGTGCATTGCAGGAAAATCAGTATCTCCCACTCGCTGCTTTTGCTGAACAGTTCCTCTTTGATCGTCTTGCCTATCTTGGTACCTTTGGGGTCTTGGATTTTGCCTTTGCTCCTGTCTTACATCCACTTTTTCATCATTTCTCCGCGCACCGTTATACATTGCAGTCGAAGCTGCTTCAAAAGCTAAAGGAGAAGTATTTGGTTTTGTGAAATTTCTTGTTGCAAAAAGTACTCCGTCCAAAACATTTTGTGCAGAATCGATATCAACCGGCAAAGCCAAGTCTTTTATGATTTTTGCAGATACTTCAGAGAGTGAAGAAAAAGACTCATCAACAAGAACAACATCACCAAACCGCGAGCTACCAGAAAAATTATCAATATTAACAATTTTTATTTGAGGATCATCAGCTATTCCTGCCAATTCATCGATGTAAGAAACACCAATTGTGATAACTGCTCCGGGGGCGCCTCCCTCCCATAGAAGCTTGACATCTGAAAGTGAAAATGGAGTTATACTTTTTCCCTCAGCAGCGGTCAAATGAAAATTAATATTTGTAGGATTTTGAGGATTTGGGAATTCAGTAAATAATACTTTTTCAACCTCACCCTTAATATAAGGAAGGGAAATAACGAGTTTTGAATTATTTCCAGAAACAAAACTATCCCTAACCTTGTCTATTCCGACAAGATTACTTACCTCAACTGTCGGAGCCTTTTTTGAGATGATCTGTACTTTTTTACCGGAAGCTTTTAAAGAAGCGTACAAAGAAAGTCCTGCGGCATAAGTATCGAGATTTTGATGTGATCCTATAACTATACCAAGATCTCCTTGGCTATTTAGAAGTTCTCTTAAAAGATTTATTTCCTGCGTAATGTTCGGATTCATATTTTTATGAATAAGCCTATATTATTTCAAACTTAGATCGTTCTATTCAACTTGAGGCCAAGCTTTGCTTGTCCTGCTCAATTACAAAGGCTATCCGCAGGATAATACCATATCACCTATAGTAAAGTCAACTTCGGTGTCTATCATAAATCCGCACTCATTTCCCTTTCCAAGCTCTTTAATGTCTTTTTTGCCTTGCTTGAGTGAAGTTATTTTACATTCAGGACTTTCATTATCTCCATGCACGATTACTACCTTATCCCCTACCGAAAGTCTACCTTCTGTTATACGGGCACCTATAATTTTGCCTTCATTTCCCTCAAATGAAGCCAATATTTGCGCTTTTCCCAATATTTTCCTGCTCGCTCTTTCGATCAACAGCTGAGCAGCATCCTCCAACTCGTCTAAGAGATTGTAAATAATGTTGTAGGTTCTAAAAAAGGTTTTGTTGGATTCTGCTAATGTCGCTGCCTGCTTTTCAATCTTTACGTTAAATCCGACAATTATAGCCCCGAAATCCTTTGCCATTAAGACGTCGGAAGCGGAAATCTCACCTCTTCCCTCAAAAACAACCTCAACATTTTGAGGGAGGGAAGCTAATATTGCTTCAAATTCTCCGCTTGTCTGTGTTTTTATGATGACCGGAAGTTTTTCATTTGCTTTGGTTGCAAGTATCTTCATAAGATCTGCCGTTGTATGAGTGCCAACCGCAGTTTCTTGCTTAACATGTCCTGCAGTTATGGTATTGATAACTTCCCCTGCTGACAAAACCTCGGAAAGACCCATAACTTCAACCGCATCCCCCGGATATGCTTCCTTAACCGATACTCCAACCGTATCGACCAGTGCTCTAATTTTTCCAACCTCTTTTCTATCGGTGAATACTTTGTCACCTATGGATATTTTGCCTTTTTTAACGATAAGAGAGGCAAGTATTCCCCTTCTCTTATCAAGTTTTGCCTCAATTACGACCCCGCTGAAAGCGTCTTTTGCATCCTTCTTAATTTCTGAAAAATCATAAACAATAACAATAAGATCCAAAAGGTCCGCAATTTTGTCTCCTGTTTTGGCACTTACTGCAACAAATGGAACATTTCCGCCTAGTCCCTCAAGCAGAACGCCTGCTTTTGCCAGCTCTTGCTTAACTTTCTCAATATTTGCACCGGGAGCGTCCGTTTTGGTTATTACTACAATATAAGGGCTTTCTGACTTTAGTATCATGTCTATCGATTCTTTGGTTTGAGGCTTGATCCCGTCGTCAGCCGCCACAACAAGCAATACTATATCTGAGGCGCTCACCCCATGAGAACGCATGTTGGAAAATGCTTCATGACCCGGAGTATCTATGAAAGTGATAAATCTTTTTTTACCTTCGTGGGTTATTTCTATTTTTGAAGCTCCGATAGCCTGTGTTATTCCCCCGGCTTCACCCGTTGCGACATTACTTTTTCTGATAGTATCAAGGAGTGTTGTTTTGCCGTGATCTACATGTCCTAGGACAGATACAACAGGGGGGTATAATTTTGATTGGTTTTGTTTTTCAGAAACGTCATTTTGTAATTCCATATATTTTGTTTGGTGCTTAACATTCTACTAATGTCAAATTCAAAATTTGTAATTTTCAATAAAAATTCAAAATTAAAAATTAAAAATTTAAGCTTCATTTTTTTTGTCAGGTGAAGCTTTTGCCTCCTCGACAGGCGTTTCAATTCCTTCAACATCTATACTGTATCCAGTAAGCTTTGACGCAAGCCTTACATTTTGTCCTTCTTTTCCAATTATTAACGGTAGTTCTTCCTTAGGGGCTTTGACTACAGCCACCTTGTCCTTTTCTTTTATTTCGATAGTAAGATTTTTTGCCGGAGACAAAGCGTTTGTTATATAACGGACCGGGTCTCCGCTCCATTGGATTACATCAATTTTTTCAAGTCCGTCTACAGCATCAATTACTGCCTGGATCCTTACTCCTTTTTGTCCTACACATGAACCGACAGGATCTATGCCTGACTGATCAGAGGTAACAGCAATCTTTGCTCTTGACCCCGGCTCACGCATTATTTCCTTAATAACAACACTGCCAGATGCAACTTCCGGTACTTCCCTTCTGAAAAGTCCTTCTAAAAGTCCATTGTGGGTTCTTGATACAATTATTTCCCGGCCACGCTTTTCATCATCTGCAATTTCAACAATGTAGACAGCGATTTTTTTATTCAGATAATAATTTTCATTCTGAATTCTATGATTTTGGGGAATAATTGCTTCAGCTTTTCCAATATCAACTACTATTGCACTCCCTGCAAAACGCAGTATCATACCATTTACAACCGTCCCTATTCTTTTGGTGTATTCGGCCATGATCGCATCTTTTTCGCGTTCCCGTATTTTTTGGAGTAATACCTGCTTGGCTGTTTGGGTTGCTATCCGGCCAAACCCGGGAGGAGTTACATCTTTCCCGTCGTATACAATCTTTGTCTCACCGGTATTCGGATTTATCTCTGCGCCATATTTTTCGGCTTCTTTTTCAGCCTCTTCCTCACTTACTTCCTCTACATGAGGTGCGACATGGTCTTTTTTATAAGCTGCTAAAATCGCAGACTTTATACTCTCAAGAATAATTTCGGGATCAACAGCCCTTTCCTGAGCTATTTGGTTAAGTGCGAGAGCAAACTCGCTTCTTTGTATTGCCGGCATTGTACAAAAAATGGTGGCAAGTCTTGCTTCCACCATTGCTATCTATTTTAGCAGAAATTAGCCTTAGAAGTCAAGGAATATAGGCTAAATCTCTTACTTCTTTCGTATGATATCTTAACAAACAATTGTATATAGATTGTTAGTCTTGACAGGTCTGGCAATGCAAATCATATAATGAACATGGTTTCTTGCCCCCACAGAATTAATTCCGTTGTTTTTTTGAACTGCCGATTATGAGCGTAAGCCAGATGAGGCAATAAATACTTTTGAACTGCCTATGTTAGTAACAACTTACAAACACTTATAAACCCTGAGCTTGTCGAAGGGTTTTTTTGTGCGGTGATACTAATTCCAAAAGAAATTTGGCAGGCAGATTTCAATTGAAAGGGGGTGAAATAAATGAATATAAAGCAAAAAATAACATCAGGTCTTGCAATCGGAGCGATGATGGCGTCAGTGGTAGCACCGGCATCATTTGCTGCAAACACTGTAACAATAAAAAATAACAGCGCATGGTCCTGGAATAAAGCACATGTAACAACTGTGGCCAAAAAAAGTGTTACTCAAAATAATACAACTGTTGTAAATACCGGAGTAAATGCAAAGGCTAAAACCGGATACAATTCGTCAAGCTTTAACATGGGTGGCACAAATACCATCATGACCGGCAGTGCTTCAAATGTAGTCGGCGTATCTGTAACCGGAGGAACCAACACCAATTCAAATGATTGCGGTTGTGAATCCGGCTCTTCAAACGACGTGACTATTTCCGGAAATGGACCAGGAAGCTCCAATCATGTTGGAATTTTTGAGTGGAATTCAAATTCCGTAACTCAAAATAACACCAGCGTGGTCAACACTTGGGTAAGTACAAGCTCAAGTACCGGAGGAAACAGCTCTAGCTTCAATTCAGGCGGAAACAACTCCATAACAACTGGAGACGCAAGTAATGCAGTTGGAGTAGAAGTTGGTGGATCTACTAACACTAACTAAATGTTTCAATTCGATTGAAACGCATAACCCCCTCCTTGCCCGAGGGGGGTTATTGTAATCCATAGTATTGATTACAACCACCACTAAAGGTTTTAAAAGTTAGTATATAAGAAATAAATTCTTAATACTTAATTCTTAGGTGGGTTTTGCAATAACCAAAAGCCTCTGCAGGTCCGTTCCAATAGGCGTACAGGTCTGAAGTATCAAAATATCCCCCTGATCCTCTTTTAGATACTCTACTTCATTAGGCCAGACAACTTTTTTATCAAACACTTCGTACTCAAACTTTTCTCCATTTCTGTTTATCAAAATTTTATCCCCATTTTTTACATTCTCAAGCTTGAAAAAGGCAGTATTGTAGCGCGTTATTCTCCATGGAACATCTGATGAATGTGCAAAAAGGTACACAGTTCCACCCTCCCCAGGAAGCTTTGAATTCTTTGCATGCGCAACACCTTTCTTGAGTTCCTCTATATAAATATCTTTATTAAATGCATCAACCCTCTCAATAACTTTCGAGAAAACATTTAATGACGGGATTTCTATGGAAAACTCAACGCTTCTCTTTTCTTCAACGGTATAGACTGCTGGAAATAATAATTCTTTTACATATGGATAATAAATAGAAGTTAAGCCTAAAATGGCAGTTGTTATCATTGCTTCCCCAATTCTTTTTTGTATTTTTTTACTCATGTTGCGATACTACCAAAAAATGTGGATAAATCAACCCTTCGGCATGCTCAGGATAAGTTATCCAAACCATCAAAAAACCCCTTTCGGGGTTTTTGCGGTTTGAAAACTAAACTCGTGCAGGTGGTGCATTTGCTAAATGGAAGCGCAGATACAGTCCTGAAAGGAGAAGAAAAAATAGAATAAGTGTTGCAATCAAAGTGTATGGAATTGTGGTTCCAGTGGCAGGAAGCGTACTGCCGGCTGAGGATCCCCCATCAGAATTCCCTGAAGATGGTTGAACGTAAGATACATCAGGTGTTATCGATGGATTTGTTGGCAAAACCGGCGGAGTTGGAGGCGTAGGTGGATCCTCCGGGTCATCACAGGCACAATCTATATCAGCAATACTGCTGTTGATATTTTCATTTTCGACAGTTATATTGCTTTCAATATCTCCTGTAATAACTGCAACGTCGCCTATATTTTTTAGTGCTTCATTTCCTCCAGTATTTAGAATTTGATCAATGTTATTTATGATGTTTGCAATATTTACTACTTCAGAATTTGCCGAGTTACTTTGACCAAGATAGACAACATTCTCAGAACCTGCTCCATTCCCGGATATTTTGATAATTGCGCTACCCACAAAACTATCGATTGATGCAAAACTATTATTAATATTTTTGTTGATGACAGCCGTATTAGCCTTTATATTTCCCGTTACAATAGATGTATCTCCACCGTTATACGAAGCTTTATTGTATCCAGTATTAGCATAAATATTTATGTTATTTGAGATATTTGTCGAATTTTTTTGGAATGATGATGCTGTGTTGTAATTATTAGCAGAAATAACATTAGTTGAATTTTCCCCATTTCCACTCACCCTTATCTGACTCCCTTGATTGCAGCAGGTGTCAATAGTAACGCTATTTGAGTTAATATTCTCATTACTAACATTTGTTGTTAAATTAATGTCTCCGGTATTGATATTTGCGTTCCCACCCATATTCGAAGAGGCGTCGTTATTACCTGTATTTGCGTTATTATCAACGTTATTTTCTATATTTTCCTCATTGCTTTGGTTAACTTGAGTTGTTGATTGCTGAACTGTATTAACTTCATTAGAAGAACTGCCCCCGTTGTTGGTTACTTCTATAACTATCTGTTCTGCTTGCGCCTTTGAAACAAATGCTAAATTTAGGATTAGGCAGGCCACAAAAAGTGCAGCCTTTTTCATCATAAGAAGATATTTATTCCCCGAATCGCGAGTCTTTGGACAGGTACAAATGATTTTTTAATCAGAAGTGCAAACCCTGTTAAAGGAAGTGCAAGTAATAACCATGCTAGATTTATAGTCAGTTTTTTATCAGCTACTGCCGCAGAACCGTCTTGCCCTACGCTTTTTGCAACAGTAGCTTCAGAATTGGTCTTATTAGATGTATTTGATCCTTGAACATTACCAAATGCAAAAGCTTTGCTTTTTGCAGCCCCAACCGTACCGCTGACCTGACTCTCTACTTGTGCTGACCCTGCTGCTCCTGCAACAGTTGAGAAAGAATTGTTTGGATTGCTATTAGAGTTATTAGTATTTACGGCAACTTGCTGTTGGTTATTTGACTCATGTGCAGTCGAAGCAGTCTTCGTCTGTCCCGGTCCAATAAAGTCCCCAAACCAGCTTCCGAATACATTGATAACCGTGACAACCAATTTTCCGTCACCTACTATATTGTTGTTAACAAAATTAACTATATTTGCAACTATGTTAGCATCCCCTGTTACGATGTTTGAGTTACCACCCGTATTGTAATTTGCATCATTTCCACCTGTATTTGCTGTGAGATTCAAGTTGTTGTTGATAACTGCGTTATTTGTTTGGTTAATTGTGTTATTGGTAGTGTTGTTTGCTGTTGAAGTATTGGTTGAATTGTTGCCGTTTCCGCTTGTCATAGCAGTTACTGCACCGGTTATTGGGTCGATAAGAAATTCCATTAGAGAAGATCCTGCGACATTTGAACCTTCTTGCCCACCCATTATCTTCCCGATCCAGTTTCCTGCCTCATTCACAAGTACTAACCAGTATGTGCCGCCTGCAAGGTTCATATTGGCAATATTAAGTACATTTACATCCACATTTGCATCACCAGTCGTCATGCTTGAGTTTCCACCTGTGTTATAGCTTGTGTTATTACCTCCGGTTGTTGCATCAACTGTCAAAAGGTTACTGATATCCGCATCATTTGATTGGAAAGTGTTATTGTTTGTAGTATTCGTTGCGTTAGCAGTATTTGTGGAATTTGCACCATTATCAGAGTTGATAGCAGTTGTTGATCCTGTGCATGTTCCTCCGCAGATAGTATCCATCATCTCTTGAGTAAGTATTATGTCTCCAATTAAATCTCCAAATATATTTACTACTCCGTATATTACGTCTCCGGCAAAGTTGTTATTTGCAAGAGTAACAGCATTTGCTGACACATTAGCATCCCCGGTTGTTATAGATGAGTTGCCACCTGTATTAAAGCTTGAGTCATTATCTCCGGAGTTAGCAACAAGTGTCATGCCATTTGAAACATTAGCATCATTTGTTTGATTTGTAGTGTTATTAGTCGTTGTGTCGGTTGCTGCAGTATTTGTTGATCCATCTCCATTTCCAGTGTTATTAGCAATGCTTTGTCCGTTACAGCCTTGTACACAATTTGCAGCAAAGTCTAAAATTATATCCCCAGTATGATCATCTGCGATGTTAAATTCACTGACCATTACACCATCAACGTTGGTATTAATAGAGTTAATGATTGTTCCTGTTACATTTGCATCCCCGGTTGTTATAGATGAGTTGCCTACATTATATGAAGCGTTATTTCCACCTGTTACTGTTGCTTGATTAAGGTCGTTTGCAACAACTGCGCTGTTTCCCTGCCCAAGATTATTGTTTGTAGTTGTGGTTGCTGAACCATTATTTGTTGATCCTGCTCCGTTACCTGTATTTGCAACAGTTGCACTTCCGGCGCATGTTGGGCAAAAACCGGTTGCTAAATTGTTGTTTCCAGTGTTGTTAATGTAACCGCTATTGTTACCATCTCCAGTATTAATAGCTGTATCTCCAACATTTCCTGATCCACTACCTCCCTCTTGAGGCTGCTCATTTACTGCTGATTGGATTGCCTGTTCTTCGGAAGAGTTTGGCCCAGTTGGTGCTTCCGGCGCGGTTGGCGCGTTTGGCGCAACCATTGTATTTTCAGGAGGCGTTGGCGCGGTTGGCGCGGTTGGCGCAACCATTGTATTTTCAGGAGGCGTTGGCGCGGTTGGCGCGGTTGGCGCAACCATTGTATTTTCAGGAGGCGTTGGCGCATCCTCCGCATATACCGCAACTGGGATTAAAACCAATTTTCCAGTTAATAGTACCAATATCAAAAATGAAGCTATTAATTTTTTGAGTTGTCCAATATTCATAATTATTTATTTTTTAATTGTCCTATTATTAAATTGTTTTCTATATTTTTTATCTTCTATCTATTCCTATTTTGGTTGTAGGGTGTCCTGCCGAAGTGCTAGCAATTCACCCTACATTAACCAAATTAAACTGACATTCCAAACCAAGCCCAAAGAAATGCAAAACTGAAGTCGAAATCGACATCAGGCATTTCAGGCATGCTGAAAAGTCCACCAACATTATTAACATTACCTTCATTTTCTACATCAGTATTTGATGTAGCGTTTCCGGTGTTAACAGTTGGATCAGTATCAGCTTCTCCAGTGTTGGAGTTCGCGTCATTATCACCGGTCTTTGCTTCTCCATCTACATCGTTGTATAGGCAAGCTCCGTTGTCCTGTGCCATTGATTGCACATTAGCAAGACCTAAAGTAATGATGTTTTTTGTATCAGCTCCGTTTCCGGCGACTTTTGCAAGGACATCCATAAGACACCCGCAATCAACATCTGCGTGGTTGAAGTTAACGGCGTTAGCAACGTCAACATCAGTTGTCGCATCTCCGGTGTCGATAGTTACTTCTCCTCCGGTGTTAAAGTTAGCGTCATTACCACCAGTTGATGCATCTGCATCAACGTTATTCTTAACATGAGCACTGTTATCTTGCTCTACGGCGGTAACATTTGTGAGTCCTGCTTGAATGGAGTTATTTGAATTTGCTCCATTTCCTGAGATTACAAATTTTGCAGAAGGGTTAGATAAACCAAGTCCTCCTCCAACTTTTGCTGAGTTAACGTTAGCTATTGTAGCAACAGTAGCGCTAGCTTTTGCAATTCCGGTATTGACAGTAACGTCTCCTCCAGTATTGGAATTTGCATCGTTGTAACCAGTCTTAGCATCCGTATCAATATTGTTTTTGACGTTTGCTTTATTGTTCTGAGAAACAGAAGTTGTGTTGGAAGATCCAACGGAAACTCCATTTACAGAATCTGCTCCGTTTCCGGAAATTTCAACGTCAGTATTACCTGCTCCACAGCAATCTACATCTGCAGAATTGCTATTAAGAGCATTGGCAACCTTAACGTCAGTTGTCGCATCTCCAGTGTCAACATTAACGTCTCCTCCAGTATTGAAGTTAGCGTCATTGCCACCAGTTGATGCATCTGCGTCTACATTATTGGTAACGTTTGCTGAGTTATTTTGTGTAACGGAATTGGTGTTTGATTGGCTAACTGTTGACCAGTTAGAAGAATCTGCACCATTTCCTGAAATTACGATTTCAGTAGAAGCGAACGCTGGAACTGCTACATTAAGAAGCATAGCTCCTGCTGCTGCTGCTGAAACGATTTGTTTTTTGAAATTTGTCATATTTATTTCACCTCCTTTTGTATAAGATTTCTTTTTCAAGAGCACTTCATCTCTCCCGCCTATTTTTATTTCCGGTAGCCCCAAGAAACAAAAAAACGGAGACTTCCGCACACAAAACTAAATTGTGTGAAGAAGCCTCCGTTTGCGGTCAGCTCTTTCGATTTGTCTAACTTATATAATATATATAGATTACTGTCAAGCCCTATTTGGAACTTATTACAATATTGCTATATTGCTTTAATTGTATTTTCTATATTTGAGCTTTTTTCTATTTCAACGCTTGTCTTGTGGATATTTCTAACTGTAATTTGCGTAACAACACTATTTTGAACGAAGATTTCGATACTTCCAAATTTGACACTTTCCAACGCATCTTTAATTTCGGAAAGCAGGTGTTGCGGAATTTTTTTTTGCGTACTTTGTGCCATTGTGTTTTTGAAAAAATCAAAACTTAGACTGTCTTATTAGTACTTAAAATTAAGATCAATATTCTGCTTTTCTCCTCCAATTTCACCAACCTTAAGTTGAATTAGTTTTTTAGCATCTACCTCATCTATTGTAATACCGACTCTTGTGTATTTTGTCGAAATTGCCTGAACTTCGACAGGATCATTGTGAATATCAGGCGCTAACTGCTCATTTTCATTGCTTTTAACAATAAACCTTAGATAGTCTCGAGTATTAAGCTGTATTGTTTGTTCTAAATTATTTGTTATTTTAAGATTTAGGATTAGAAAAACCTTTCCGTCAATTGCGGTTGCTCTTTGTCCTTTTACAATAATTTGGCTCTGAAGCTGTGATGTCTGGATAATATAATCAAATTTCCCTACCTCTTTACCGTTTTCATCTTTTAATGGAAAAGCGAATTTTCTATCCAAATTTATTGTTGTCAATGCATTTTGGGATACGTCTTTGCTATCATTAACCGGTCTGCTTTGAGCATCAGGAAACGATCTTACTATTGAAACAATTGAAATAATTATAACTATCCCAATTACAGCAGGAAAAATAAATTTGATACTCCTTTTGTTAAATTTGAATTTGTCCTTAAGATTTGGAAGCTTAAAACTTCTTGCTTTTGAGGAAGCTTCACTTACGGTTTTTGAGGCATTCTGGGAAAGCGGTCTGTAAATATTTGATAAAAGAACTTTGGTTTTTACAGCAAGTGCCGAAAAATTTATTGTCGGAAGGGTGAGAGTTAGCGCAACTTTTTTTGACGCTGTTATTTGATTTTGTGTTGTCATATTTACAAAAAATGCCCCGAGTAACGGGGCAGTTGTAATTGTGGATATTAGCAAACGCATCAAACTGTGTCAAGAGGCGTTATAGCATTATTTGAAAAATAGAGTTTTAAGAAGTGTCCTTCAATGTTAATATTAAATGTTAATATATATGTATGAGAAAAAAAATAAATGGTCTTAAGACTCTTCTCTCAAAACCATGGGAATGGTTCAAAAAAAGATCTCTAAAGAAAAAAATTCTTATTATAATTATTATCACAATCGGATTTTCCTTTGTCGCAAGTATCATAGGAAATGCAACCAAACCTCCCCCATACACATTAGAAAAAGTAGCAAAAAGTGATATTGTCGAAACTGTTACAGAATCGGGAAATGTCGTCTCAAGTGGAAGGATTGATGTCTACTCTCCATCAAACGGAATCATAACTGAAACCTATGTCAAGAACGGGATGTATGTAGAAGAAGGTGAAAAATTATTTGTAGTAAAAAGCAGTGCAACAGAACAGGAAAAGCGCCAGGCACAAGCAAATTACTTGGCTGCCGTAAATTCACTAAATACGGTTCAAACAGCTGCTAATTCTTTAAGAGCATCCATGTATGCCCAATGGGATTCTTTCAGAAATCTTGCTACAAATTCAACATACGAAAAAAGTGATGATACTCCTGACGAAAAAAATAGGGAAGCTGCCGAATTTCAAATCGCTCAAGATACATGGTTAGCCGCCGAAAAAGAATACAAAGATCAACAGACTGCAATTGCACAAGCACAATCCTCGGTTGCATCAACCCATGCACTATATATGGCTACACAAGATGCAACTGTTACAGCACCAGTCAATGGAACAATTGTAAACCTTGCTATAACAACAGGGAGCTCAGTATCTATTAAGAGTATTTCTCTTACAGGCACCTCAACTGCTCCGTCATTAATTCTTATGTCTCACTACAAGAATGAAATATTATTAGAACTATCAGAAACTGACATAACGAAAGTCCAGCCGGGACAAAATGCAGAGATTGAAATAAATGCCATATCAAATAAAAAATACAAAGGGATGGTGGATAGAGTTGATGCTGTCGGAACAGACAACCAAGGCGTTGTGTCATACAAAACATTTATCACAATTCTTGACTCAGATAATAAAATCAAGCAAGGGATGACGACAGATGTTGAGATTACGACTCAAAAGCTTGAGAATGTTTTGAGTGTCAGTAATGCTTCTGTTAAACCATACCAAGGAGGACGGGCAGTAAGAGTGCCGGACAACTCAAGACCTGAAAAATTCAAATATATTCCTGTTGTTACCGGCGTGCGTGGTACAGAAAAAACACAAATACTAAAAGGCTTATCCGAAGGACAAGAAGTAATATCTACTCTTTCCAACGAAAATATTCAAAGACCGGGATTATTCGGAAGCTAACAAATGAAATGCCAAAAGAACCTCTTTTAATTGAACTTGAAAAAATAATTAAAGAATATCCGATTGGTGAGGATGAAGTTTATCGGGCAATTAATGGCATTAGCCTTAAGATTTATGAAGGTGAATTCGTCGCCATAATGGGACCATCGGGTAGTGGAAAATCCACTCTCATGCATATTCTGGGAGCTCTAGATGTACCAACTGATGGTAAATATCGCCTTAAAGGAAAAAACATTTCAAGCTACACAGAGGACCAACTGGCTGAAATAAGAAACCGGGAGATTGGATTTGTTTTCCAATCATTTAACCTTCTCTCAAGAACAACAGTTATTAAGAATGTAGAAAAACCCATGATGTATGCAGGAATTGACGAAAAGGAGAGAAACTTAAGAGCTATGCAGTCTTTAGAGAGAGTTGGAATTGCAGATAAAGCCAATAATTTATCCAACCGTATTTCAGGTGGTCAAATTCAGAGAGTAGCAATTGCCCGTGCACTTGTCATGAATCCATCCATAATCCTTGCCGATGAGCCGACGGGAAACCTGGACAGCAAAACATCACATGAAATAATGAGCTTTATGAAAAAACTGAACGAAGATGGAAAAACAATAATAATAATTACTCACGAGCATGATATTGCAGCCTTCGCAAAAAGAGTTATAAAACTGGTCGACGGGAAAATTGTAAGCGACATACAAAATGGCAGAAAGATTTAAAAAGTCATATGGAATATAGAGAAATCTTCATAAGCGCAATTCAAGCTTTAAGAGTCAACAAAATGAGAACTTCCTTGACTATGCTTGGAATTATTATTGGAATAACTTCGGTTATTCTCATTTATTCCATCGGTCAAGGTGCTGTTAAATTTATAACTAATGAACTTGCACAATTTGGAACGGACTATTTTCAAATAAATCCCGGGACAAGTCAAATAAGTGCAATTGCCGGATCCACATCTCTTACTTTTGATGATCTTGAAATTATAAGAAACAACACTTCATTAACCAATATCAGGAATATCGCTCCTTTCGCCATGGCTTCCACAAAAGTGCAGGCAAATGGACAAGAAGATGAGTATCTTGTTTATGGATCAACCCATGAGGCGTTAGAAATTTTTCGGCCCGATATGATTTATGGAGAATTTATTACGGAAGAACAAGTTCTATCATCTGAAAGAATTGCTGTTATTGGAACAGATGTATCAGAGAACTTTTTCGGAGAAGATACGAATCCGGTTGGTGAAACCCTTAGAATTGGCGGACGTATATTTAGAGTAACAGGTGTTCTTAATTCTTCAAGCGCTCTTGCGGGAAGCTTTCTAAACAAATCTCTTTTTATTCCAATTGATATTGTAACAAATGAGATACTTGGTGAAGAAAGACTCCAGGAAATTGATATTAGTGTCTATGATCAGGATAGCATCAACCAAACAATTGAAGATGTTGAAGCACTGCTCCGCGAACAACACAATTTAGATGAAGATGATGAGAACGATTTTCAAATATCAAGCGCTCAGGATATATTATCAACTGTCCAAACAATTACCGGACTATTAACAGCCATGATAGCAGGTATCTCAGGAATTTCACTCGTAGTTGGAGGAGTTGGAGTCATGAATATAATGCTTGTATCAGTTACAGAGCGAACAAAAGAAATAGGACTCTTAAAGGCAATCGGCGCAAAACAAAAAGACATCTTAACCCAATTTTTGATGGAATCAGTAGTCATGACTCTTATAGGCGGACTTATTGGAATTTCAATAGGAATTGGCGGAGCATGGCTCGTGTCTTTAATTGCAGGAATCCCATTCGTCGTGAGTGTACCTGCCATCCTAATTGCTGTTGGTGTATCAACGCTTGTTGGAATTGTTTTTGGACTTTACCCCGCCCGTCGCGCCGCAAGATTGTCGCCAATAGATGCACTTAGATACGAGTAAATATCTCTTGTTTTTGAGGCTTGCAACTGCTACAATCTGATACTTAATATGGCAACACCAAAAAGGTTGCCAAGCTCAAAAAGATCTGCCCCGGTCAACCGCTTCTCAAAGTTTGGTGATATCAAAAAAACAGTAGACTCAAGAATTAAAAAATTTGAAGCAAAAAATCGCTATCAAAAGACGATAGTCTTTGCACAGAAAAAGCCTTTCACTTCATTTTTTATAGCACTAATAACATTGTTTATAATTATTTTTCTTGGAAGCACAATTTTTAGTGTAAAAGCTCCCAAAATTGAAACGAGAACCGAAGCTAAAAATGTAGACGTTTTTAATATAGGAGAAAATGCAAAAATAACCGTACAGGGAAAAGTCAAAAAAGGCGGAGTCATAAAAATTGTTGCCCAAAGTCCTGGAATTATCTCATCAATCAATGCTTTAGAGGGACAAGAACTTGCAAAAGGCAAAACAATCATCAGCCTTTCATCAAATTATCAGGGTGGAAATGCAGCATCGCTTCAGAGACAGCTTGCAGCCCTCACTTATCAAAATACTAAAGAGACATACGATATTCAAAAAGGACTTATTGAAAGGCAAAGGGATCTTGCAAATAGACAAAGTGAGAATTCAGACACGCTTCGCGACATAACAAGTGTATCCATTGATGAAACAAGAACCTTGATAAATTTGAATTCTGAGATTTTGAATACTGTCAAATCAAACATACAATCCCTAGAACAGTCAAATGGGGATCCTGCACAAATATTAAGCCTTCAGCAAATTCAAGCTCAGCTGCAGGCAGGGAACAATCAGCTTCAAGCCTCACTCAGAGCAAATGAATATCAGACGAATGAAGATGATGCGGCCGTTGATCTTGGAAGAATTAGCAAAGATATTGCGCTTGCCCAGCTTGATCTTCAGCAAAAAGGTCTTGAGATGAGTCTTAAAACGTCTGGCATATCTCTACAGCTTGCAAAGATACAAGAAGCCAACATGTACCCATCGTCCCCATTTGCCGGTACAGTTCAAAAAATTCATGTTAAGGTTGGAGACAATGTCACACCGGGAATGACTCTGGTTACGTTCTCAGGCTCGACTGGGGAAGTTGTAGTTGATGCTAAGGTTTCGAAAGAAACAGCAGACAAAGTCTCAGTAATTTCTAAGTCAAAACTTTTTGTAAACGGGAAAGTTATTGATGCAACTCCCTCATATATTTCATCCGAAGCAACAGACGGTCAACTCTATTCTGTACTTTTTGCTATCGATGAGAATTACAAAAGTTATTTCACCGACAATTCATTTATTTCTGTAACTTTGCCGATAAGTCAAAATTTGGAAAGTCCTTACCCCTTTATTCCGGTAGACAGTGTTTTCCAAACACAAGACGAAGCCTATGTATATGTTGCTGAAAATGGAAAAGCTTCGTCCAAAAAGGTGGAATTGGGAAGTGTAACCGGCGGATACGTAACGGTTATCAAAGGTCTTTCCAAGAAAGACCAGGTAATTCTCTCGAGAAATGTCATCGAAGGAGAAATTGTAAAAATTAACAAATAGCAATGCATGAGTACTTCCAAATATCTACAACAATTAAAATTTGACAATAGTCTCTTAAAGTCTTTTTTTGCAAAATATCTAACTAACTTTAGACTTGTTGTTATCGTTGTTCTGACCGTAATAGCCCTTGGGGTCTCTGCTTACGTATCCCTTCCGAGAAAATTAAATCCGACGATAAATATACCTCTAGTTATAGTTTCAACGGTTCTGCCGGGGGGCAGTCCGTCTGATATCGAGTCGCTAATTACGATACCTATCGAAGATGCGATTGAAGGACTTGATAAGGTAAAGCAGGTGACATCTACTTCAAGAGATTCTGTTTCTGTCATACAAATTGAATTCGAATCAGGAACAGACCCCGATAAGGCAAGAGACGACGTCAATTCGGCAGTTACATCAATAAATGATCTTCCAGAAGACGCGCTAGATCCAAATGTAATAAAACTTGATTTCGAAAACCAGCCGATTTGGACATTTAATTTAGTGTCTGAAAATAATGACAGGGCAAGTCTTATCCGATTTGCACGGAGCCTTAAGAATGATTTAGAGGATTTATCAACAATTGACAATGTAAGCATTACGGGAATTGATGAGCAAGAAATACAAATCATACTTAAGCCTGAAGCTATCTCAACATACGAAATCAATCCTCTTCAATTAAGCTCTGTAATAAAAGGCAGTCTCAGTTCTTTTCCGGCAGGAATTGTCAAAACCAGCTCCTCTGAGTTTTCTTTAACGATTGATCCCGGATTGATTGATATCGGGGATATCCGCGACTTAAAACTTTCAGTAGCAGGTCAAATAGTATCCCTTGGGGATATATCTGAAGTTAAAGAGATCTCAAAACCGGACCAAAATCAATCATACGTTTTGTCGGATGGAGACATCAGACCATCGGTAAGTTTTAATGTTTTCCGTGTTACTTCAATTAACATAGAGGAGGCAACACATCAGGCTGAAGAGCTGATCGATGAAAAATTGAAAAGTGAAGGCTCAGATTTTGAGGTTAAAACCATTATCAACTCTTCAGAATTATTGAACGAGGAATTCGGTCATCTAATAAGAGACGTTCTCATAACCATAACCCTGGTTTTTGTAGTTCTTTTAATTTTTCTTGGAATAAGACAAGCATTTATATCAATGCTGTCAGTGCCCTTTTCTTTTCTTATTACATTTTTCGTCATGCAGGCAACAAACATTGAGTTTTCTTTCTTGGCAACATTCTCATTGATTCTATCTCTTGGACTTTTGGTTGATGACACTATAGTTGTAATAAGCGCAATGACCGCTTACTACAGAACTCATAAATTTACACCGCTTGAAACAGCACTTCTCGTTTTTCGTGATTTTAAGGTCGCGATACTAACAACTACCATTACGACTGTCTGGGCATTTATACCGCTTATTTTAGGTACCGGCATTATCGGTGAATTTATCAAGCCGATTCCGATAGTTGTATCATCAACACTTTTGGGCTCACTTTTTGTTGCAATTTTTATTACTGTCCCTTTAATGGTCTTTTTACTTAAGCCTATTGTTCCTTTTAGAGTAAAGGTGCTCTTAATTATCCTGCTATTTACGACCCTTCTTTATTCTCTATTCGTCTTTATTTTGCCTCAATCCAATATTGTACTTATTGAAATACTGGCTGTAATCGCCTTTCTATTTGTTGTCTCAAAATTATGGGGAAAAATGCTTCCAGGAATAAAAGAAAGGATTGACATAAAATTTGACTACCGACGCGCTCTAGACAATGGTCTTATTCACTTTAATATTATTGAGAGGCGTTATCAAAAAGTATTGGAAGGAATTCTTCATTCTAAGCGGGGCAGAAAAAATACTGTTATTTTTGTTTCTGTATTTTTAATATTTTCCTTTTTACTGGTTCCGCTTGGAATTGTTAAAAATGAATTTTTTCCGAAAACAGACGAAGACAATTTATATGTTTCTATAGAATTCCCAACCGGAACTAACTTCAAGACAGTTCATGAAGAAGGACTCGTCTTTATGGAAAATCTCAAAAAATTAAAAGAAGCCGAGTTTTTAACTCTTGAGACAGGTCAGGGATTTTCTTCTGAAATGGGCCCCGGAGGAAGCGGTGGGAACAGTGTTTTATATTCTATACTTCTTAATTCAGATAGATCAAAAAGTTCATCTGAAATTGCGGCAAAACTAAGGAATGACTTTGTGAATTACGATAAAGGGAAAATCTCCGTAAATGAGGTGTCAGGCGGACCGCCTGCCGGAGCAGACCTGCAGATAAAGTTATTTGGTCCTGATCTTTCTGTACTGAATAGTTATGCCGACAAGATCCAGGATTATCTGGTTACATTACAAGGAACAACAAATATAGATAAATCCATAAAATCAGGGACATCAAAATTAGTGTTTGTGCCTGACTATTCAAAGTTAGCAGCAAATAGAATTACCGTTGATCAATTAGGCATTTGGCTAAGAATCTTTGCAAGCGGTTTTGAAGTAGATACCATAAATATCCCCGGAGAAATTGACCTTACTGAAGATATTTCTATAAGACTTAGCGAGTCTACTCAAAGCGTTGAAGATATTTCAAGAATATCAATACCAACAGATAATGGGTCTGTTCCTCTTCTTTCTCTTGGAAAATTAGAGCTCAAAGCAAATCCGACACTCATAACACGTGAGGACGGAAATAGGACATTATCGGTTACTGCTGGAGTGGTCGCAGGAAATAATATTGCAGATCTAAATAGCAACCTTGAAGATTATGCTGATTCTCTAAATCTTCCCGAAGGATACGGCTGGGCAACCGGAGGAGTAAATGAAGAAAACCAAAATTCCGTCAACTCTATACTGCAAGCCATGATTTTTTCATTCTTGCTTATCATTGCGACAATGGTTTTACAATTTCGATCATTTAGAAGAGCTCTAATTGTTATGCTTGTTATACCACTATCCATTACAGGAGTGCTTATAATTTTTGCTCTAACTAACACCCCTCTTTCATTCCCGGCACTTATTGGTGTACTTGCATTATTCGGAATAGTTGTTAAGAATTCTATTTTAGTTGTTGATAAAATAGTCAAAAATCAGGAAGTGGGTATGAAATTCACTGAGGCGATTATTGAAGCGTCAACCTCAAGGCTTGAGCCGATAGCTCTTACTTCAATTGCAACTATGGTTGGACTGCTTCCTATTACATTGACCAATCCCTTATGGCAGGGCCTGGGAGGTGCAATAATTGCAGGACTATTCTTCTCAGGAACAATAATGCTTTTCTTCATCCCGGTTGTCTACTACATGATATATTCCAGATACCACACAGACGAACTTTAGTAATTTCATGATTGACTTTTTTTTACCACTAAATGTAAACTATTCCCGTGGATTACAAAACTTTTTTGAGAGAAAATAAAATTCTGGCTAATTTTTTAGGCATTCTTATTTTGACTTTTCTTTTTCTCTGGCTTGTTAACTATTTCAATATTTCATACCCTCTTTCTGTAGCTAACAGATCTGTTTCGGGAGAGCTCTCGGTTATCGGTGTAGGAAGAGTCGATGCATCTCCTGATAATGCATCCGTAAGTCTTGGTATCGTCGTAAATAACGCATCCACCATAAATGAAGCACAGGAGAAAATAAATACTGTTAATAATGATATTGTGAGTGGGCTGACAGCAATCGGAATTAACAAAGATGATATCAAAACTTCTAATTACTCAATAAATCCAAATTATGATTATTCAGAGAGAGGAACTGGTGAAATATCCGGTTACAACGGCAATGCAACCGTAAGTGTAAAAGTTGATGATATATCAAAACTGCCGGAGATAATACAGGCAGGAACCGAAGGCGGGGCAAATGAAGTTATGGGAACAAATTATTCAATTGAAGAACCTGAGAAATATCAAAGGGAAGCCAGAGATCTGGCCATAGAAAATGCAAAAGCCGAGGCACAAAGACTTGCAGGACAGCTTGGAATAAAGCTTGGCAAGATAGTAAACATTGTCGAATCCTCGTCTGGTGTTGGACCCGTACCGATGTTTTACGGTAAAGAAGCAGCAATGTCACTTGATACAAGAGCCGGCGGGAATGTCGGCATAACTCCTGATTTACAACCCGGGAGCCAAACCATCACCTCAACAGTTACTCTTTATTTTGAGAAAAGATAGGCAGGAAAGTTTTTTCACCTCAAGTTTGATACAATACGCTTCGTGATTGATTTTAATATTACTTACAAGTCCAAAAAATCAAATGCCAGAATTGGTATCTTAAAAACTCCTCACGGAGAGGTTGAAACGCCGTCATTCGTAGGCGTTGCAACGCAGGCGGTTGTCAAAACTTTAACATCCGAGGAAGTCAAGCTTACAGGCTCTCAAATTCTAATTTCAAATACTTTCCATCTGCACCTAAAGCCTGGCGAAAAATTTCTTAAAAAAGCGGGCGGAATTCACAAATTCATGCATTGGGACAGACCTCTTATGACAGACAGCGGAGGGTTTCAGGTTTTCTCACTCGGATTCGGAAGAGATCACGGGGTTGGAAAAATCCTGAAAGAAAGATCGGATCTTAAAATTACTTCCAATAAAAAGCCAAGAAACGTAAAAATAACCGAAGACGGTGTCTTTTTTAGAAGTCCTAAAGACGGACAAAAGTTATTTATAGGTCCGCGTGAATCAATAAAAATACAGGAAGCAATCGGAGCGGATATAATATTTGCCTTTGATGAATGCACAAGCCCTGTTGCCGACTATTATTACACTAAAAAATCCTTAGAAAAAACCCATAGATGGGCACAAGTCTGTTTGGACTCTAAAAAAACTAACCAAGCACTATACGGCATTATCCAGGGAGGAAAATTTGAAGAACTAAGGACAGAAAGTGCGAAGTTTATTGGCTCTCTACCCTTTGATGGGTTTGGGATCGGTGGAGAATTTGGGGATGAAAAAAGGACAATGAGTGATATGCTTGAATTCACCCTTCCACATTTACCGGAGAATAAGCCCAGACACTTACTGGGCATAGGACACTTGGAGGACATCCCCGAAATCATGAAGTCGGGCGTTGATACTTTTGACTGCATAGTACCGACCCACTATGCAAGACACGGAATTGCATTTACCTCAAAAGGAAGATTGGACATGAGAAAATCTATTTTTCTTGAGGATAATAAGCCTCTTGATGAAAAGTGTGAATGCTTGAGCTGTACAAATTACAAAAGAGATTACATTACCCACCTTCTTAGAGCTGGAGAAATCACTGCGCTAAAGCTTTTAACATTTCATAATCTTTTCTATTTCAATAAGTATGTTGAGGAATTAAGAAGTGAAATAAAAGCAGGCAAGCTTTAGATTTACCTCATGGGGTTGACAACTACTCTCTTTTTTACCTATCATAAATATATGAGTAAGATTTTTTTAGTCCTACTATCTTTTTTTGTGATTGCTCTACTTCCGGCAAATTCATTTGCAGTAGATGACACATCAACCGAAACGGAAACAGCAGTCACAACAGCTGACAAATCCTCCGTAAGGCCGGCAGTCCTAAAAACAAACGCTACAGACAAAGCAATGCAGGCTAAGGATGTTATGAAAAACAAAAAGACAGATGAAAGAAGCGCATTTAAGGAAAAACTGCAAGGAATAAAAGACACAAGAAAGCAGAATATTCTTGAAAATTTAGATACCAGGATTAATGAAAGCAACGCTAAAAGAACAAGTCAAATGAGCGAAAGACTTGAAAGACTTACAGCAATTCTTGCTAAAGTTTCTGAAATGGCCACAGCTCTTCAAGCGGATGACAAGGATGTTACTGCTCTTAATTCTTTAATAACTGATGCGAATACAGCAATAGAAAGTGCCAAAACAGCCGTTTCAGAACAAGCTGAAAAAGACTACACATTAGATATAACAGACGAAACAAACCTCAAGACAGATGCTAGAGAAACAATAAAGCAATACATAACTGATATTAAAGAAGTATTTAACAAAATCCTATCAGCACACAGAGCGGTCGTTAAAGCATTCTCAAGCGCAAAAATACTTGAGGGAAGAGATACAACACCCACACCCAGTGCAACAGATGAATAATTAAATTATATGGATAACCAAAGTCAAAACCCAATACAATCAAATTCAGCAGTACCAGAGGCTCCTCAAACACAACCTGTTCAAACTCCAACACAACCTCAAGCAGCGACACCATCTCCGATAATGCCAACACCTCCTCCGCAAAATCCGGTTGCAGCACCAACAATGCCCCCTGCGGGTGAAAAAAAGAAGGGTAACGGGCTTATGATAGTTGCCGTAATTTTGATAATTTTAATAGTCATTCTTGGGTTCCTCTTTTATAAAATAGTGCAGGAATCATCTACAGGTCAGGAGTCACAGACTCCCCAACCGCAAATCGCAACACCAACCAAGACCGCACCAACACCTACATTAGCGCCGACTGATGAAGAAATATTGGAAGAAGAACCGCTGGATGATTCTTCCGATCTTGAAGCCTCACTTGAAGCGGAAATTAAAAACCTCTAAACACTAAGAAACTTTGGATAGAAGCGAGGAAACCAGTGATACAACAATACTAAATAGTATTGCCGAGAAAAAAGTCGCAACATAAAATCCCGGAACAATTGAGCTTACCAGTAAAACTAATATACCGTTAAGCAGCAAAAGAAAAATACCAAGAGTTAAAACAGTCAATGGGAGTGTCAGAAAAACAAGAATAGGCTTGATAAAAGCATTAACAATGCCCAAGACAATTGATATAACAATAAGCGATGTCACTGAATCAATTGTTACACCGGGAATAATATAAGATGCAACAAAAACTGCTATTGCCAGGATGAATAATTTTATGACAATTGCCATAACTATATTATATAGAAGCTATTTTTTATTTCAAATTAAGAAGATCTATTAACATTAAACTCTAAAAATTCTTTTAGTATTTTTTTATATCCATTTTTCAGCTTGATTTCTTCGTATATCTCCCACGCCTGATCCATATATTTTTTTATCTCTTTATCAATTGATTCTTGTACTAATAATTCCTTATATATATCTCTAACTCTCAAGACTTCTTCAAGTCCTATTTGTTGATTACCAAATATGCCTTCTAATTCTTCTTTTATTTTTATAGTTGAACTTTCAAATAAATAGTGTCTTATAATGGTTTTTTTATCCTCGCGAATATCACTCCCTACCGGCTTGCCAATTTCTTTTTCATCTCCATGAAATCCCATCTCATCATCTTTTATTTGAAAAACCATACCCATCAACTCCCCTAATTTGCCCATCAGCTTTCTGGCATCATCCGGTCCTTTTGTGAAAATGACCGCCAACTCAAATGGAAGTGAAAAAGTATATCTTGCAGTCTTATAAAGATATACATCCTCGATATCTTGTAAGCTCGCTTTTTTGTCTGTTAGACCAAACGCGGAATCCACTCCCTCGGCCAAAATGACATTTTGGATTTCCTTTGAATAATATTTAACAATTTTTATTACAATTTCTCCGCCACAATTTGCCAACAATTCAAAAGCAAGAAAAAATGCCAGATCTGAAATTACTACTGCAGAGGACATTCCATAATGATACGGATCAGATGCTTTTTCATCTTCACCAATATCCTTGTACTTTACATGGATTGTTTTTTCTCCCCTTCTTAAATTATCTTTATCAATAATATCGTCCTGGATAAGAAGCGCGGAATGGGTTAACTCAATAGCACACGCAATATCAAGTGTTTTTTTATCAACTTTGCCGCCAAATCCTTCGGTCATTAGGATAAAAAGAGATCCGCGCAAAAGTTTTCCGCGTGACACAAACTCTTCAAGTGACTCAAAGTATTTCCGGTCAGAAAAAAGTTTTGGAGCTTTCTCTGTCTTTTTAATTTCAATAAATTCTCTTAAGTGTAGCTTAATTTTATTTTGCGTAAGCTGTAAATATTTTTCAAAATCCATATTTAGTATGGATTATAAGGGGATATGTCTTAGGAAACAACGTTTGCAGGAACCCCGCTTGCAAAAGAAGAAATATTCTCGTGAGTTGTTTCAATAATTTTTTTCAAAGCCTCCTGACTGTTAAAAGCATTGTGCGGAGTTATAACCACATTCGGGTAATTGACCAGCATGTGATCCTGTAAAACTGTAAGAAGCTTGTCTTTATCAAAGTCTTTCGTTAACAGATCTTTCTCCTCTTCAAGTAAAGGTTCCTCTTCCAATACGTCCAACCCTGCCGCTTTTACTTTTCCGCTATCAAGAGATCTTAATAGAGCATCCGTATCAATAAGTCCGCCCCTTGCTGTATTTAAAATTACTACTCCGTCTTTCATTTGTGAAAAAGCTTCATCATTTAAATAATGATGGGTTTCTTTCGAATACGGAATGTGCAACGAAACAATATCCGACTGCTGATACAAAACCGACAATTCAACAAATTTACACCCCAAGTCCTTCTCTAAAGCATAATCGGGAGTTCTTTTATAGACAATAACATTCATACCAAAGCCCTTCGCAATTTTTATCACATTCGTTCCGATACTCCCTACGCCAATAACACCTATTGTTTTGCCTCGAAGTTCAAAACCTGTAAGCCCTCCGGGCATAAAATTTCCTTTCTTAACCCTTTCTATCGATTCGGGAAGTTTTCTTGCGATGCTTAGGAGTAATGCAAAAGTGTGCTCGGCAACAACCGTTTCACCGTACGTGGGAACATTGCAGACTGTAATTCCTCTTCTCCTACACTCTTCCATGTCTATATGATCAAATCCGGTAGACATCGTTGAGATGAGCTTGAGATTTGGCATTTTATCCAAAAACTCTTTATTCATCTGGGAATGGATAAAAATAACTACTGCCTCAAAAGTATCTATACCAGGAGTATTTTCGGATAACGGCTCGTCAAAGAAAAGTATTTCATGATCTTTTATTTCTTTTTGAAAGTACTCTTTCTCCCAAGTCTCTAGTTCGAAAAATGCGTATTTCATAGGTAACCTGACCGTAACAAATGCATTCTACGAGACAGGCAAATTTAAGTATACTTAAATTTGCTTACCAATAACAAGACTGTTATTCTCTACTGAAATTTTCACGGTATCTTGACTATTCAGCTCATTTGAAAGGATAAGCTTTGAAATTTGATTTTCTATGGATTGCTGGATAAACCTTCTTATATTTCTTGCTCCAAATTCTATGCTGTAAGCATTTTCAGCTATATATACGCACACCGCTTCGTCATAAGAGAGGTTTATTTGTTTTTCAGAAAGCCTACTGCCTAACTCATCCAAGAAAAGCTTTGAAACCTTTGTGACATCTTCTTTCTCAAGTGGCTTGAAGGCAATTACATCATCAAATCTGTTAATAAGCTCTGGCCTGAAAATCCCATCTTTAAGTATCTTTTCAACTAGTTTGTCCTTAAATGCCAACTGGTCTGCTGAATTTCTGTATGTTTCTCTAATAAATTCACTGCCGGCGTTTGAAGTAGCAATTATTACTGAATTCTTAAATGAAATACTCCTTCCCAAACTATCGGTCATACTCCCTTCATCAAGGATTTGAAGAAACAGGTTGTGCACATCCGGATCAGCTTTCTCAAATTCATCTAAAAGTATCTCGGTGAATGGGTTTTCCAAAACTTTGCCGACAAATATTTCCCCTTCTTCAATTAACCTTTTTGCCGAATCGGGACTTTGAAATTCTGTCATGTCAAGCCTTACCATTTTTTTTTCATCACCAAAGTACGATTTGGCAAGTGATTTCGCCGCTTCGGTCTTACCCACACCCGTTGGACCCAAAAAAAGAAAAGATGCAATCGGTTTTTTTTCATTACTAATTCCGCTTCTGATTCTTCTCATAGCATCGGCAATTGCACTGATTGCTTCATTTTGAGAAACAACATCTTTATGAAGTTCGGTTTCAAGATTAAGAAGTTCTTCACTTTCTTCCTGAGTCGGTTCTGACAGAAGAATTTTTGTTTTTTCCTCAACAAGGCTTTGTACATTTTTCTTTGTTATTTTTCTGTCTCCATGAATTGATGCATAAGACACAACATCCTCAAGAAGTTTTACTGCCCGCCCGGGAAGAACCGTTCCATCGTTAATATATGAGTCAGACAATGAATATGTGCTTTTTATTGCATCAAAGCTTATTTTGACACCACTTTCCATCTCAATCTCATTAGCTTTCTCAAGAAGCATAAATATTGCACCATCCTCATTTGGCTCTCTAACCGCAACTATATCAAATAGATCCTTTAATTCCTGTTTTGGATAAATATATTCTTTATAAAATGCCTCAGTTGTACTGCCAATTATTTTTATCCTACTGCTTTTTAGGTATTCACTTAAAGCACCTGACAAATCCATACTAAGCCCTCCTCCGCCAAAAATATTTTCAATATTAGGAATGTAAACGACAATATTCCCCGCATGATATAACTCAGAGATCAGACTAACTAATCTTTCCTCTAACTCCCCTTGATTGTTAACACCTGAAAGTAATCTTTCAGGGGAAAATTTAAAAACTATCTTGTTTGATAATTTATTGGGCAAATTGCCTAAATTTGAATCCAAAACCAATTGGGATATAAGCGTTGTTTTTCCAACTCCAGGTTCACCAACAATCAAGGCGTTACTGGATGAACTTTTGGATAAGGCAGTTACTAAAAGGTCATATTCCCTATTTCTTCCGATAGGCTCTGGGTGTCTGCCAGAAAGTACTTCTCTTGTGAAATTTGAAGCATAGCGCGAGAGCTCTGCGCTCCAGCCGTATACAAAAAAATCAAAAACACCGCTGCCTGTGAAATGCAGCCCGTCGTGCTTTTGCATATCGACTCTGTATTTTCTTCTTACCCAAGAAAGCAATGTGACCACATCGAATTCGGTTATTTCATTGTTGTAAAGATTCTTGGTTATCTGATCCTGAAGAATTAAATAAGCAACAAATATATCAATGGGGTGGATATTCTTACCTCCCACTTTCATAACTAACGTGTACGCTTTTCTAAGCAGATTTTCCTCATTAATGTTTTCTGTTACTTCAGGATTTATATTTAAGAGTCTTAATAAATACTTAATTTCACTGTCACCTGAAATTTCATGAATAACCTTTTTAGTGTCGTCTATTCTTTCAAGGATAGAGCGCATTCTATACTCGACTGTATCTATTGAATGATTTATATCATCATGGATTGTCATAAGAGGCTTTGCATTCTCCAATTTGAAATGAATAAATAATTCTTGAAGAATAAGAACAAAATACACAGGCAATAATTTTAGAATAAGCAAGGGATTTTCAAGATTTAAGTAAACAAACAAACCAACTCCAAGAAAAATTACTACCCTGACCCAGCGTATAACCGGATTGTCAAAAAAGTAATATAGAAAATAATATTTATTCATACCAAACATGAGAATCGCTTCCCAATACAACAAACAAAAGCGCTACCGGGATAAAGGCTATCAATACAACTATCAAACACTCAATCAGAATAAAGATGAGAACGATACTTAATAAAACACTTATAAGTACCGTCTTTATTGCCATTCCGAAAAAAATCGAGAACACAACCAAGCCCTCTCTGTATTCATTTTTTAAGGG
Source organism: uncultured Gammaproteobacteria bacterium (assembly GCA_964627245.1). Classification (GTDB taxonomy): domain Bacteria; phylum Patescibacteriota; class Microgenomatia; order Levybacterales; family GWA1-39-11; genus JAUSNA01. Next base: position 35,741 of record CAZVGS010000004.1, on the reverse strand, counting down.
CTTGAAAAAAGTTCTTGTTAAAAGACCTAATGATAATAGAGAAATTACATAGCGGTTAAAGCGGACAAAAAAATTTATAAGACCAAATAATACGTCTTTATACCAGAATTCAACTAGAAATAATGGGTAATATAAAAAGGCAGTCATCGAAAGTATTTGGGCACAATACCCCTTAACCCAGTTTAGGCAGGAAATCCGCATAAATCAAGGATGGATGTTCTTGTACCATACTCTTCGAATATAGTATGATTACCTCATAGTTGTGCTTTTCAAAGCTGTGGTTTTTGTATGAAAAACCGGCTTTAAGTACTAACAATTACTGCCTATGGTTCTAGCTGATGATCAGATCAGAGCATTAATTCTAAAAACAGGTCTTGCCACTGAGCGTGATCTTCAAGAACTGGCAGAATTTGCAAAAAACTCCAATGTAACACTCGCCGACGCGTTGATCGAGAAAGATGTGATTTCGGACGAGAATCTGGGAATACTTATTGCTGATTTCCTCCATATTCCATTCGTTGTACTTTCCAAGATTTCCATACCGGAAGACGTTTTTAGAATTGTTCCCGAAAAAATTGCAAGAAAACACAAGGTTATACCTTTTGAAAGAACCCAACAGGGACTCAAGGTTGCAATAGTTGATCCCAGAAAAATAGAGGTACTAACGGGCATAAGCAAAAAATCAAGTCTAAAAGTTATTCCCTATCTTACTACCGAACGCGATATCGAAAATATTTTAAGGATATACAAACGCGATCTTCAAAGATCATTCGAACAATTGCTTCAAAGAGAGCTGGGAATTTCTGATATATCAAAGGTTACTGATGCAGCCCCGATTGAAAAAATTGTGAACCTTCTAGTTGAATTCGGTTATCAAGATAAGGTCTCGGACATTCATATAGAACCTGAAGAAAAAGACTCGCTTGTAAGATTTAGGATCGACGGGATACTGCATGATGTTTTGTACCTTCCAAAAAACTTTCACGAAAGAATCATCTCAAGAATAAAAATTTTGTCTAAATTAAGGACTGATGAACATCTAAGTCCTCAGGATGGAAAGATGCGCATAAAACTTGAAGAAGAGAATTTGGATATCAGGGTTTCTGTCTTACCGATTGCCGATGGAGAAAAAGCGGTTTTAAGACTTCTTGCATCACACTTCAGACAATTTTCCTTAATTGACTTGGGGATGAGCGAAAGCGATCTTAAAAAAGTAACGAATGCATACACAAAATCCTACGGCATGGTTCTCTCAACAGGCCCGACAGGCAGCGGAAAAACTACTTCAATTTACGCTATTCTTAAAATTCTAAATACAAGGGAAAAAAACATTACAACAATCGAAGACCCAGTGGAATATAGAATTAAAGGAGTCAATCAAATCAACGTAAACCAAAAAACAGACCTTACTTTCGCAAATGGCCTGCGCTCCATACTCCGGCAGGATCCGAATGTTGTTTTTGTGGGAGAAATAAGAGACAGCGAAACCGCAGGCATCGCCGTTAATGCAGCTTTGACAGGACATTTGGTATTGTCAACGCTCCATACAAATGATGCTGCAACTGCTCTTCCCCGTCTGATAGATATGAAAGTTGAACCTTTCCTTGTCGCATCAACCGTCAATGTTATTGTCGCACAAAGACTTATCAGGAAAATTTGCGACATGTGTAAAATGTCTTATTCCATACTAAGATCAGACCTTGCAAAAAATTTACCCCCTGCGGTAATCACGCATCACTTCGGTCAAAGTGAAAGCATTAAGCTCTATAGAGGTAAAGGGTGCAAAATTTGCCACTCGACAGGATATTCCGGCAGGCTTGGTCTTTTTGAAGTTCTGGAAGTAACTAAAGAAGTAAGAGCTCTTATTACAGCTAAAAATGACTCAGATGTTATTGCAAAAAAAGCTGTTGAGGAGGGAATGACGACAATGCTTGCCGATGGTATGGATAAAGTTGCGCGCGGTGTAACCACGCTTGAAGAAGTCCTTCGCGTGACAAAAGTTGAAAGTCTTTAATATCTATGCAGTTATTCAATAGCTCGGATCCAAAAAAATTAAGGATATCTACTGCAGACAAACTTGGTCTTGTCAGCAACCTTGCAACTATGCTTGCTGCAGGAATTCCGATTCTTGAAGTAGTTGATTCACTTTTGGAAGACGCCAAAGGCAACCAGAGGCGATTTTTGGAATCGTTAAAAGCAGATCTCTCTCAAGGAAATCACGTCGCGGATGCTTTCGCCAAATTTCCCAGAATCTTTGACAATATAACTGTCAATCTCATAAAAGCTTCTGAAGAAGCGGGAACTCTAGATGTAACCCTGGAAGATCTTAAATCTTCAATAAAAAAAGATTCCGAATTCACAGATAAAATAAAAGGCGCGCTAACATATCCTGTACTTATCATGTTTGTTTTTGCCGGAGTACTTCTTATGATACTAATAGTTGTTGTGCCAAAAATATCAAACGTATTTTTACGCCTTAACGCAGACCTGCCTTTACCGACCAAGATGCTGATCGGTTTGTCACAACTAGTAACAAACTACACACTTTTTGTTGCTCTAGGGACAGTCATAACTGCAGTTTTAATTTTTGTTTTGTATAGGGAGAAAAAAAGGGAATTTTTGCATTTCTTATTTATGCTTCCACTTGTTTCAACATTGGCAACGCAAATTGATATAACAAGATTTGCCAGAAGCCTGTATTTACTGCTCAATGCCGGAATACCGATTGCCGCAGCTCTTGAACTTGCCCAGGATGTAGTCCTAAAAAAAGACGTTGCCAAATCTATTCTCCATTGCAAAGAGGTTGTTCTTGCAGGAAGCGAACTATCCGAAGGACTTAAGCAGGCCAAGGATGTATTCCCGAGTATTATGATAAAAATTACGGAAGCAGGAGAAAAAAGCGGTTCTCTTGATAAGTCAATGAAAGATGTAGCTGAATATTTAGACTATCAAGTTGACAAAACCTTAAAGACATTAACTACTCTTCTTGAACCAATTATGCTTATTTTTGTTGGCGTACTTGTAGGAGGGATGATGCTCTCAATCATTGCACCTATTTACGGTCTAATAGGTCAGGTTGGTATACGCTAGATGAAAGCACTTGAAAGACAAAGAGGACTTACGCTGATCGAGCTTATGCTCGTTATAGGAATATTGTCTCTTCTTTTTGGAATAGGAATTGTGAGTTTGTCAAATATACAAATTGTGGCAACCAGCAGTTCCGCAACAACTGTCCTTATATCGGATCTCAAAACTCAGCAAATAAAGGCTATGGTTGGAGACACCGAAGGACGGGGAGAACCTGACAACTACGGCATAAAAGTCCTATCAGATCAATATATAATGTTTCATGGTATAGAGTACAATCCGGCGGATACGGCGAATTTTTCAGTTCCGATTCCTGAGTCATACAGTCTTTCCTCCACATTTCAAAATGATGCGGTTCTTTTCGCGTCAGATAGCGGTGAGGTAGTAAATTTTATTGACGGTTCAAATTCTATAACCATCACAAATATTCCAAGCGGATCAACCGAGACTATTACTCTTAACAAATATGGCACAGTTACCAATTTCGAATAAAATCAAAAATAGCAGGGGTCAAATGCTTGTTGAGATATTGTTAGTAATAGCAATAACGGCAATTATGCTGCCTGCTTTGCTGACAGGACTCATTTCCTCAAAACAAGGCAAGGCACAGCAAGGACAAAGGGTTCAGGCAATCGCTCTTATGAAAGAAGCAGAGGAAGTTGTGAGAAATGTGAGAAATCAGGGATGGGGAATATTTGCTGTGAATGGAGATTATCACCCGCAAATTTCCGGCACGTCTTGGTCCCTTGCTTCAGGTGATGAAACCATAAATGATTTTACAAGAAGCATAACTGTAAGCGATGTTTACCGGGACTCAAATGGAGTTGTCGTCGAAACAGGAGGAAGCCTTGATCCGTCAACAAAACGCGTTGATATAAGTGTTACCTGGGGTCAGCCCTATAATTCTTCTGTTGATTCAACTATATACGTTACACGCTATCTTGCAAATGAAGCGCAAACCCAAACAAGCGTTGAGGATTTTGACGAGGGAATTTACGCAACTACCGAAGTTGCTGATGCAACCGGCGGAGAAGTAAGGCTATCTACAAACACTAAAGGACAATGGTGCTCCCCTGCTTTTTCCTCTGCAACAATTTCTCTTCCCGATGGTCCTCCCGTCGCAGTCATTGCAACTGCAAGTGCTACAAGCATTGCTACCCCAAATCAGACTTTTGTTGCTACTTCTCCCACCGATTCAACATCCGTGAAAATGTCGCATATACTTGTCACTGCGGATACGGAAATTCCCTCACCTTCGCTTAGAGGCATATTTACACTTGATCCGGCAAAGTACAGCGACCCCGGACTGGTTCCAACGAGCCCCGGCATTGACAATAATTACAAAACGAATGCAATTCAATATTACAGATCATCTTCTGAAAATATGTACGCTCTCATTGCAACTTCAAAAGCTGACCGCGAAGTAATTGCAGTACTTGTGGATGATAATAACGGCAGTAACGACACTACTAATAACGGCGAGTACCAAGACTATATTAACGGAATCTATAAATACAAGACTTTCTTCAATACAAACATGTTCAATACTGCCGGATCTCACGATACGGGATTTCAAAATCCAAGTTCTAATACTGACGACAATGGCGGAGATAATGATGGCTTTCAGTCAAATGCGAATAGAGGCTATACCGATAACGGGTCTTTTGCTATAGACAGCAATAGCGGTAACGGCACAGGAACAAATTGCACGGGGACTGATAAGGATAAGCACAGATACTACAATTACAACTTGCCTGTTCCCTCGGGTGCATCAATAGAGGGAATTGAAGTAAGGCTTGACGCTCGGGTAGACAGTACCTCAAACTCCCCGAGAATGTGCGTTGAACTATCTTGGGATGGCGGAAACACCTGGACAAATGCCCAATCAACGCCTACTCTCTCTACCTCGGAAGCATCCTACACTCTCGGTGGATCTTCTGATGACTGGGGACACAGTTGGTCTGAAAGCGACTTAAGCAATTCCAACTTTAGGCTCAGAGTTGTTAATGTTGCAAGCAGTACATCCCGGGATTTCTATCTCGACTGGGCAGCTGTCAAAATACATTACAGCGGGGGAGATCTCAACGACCAAGCGCCTTTCGGATACGGGGGCACTTCTCTTGCGGTATTAAATGACCGCGGGTACGTAACTTCGGGGGGTTATCTTTACGTTTTTGATCTGTCAAACATTGACGGCAAAACAACCTCGCAAGGACTGGATATGATAGGCTGTAGAATCCAGCTTGACGGTTATGACTGCAATCCGGGTTCAGGTACTGATAGAAAATATAGCCAAGGCCAGACGGGGACAAGCTGGTCTGATACAACTTCCCCTGTACACCTTGATTGTTCTGATGGAGGAAATATAGAGCTTTATGCAAGCAACGACATTTATCCTGTCAGGGTTGGAACTGATACGTATGTTTATGTTGCGGTTGGTGCCGGAACAAATCCCGAATTTAACATCGTTAACGTTACCGACATTCCAACGACATCATCCTCCCCCGCTATCAGCGACAGCGCTTGCGGAAGGATATCGGGCGGAAATAGTAATTGGAAAAGGATAAGCTCATATGATTTTAATTCCGATTCAGGAACTGAAGAAGCAGCAAATTCGGTTTATGGAACTGGCGATGGAACTAGAGCTTATATTTCCTCAAACGGCGGCATTGACTCAAACAATGACAATGATCCTGATAGCATGCAATTTTACATTCTAAATACTTCCAACAAAAATTCGCCGTCATTTCTATCAGGAAGTCCTTCAACGGGACCTACAAGCGGCTTTTACTATGGAAGCGGTGCTGATGCCCAACTGTTCCCCCGGAGATCACTTACAGTTTTTGAAGGTCTTCGTGCTGTTCTTGTAGGAAAAGACGGAACATCTGACTCAAATAATACACGCGAGTACCAAGTACTGAATACAAGTAACGAGTTGACACCAACTTACTGCGGTGGAGTTCAATTTGACTCGGGATTTAATGATCTTACGTCGGTTTCCGAACTGGATGGAGACAGATTCGTTTATATGATAGGAAACACTGCCGATAACGAACTTCAAATTATACAAGGAGGTCCTGATGGTACATATCTAAGCTCCGGGACGTACGAATCTGCAATTCAAGATTTGGGCTCAGTTGTTGCTTTGAACAGACTGAGCGTTAACTCAACAACTCCTGCTAACACTACTCTTGAGTTTCAAGTTGCAGCAACCTTGCCTGTTAGCGGGTCTTGCAGTAATTCAACCTACACTTTTGTAGGACCCGACGGCACCAACACGACTCGCTTTCCATCAACAGGAGGAAGCATACCTTTAAGCGGTGTTTCAGGATTTCAGAATCCGGCACAGTGCGTCAAATACAAAGCGTTTTTCTCGACAACCGACAATAATGTTACGCCAACAATACTGGATACTTCATTTAACTACTCGCCATGATGAAAGAACATAAATCCAATCCATCCGCTAAGAGTCAATCGGGATTTACTTTAGTCGAACTTCTTATATATATGGGTCTTCTAACAATTCTTATCGTAATATTCACGCAGATATTTATTGCAATAATAGAAAATCAGCTAAGTTCTACAAATACATCAAATGTAGCCGATGATGGAAGATATATATATTCGCGCTTTATATATGATGTCGGAAGAGCCGATTCAATAATTGAACCTGCGTTATTCGGCAGTTCTTCAGCGAATTTGGTACTCGTTATTAATGGCGAAAATCATACATATTCAACAAGCAGCGGGAACTTAGTGACATCAAATCCAAGTGGCACGTTCAATCTTAACGGCTATGGATCATCTATCTCAGATTTGGTTTTTACGAAAGTAGGAACAGATAGTGCAAAAGATACCGTCAGAATAAATTTTACGATTTCCGGAAATATCAGAAAAGAAGGAATTGCCGACGAACAAAATTTTCAAACAACAGCAGGCTTAAGATGAGAAAACAAAAAGGCCAAACACTGGTAATTTTACTTATATATATGGTCATTGCGGTCGTTGTTACAACTGCGTCGATAGCTCTTGTTATAAACAGTTCGACAGGAACAGATAAAGTTTATCAAGGCTCAAACTCATTAAACATTGCGGAAAGTGGCGCAGAAACTGCTATGATTAAATTACTAAGAGATCCGGATTATAGTGGCGAGACTCTTACGATTGAGAATGGAGAAGCAGTCATAACTGTTAACGGAACTAATCCAAAAACGGTTATATCAAAAGGTACCGTCAATAATTTTACAAGAACAATACAAGTAATAGTTGATACGAGTAATAACACTCTAACTGCTACTTCATGGAAGGAGATATGAATAAATTACTAATTAACCTAATTGACCTGATTTATAAACCTAGATTAATTAGAAATTACAGTACTTAGAAATTTTCATAATATGGATTTTGTAAAAAAACAACCAGGATTTTTGTATCTGGATAAAAATGGATTTTATTTTTACGAAACAGGTCTAACTCTTGTCGTAAGCCTTGCATTCCTCTCAACTTCAGTCAGAGACATGGATGTCATAAATGGTGCTTCACTGATAAATCAGATAAAAAGTTTTGTAGACCAATATCAATTAGCTCCTGCATCTATAACAATGCTTCTCTCCCCCAACATAACTTTTGAAAAGGATTTTATGAATCTTAGCCGGGAAGATTTGAAGGAAGAGGTTGATAAATTTTTGGATACTGTCCCATTCGAGAGCGCATTATCAAAAGAGTACACAATTGAAAAAGACGTCAAAGTGATAGCAGCCAACTATGATGTATACAGGGAACTAAAACTAGGATTCGAGAAGTGCTTTTTCTCAATTGACTGGGTAATTCCTTACCAGATGCTTGGACAAGATCAAGGCTTAATAAGAAATTTGACGACCGAAAATGCATCACAACTTCTAAAGCGCACCGATCACCTAAAGCAATTTAATATGATTCCAGTAGAAAGAACTAAAACAGTAACACAAAATTTTCCAGATAAAAAAGGTGCTACACAATCAAAAAAACCAAACGTTAGACTTTATACTATGTTGGGAATTTTTATTGTTCTTTTTGCTATTCTTGGAATAATGCTTCTTCGAATGTGATCATGAGTTGTATTTGAGGCAAAATTTGCCTATTGACAAGGTTTTTTAATTATGGTTATCATTAAATAGATATGAAAACTGCCCGCGCTAAATTCCAAAAAGGGTTTACACTTATTGAGCTTCTTGTTGTTATTGGAATCTTAGCTGTCCTTCTTGCCATTACTCTTATCGCCATAAATCCTGCAAGACAATTTGAACAAGCCAATAACACCCAAAGGGCAAGCGATGTTAATGCTATCCTCAACGGTGTATGGCAATTTGCAGTCGATAATAATGGTGATTTAACGCCGCTAGCAATTCCGGCAACAGCAACAAATATTGGAAGTGATACAGTCGGTGGAGATGTAGACCTATGTCCGGATATTGCCCCTCAATATATCGCACAACTACCTGTAGATCCACAAACAGGAGCTTGGGATGTTGATGGTGATGGAGATGGATGCGAAGACTATGACACACAATATGAAATTCTTCAGACAGCAGCAGGAAGAGTAACTGTAACAGCTCCAGATGCTGAAGGAGGCGCAGTAATTTCAGTTACAAGATAAGGTTGTTTAGAGTATCAATAAATTTAACAGCGTTTACGCTGTTTTTTTGTACTTACATAAAAAGAATTGGTAGCTATTAGAACCAGCGCTTCTTATTTGATTCTTTAGAGAAATCTTCAAGTATTTCGCGTTGTTTTGAAGAAAGTTTTGAAGGCACCTCTACCTGAACTCTGACATAGTGGTCTCCATGTCCTGAAACTCCAATTTTCTTAACGCCTTTGTCTTTTATTCTTATAAGAGTACCCGGCTGTGTTCCTTGTGGAATTTTTAATTTCACATTGCCTGATACAGTCTCAACCGACTCTATGCCTCCTAGGGCTGCCGTTGTCATTGGAATTTTAAGCTCAGAAATAATATCATAACCCTCCCGCTTAAGTTTATTGTGTGAGGAAACCGATATTATTATGTCAAAATCATTGAATTGAATTCTTGAGCCCTCATTTACTCCTGCCGGAACTTTAATATCCTTTTTCTTTCCATCAAGTGAAACAGTTTTGGTCGTACCTTTAACAGCATCCATAAAGTCAATTCTTAAAGAATATGTTGGTTTTCTTCTCCCAAATGGGGAAGACGCTCCTCCAAAAAACTGCTCAAATATATCGAAAGGGTCCGAAAATCCCCCGAAATCATACCCCTGACCATTTGAGGTATAAGTGTAAGAAAAAGGTCCTTGCTGACCCCCAAATCCGCCAAAAGGACCGCCCGCACCGCCACGGCCTCCGTTTTCAAAGGCTTGGGAACCGAATTGATCGTACTGCTGTCTTTTTTGAGGATTTCCCAACACTTCGTAAGCTTGATTGATCTCCTTGAATTTTTCCTCAGCCTCTTTTGTCTTGTTTTTATCAGGATGATATTCTACTGCAAGTTTTCTATATGCTCTTTTTATTTCATCTTGCGTTGCAGACTTTGAGATACCCAATGTTTTGTAATAATCAGTATTCATAGTATATTATTGCTAGATTGTTCAATTACTATACCAAGTTTTAATAATGAAACAGTGAAACAATTTATTCATTAAACAATCTTTTTCCGTTCCATATTTTAGCAATTATAGTCATTAATTGCTAGAGTCTTGTCACTTTGGAGTACATATAAGCGGACATAGCTGAATACTTTTTCCGTTACTTATACATTTGGGGTCCGGTGCACAACTAAAATATTGATCAGGGGTAGGAGTTGGGGTCCCCTTCGGCTTGAATATTCCGCCTGAAGGGGTTGGAGTTGAAGTAGCTGACCCAGATACCGGGGTAGGTGTTGGAGTTGCTGTGGTTCCGGGCGGTAATGTTGGAGTTGAAGTCGCACCCAATGGAGGAGTTGGAGTTGAGGTGGGCAGCCCGGCCAATGTTGGCAAAGGTTCTGAGGTTGGAGCTCCCGAGCAAGTTGCAGGTTTTGCTACAGCGCCTGAACAACTAGGACCTGCCTGCGAACCTGTGGTTTGCTGGTCCAGCTCTGTTGCTTGAGCTGCCTTCTGAACTTCCTTACATATATCTGATCCTGATCCATAAAGATCTGCGCATGACTGCAAAATTGAGGAATACATGTCATAAAAATTAGACGTACTTGTAAGATAGTTTGTTAAGGCTGAATATATTATGTCATTACTTCTTTTCCTGCCAATTCCTGATATATTACATCCGTTAAAGTTTCCGCCTTCTGTCATAAGGTAAAATGTTTTGTTCATAATTCCACTATTAATATGTACACCGCACATATCATTGGCATTTTTGTCGCAAACCGTTGTCAATCCACCGCAGTAGTAATAATTGGAAAATAATCTGTCTGGCTGCCTTGGAGATTTTGGTATTGATGGAGGATCGCTTACACTTCTTTTAATACCGATTGCTGACCCTTCACCTATTGTCCAATTATTATCTGATGATGTGGCAAAAATGTCTGAGATGCTTTCGTTAAGAGCACCTGACTGCTTTTCATATTTAAGTCCTGCGGTACGGCTAGTCATCGCATGAGTAAGCTCATGCCATGAGATGTCTGGAGTTACAAGCCCTGCACAAAAGATCATCTCAGCACCTGTCCATGCAGCATTTGGACATTGCATAGAACTAATGCCTGGAAAATTGACATAAGCAATATATGGGGCCCCATTTCCATCAAAGCTATCCCTATTAAAACTTTGGAGGAAAAAATTATATACATCTCCTAAAATATTGTATGCAGAATCAGCTTCGGCAATTCCTGACGATGAGCTCCCTTCTGTTCTTGCAGCAGTGCTGCAACTGCTGCCGCTGCAATTATAAACTGTTCTATTAAGCGATTCCTTCAATTGATCTTCTTTATATAATATTTCCCCATTCTCAAGATCAACAATATAAAATGTTGAGTAATAAATTGGCTTAGTATTAGAATCAACAAAAAATGAAATGGCTATCCGGTTTGTAAAATCCTCCCCATCTTCAAGTAAACCTTTATTATAGTAAATGGTATTTTCATCTCTTATCACAAATGTCTGTAATGGAACAGAAATAAGTGAATCATTTAAAGCTATTTCTTTTGCACTTTCTTTTGATAAAACAGGTAAGGTTGTGTCCTTTGTTAAAATTATATTTCCTGATGTTGAGTATATTTCATTTTTATTTCTTAGATGGACAACGATAGAACTGCCATATATAGGAATGCCATTTAATGTCTGCTCTAGAAAATAGTGTTCGTTACTAGTTAAACTGGAACTTTTTTCACTTCTAATAACGGTGCTATTATTCACTATATCGTCGGGAACAATATACTTACCTTGATCTGTAAATTTTTGTCTTAAAAAATCCCTTACAGCATCTTCATGTATCTTATTTGATTTATAAAGATAGCCATTTTCGCTATTTACATTAAAGTAACTTCTATTATCGCTCGTTTTTATCTTTGAATATGAAGTAAGTTTGCTTGCATCAAATATTTTATCTGAATAAAAAAGCTGTGGTAATATTCCAACCAATACAAACAAAATGGTAATAATAATTCCTGTTATTATCTTCCAGTGTTTATGCGTGCATCTTCTGATATGTGAACTGTACTCGCGAAGACTCATTTATTTTTTATAAGAACTTGAATAGTTTGGCTATCGATTTTTTGCACGAGTTCAACAACGTACCCAAACTCTTCAAAAGAGTTTACACAATCCCCAGCAATTCCACCGCACGTATACTCATGTTCCTGTGTTTCTATTCCGTTTTCAATTATGACAGCTGTTGAAGCAATACAATCAAAACATTCCTCGCTGGGGTTGTTTGATTCAATGTAGGTTAAGTATATTTCCAAACCTGGAACCTTAGTTTTCTCATTTGCTTTTAGCGCAATTAATTCATTAATACTTTCAGCTGTCTTCGGAGATGGTGTAGCTGTCATTGAAGTATTAGATGGATTGTTTGGGGTTTTTTTAGCGTTATTGCCAACAAACAACAAGAGTCCTCCACCCGCCATAAGAGTGAGAAAAAAAACTATTATGCCAATAATTAGAATTTTTTTCTTACCAAACGCTGTTTTTTGTTCAATCTGCTGCTGTGCTGGCGGAATAACCTCTAACGGTGCCTGTTCCTGAACTGGAGGGTTAACATTAGAATCCATAAGTTAATTTGATGGCTGCATTTGAGTCCCGTCAGAGTTAACTGTCGGGGGGTTATTCTGAACTGATGATTGTGAAGAATTGTCAGCATCAAACGGATTAAATGCCTCGGGCACCATAGGATTTTGCACCGGAGTATAGGGATCTACTATCATCCCTTGGAGCTGGGGAAGTTGTTGAGTCTGGCTTATTGGATTTTCTGCACCATTTGTTGGGGGAATTGAGGGTTGATTGGGATCGGCAGGTAATGGTGCTTGCCCCTGAACTTGTTGGGGCTGGGGAGTAATTTTTAGAAAAGCGTATTCACCTTTTTGCACATCATAATCCACACGTATTGTATCCCCGGCAATAAATTCTTGTCCGATTATTTTAATACTTATTGGATTTTCAATTGCATTTTGGATAAGGCGCCTTAGTGGCCGCGCTCCATAAACAGGATCAAAACCCTCATCTCCAAGCTTTTCAAGCGCTGGCTCTGTTATCTCAAGAATATATCCTTGCTCCTTTAGGAGCTTTGCAGTTTTGCCAATATTTATTTTTGCAATTTTTTTCATATCTTCTTTTCTTAAAGGCTTGAAGATGACTACACCATCAAACCTGTTAACAAGCTCCGGTCGGAAGAATTTGGTCAGCTCATCCATAAGTTTTTTTGAAAGATCTGCAAATACTTTTTGCATTGCAGGGTCTTGATTTGGCACTTTTGGAACCGCAGCAACTGCACCATTTGCGCTCGCTATCGTCGGTTGTACTGCCGGTGTTTGAATTTGGGCGATTGGCGCAGATAGGGGAGCTGTTTTAGTAACATCCTTTTGCTGTAGTGGCGCTTGTACCGGATTGTTTTTAGCGTTAGTTAATGCTTCCTGAATAGTTGCACTTCCTATATTTGATGTAGCAATAACAATTGTGTTCTTAAAAGATATTGTGTTGCCTTTGTTATCAGTCAACCGTCCGTCTTCAAGCAGTTGAAGCAAAATATTAAATACGTCAGGATGGGCCTTCTCGACCTCGTCTAACAAAACGATAGAGAAAGGCTTTGCTCTTACCGCCTCCGTTAACTGTCCTCCTTCTTCGTAGCCTACGTATCCTGGAGGAGCACCGATAAGCTTTGCTACTTCATGCTTTTCCATGTATTCAGACATATCAAGTCTTACCATCGCATCATCACGCCCAAACAAAATTTCAGCGAGTGTTTTTGCGAGTTCGGTTTTTCCAACTCCTGTAGGCCCTAAGAATATAAAGGAAGCTATCGGCCTATTTGCTGCCGCAAGTCCAATTCTTCCACGTCTAACAGCCTCAGAAACCACGGTTACAGCCTCTTCTTGATCTATAAGCCTTTCATGAATTAACTTCTCAAGTTGTAATAATTTTTTACCTTCATCCTCGGTCAACTTGGTTATCGGTATGCCTGTCCAGTCAGACACGACCTTTTCGATATCAGACCTAGTTACATTTGTGTCTTGTCGTTGCCCTTGAGCATGTTTTAGCTTTACTTCAGCTGCAGCCTCATCAAGAAGATCAATTGCCTTATCGGGAAGATATCTTTCTCCAACATATTTCTTTGAAAGAGTAACTGAAAATTTTATAGCGTCGGGAGTAAGTACTACACTGTGATACTGTTCATACTTAGTCTTTAGAACATCAAGCATTTTCATTGCAGTTTCTTCATCGGGTTCATCAACTATAACCGACTGAAAACGCCGCTGGAACGCCTTGTCCTTTTCAAAATATTTCCTAAACTCTGCGGTTGTGGTTGTTCCAATTAATTGTAATTGGCCTCGAGCAAGATAGGGCTTTATTATATTTGAAGCATCCATTGCCCCTCCCCCTTCTTCTCCGGCTCCGATAAGGGTATGTATCTCGTCTATAAAAAGGAGTATTTTACCTTCCGAAATTTGAACTTCTTTAATTACGTTCTTTAATCTTTCTTCAAATTCACCCCTATGTGAGGCTCCGGCAATAAGAGCAGCCAAATCAAGTTCTATTATTTTCTTATCTTTTAACTGCGCGGGGACCTGACCGCTGACTATATTTTGTGAAAGACCTTCGATCACAGCCGTCTTGCCAACACCTGCCTCACCGATTATTATCGGGTTATTTTTAGTCCTCCTCAGAAGAATGTGGGTCAATCTCTCAATCTCTTTATCACGGCCAATTACAGGATCAAGTTTTCCTTCCTTCGCTTCATTGGTCAAATCAATTCCGAATTGCTCAAGAACCGATTTCTTGCCTGCAGACTGGAAAGTTGGATTTTTAGTAAGGTTTTTTTCAACACTTTCTTTTTGAACGCCTTTTGTTGAAAGGTATGCAGATGCCTCTTGAGAGTTGAAAAGCGAAAGAAGAATGTCCTCCGGTGTTAAAAAGCTTGATCCTCGGTTTTTTGCGGCAGTAAATGCATCATCAAATATTTTTTGAGACTCTGATGAGAGAGTCGGAACTCCGTCAAAAGTACCCGGGGTTAGCTTTTGCTGAAGTTCCCGGGCCAGATCGCCTGCATTTACTGAAAACTCCTGAAAAGTTTTGTAAATTTCTTTATCATATAAAAGGCCAAGCAAAACTACATCCGGCTCAATTTGTGAAAGTTTTACTTTTTTTGCTTCATTTTGGGCTTGCTGCAGGACAAGATTTGCCCGTGAATCCAAATGAGTAAGACTCTCCACATTTTGCCGTTTCACAGGATCCATTCCATTGCTTGTGGGTGTTTCAACAACAGCCTGAGGATTTTTCTGCTCACCCGCGTTCTGGGGCCCGTTAGGATCCTTCCCGTCTTCACCGTATTTTTTATTCGAAAATAAGTTTCCAAACATAATTTATAAAAAAAACTTTACTGCGTATATGTCCCTAACAAAACTAATTAAGACCTACTCCATTATATGCAAATACTAATTTGAAACGCCAGGATTACCGGATCCATTATCCTCCTTCTTATCTTCCGGTTCCCCAAAGTTATTTCTGTTTTCTTCTTCAGGCAATTCCTGATGCATAGCCATTTCCTGATGCCCTTCTTTCTTATCCTCGCCCCTCTCAACCATAGTTTCATCTTCTTCTTTCTTAGAATCAACAGTTGTCAAAACCGACTTGGCAGCCTCCAGCTTGGCCTTAAGGTAAGAGATGACTTCGGTTTTTGAGAACCCTCCAAGAAGCAGGAAGGGAAGGATATTGGCAACCCTGTCCATACCCTTGTCTACATTTTCCTGGTTCTCAGAACTTAAAAGATTGATTGTTTCTGTGATGTTGCCTATATCCTGCTGAATGAAGCTGTGTTTATCTGTTGGCGTACCGTTTGGACCAACAGGTGTCTCCATATTCTGGTAATTTTCCTGCCACATCTTCTTTACATCTTCATATTCTTCAATACTTACTTGTTGAACCTGATTTGTCTGAGGTAGATTTACGTCCTTAATTCCCTCACCGGCTTCTTGTTTTTGACCCGGTATTACGGCTTTTGTCTTGTTGTTCATTTTTTCAGAAACTTTAGAAGCATTCAAGACATTATCGGCTAGCTTGTCGCCAGCCTTTTGCTGGGAAACCAGCTTTTCCTTAATAGTCGTGAATTTTTCGCGGTCGGTTGAGACACCTGATGCCATCGGTTTTGAGATTTTTTCCAAGGTTTCGTGGAATCTATTTACTTCAGTCTTTGACGCAGTATCGTGTTTTGTCATTGAAGTCTCATACCGCGCAATGTCCCTCATTTTTGGTATAGAAAGGTTTGCTAGACGCAAAACATCTTTTGTTTCTCTGACTGTTTGAAGGTTAGATAGTGACGCCCTCTCAAGAGTAGAAGCGGTTCTTGCAGTAGGTATATCCATGGCCCTTTTGTTAAAGAAGGGAATACTTTTTGCTAGACCAAATGGAGACGGCTGCTGCGGCTGAGGGGGCTGACCCGGAGGCGACGGAGATCCTCCATAGGCTCTATTAAACAATGAGTTGTTGGTAATTCTCTTCAAAACCGGGCTTTCTGAAATCGAAATACTATTCAGGTAATCAAGAAATATTTGAAGAAGTAAGAAAGGCAATAGTATAACTACCCACAGCATTAAAAGAGCAACGACATAAAGCGCAAAAGTATCTTGAAGATTGACAGAATTTGATTGCCCTGTTGACGGATCAAAAAATATTTTCTGACCTGGACCTCCAATTAGAATATTGATTGCCAAAGGGTATACTGTTTCGCCAGCGGTTGCTTTTGTAAAATCAAAAAACATAGGAATACCGCTTCTCCAAACCTGCACCAGTCCATTCAAAAATATTGCAAAAAGCGGAGCGTAGAAAAGCCAGCGGAAGAATTCACCAATCCAAATTTTTGCTGTATTTCTGACTGGCCTGAAAAATAAAAGCAGGGGAAAAACCGGCGAAACGATGAGAAAGAACCACATTATTATCTTTCTTATCAAAAGGATCCCCGTCATTACATAATATGTAACCGCGGTTAGTTTGACCAAAAGAAGAGAGATAAAGGCCGATTCATCAAATTCAATGCCTGGTATGCGGTACCCGATAAATTCCTTGTAATCAAAAGCTATAAAGAGTAGATCTTCAGGCCCAATATTTTTCTTACCCGGCTCTCCCACCTTATCAACCTGCAAGAAAAATCCCTGCACGACATCTGTAACCTGATAAGTAAAGCGTATTAAGGCGTATGAGAAAAGTATTAATACAACAATCCCGATAAAAAGAGGTATAAGCTTCATGACAGTCAAATTTTGTCCCCGGGTAATAATCATCACAAAAGCGGCTCCAAGGACAAACAGCCCAAGCATAAGAAAAACAATTGAAGTTACCCTCAGCCAGAAAGATTGGATAGGATCCTCTGCTCCATCGGGCAAAACTAACCATTTGTAGTTTTGTTCAGATAAAGTCCATTTCAAGAAATCATTTGCCCTCGTTGCGGTCTTGCCGACAAATGTAACTTCATGATCCTTTACAAAGTCTGTTTGAGCATTTACAGTTTTTACTGAACCTAAGAATATCGTGAATAGAAGAAATATGAATAAGAGTTTTGAAATTTTGGGCAGAAAAGTAAGCATGTTATGAAAAACCTGGTATTTTTAGTATGTTTGATGTAATTATTGATATAAAAACAAATCCAAATATTGCCAAAAGTATGCCTATAATCGCATAAATTATATATGACCTTCCTTTTTGAAGCGTTTCGGGATTACCACGTGACATCAGTATATAATATCCGCCAACTATTAAATACAGGAGTCCAACGAGTCCTATAAGTCCGAGCCCCCAACTGTAAAATTGGGAAACAAATCCTGCGGGAGTGCTAGGCAAACATCCAAGGTCTGTATTGATATGAGTTCCTGCTAAAATCTGATCCTGTGTACAAACGGCCATACCAAATAATAGTATCATTTTTGGTGGAATTAAGGCAATGTTTTTTGAGGTTGCTAGTTAACGACTTGGCCTTCTTCGGCTTTTTCTTTTGAATCCGATCCGGATTCTTGCTCTTCAGCTTTTTCAGAATCTTCTACGTTTGATGTATCCCCCTGACTGTCCGGCTCCTGACTTGCTGTATCCTGCTTCTGATTAGCGTACATTTTCTCTCCAATTTTTGAGATTTTTTCAGAGAGATCCTTTGTCTTTGCCTCAATATCCTCTTTATCTTCTCCATCTTTAACCTTCTTAAGTTCTTCAATTGCATCCTCTACTTCTTTCTTATCTGAAGTCTCTATTTTTCCTTCCATGTCCTTCATCGACTTCTCGGCTGTAAAAATCAAATTGTCAGCGCTGTTCTTAACCTCAATAAGCTCTTTTTTCTTAGCGTCTTCTTCAGCATGCTGTTCTGCATCTTGCGTCATTTGCTTAATTTCATCATCTGTTAATCCTGTTGAGCCGGTTATTTTGATACTCTGCTCTTTACCTGTTGCTTTATCCTGTGCTTTAACAGAGAGGATACCTGATGCATCTATATCAAAAGTTACCTCAACTTGCGGAATCCCTCTTGGAGCCGGCGGAATCCCATCTAAAATAAATCGTCCGAGAGATTTATTGTCCGATGCCATTGGGCGCTCTCCCTGAACAACATTTATTTCAACCTGAGTTTGATTATCCGCTGCGGTTGAAAAAATTTGAGATTTTTTACTTGGAATAGTTGTGTTCTTTTCGATTAATGGGGTCGCAACTCCACCCATAGTTTCAATTCCTAAAGTAAGAGGCGTAACATCCAATAATAAAACGTCTTTTACTTCTCCTCCCAAAACTCCAGCTTGAACCGCAGCACCAACTGCAACTACCTCATCGGGATTAACAGACTTGTTGGGTTCTTTTCCGAAAAACTTTGAAACTTCGGATATTATCATTGGCATTCTTGTCATGCCCCCAACAAGGATTACTTCATCGATACCTGAAGTTTCAATCTTTGCATCCTTCAGTGCCTGTTTCACAGGTCCAAAAGATTTTTCGACTAAAGAGGAAACCAATTGTTCAAGTTTTGAACGTGAAATTTTTTGAGTTAAATGCAAGGGTCCTGAAGGACCTTGAGTAATAAAAGGTTGATTTATTTCAGCCTCAGTTGATGTAGACAATTCAATCTTTGCCTTTTCTGCTGATTCTTTGAGTCTTTGAAGAGCTTGGGGATCCTGTCTTAAGTCTATATTGTTTTCCTTTTTGAATTCGTCTGCAAGATAATCAATAAGTACTTGGTCAAAATCATCTCCTCCCAAATGTGTATCTCCGTTGGTAGCCTTAACTTCATAAACTCCTTCACCGAGCTCCAGAATTGAGATATCAAAAGTTCCGCCTCCAAGATCATATACGGCAACCGTGTGCGCGTGTTTTTTATCAAGACCATATGCCAAAGCTGCTGCCGTCGGTTCATTTACTATTCTCAAAACTTCAAGACCGGCAATTTCACCCGCCTGTTTTGTTGCCTGACGCTGAGCATCATCAAAATACGCAGGAACCGTTATAACTGCTTGAGTTACCTTATCTCCCAAATAATCCTCTGCGTCCTTCTTAAGTTTTTGAAGTATTTGTGCGGAAATTTCTTGTGGCGTGAATGTTTTTCCATCTACCTCAACTATTGCCATTCCATCACGGCCGGATTTAACAGTGTACGGTAAAAGCTTGAGATCTTTTTGTACGGACTCATCCTTCAGCTTTCTTCCCATCAGCCTCTTTACAGAAAAGATGATTTTCTTCGGCTTTAGAACCATTTGACGCTTTGCAACGTCTCCGACTACTCTATCAATCGGATCAACGACCGAAGGAGTTGTGTTTCTTCCTTCTGATGAAAATACCACTTTTGGACTGCCGCCTTCCATGACAGCCATGCATGAATTAGTTGTTCCTAAATCTATTCCTATAATTTTTCCCATATTATTTGTTATTATATTTTATCTTATTAACTATTCGTTTTTTCAAGCACTTTTGCTTAAAAAAACCAGTAGTCAATTGCTTCTCTTCCCTACTTTAACCTGAGCTGCTCTTATTAATTTCCCTCTTAGTGTAAACCCCGGTCTTAACTCTTCAAGAACCGTATCACTATTTTCATCTTCCACATCTATTGCCTCCATCGTGTCTGCATTATATTTTGCACCAACCGTTGCAACTTTTTCAATACCGTTTTCTTTAAGTACTTCCAAAATTTTTGCGGCCGTCAATTTGATATTTTCATCGGTTGTATACTTTTCGGCTAACATTAAGATGTCAAAAGCCGGAAGAAGCGATTCAACTAGCTGTCTGTTTGCAAATTTGACGGCATCTGCTCTTTCCTCAATGTTTCTTCTCTCTAAATTTCTATAGTCCGCAACAGCCCTTTTCAGTTGCTCCTCAAGTTCAGCTATTCTATTTTCAAACTGCTTGTCACTCTTTGCTTCTAATTCCGCTTCTTCTATATCTTCTGCCCGGTTATCAATTCTTTTTTTTTGTTTTTTATTATTATCATCCATGGCAGTAAGTTTTTACCAACCTGCAACCTCTTCTATTAAAGAACCATAATATCTAACTAGCGGTACTATATTTTCATATCTTAATCTTGACGGACCGACAACGCCAATTGTTCCGTCATGATCACTTTTGGTATGAAATTTTGAGAAGACAAAACTGTATGGCTTAAAAAGCTCGAGTTCTAAATCATCTCCTAAAATAACCGCGAATTTTTCATGTATCTGACCAAAAACTGTATCAAAGTAACTCTGATCATCTAAAAGATTGAGCAAGTTCTTGGTTACGTCAATATCATAAAATTCGGGCATGTCCAAGATATGTGAGTATCCTGAGCAAAAAAATGCACCATCGTCATTTCTTGCAACAGCCAAAGTGCCTGTTTTTTCGGCCAATCTTTGCGTTGTCGCTCTCATAAATTCCCCTTCCTTTTCTCTAACATCCCAAATTTTCTCTTTTGCCTCAACCTCCTCCGCAACTGAAAGTTCTCTTTCCTTCATTAACTCATTTACATATAACTTCATTGCTTTTGATGTCGGAACGCGTCCTGCTGATGTGTGAGGTTTTGCAAGATATCCTTTTTTAACCATCGCTGCCATCTCATTTCTGATAGTTGCGGGACTTACGCCGACATCGTATTTTTTCTCCAAAGTCTCAGAACCTACAGGATTTGCCGAATCGATATATTCCTTGACTATTTGCTTCAAAATTTCTATTTGCCTTTGCGTTAGGTCGTACATATTTTAGTTATATATAAATCCAATCTCATATATCCTTTAAGTTTGGCGTATACGAGATTAGCAATAATATAACATGAGTGCTAATTTATGTCAAGGCCTCTTATTTATGATAATCTAAACCAGTGAAAGCAAGAAAAAAATACTTACCTTACCTACTCATCGCAGCTCTCTCCGGAATCGGTTTTTTACTTTTTATCAATACTTTTGTTCCATCTGGGTTAATTGATTTTTTCTCGATACGGATTTCGGCAATTGTTCCATTCTTTATTCTGGTTTTTTTGGTTTTTTCCTGTCTTTTTACCTACATTCTAGTAAATTCCATACGAGGGGTACTGGTTGGTCTTTTTATCTGCTTTTTTCTTGTTCTTCAATACACTAAAGTAAATAATATTTTTTACACTATTGTTTTGATCACAATTTTCGTTTTAATTGAATATTTGTTTAAAAAACACAAGTAACTTTGCTATTAGCCTCAAGACTTGATAAAATTACCGGATGGACAACAATAAATTTTATATTACGACCGCAATTCCTTATGTAAATGCCAAACCGCACGTCGGCCATGCATTGGAATTCGTTCAGGCCGATACAATTGCGCGTTACCATAAATTGCTTGGCAAGGATTCGGTCTTGCTGTCCGGAAGTGATGAAAATGCGTTAAAAAACGTACAAGCTGCAGAAACGGCCGGCCAAAATATTCAAGACTTTGTTGATGAGAATACGGTTTATTTCCAAAAATTAGCTGAAAAGCTGAATATCAATTTTGATTTCTTCCAAAAAGGGAGCAGTAAAACTCATCACGCATCTTCACAAGAACTTTGGGAAAGATGTAATAAGGCTGGCGATATATATAAAAAGGATTACACAGGATTTTACTGCGTTGGGTGCGAGCTTTTTTACGAAAAAGATGAACTTAATGAAAAAGGCGAATGCTTCGAGCATCCGGGAAAACCTTTACAAAAAGTCAGCGAATCGAATTATTTTTTTAAGCTGAGCAAATATCAGAAGCAAATTAGAAAATTAATTGAATCGGATGAACTAAAAATTACACCGCAATCCAGGAAAAACGAGATGCTGGCTTTTTTAGACAGAGGGCTTGAGGACATCAGCATCTCAAGGTCAAATGAAAGGGCAAAAAACTGGGGAGTTCCTGTCCCAGGCGATGATAGTCAAAGAATGTATGTCTGGTTTGATGCTTTGAATATTTATAGGAGCGGGCTTGGCGACAAATATGATAATTATTGGCCTGCTGATATCCATGTAATAGGAAAGGGCATAACGCGCTTTCATGCCATATATTGGCCAGCATTTTTACTGTCTGCACAATTGCCTTTACCAAAATCCTTGTTTGTTCACGGATACTTTACGGTTGATGGACAAAAGATGTCAAAAACCTTGGGTAATGTCATTGATCCAATAGAGTTAATTGATAAGTACGGAGCCGATGCTTTACGCTACTACTTTCTTTCTCAGATTCCATCAACCGATGACGGAGATTTTTCTGAGGAGAAGTTAAAACATGTCTATAATTCGGATCTTGCAAACGGACTTGGAAATCTAGTTGCAAGAGTATCCAAGCTATGTGAGAATATCAATTTCAATTTTTCAAAAACTGCTCCAAATTATAAAAAGAGGACCGAATTTGAATATGAATTTAATTTCATTGGAGAACTTTCAAACATATGGAACAATATTAAAATTACTGATGGATTAATTAGCGATGAGGAGCCTTGGAAAATTCATGACAAAACCGAACTTAACGATAAACTTTTTAGATACGTTTCAAGCATTGTTAATATTGCTGTCGATCTTCAACCATTTCTCCCGGAAACGTCAAAAAAAATACTGGAGCAATTTTCCGGTAAAATTAAGTCGGACACTCCACTCTTTCCCCGCATCAAATAAAAACCTCCCGACGTCTCGAGAGGTTTTTTACTAACAGTAAAGTGCACGGATTAAGCCTTTCTAGAAACAGCTATTTTTTTAGGCTCTTTTTTCTCGGCTTTTTTGAATGTAAGCTTTAGTACTCCATGTTCTAGTTCTGCAGTAGGCTCTCCCTCTTTTACTATTCCTTCAGGAATTCTGAATGAATAGTTGTAGGAGGTTGCCATAGAAGACATGTAGTATCTTTTATTGTTTTTATCCTCGTCTGTCTTTTCCATGCTTCCCGTAATTCTTACGATTCCATCGTCATAAGTAACGTCGATCTTATCCTCGATTAGACCTGGAACTGAAGCCTCTGCAACAAGTGATTCTTCCGTTTCATAAAGGTTAAGACCTTGAGACATCAATTTAGAAATGCCGGGTAATGTTGGAAATTCAAAATCATCATCAAGCATTCGTTCTATATTCCATGGGTTCCATCTAATGATTGCCATATTTATTCACCTCCTTTTGAACTTAAACTTTTTAATTATTATCAGTATAATACTTCGAGTGCTAATTTGTCAATACTATCCTTCTCTGTTATCATAGGGTATTATTTACCTCTATGAAAAAACGTCTTCTTCTCGGTCTATCAATTATTCTCGTTGCAACTGGTCTTTTTTTACTATTTAGGGTAATATATTCCTTCCGCGATATCGAAAGGGGAGGTCTTCAAGTTACTGCAAATATAGGTGGGCGGGTTTTTCTTGACGGCAAGGAAATTGGAAATCTCCCCATCAGAAAGGTCGATCCGGCCGATACTATCACTTCTGGAAATTATGAAATAAGAATTGAACCAGAAGATACATCTCTTTCCTCACATACTGCAAGAATAAGCATCAACGGAGGGGTTTTAACTGCTATTGATAAAACATTTCTTCCCGGATCATTGGGAAGCTCATATATTCTAACTCTTGAAAAGTCCTCATCTCCAAAACCGCAAATCGAGATCACATCTATTCCATCAGGAGCTTTGGTTACTGTCGACAGCGTGCCTGTAGGTGCGACTCCCTATACTTCATCTTCTATATCTGCTTCAGAGCATGAAGTGGAAATTCAAAAAGAAGGTTTTGCAAAAAAAACAATAAGAGTAAGAACCATTGAAAATCACACACTGGTTGTTAGCGCGACTCTTGGAACCGGAGAATTAGGAACAGAACCACAATTCAATTTGCCACCCGAATCATCTCCATCAGCAATACCTATTCCCACCACACCTAACTCTGCAACTGTGACAATCCTCTCAACACCAAATGGCTTTCTAAGAGTAAGAAGCGGCCCAGCTACAACATTTGGCGAAATGGCACGAGTAAATACGGGTGAAAAATTTAATCTTACAGATGAACAATCAGGATGGTTTGAGATAACTCTTGAAGATGGATCAACGGGATGGGTTTCCGGACAGTATGCATCAAAAAAGTAAATTTTATCCGCCTATAAAATAAATAATAAAAATAACTAGAAATCCCCAGATTATTACTGACGCCAAAAGGGGTTTGTCTGATAACAATACTTTGTCAGGAGATTCTCCTTCTTTCTTCTCATATATATCCTGTAAATATTTCATAAGACCATAAATGACAGGCAATATTGTTACCATAAGCCATTTTCTATTAAAGTAGGAAGGTAAATACTCAGGGAGAAGAAAATCAAGTCCTATTTGAAGTCCTCGTGGTGTTGCTAAAAATGTAAATAGTCCGTAAAAAATAAAAGTACTTGTCGCAAAAATAGTTGCAAAAGAGTCGAGAAGTCTCTCGGAATAATGAGAAAGTGTTTTTCTAACTTCGTCAATTTTTGCTCCCTTGATATTTTGAAGTAGAGTCAATTCAGATCTTCTTTTCCCAACGGCTAAGAAGAGAGATAATGAAACAGCGGTTAAAAGGAGCCAGATAGAAGTATGGAAATTTGATATTGCTTCGCCTGCCAATATTCGCAATATGTATCCTGTTGCAATAAAAAGTATGTCAAATATTGTTATAGACTTAAAAATTGTTGAATATAAAATCTGTAGAGTAATATAAGAAATTCCGACAAGAGTAAAAAGGAAGCTTGTTTGTAGGGCAATAAAAAATGCAAAAAATAGTATTAATGCAAGAATAACAATTGCTTCCGGAACGGAAATCATCCCGCTGGCAATAGGTCTCAATTTTTTGAATGGATGCAATTTGTCCTTTTTTACATCAAGTATGTCGTTAAAAATATAGGTTGCCGATGCGAAGAGGCAAAAAGCAACAAAACCGCTAACAACATGATAGAAAAGATCAAAATTAAATAATTGGCCGGCAAAAGTTATGCCGGCAAAGAGTGCGAAGTTTTTAATCCATTGCCGGGGTCGCAATAATTTCAATACATAATAAAAATGAATCCCCATTATTTTTATTGGTAAGCTGTCTAAATTCTTGTGAATATTAATTAATCGAAATTCTTTCTCTAGTCATAGTCTTGTTTCTTTCCAGCTATTCTCAACATAAAAACAAATCCAAGAACTACAACAACCACCAACATTATAACAAAAAATTTTCCTCTACTCGATGCACTTAATGCAACAAAACCTAGTATCAATGACATCAACCAATAAAATACAGCAATACTTCTATGCCCCATACCGTAATTTAAAAGTAGATGGTGAAGGTGTCCTCTATCATGCCAAAAGGGAGATTTTTTCGACAATACCCTTCTTATTATTGTTATAGCAGCATCCACACTTGGGACTCCCATTACCAAAACTGCAGTTGCCAATTTTACTCCTGATGTAATTGAAAGTATTCCTATAAAATAACCCAATATTGTTGCACTGTATCCTGGGAATATTTTTGCTGGATAAAAATTGTAAAAAAGAAAACCCAATGACGCACCTCCCACTATAAAAGAAATTAGAGAGGTAGAAAATGTAGTTGGCTCAACAGATAGATATCTGAGTGCGGCAATGCCTATTACAAAAGATGAAATTGCAGCAATACCAGGCATTTGCCCATCAACACCCTTACTCCAATTAAGCATATTCATAACCCAAACAATCCACACAATTGCAAGTAAGTCTCCCAGATGAAAAGTATAAAATAGAATTTGGAAATCAAAATCCGTAAAATGCAAAATCCCTCCGAGAGGATTTGTTATAAAAGGAACAGTTACCCCAGCAAATACAGCAATTGACGCTGTTAAAATATTTACACCAAACCTTATATATGGAGAAAGGTCATACTTATCATCCAAAAGGCCTGTGACAACAACAGCCAGCCCCCCCAACAAAATTGCTATAGTAAATCCATCTAGAGGAACAAAAATTAATGATGCTACAACTATTCCAATGTATACCGCGAGTCCTCCGGCTCTTGGTATTGGTTTTTTATGTATAACTGCAGGGTGTATGTGGGTTTTGGGATCATCCATTAAATTTACCTTCTTTGCAAATTTAATGACAAAAGGTATGGTTATAACCGTTGTAATTAAAGAAACTAAGGGTGCAACAATAAATTGAAACATCAAAATGTCAAAAATAATATCTGTAAAAAAGCAAGAAGTCCTAATAAAAGAAACAAAAATGTATTAAACATTATTATTCTTGAAACAAGAACAAATTTTGAGTAAGAAAATACGGCCTGCATAAAATTAATTGTAAAAACCGCCAATACAAGCACAGGGAGGACTATTACGATATTCGAACGCATCAACCTGTCCTCTCCCCATGGCATACTGTTAAAAAAAGGTATGAATGGCGGAAGACTTGAATATGAAAAAATGATACTAGCAGTTAAAGGCAGTAAAAATATTATCGATAAGAAAAATGAAAGCTTCGTGAATTGATCGGAAAAAATGACTTTAAATTTGTCTTTCATAAATTTTCGCTCCACTTATTATATACCTCAACTGATAGGACGAAAGGGTTTCGTCTATTGAGTCTCCTTGTGCTGTTTGGATTATGTATTTAGGTTTTATTGCTTCAATCTGTTGCCTTGTTTCAATATCCGCTTTATCATAAAACAAAATATGATACGCAACTATATATCTGCCGATAGGAAGCTTATTAGACAAAGCATATATCTGAGCGCTATCAGACCATAGAAAAACATCCTCATCACTTTGCGTATTCATAGATATAAATTCTGCAATTATATAGTCTCTAGGTGTATTTCTGTCAAAAAAAGTCTCATATTGAACTACGCTCTTTTTATCCATGACAAAATTGAAAAAGTTTTTGTAGTAATCAATATTTTTTTTATAAACTTGAAAATGGAATATGGCAATGTATGAAATTGCTAAGATTACAGAAATCTCAATAAGCCTTCCTTTTGCTTTTTCAAAAAGATTTCCGGCCAATAAGCAAAAAGCCGGAAGCGCTAAAAGCAAGTAGTGAGTGTAAGGTCTATCAGAAAAAAAAGCACTATATACTCCAAAAATAATCCACAAATAAATAAATACTGATTCTTTTGCAATCTTCTTTGAAAAGTATTTGATCACCAATACTACAAAAAGAAGTATGAAGGTTTTGATGACCAAAATTCCCATTGGAAATATGAACCCGCTTTCCTCTCCTACGTAGCTTAAGTTACGTAGAAAAACAGCCTGCAAAAATTCACCAAAGGCACCATTTATTAAAAAGTAAATAGATGAAATCAATAAAAGAGAAATTAAAGATAAACCAAACAATAAATAACCTTGAATATATTTACTAATTTCTCTTCCAGCTACAATCATCAAAAAAATTAGAAAAGCCAAAAAATCAAAAATTGCAACCATCTTCAAGATTAAGGATATAGAAATTATTAATCCCGCAATAACAATTAGTTTTGTTCTTTTGGCTTGCTGGTATTTCAGAACAAAGATAGCAGCAACTATAGTTGGCAGCAACATGAAATTCTCTGCATTAGCTATGTTCCCTTCAAGAATTGGTGATCCAAAAAGTATGGAAAACAACAATAACGAAATGTATCGTGAGGTTTTCTTTTTAAATAAATTTATACTAAGAAAATAAAAAGCGATAATGGACATAACCCCTGCCAAAAGAGAAAATAATTTCACTACATAAAGATCTCCATTTGCAATCGCGTATATAAGGTACAAAAGAGGCGGCTTGTTATCCCAAATCTGCAGATAAAGCATCCTTCCGTCATTAATTGCCTTACCTACTACCTGATATATTCCTTCATCTCCATACCAGTTAGGTTCTATGAGTGACGGAAATCTAAGACCGATAAAAATTGTTGCTGCCAAAACTAACGGCCATAGATATATTTGCTTTGATATTGATTTCATCAAACTCTTTTATAAAATTGTTTATTAAATCTATACTTTCTCTGTCACTTTGTACTCCAATCTTTTCCCTATGATTAGTTGGATGTGTGAAATTAAAGCAGGTAGAGCCGATAAGAAAAATCCTGCTACCGGCATGAACATAAATTCAAGTGGAAACAAAAATTTTCTAATTTTTGAATATTTATGGGTACTTTTTTTAGGTCCCAACATATAATCAACGTAAATCATCGCTAAAATAGATAGAAGACAAAGAGTTAGTATGAATGACGATATCTGAGGAAGTGAATATCCAAGGCTTGTTCTTGTAAAAACGGGGTTTAGCAAAACTACAACATTGGCAGAAACCGTAATTATAAACCAGTTAACGGGCCACAGTATATGATCAATTATTACATTAAGAACAAGTGCTGTTTTTCTATAAAAAGGAACATTTGGAACGGTAAGATACCACTTAATATAAGTAGCATCATCTGCAATTCCCCACGACCAACGTCTTTCCTGATGGTATTTATTCATCAAACTTCGCCTGTAAGAATGGGACTGCGCTGCATCCATTGATGTTTTCAAAAATATAGGCTCAACAACAACTCTTCCTTTCGTTTTAAAAAATGCCTTAAAGAAAACCCTGTAATCCTCGGGAATAACATCGACATCCCAATTTCCTATATTCATAAGGAGTCTAAATGAAAGCGTATAAACCGAATTGGGAACAAGCCTCGTATGCTGAACAAGAACTGACGTTCTCCACAATCCTCCAAAAAAAGAAATGACTCTTGTAAAGGAAGGTACTTGCCAGAAATTATTGTATGCAACATTTGCGGATTGCCAAAAAGTATAATGAGGATCCTTAACGCTTAAGAAAGAGTAAGTTAAATAAGCGAAAAATGATTTATCGAAAAGAACATCTGCATCGGCGGATGTAACTGTCATAAAATCTATATCTAGTTTTTTTGATTTTACAAGGATTTTATAAGCATCAGCCGCAGCATATGCTTGATTTGATGATTTACCCTTTACTTCGTTGGGAAGATCGGGGTGCAGAGTGTAATAAAACCCCCCAAACTTATTTTCATATTCTTTTTTTAATTTCTCAGCTTTCTCATGGATACCCTCTTCTCTTGCTTCAAACGCCATGTAGATATAAATGTGGTCATTTGGCAATGTTTGCTCATTAATGCTTTCAATTGTTTCTTTTATCTTTTCGTAGCTTTCTTTGTAGCTGGGAATTACAACCAAGTGCGAAACCTTTGTGAAATTAGGAAGTTCTTTAGCCTTTTCCAACCAATCTGTTTTTTCAGCAATTTTTATTCTCTTAGCTGCAATAAAAGAAGTAACAACTAAATTTACAGCTTTGTAAAGCCAATAGACATCAAAAAAGATTATAAAATAAGCTATCACAACAGGTAGAAAAAAGGCTCCCCAGACTGGCATTGTAATTAAAAATAAAGCAATTAACGGAGGTGCTATCTCAAGAGCCCTTTGGGATTTTATGGGATACCGGCTGAATAATCTGTCGAGTGTTGTGTGCATATTAGCTCATAAAAACTTTATTAAAATTAGCTTCAATTTGAACCTCAAGTGTATTATATGAAATTCCCTTGACCAAGGCAATGAAATCCAAGATTACTGAAATATTTGAAGGAATGTTTCTTTCCCCCCTATATGGCATTGGAGATAAAAAAGGACTGTCTGTCTCTGTCAATATTCTGTCCGCAGGAACATATTTTACCAAATCGACTAACGGAGTTTCCTCACCAGGCGGAATACCTTTATAGGTAATGTTACCGTCAAACCCGACATAAAACCCCATATCCAGAACTTTTTTTGTAAATTCAATATTTCCGGAAAAGCAATGAAACATTCCTGGTGGATTCTTAAAACTGCTTTTGTAATCCGAAAGTATTGATAAGGTGTCATCCCACGCAAGGCGTGTGTGAATCTGAAGTGGCAAACCTAATTTAATAGATAGCTCTATTTGCTTTCGGAAAGCATTTTCCTGAAGATCTTTTGGAACAATCCCATTTGTCCTATAATTCCAGTAATCCATACCCACCTCACCGATTCCAATTACCTTTGGTTGTTTTGCTAACACTTCTAATTGTTTTAACCAATTATCCGGCATGAGTCCTTCATATTCTTCATCAGATTTATCTGCATGATGAGGATGAATTCCGACTATTGCATAACATATATCATATTGAGCCGCCAACTCAACTGCCTTTTTTGAACTATCAATTGAAGTGCCCGTATTAACTATGTGCGTCAACCCATCAGCAAAAGCCTTTTTTATAACTGCATCATAGTCTGACTCAAACTTATGAAACTGCAAATGAGCGTGAACATCCAGCATAGCTAGAGTTAAGTATAAAGTATTATATATTAAGGAAAAAGAAGGAAAGAAAGAATTGTATAAGCCACAAACTATTTTAGTAGTCCATGCCGCCCATGCCGGGCATTCCACCGGGCATTCCACCGGCTGAAGGATTCTTTTCAGGAAGATCGGTAACGAGAGCTTCAGTTGTTAATACCATCATGCCGATTGAGGCTGCATTTTGGACAGCTGATCTAGTTACTTTTGCTGGATCAATTACACCCGCTGTTATCATTGATTCAAATCCTAAAGTTATTGCATTAAATCCGTAATCCTTATTTTTTGCATCTTTTGATGCTTCCTCAACGGTTCTTAAAACCCAACCATCGTCTGCTCCTGCATTCTTGGCTATTCTTCGAAGAGGTGCTTCCAATGCTAAATGCAGAACTTCAACGCCAAGCTTTTCATCGTCAGTTTTAAGCGAATCTTTAAGAACAGGCAATGCAGCTCTTGCCTTAAGCAAAGTTACTCCTCCACCCGGCACAATTCCTTCTTCAAGGGCAGCTTTGGTTGCAGCAACCGCATCAATTACTCTTTCTTTTTTCTCTTTCATCTCAACCTCAGTTGCAGCTCCAACATTGATAACAGCAACTCCGCCCCCTAATTTTGCAAGTCTTTCCTGTAACTTCTCTTTGTCAAAATCTGAAGTTGATTTATCAATTTCTCTTTTAATCGACTCTACTCTTGATGCAACATCTTTTTTGCTTCCTTTTCCGCCGATTATCTGAGTTGATTCTGAAGTTGATCTAACCTTATCCGCCCTTCCGCAGTCTTCAATTTTTACACTCTCAAGCTTTCTACCCATATCTTCAGAAATAACAATCCCTCCTGTAAGCAAAGCTATATCATCAAGCATCGCTTTTCTTCTGTCTCCAAATCCCGGAGCCTTAACCGCAAGAACATTTAGAACGCCTTTTAATTTATTTACTACAAAAGCAGCTAAAGCCTCACCCTCAATGTCATCAGCAATAATTACTAAATTTTTACTTACTTTAACAAAATTTTCTAAGAATGGTAGAAATTCCTGAAGATTTGTTATTTTTTTATCAGTTATAAGAACATAAGCATCCTCAACTTCTGCCTCCATCGAGTCCGAATTCGTAACAAAATAAGCTGACGCATAACCTTTATCAAATTCCATTCCTTCTTTATAGTCAATGGAAAATTCAATTCCTCGTCCCTCTTCGACAGTCACTATTCCGTCTTTTCCTACTTTCTCCAAAGCTTGGGCAATTAGCTTTCCGATATTTTCATCCTGTGCAGAAATTGTGGCTACTTTTAAGACATCATCCCCCTTTACTTCTTTAGTCATTTTCTTTATTTCCTCTGTTACTTTATCAACGGCTTTTTGAACCCCGACTTTAAGTATCATTGGATTTGCACCAGCTGCAACATACTTAAATCCGTGATTGATAATTTCTTGTGCAAGAAGTGTTGCAGTTGTTGTTCCGTCTCCTGCAACATCATTTGTTTTTGAAGATGCTTCTTTAACGAGCTGTGCACCCATATTCTCAAATGGATCTTCAAGCTCTATTTCTTTTGCAACCGATACTCCATCGTGGATTACATTTGGTGCTCCCCATTTTTTATCAATTGCAACATTTCTGCCTTTTGGACCAAGAGTTGTTACAACTGCATCAGCCAATTTATCTACTCCGGCTTTTAAGGCCTTTCTTGCGTCTTCTCCGTATTTAATTTGTTTTGCCATAATGAATAAATTTATTTAACTAACTCAGAATTGCGAGTATATCTTTTTGTTCAACTATTGTCCATTCTTCATTTCCAACCTTTACTTCATTTCCTCCCCATTTTTTATACATTACCTTGTCCCCTACCTTAACAACCATTTTCTCCTGGTCACCTTTTGAATTAATATTTCCATCCCCTATCGCCATAATAAGGCCTACTGTTGGTTTTTCTTTCGCTGTATCTGGAAGAATTATTCCTGAGACTGTTTTTTCCTCAGCATCTAAAGGCTTCACCAGTACATTTGAGAAAAGAGGTTTTATATTAAAATTAGCTTTTAGCATAGAAATATTCCAAACAAGAATCCTTGATTTGGACTGAGTGTATTTATATAAAAACTTTATCAATTTGTCAAGTGGTCTGCTAATTTTAGTGCTCTTTACTTGCAAATTATTGGTAAATCTTCTACGCTAATATCATCTTGCATTGCAGGCTTTTTGTCTGGTGAAGGATTGTCGAAATGAATATTTTTAAAAACAAGTACTTTTTACTTGGAAATCTAGCTTTTTTACTTCTTGCTATCCCAATAGCGCTCTATTTTGTAAAAAATCAAACCTCGACAAGAGGAAGTGCAGCTCCAACTACAACTCTTTCATTTGTACCTCCAAGTGTCACCACTGATCAATGTGATATGACCAAAACCTCAAAGCTGGTTGTAAATCCCGGAGAAAATATAGTAAGCACTATTCAGCTGGCAATCAAGTGGGATAAGACAAAATTTGATATAAATTTCTCACCAAATCAATCGGCTTTTCCTCAAACTCTAAAGGGCCCCGAGCAAACAGAGGCCGGTATGACAATAACCTTAAATATAGGAGCGGATGTTACAAAAGCCATAAGTACAACAACTGATGTAGGCACTATAACCGTGAAGCCTATTTCTCCAACAAACGGATCGGTTATCACGCTTGACATAGACACCGCGGGTACTAAGGTTTATTCTTTGTCGCAGCAAGACGGTGCAACAGAAAATGTTTTTAACTCTGCCGGATCATCTCCTCTCCAAGTAACAATCTCTGCTGCTTCTTGCGAAGGACAATCTGGAGCCTCTCCATCGCCTGAAGCTCAGAATTCTCCCAGTCCTTCTCCGTCAACAGAACCCGCAACTCCAACTCCAACAATAGGCACAGCCAATCAATCTCCTACATGTCTAAATCTTGCTTCATCTGTATCATCGGGTTCGGCGCCGCTAGCGGTTAACTTTACGGCAACAGGAAATGATCAGGATGGCGTACTTTCAAAAGCTACCTTTAATTTGGGCAATGGGGTTCAGCAGGATGCAACATCAGGCTTAGGCGCTGCATCCGGATCTGCACTTCTATCATATACTTACACCTCCGGCGGAACATTTACGGCAACTGCGGTATTTACCGATAACGGCGGTGCTGTAAGTACCGCTTGCTCTCAACAGATACAAGTCTCAGGAGCAGTCGCTACTCTTGCCCCAACGGCAACTCCAACTGAAGTTCCAATGACACCAACGGAAATTCCGACAGCAACTCCAACTATTGCCGATAGCGGATCGGTTACTACTACTGTTGGGCTAATTGGCGGAGTTGTACTCTTAATTCTTGCCGGAGTTTTCCTTTTTATTCTGTAATCTAAACTTTAAGTATAGACATAAAAGCTTCCTTGGGAACATTAACCCTTCCAATTGATTTCATTTTCTTTTTACCTTCTTTTTCTTATGACGAAAGGCAAAGCAAAAAAAACTAAACCTTGAGAATACTCATGAAAGCCTCTTTTGGTACATTTACGCGTCCTATGGATTTCATCTTTTTCTTTCCTTCTTTTTGCTTATCGAGTAATTTGTCTTTTCTTGTTCTGTCTCCTCCATATAATTTTGCAGTTACATCCTTCATGTAAGCTCCGATTTTCTCTGACGCAATTATTTTTCCTCCAACCTGTGCCCTGACAGCAATTTGAAAAGCATGCTTGGGTATGCTTTTTGAAAGCACCTCTACAATCCTTCTTGAGAAAGATTCTGTGTTGGACTTATGCACTATGAATGAAAGCTCCGGAACAACAACTTCATTGACAGAGATATCTACACGTTCTAAATCCGAATTTCTATATTCCAAAAATTCATAATCAAATGAAGCATAACCCGATGAAGCGGATTTTAGCCTGTCATAAAAGTCGTACACAATATTTGACAAAGGCATCTCAAAAAGTATTTTTACCTGTTCTCCAAAGTATGTAAAATCCCCCTCTTTACCACGTCCCTTGTATATGAGATCCATTATTCCGCCTAAATATTGAGAAGGGGCATAGACTTCGCCCATGATAAAAGGTTCTTTAATATCGTTTTTTGAAATATCAAAGTCTTTTGGACTTGAGACTTCTTCTCCATCTACTAAATAAAGGATTGACGGAGGTGCAGAAAAAACATCTAAATCATATTCTCTTTCAAGCCTCTCAAGAATTATTTGTGAATGTAAAAGCCCCAAAAATCCGCAACGAAAACCTGATCCGAATACTGAAGAATAATCAGGAGCAATAGCAAGTGCAGCATCGGTTAGCTTAAGTGAGTAAATTGCTTTTCTTAGATTTTGGAAATCAGATGAACTAGTTGGATAAATTGATAGGTAAACAAAAGGCTTTTGTTCTTTATAACCGGGGAGCGACTCTGCAGGATTTTTGGCAAGTGTCATCGTATCTCCAACTTTTGCTTGGGTTATATCTTTGATATTGGTAATAATATACCCGACATCACCATTCACAAGTTTTTGACTTGATGCAAATCCCGGCGACATAAATCCAACATCCATAACAAGTGCTTTTGTTTTGTCCGAAACGAATTCTATCTCGTCTCCCTTTTTTATCTCCCCGCTTCTTACTCTTGCAAAAATTACTATTCCCCGATGTTCATCGTACTTTGAATCAAATATCAAGGCTTGTGTTTTGGCATTTTCCGATATAACAGGTGAAGGAACTTTTTCAATCAATCTTTTAAGTAAGTCTTCAACTCCCAAACCGCTCTTTGCACTTATCCTCATAATTTCCTCCTTTTCAAAACCAAAAGATTCGGTTATTTCATTTTCGGTCTTTTCAATTTCAGCACTATCCAAATCTACTTTGTTAATTACAGGAATTATGACAAGCCCTAAGCTTTTTGCAACATTGTAATGACTTACAGTCTGTGCCTGAATGCCTTTTGTCGCATCAACGACAAGTATTGCACCTTCACACGCGTAAAGAGTTCTGACGACTTCGTATGAAAAATCAACATGACCCGGAGTGTCAATAAGATTTAAGACATAATCCTTGTACTTCATGTGAACAGGCGCAAGTTTTATAGTAATACCCCTCTCGCGGGATATGGGATTGCTGTCTAAAAATTGTTCTTGATCCAAATCTTTACCTGTCAATGTCCCTGTTAATGCCATGAGTCTATCGGCAAGAGTTGACTTGCCGTGATCGACGTGCGCAATAATTGCAAAATTTCTAATATTATTCATTGGATGCAAAATAAATAATCCACGGGTTTACACCCGTGGTATTTAGCTGAATTCAAGCTGT
>CAZVGS010000003.1:0-122175 GCA_964627245.1 uncultured Gammaproteobacteria bacterium | reverse complement strand
TCCCTTGGTATTTTGTCCCCTTGAAAACTTGGAGAAAACGTGGGAGGATATAAACGAAACGGTTCATGAACTTGTGAGTACGCTCACCAGTCACCGCCTCTTTTATTAAGTAACTTTCAGAGTTTTGAACTTTACGTGAGTTTAAAAGCGCAAAACCTTAATAAAATTCAAGAGGAAGTACTACGTACGTCTCGCTTTTTGCTCTTTATTTAAAGTGCAAACATAAAATTCAGTAGCAAGAGTGATCAAGCTATGGTGAGTATTTTGAAGCTGGACGTTTATTTTGAGGACGACAATCGGCTGTTTGGTGGCAACTCTGACAATGGTGGTCTTTCCAACGTCAACAACAATTGGTCTGACAATCGCAATGACAACATTGGGTTTCGTCCCCGGATAGTCTTACCCTCTTACTATTTTTATCCAACCGCCAAGCATTTTGCCTATCTCAACTAGCTGGATGGAAAGAGACTGGTATTTGGTGTTATTGATACATTTTGTTTCAAAAGACAAACGGAACAGTATCTTTAACAGATCAAGCTTTACACTTATCTTTTGCAAGGTCGGCAATTTTTGCTCTTTTGGGAGATATCCAGCGGTAATTGTAAGCTCTATAAGCTCAAGTGTTAGATTATCAATTCTTGATCCTAAAGAGTAGCGTTTGGTTTTAGGAAAACTGGAAATTTCATGACTTACTGCTTTATACCAATCGTATAATTTCGCAAAAAGCGGAATATCCAAGTAAGCAATGTTATTGTGTGTGTGTGTGTGTGTGTGTGTGATTCTCTTTATCTGTAATCATATTTTTTAGGCTATCCGTATGAATTATGAGGATATTATTACATTAGAAAATCTTTTTCAAGCCTGGAATGAGTTTAGAAAAGGTAAAACTCAGAAAAAGGACGTTCAGCTTTTTGGATTTCAAATCGAAGATAATATTTATTCCTTGTTTGTTGATCTTAAAAATAAGACGTATCGCCACGGTAAATATGAGTCATTTTTTGTAAATGACCCTAAAAGAAGGCACATTCACAAAGCTCCCGTTCGAGATAGGGTGGTTCATCATCTGCTTTATAGCTACCTTTATGAAATGTATGACAAGACTTTTATTTTTGATTCTTATTCTTGTAGGCTTAACAAAGGAACGCATAAAGGAGTAAGAAGACTTGAGAAAGTAATAAGAATTGAAAGTAAAAATTTTTCAAGACCTTGTTTTACTCTTCAATGCGATATTCAAAAGTTTTTTTCTAATGTTGACCACCAAATACTTCTTAAGATTCTAGCAGAACGAATTCATGATAAGGATATACTTTCTCTGCTATCAAAAGTTATAGAAAGTTTTGCAACCGATTCAAATCATTCGAAAGGTATCCCTTTAGGCAATTTAACTAGTCAAGTCTTTGCAAATATTTACATGAATAAGCTTGACCAATTCACAAAGCACACATTAAAAATTAAACACCACCTTCGTTATGCGGATGATTTCATAATAGTTTTGAATGACAAAGTTCTTCTGGTACAACTTTTAGGCAAAATTGAAAAGTTTTTAGAAGAAGAGTTAAAGCTATCATTACACCCAAAGAAAATCATTCTAAGCTCTATATATTTGGGAATTGATTTTCTTGGATATATCCTGCTTCCGTACTGTATCCTGCCACGCACAAAGACAAAAAGAAGATTAGTTAACAGGATAAGAAAAAGAATTCAAGAATATAAAGATGAACAAATCTCATATAATACTCTTTACCAGTCAATTCAATCCTATATGGGTTATTTAGGCCATGGAGATACTTATAAACTCCAAGAAAAACTAAAAAATGATATTTGGTTTTGGATGAATCAATGATCTCTTTAAATTTTCCTCATAGTAATAAACTATTGACAAATTTATCCTAAGTTTGGTATAACTCAGCAAATTGAATTGCTGCCCAAGCTGGCAGCTTTTTTTGTACAAAAATCTTCCAGCTTCATTCTTAAAGGAGGTGACACCATGAAAAAAATTATTATCGGTTACTCATTTATTTCTACTTTCCTACTTATAGCAAATCCTGTTTATGCCCAGTCGGCAGATGTTACTAGAATTGAAAACTTCATTCAAAGCATTATCCAAATTTTAGTTACACTTGCAGGAGTTACTGCGACCGGTTTTTTTGTCTGGGGTGGATTTAGATACATTACAAGTAGCGGTAGTCCAGAACAGTTAGAGGGAGCAAAGAAAACAATTCTCTATTCAGCTGTCGGACTTGCAATAGCACTTGGTGCATTTGTATTTAGCAATATTGTCTCTGATCTTGCAACAACTGCGTTTGGAGCGGGTCAGTAAAGAAAGGATTTATTAATGAAGTTATTTATAATATATAGCATTTTTGCGATATTTATCTCGTGGGCATCTCCTGCCTTTGCAGCTGCCAATTCTGATGTTGCCAATTTTACTAAACAAACACTTAACAGTCTAATAATTTTTGCAACCCTTGCAACGGTATTTTTCTTTATTAAAGGCGGATACACATATATTACCTCAACCGGAAAACCTGACTCCATAGAGCAGGCAAAGCTTACCATTCGAAACGCCTTTATCGGCTTAGTACTTGTATTGTCTGCGGGGGCAATTTCATCTCTTTTAACACACGCATTTACAACACCGGCGCTTCCTGGTAACGCAACTCCACTTGAGCTAAAACCCATTGTACCAGAGGATCCACAAGGAGGGCTTACTATGGTCATGATAGATGCTATGAATGGATTTTTGCAAAACATTGTCCAGTCGGCTACAAAACCACTAATTGATGGGGTAGTAGGTTTTCTAGGATCAACTCCATCTGTTGTCTCAAATTCAGCAATATTTAACTTCTGGCTTGTAATGGTAGGGATTGTTGATTCATTATTTGTACTTTTAATAGCACTTTTAGGATTTCAGTTCATGTCAGCCTCTACTTTTGGCTTTGAAGAGCTTGAATTTAAACATTTATTGCCAAGAATTGGCCTTGCGTTTTTAGGAGCGAACTCATCAATCTTTTTGGTTGATTGGATAATTTATACCTCTAATACTTTAGTTAAAGCTCTACTTGCTTCAACTGGTGGATTAAGCAGTGCATGGATATTAAATAGCGCTGATTTACT
Source organism: uncultured Gammaproteobacteria bacterium (assembly GCA_964627245.1). Classification (GTDB taxonomy): domain Bacteria; phylum Patescibacteriota; class Microgenomatia; order Levybacterales; family GWA1-39-11; genus JAUSNA01. The sequence continues at coordinate 119,058 of CAZVGS010000003.1, read as the reverse complement.
AAAAATCGCAAATGGGGAAGCTGCAATTATCACCCTTATTTTTATGCTCTTGTTTATTATCTTGGCGGCTATTCTTCTCCTTTTTTATATTATGCGCCTTATAACAATTTCTCTTGGGGCAGTTCTATCTCCTTTTATATTTCTTCTTTGGGCGTTTCCTAAATTTTCAGACTTTGCAGAAATTTCAATAAAAACATACCTTGTTGCAATTTTTACTGTATTTGTCCATGTTATTATTATCCAACTTGCCTCATCCTTCTTAGCTGTGCCCGAGCAGGTCGGGACAAATTCGCTTATCTCAATTCTTGTGGGGATTGGATTATTATTAACGCTACTCAAAACCCCTTCCTTTATGGTTCAACTTATGTTTTATAACACCGGACGTGGCATGATCAGAAAACTTGGAGGACAGATTATGAATGTGATTTCTAATAAAAAAGAAGTAGTTATAACAAAGCCAACAACAAACAGAGTTATTAAGACTCCAAGAAAGGTGGTTGCAGCATGAAAACACAAAGCATACCGGCACAAATTACAACTGTTGAGGACAAGATTGTAGGAAATCTTAATTTAACCCAAATTTTGCTTTTAATTGTTCCAGTTTTTTGGGTAATGATTGTTTATACACTTTTTTACCCTACAATGAGCTTTTCAATATACAAATTCCCATTAATTTTGTCAGTATCACTTACTTCTATTGTTCTTTCAATAAGATTTAAAAACAAACTTATTCTTAACTGGTTGAAAATTCTTTTCCAGTACAATGTAAAGCCTAGATATTACGTATTTAATAAGAATGAAAATTTTATGAGGCAAATGGATGTTGTAAGCACGCAAAGACGTAAACAAAAGACAACCTCGCACAAAGTAAGTAAAGTAATTAAGAAAGATATTTCATTTACTGATTTAGTAAGGCTTGAAAGATTAATTACTAACCCATCATACAGTTTTTCTGTAAAGTCGTATAAGAAAGGAGGACTCAATGTTTCTTTTGAACAAATCAAATAATAAATCGTCATCAAGAAAGCAGATACAAATTAAAGAAGTGAGGGATGGAATTTTAGTCCTTCCAAACAATAGATATAGAATGGTTTTAGAAACTTCATCCGTTAACTTTGAGTTAAAAAGCGATGAAGAGCAGGATGTTCTTCTTGAGTCCTTTCAAAATTTCCTTAATTCACTTGCGACCCCTCTTCAAATTTTAATACGGGTAAGAGAAGTTGACGTTGATAATTATTTAGAGCAAATTGCTAAAAGAAAATCAGCTGAGAAAGAAGCAGTTTATAGAGAACAAATAGATAACTATTCAGATTTTATAAAACAAGTTGTATCAGGAAATAAAATATTAACACGTAGATTTTACATCGTCGTGCCGTATGACAACCAGTCAAAAGATAAAGATTTTTCAATAATTTCCGAACAGATGAATCTGCAAAAAGATTTGGTAATGCGAGCTATTGAAAAACTAGGAATGAAAGCAAGAGCAGTTGATAGCTTCGAGCTTTTAAACCTATTTTACACATTTTACAACCCCAACCAAGTAAAAACACAGGAATTGACCAGAGAATCGATCGGAGCATTATTAGAAGGATTATATGCGTAATTTACAAATACCAAATTATCTAATAGACAATTTGCCACTTAGACTTTTTAAAAAGCCTAAAAAAGGTAAAAGAAAAAACCTTGTTAAAAAATCATTTCAGTATAATTTTGGCGAACAAGACCAAGTAGACCTTATATCTTACTCAGGACTTGAGGAGCAAAGTACTCATCTTCAAATTGGCGAAAAGTTTGCAAGAACCCTTTTCATATCCGGTTACCCGTTTGTTGCAACAACCGGATGGCTTAACATGCTTGTAAACTTTAACCACAATATAGATATTTCATATCACATAGAGCAAGTTAACCCTATTCTTGCCCTCCCAAAACTTAACAGAAAAATAACTGAGCTTGAGTCAAGGAAAAGAAGTATGTTAAAAGACGGAAAAATGATTGGGTCAGAGTTAACAGATCCATTAGAATCCGCAATTGAGCTACGTGACAAGATTCAAAGAGGACAAGAAAAGTTGTTCCAAGTCTCAATTTATATGGGAATAACTGCGGATTCACTTGAAGAGCTTAATAAAATAACAACTATTTTAGAAACAGTTATGGCAACAAAACTTTTCTATATTAAAACCGCAACTTTTCAGCAACTTGACGGATTACAATCTATTTTACCCCGGGCTGAAAATAAGCTTGATCAAAGAAGAAATTTAGATAGCTCAAGCGCGTCTTTGACTTTTCCTTTTATTTCTAGCGAACTTGTCCAAGAGTCAGGAATGCTTTATGGCATAAATAAATCAAATAACTCTCTTGTCATAGTTGATAGGTTTTGTCTAAATAACGCTAACAGCATTATATTTGCTCAATCGGGAAGCGGAAAAAGCTACACAGCAAAGGTTGAGATTTTAAGACAACTCATGCAGGGAACAAAGGTAATCGTTATAGATCCTGAACGGGAATATAAACAACTAACAAACTCTGTTAACGGAACGTACATAAAGCTTTCCTCAAAATCAAAAGAAAAAATCAACCCCTTTGACTTTTCAACAAGTGTAATTGAAGGGGAAAATAATCTTTCAGAGCACATTCAAGACCTGACTGAGATAGTATCCCTTATAGTTGGAGAGTTATCATCTGAAGAAAAGGCTGTCGTTGACAAGGCAATAGTTCAAACATACAAGGATTTCGGTCACACTCTTCGTGCAAATAATACAAAAGCTAAGAAAAGCACTAGAGGAAGAAAACCAAAAGAAAAAAGCTATCCGTTATTAAAAGATTTTTATAAGACTCTAAAAGATATGAAGCAAAAAGATCTCTGTGATAGGTTGGAGCGCTTTGTAAAAGGGTCTTTGTCAACAGTATTTGACTCACAAACTAATATTGAACTTAATAACAGACTTATCGTTTTTGATATTAAAGATTTACCCGAATCATTAAGACAAATTATGATGTTAACAGTTGCTAATTTTGTACAAAACCAAGTAAAAAGTAATCCGCAAAAAAGAATACTTCTCATTGATGAGGGATGGATGCTCTTGCAGCATGATGAAAGCGCACGGTTTGTCTCGGGCCTTGTTAGACGTGCTAGGAAATATTACTTAGGCGTTACACTTATTTCCCAGCAGGCAAATGATTTTTTGTCCTCAGAGTATGGTAGGGCTATTGCCTCCCAGTCGTCTTTGAGAATCTTGATGAGACAAGATACAACTACCATTAAAAGAGTATCTGATGAATTTAAGCTTTCAGAATACGAAGAACACTTTCTTTTAACCTGTGACAGGGGAGAGGCTTTGATTATTGCAGACCAAAACCATGTTGCTGTAAAAATTGTAGCTTCAGAAAAAGAGCATCCGCTTTTAACCACAGACCCAAAAGAAATATACATATAAACGAATGAACCTCGTTTACATATTTGCCATCAAAACCCTCTTCTCATTTAAAAAAGAGCTTTTCTATATAGGTCTTACTTTTCTAATGGTTCTTTTACTTCCTGTTCTGGCTGTTATTTCTGTAACAAATTCTGGAATTGAAAAAGTCTCTGACGCGCTTGTTGAGTACAGCGCCTCGTCAAACACAGTCAAACTTTACTACCCTAACGGCACTCTTTACAAGGAATTAGCTTTAAACATTACACTTCCTGTTCAGGGAGTGATAACCAATGAATTTGGCGAAACACATCTTCCTTTTTACCTTTTCCATACTGGAATTGATTTTGCAAGCAAAAGGGGAGACCCCATAACCCCCTTTATGAGCGGAAAAGTAACGTATGCTGGAGAAATATTCTGGGGGTTTGGAAAACACGTTATTGTTGATCATGGAGATAATATCTCTTCCCTTTATGGACACCTGGATAAAATAACAGTCAAAGAAGGTCAAGACGTAAAGCCAGGAGAAGTAATTGGCCTTGAGGGAAGTACCGGCTGGTCTACAGGAAACCATTTACATTTTGAGATTAGAGTTTTTGGAATACCGGTCAATCCAAGAGTATTCTTCAGGCAACTATAAATTTGTCAAGTAGCAATAATGAAGCTGGAAAATGGACAAATTATTGGCGAGATGGTATACTGTCATTGGTCGCCAGGTAATGGCGCCCATCGAAAACAGGTCTTCAGCTAAAAAAGCGGAGACCTTTTTTCGTATTATCGGGGAAAAACTTAAGACCATATCCATCTAAAACACCGTCGTGTTTGTAAAGTTTTTCCATGCTCAATTCATCAAATCGCCAGTATTCACCAGGCTTCTTATCATACTCAAACATATGAAATATGGGATAGCAATATAAATCCGATATCTGAATCCCAACAGTTTTATCAGATGTTGAGAACAGCAATCTTTCAATAATGTTAGGGCATTTATTGAGAATTCCACTTGGTTCCCATCGCATTTTATTATGCAACCTATCCAATTCTTGCCCAATATAGTGTTTTTCTACTTGTCCTTCGCGAGGGTCTATGATACATATCCCGTAAGCCTCTTTTGTCTTTAAGTATTTCTGAAAGCGCTCAAGGAGAAAAGCGTACGCGATGTCATATGGATTTTGGGATGGATATTGATTCCAATAAGAAGCTTTGTCTATAACAACAGAATATAAAACGACTGGAATTTCCTTCAAAAACTTAGTCACATCAGATTCGAGCTCATCATATTTTGCTCTATCGTTTAATTTTATTGGCGATGACTCTTTCAAATCTGGATTAGCATAACGAAGAAAATTTGATTTGATCTCAGCATCAGGGTTTTGAAAGAATTTAGTTTTTAAACTTCTTAGCTTTGCTTCTATTTCAGGAATATCGTTTTCATAAATAATGCAACCTGTTAAAACAAGAAATTTCTTTCCATTTTGGGTTAATGGAATTGTATCTCCAGACTCGTCTATATACATCAAATACATACTGCTCAATTCTATCAAAATCGACTTCTACATTATAGACTCAAATTATCTCGAAAAGTTGTATAATCAACTCATGGGTTCGCAGGAGAAAATAGGTAGAAATATAAAGAAAGCAAGGCTTAAAGCCAAAATGACTCAGTCAGAAGTTGCTGAAAAGGCCGGTATACACACTAATTACTTTGCCCGTGTCGAAAGGGGAGAGGTCAATGTATCTATTGAGGTAATTGAAGTAATTGCAAAGGCGCTAAGAGTTAAATCTTCAGAAATTCTCCCTTTTTAAATCAGTTTTCCGTAATTAAGGTAGGTTATCATCTCTCTTACGTAATCCACGTTTTCAGTTCGTCTCATAATCTCCTTGCTTTTGTTTTGGGATAATATATTCAAGCTTCCTTCCCATAAAATTTTCCTATCAAGTATCGCAAGCTTTCTGTGAAGATTGTTGTAAATAAGGGTTTGCACTCCTATTTCCTCAAAATATTGGATTTCTGTTTCAGCTTGGTAAGCCATAAACTCCTCATGTTCACATGGATCACGGGTAAAAACATATATTCTTACTCTTTCGTCAATCTTTCTTTGAAAAACAGATCGAAAGCTATTCATTCTTGTTGTTGTAATAAAAGGACTTTCGATGATTATTTCTTCCTTACTATTATTTAAGTCCATTAGAAATCTCTTGTAGAAAGTGACTTCATCATATAACCTTGAACATGAAAATGTAATAGAATGTTTCATTAAACTACCTCCTCAAAGGCTAGCTTCAACTCAGCCATCCATTTCACGAGCGGTTCGAATAAACGTACCGTGGGGTCACCTAGTCCTAAAGTTAGTATAGCTCTAAATACTGATATAATGCTTAAGTGGACGATAAAGAATCCCCAACGGCTGTTGAAAAAGTTGAACTCTCAGACGTAAAAAGAGCACTTCTTGGAACACTAACAGAACGTCTCTCCTCCAGTGAGTCCGTTACATTTCAAGAAAGAGGGCCATATTTTGACAGAGATTACACCGAACGAACTTTCATTGCTCTTGATGCACCTGATGATAGTACATCCATGTTTCTTTGTTCGACACGTGGTAAAGAAAAAATGGGAGAAGATTATTATAGAGAAATAAAAGTAGCCTTTATAAAAAATGACCATACAGAAGTTGGAACAATTCGTTTTGAGGACGGGCGTGTCGAAAAAAATCCCTATATGCATCGGCCACCCTTTCAATCAGGTATTAGTACGGGAGGCAATTTTGATCGTGTAATAAAAAGATGGAAAGAGACTGGGGGATATCTTGGCGGATTTTACTTTTATAATAGTGATAAAAATGGCGAAACACGTTGGGGAGGAGAAGTTGTGAAAGGGGTAAAAGAAATGACTGATGAACAATTAGTAAATATTACGAACCAGATAAAGGGTGGGATTGTTAACCAGGATATGATGAAAGCTGCGGTCAATGATGTTCGGGAAAAAGCAAAACCCAATATAGTCAACGATAGGGGATATTTAATTACATTTATTACTCCTGTTCCAGAATAATAATTTAAAATATCAAGTTCTTCGACCCTCTTTGACAAGGGAAAAATGCACTCCCTTCAGTTGCCATTGCAAAATTCACTATAATGACCTTGGCAAGGACGACAAAAGAATGAAGGCTTTCAATAATGCTGCTGATGAAGTTATCAAAAAACATAAACAATAGTTCTATTACCATAAGAGAATCTTGAAACCTTCGGTTTTAACGAGGAGGATTAAGAAGAAAGATATAGCTTCGAGGTTTGTTAACCAAATAATCGATACATTTTAATAAGTTCAGGTATAACTAAATTCCGTGCTGTCACGCGATGGGTCACACATTCGAGCTATTCTACTTCCCGAATAACTTTGCACGGATTTCCTACCGCAATTACTCCTTCTGGAACATCGCGTGTTACTACACTTCCTGATCCAATGATACTCCGGGAACCAATTTTTACACCTGGATTTATGATAGCCGAGCCACCCACCCAGACATCGGAACCAATAGTGATGGGTTTTGCCAGTTCAAGTCCCTTTCTTCTTTCCGCAGATTCAAGTGGATGAGTTGCTGTATATATTTGTACATTAGGTCCAAAAATTGTATTGTTCCCAATATGCACTTCTGCTGGGTCCAGAATTATGCAGTTAAAGTTGAAATAAACATTGTTACCAAGATAAATGTTGTTGCCATAATCGCAATAGAATGGCGGTTCAATCCAAGAATTATCGCCTTTTCTTCCCAATATTTTCGTAAGAATATTCAGTGTTATCTCGAACTCATCACCAACTGTTGCATTAAACTGCTTTAATAAGGTTCTTGCTTTCTTTCTTGCAGATACCAACTTCGGATCCATTGCGTTATATAGTTTCCCACTTAACATTCTCTCTTTCTGTGTGTCGTTTTCCATATCCTGAGAGTATACATAATTATGTTAGAGAGAGGTAGTTGTAATTACGGTTGCAAATTTTCGTCGATGGAAATATTATCTAAGAAAGGCACTATAAATCAGGATTATGAAGATACAGAAAGAAGCAAAGAATCGATTGATGGCAAGGTGGTTTGTGTGTCGTGTTACATCGGGGAGAAGAAGCGCTCAGTACGGTATCCGTTTTAGCTACCCGCTTTACATATTACTAGTTGCCCTAGGTGTATTGCTAGTAAATCCATATATTTTGTCAGTAAATGCTCTTATTGCACTTCTTGGAGCTATACTTCCCATGCATCCATTTGACTATATTTATAACTATGGAGTTTCCAAACTATTAGGTACTGACAAAATCCCTGGCAGGGGATCTGAGCATCAAGTCAGCTCTAGCATGGCATTTGTGTTTAATTTGGGCGTAATTGCTTCAATAATTCTTGGGGTTCAGTTGAATTATTTAGTTATGGCTCTAATATATATTGCGATCAGCGTATTCTTTATCATGATCCTGTTATTTACGGATGACTTCTCTATTTATTCCATTTACCGCCTACTCTTTAAGAAAGGTAAATGAAGGCTTAAAAAGCATATCCCAGCCTCTTTACCTAATAACCGGTATTGGCTTCTGAAAGACAAATCAGGAACAAACTGATGCTTAAATAGGTCACTGCGCAAATTTCTCGAGGTATTTTGCTACCAAATCAAGTTCTATATTAACTTTGCTTCCCACCTTAAGACTGCCTAAATTCGTGTGCTTTAGAGTATATGGAATTAGTGCAACTGAAAAAGTGTCTTTTGAAACTTGAGTTACTGTCAGACTGACGCCGTTGATACATATCGAGCCTTTATAAATAATGTACTTTGTGAAATTCTGACCAATTTCAAATTGCAGTACTTTTGAATCTTCTTCAGAGACGATATCAATAACTTTCGCCGTTGTGTCCACGTGACCGCTGACCAGGTGTCCACCGACAAGATCATTTAGTCTTAGGGGGACTTCCATATTCAAGTAATGTGAACCTTCAATAGCGCCAAAAGTTGATTTATCGAGGGTCTCAGGCATTAAGTACGTCTCAAAGGTTCCATTTTCAACTTTTTCAGCCGTTGTACACACACCATCAAGGGATATACTGTCCCCTTCGGAAATTTCCCAATCTTTAGGAACTGGGATAACCATACGGATGCCTCCGTGGACTTTTGTTATTTTTGCAGGTTTTTCATAACCTCTTATTATTCCGCTAAACATTCTTAAAATACTCTTCTGCCTCTATTTTATCTTTTTCCATTTGTCTTATCAATTCTTCCTTAGTATCAAATTTCTTGTTATCTCTTATCCTTTTCAAAAGCTCAATTTCAATTTCTTTGCCGTACAAATTTTCATCGAAATCCAATATGTAGGTTTCCGCCTGAACTTCTTTCTCTCCAAAAGTAACGGCAGCACCAATAAATGTTAATGAAGGCATTTTTTTGTTGTTCACGACAGCATAAGAAATATAGATACCTTCTTCCTCACCTCCGGAAAGAGAGACATTAGCAGTCGGAAAGCCCAAATCTTTGCCTCTTCTTTTACCGTCAATAACTTTTCCTTTTATATCAACCATGGAAGTATTTTAACATAAGGTATCTCTCAGGCTTAATTCGCATCTGTTATACTTTTTGTGTGAAGCCCCGCTACGTTATTGCGCTAATTTCTCTACTTGGACTTGCTGTTTATCACAGGATATTTTTTAACGGATTTGTGGGGGATGACATAGGCTATATTAATCATCCCTACATTCAAAATTTTGAAATCCTCAGGCTATTCCAGGGATCAAGCTCCGACCTGGGCGGGAGTTCTTTGGTAACCGGCAATTTCTATAGACCTCTCATGCTCGTCTTTTTTTCGTTGATTTACAAACTCTTTGGTCAAACTCCACTCTATTATCACCTGCCCCAACTTCTATTTCATATCACAAACTCCATCCTGGTTCTATTTATCTTGAAGAAATTCTTTTCAAAAAAAATATCAGCAATTCTTTCGGTGATATTTTTAATTCATCCAATAAATATTGAAGCAGTTGCATATGTCTCGGACCTGCAGGATGTCATGTTTGTCTTTTTTGGATTGATTGCTTTATCAATCGCGCTATACAAACCTTTCCCAAAATATAATATCTATCTCATAGGGGGGTTGCTTTTCTTATCTCTTCTTTCAAAAGAATCAGGAATTCTTTTTGCATGGTTAATTACCTCATTCCCACTGTTGCTAAAAGAAAAGAACAAATACAAATTTCTACCGGTAATAATTGTTGTCATTATTATCTATGCCTTTCTACGATTTGTAGTTGCTGGAGTCGGAATTGGAGAAACTCCCCATTCCGTTTTTGCCAATCTCACATTAATTCAAAGAATAGAAAATATTCCCTTTATTTTTTACTACTACATAGCAACTTTTATCTTTCCGCTCAACCTTGCTGTGGGTCAAACATGGCTAAATGAGCACTCCAGCTTTTCGAATGAAATTTACTTAACATTCCTGGCAATTCTTGGTCTTATTACTATTCTTTCTCTAAAACATAGAAAAACTAAAAAATTTAATATCTATTTATTTTTCCTGCTGTGGTTTTTCGGGGGATTTATTATGCATTCACAGATAATCCCGCTGGAAATGACGGTAGCCGATAGATGGTTCTATTTCCCAATTATTGGACTTCTGGGACTAACCGGATTTTTTGTAGATCTAGTAAAAAGTAAGCGGATAAAACTGACTGTAATGATTTTTCTCATATTAACTATACCTTTTCTGATCTTAAGGACTTACATAAGAATTGGCGACTGGAAAAGTCCACTATCACTATATGGGCACGACGTTAATGTTACAAGAAGCTATTTGCTTGAAAACTCTCTTGGTTATGAATATATGCAAATGAATAAAATGGATAAAGCCTACACTCATTTGTTAAAATCCGTTGAGTACTTTAAGACTCCCAATAACACAAACACTCTTGGAGTCTATTATTATAAAACCGGAAATAAAGATGAAGCCTACAATTGGTTTGAGGAGTCGATTGCCATTGGTCCGAATTTCCTTGCATTTAATAATTTAATAAATCTTCAAATTGAGAACGATAACTATAAAGATGCACAAATAAATCTTGTTAAAGCAGTTGATAAATTTCCGGATAATGAAAACTTCTGGTTCATGCTGTCTCTTGTGAGTTACAAAAACAATGACCTCCCATCTGCACTTACCGCTTCCGAAAACGCGTATCGCATAAATCCAAGTGAGAAAAATTATTATGTTGTAACTACATTAAGAACAGGCAAAAAGCTTAAAATTAATGAATAAATATATAAAAAAGGTGAGTAAAATATCTATCGCCCTAACGCTTTCCTTTTTTTTATTAGTTCTTTTATACTTTTTCCACCCTATTCCGCTTCAGGGTACAAATGTTGATCTTGGACATCACTTACTGCTCGGCGAAATAACAACAAAAACGCTTTCTGTACCCCAAACAAATTTAATATCATTCACACATCCTGAGTATGTTTTTGTGAACAATCAGTGGTTATCGGAAGTTGTTTATTATCTAATTAAGAGTATTTTTGGATTCAACGGTTTGATAGTACTATCGGTTACTCTGGCAGTCACAAGCTTTCTCATGCTTTTTGTGTATCTTAAGAAGCACCTTACTATCGCATCGGTTATCGGAATTTTCTATCTGCAAATGATAATGGACAGAACAGAAATTAAGCCTGAACTTTTCAGCTATTTGCTTTTATCGATTTACATTTTCGTCTTGTACAGATTCAAGGACAAACCGACGAAGCTGATTTATCTTCTTCCTATCTTAATGATATCGTGGATTAATTTTCACATTTTTTTTATTGTAGGGCTGGGACTTATTGGAATATTTTTCATAGATTCCTTTGTTAACAAAGGGAAAAAGCAAACCAAAACTCTATCGCTAGTATTTGCCTTGTGCATTCTCGGAAGCCTAATAAATCCCAACCATATTAAAGGATTAATTTATCCATTTCACGTTCTGACAAATTACGGCTACGAAGTTATTGAAAACTTGAATTTTTTTCAAGCTATCCACAAAGGTTATGCCGATATAACATTTGCTTACTTTATCGCCGGGGTACTTGTACTTTGGGTTGGTGTTTTTACTTTTTATAAGAAAATATCTAGACTAGATATTCTTGTTGGCGCATATTTTACTCTCCTTGCCTTTTTTGCCGTTAGAAATTTTCCACTCTTTGCCTTGGGAACCTTCATTGTAATGACTAGAATTGTAATAATTGCACTTAAGAGTTCGGTAATTAGTAAAAATAAGCATCTTAAGGAGACTATTGTTCTTGTTGTTATTCTAATTTCCATACCCGGTGTCTATTTGAATTTCAAATTGCACGGAGTGGGATTTGGAGTTATTGATGAAGCAAATAGTGCTGTAAATTTTTTGATTAAAAATAAGATCAGTGGGCCGATTTTTAATAACTATAATATAGGTAATTACTTAGAATATAGACTTTATCCTAAGGAAAGAATATTTGTTGACGGTAACCCCGAGCAGTATCCTTCTAAATTTTTTAAGGAAGTCTATTACCCCATGGAAAGTTCATATCCGTCATTCGTTAGGCTTAGCAATAAATATAAGATCAATGCCATTTTTTATGAACATAAAAATCAAACCCAAATGACAAATCCCGTTTTAACTTCTCTTAGTAAAGATCCAAATTGGAAGATAATTTATCTTGACAGCAGAATAATAATTTTTCTTAATAACAACCCACAAAATAAACTGGCTATTCAAGAAAACGAAATAACGGAGAAAAATGTCAATATTAAAAACCTGAATGAATACAGTAAAGATAAAATTGGAGATTTATCAAATCTTTTCAGAATTCTTGAATGGTATCGCCCCATGCTTGATATGGATCTTAAGTACCTCGAATTTGAGCCGGAAAATTGTACAGCATTAAGACACGTTGCGGTACTCAAACTAAAATTTAAGGAGCCTGACTATAATAAATACATTACGCTATTTAACAAAAACTGCAATTAATAATTTTGACTTTTTTGCGGTTAAATGCACAAAATGGAGTATGGACAATAAAATATTAAAATTCCCAAAAGATTTCTTATTTGGCAGTGCTACTGCTGCCCACCAAGTGGAAGGAGAGGATGGGGAAAGAAATACTGACTGGGACGTTTATATGAACCAGTACCCTGAGATGATAAAACTCCACGAGAAGGGTCCGGAATGGTGGAAAAAGGGGAAGGCAGAACACGACATCAATACGATGGCTGGACTTGGACTTAAAGTACAGAGAATAGGTATTTCATGGGGAAGGATTGAACCTCAAAAGGGAAATATAAATTTGGAAGCCGTTGCCCGTTACAAAGAAATTATAAAAACAATCGTAGATGCGGGGATGATTCCCATGGTTACACTAAATCATTATGTACTTCCTCAATGGGTCGCAAGAGAAGGAAGCTGGGAGAATAAAAGAACGATTGGACATTTTGAGCATTTTGTAAAATTTGCGGCTTTGGAATTTCCTGATGTGAATTATTGGATAACAATGAATGAACCTAACATTCTTGTTATACTTGCTTATTTTTCAAAGTATTTTCCGCCTCAAAAGAACAATCTAATTTCAGCATCAATTGCCAGATGGAATATGCTGGAAGCACATAAAAGATCTTTTAGAAAGATAAAATCAATTAATCCAATGTCCAAAGTGGGAATGACTTTTGCATTCAGGTGGAATTTGCCTGAACATAAAAATCATTTATGGGACAAGTGGTACTCAAATTTAGTTAACCACATAAGTGTCGGGAGCTACATTGAAGCAACGAAAAAAACTATGGATTTTATTGGATGCAATTACTACACCGGATATTATCTAAACCTTGATATAAGAAAATATAAATTCAGAGCTAGAAATTCAGACAAATTAACCGCAAAAACTTTGCTTTTCGGTGAAACAAGAAAGCCTAATTCATACAAATCTGATTACGGCTGGCCAATTGTACCCGAGTTCTTTCTTGAAGTATTAAGGTACCTTAAAAAAACATATGATCTTCCCATATATATTACCGAAAACGGGATTGCAGACAAAGAAGATAAACACAGATCATTTTACATCCTCACCCACCTGGTGTCTGTTTGGAAAGCAATGCAGGAAGGAGTGAAGGTAGAACAATATATACATTGGTCTACTATCGACAATTTGGAATGGATTGTAGGTTATACAAAAGAATTTGGACTGATCAACAATGATCCTGTAACGGGGGAAAGGGAATTGAGAAGAAGCGCTCATTTGTATAAAGATATTGCTCAAAGCGGAGAAATAAATGTAAATAAACTTTGCGAAAAATATCTTGAAGGTGAAGAGAAAGAAAATGCTTATATCCTGATCGATAAAATACTTAAAAGCGAGGCGCCCAGCAAATCGGCTTGAAATTTAATTCCTAATCTGCAAGGATTGGAGTAGGAGTTGTAAGTAAAGCTTGCAACTCTTTAGTCTGCAAGTGTTGGTGTGGGAGTTGTTAAGTTGTGCTTTTTTTCCTTTTCTCCTTTTATTTCCTTAAAACCGGGCAACGGCTTTGTCAATGCTACTTTTAATACATCATCCATATGTGATACAAAAACAAACCTAATATCTTTTGCGACTTCTTCTGGAATTTCCTCCAAATCCTTTCTATTTTCCTTAGGTAATATTATTGTCCTTATCCCGGCTCTATGTGCACCTATTGCTTTTTCTTTTATTCCTCCTATTTCAAGAACTTTTCCGCGGATTGTAACCTCCCCTGTCATGCCCACAAGATGATTGACGGGTATTTTTGTGAGGGCAGAAACCAATGCGGTTGTTATAGCATCTCCGGCTGATGGCCCATCTTTTGGTACAGCTCCCTCGGGAACATGAACATGAATGTCTAACTTTTTATAAAAATCCTCTGAAAGTCCGAATTTTCTAGCCCTTGCCCTAACATAGGTCATAGCTGCCTGACATGATTCTTTCATAACATCCCCCAGTTGCCCTGTTAAGATAAGTTGACCCTTGCCGGGCATGAGTGCCACTTCAATTGATAAGATACCCCCTCCGGCGGGAGTGTAAAACAATCCTGTGGCAATTCCTACCTCATCTTTTTTTTCAACAAGAAGGCTTGCTACTTTTTCAGGACCCAAAAATTTAGTAATATTCTTCTTGGTAACAATAACCTTACTCTTCTCTCCATCCGCAACTTTTCTTGCAACCTTTCTAAATATCGTAGCAATTTGCCTTTCCAGATTTCTAACACCGGACTCTCTTGTGTAACGGTTGATTGTATATTCCAAAGCCTCATCAGATACCCTCACATTCGAAGGCTTCAAACCGTGAGCCTGAAGTTGTTTTTTAAGTAAGAAATCTTTTCCGATATGGAATTTTTCATCCTGCGTATATCCGGCAAAATTGATGATTTCAAGCCTGTCGCGAAGCGCCGGAGGAATTGTATCAAGAAGATTTGCGGTTGTAATAAACATCACATCCGAAAGGTCGTAAGGAACTTCTAGATAATGGTCTGAAAATCCCATATTCTGCTCAGGATCCAGCGCTTCAAGAAGAGCAGAGGATGGGTCTCCACGAAAATCAGCCCCAACCTTATCTATTTCATCAAGCATAAACACAGGGTTCTTAGTACCCGCATCCTTTATGCCTTGAATAATTCTTCCTGGGAGTGCACCGACATATGTCCTTCTATGTCCTCTTATCTCTGCTTCGTCTCGTATTCCGCCTAAAGAAACCTTAACGAATTCCCGGCCTAATGCCTTTGCGATACTCTTCCCAATAGATGTTTTACCAACCCCCGGAGGTCCTGCAAAGCACAAAATTGGACCCTTCATCTTTCCTGACAGTTGGTGAACTGCTAGATATTCGACTACTCTTTCCTTTACTTTTTTAAGACCGTAATGTCCTTCATCAAGTATTTTCTCAGCATCATTTAGATTGATTTTGCTATCCGATTTTTTGCTCCAAGGAATTGAGACCATCCACTCCAAATAGTTCCTCAAATAACCCGATTCCGGATTATACGGAGTTAGTTGCTGAAGCTTTCTTAACTCTTTCATCATTTTCTCCTCAATGTCCTTGGGCATACCTGCTTTTTTGATTTTATCAGCAAGCTCTTTTATATCACCGCCATCGTCTGTCTCACCCAATTCTTTTTCTATAGTCTTAAGTCTCTCGCGAAGTATTGCGTCTTTTGTCGATTTTTCAAGCTGTTCTTGTGTCTTTGATGCGATTTTCCGCTCAAGCTCCAAAACTTTAACTTCTTTGTCAAGATATTCTCCTACTTTCTCAAGTCTCTTTCTAACATTTACTATTTCTAATATTTCTTGCCTCTCACTACCCTTAATTTCCAAGGTTGACGCAATTTGGTCGGCAAGCTCCGAAGCTGAAATATCGGACATTATATTCATAAATACTAAAAAGTCGGCCTGCTTGCCAAGACTTAGAGCTTTTTTGAATGAAGATGTTAGATGGTTCATTAGAGCCTTGACCTCCGGATTTTCCGGCTCAAAATCATCTATCTCGTGAACAACAGCCTGCAGGTATTGAGAAGATTCTGAAAAGCTAACAATTTGTGCTCTTGAAAGACCTTTTACTAAAGCGTTGACCTCACCATCAGACCGGATCATTCTTTCAATATGTGCTATTGTTCCCATCTGATACAAATCGTTAACTTCGGGATCCTCCTGACGCGGGTTTTTCTGAAGAACAAAACAAACAACCCTTTCCCCTGAAAAAGCAGTCTCTAAAGCAGCTAAGCTTCTAGCCCTGCCGAAAGTCAAAATTGACTCTGTGTGCGGAAAAACAATCCCATCCCTTATTGGGATTATGGGTATCATTTTTTCGTTGTAGTTATCGTAGTTCTCGGCCATAGTATTAAAACTTTAGCAGTGTAGCAAATTAATTGCTAATTGTCAATTTCATGGAATAATTTCTATTTGGAGATAATAAGCAATATGACCAGAATAAAGAATTGAAGCTTTCAAGTCAATACCTCACTTCTTGGAAAGCACAACTCAATATTCCCAACTCTTGTACCATTCTCTCATTTGGTCAATCTCTTGAGATTGTGATGTAATTATGGAATCGGCCAATTTCTTCATTTCATTTCTTTCTGTACTGTTTTTAAGCATATTTGCCATCATTACAGCCATTTGGTGATGGGGAATCATCTCCTCAATAAATCTTTTGTCAAATTCCTCTGAGTTAACAAGCGAGGAGTAATCAGTATCTTCATCCATCATACCCATTCTTCCCCCCATCATACTATCCAAGTCATCATCAGACTCCTCAGGCACGGACGTTCCAAACCATTCTTTATACCAGCTCGTCATCTGATCAATTTCGTCTCCTTGAGATTTGATAATGCTCCGAGCAAGATTTCTCAGCTCTTCATGAGAAGCTTTTTCAAGCGCTATTTTTGACATCTTTATTGCATCCTCGTGATGCGGTATCATTTCTTCTATAAAATGTGCATCTATATTACGCACCCTATTCAAACTATTCGAATTCTGAAATTGCATCATGCTCCTTCCGTACGAATTTGAGCCAAAATTAATTGCTCCCCAAACCAACAGTCCTCCGGCTAAAAAAGAAACTATTATGTATATAAATATATTGTTGTCTTTCATAATTCACCCCCCTCGGTAAAAATTTCGCCTCTATATCCTGTCTCTTCTATCGCTTTTTTAATTACGTCAATTGTCAACTTTTTGTTATCGAATTCAACCTCCGTAATCCCTTTTGCATAACTTGTTTTTGAAGAAATTACCCCCTCAACATCTTCTAAATCAAAATCTATATTCATTGCACAAGACACACAGTGCATTCCTGTTATTTTTAACTTTAAAATCATATTACATCGATTACTCCACTATACATTCCCATAGAGCATGTAAAAGTTATTCGCTCAGCCCTTTTTGGAGTAAATGTAAAGGTATATTTTTCATTAGGCTGCATATTTTTACTAATTCCAAGTGAGGGAATTCTAAATGCAGAAGCACAACTGTATGCACCTTTTCCTATAAGAGTTATTGATACAGGTAGCCCCTTGTTAACGCGAATATAATTCGGTGAGTATCCGTTGGCAAAAATATAAATTTCATGCATCTGCGACACACTAGAAACATTTTTTTGATTTACTCCTCTATTACCATCCGAAGCAAAAACATTCATTACAGCTTTTGAATTTAGCGGAAAGCCTAATGCGATAAATGCTCCGTTAATCGAACTTACTCCTATATATATTAGGGCAATGGCCGCCACTTTTAAGAACTTTGTTCTAAAAGTATCCCCCAGGATGGAAGTAACAACGCCAAGACCAAAGAAAAGAGGCATCGTACCTAAGACAAATACACCCATAATAGCTGCACCCATCCAAGGATCTGCACTGCTAATCGCCAATGCTTCCATGGCAAGAGTGGTTCCACAAGGTATAAAAACAGTCATTCCCCCAAGAAGCGCGGGAGAAAAAATTGCTTTACCACGGGATTGATTTTTAACTTTTCTAAGCAAAAATCGCGGAGGCTGTATGATAACGTAGCGAAATATCGGATGTATATTAAGAAGATTGAGAGCTACCAAAACCATATAAATACCTGCAAAAAGCTGCATAAAAATTTGAACATTCCCACCAATATTAATAACACCACCAAAAGCACCAAGTAAAAATCCGAGTAATGTGTAGGCGATGAGCTTAGTCGACAAAAAAACTACTGTTGGGAGAAAAGCGTTCTTCTTATTGATACCTTTCTTAACTTCTTCTTTTTCCCGGGCTGCAATAACCGAAGCCAAAAGACCACCTTGCACTGCAAGACATGTAAGTCCGCCAACCGTCAGACCTGTCATAAAAATTAACCACAATTCCATATTTAAATTTTAACTCTCTTTAATAATAATGAATTACTAACTACAGACACAGAAGACATTGCCATCGCAAATCCGGCAAAAATTGGATTGAGAAATATTCCGAAAATCGGATAAAACACTCCAGCTGCTAGCGGAATTCCAATTATATTGTAAATAAATGCCCAGAAAAGATTTTGCTTGACTGTGCGGATAGTCAGTCTCGAGAGATTGATTGCTTGAGGAATTTTGGATAGGTCACCGCTTAACAGAGCTATGTCAGCGCTTTCTATCGCAATATCAGTTCCTGTTGCCATTGCGATACCTACATCCGCTTGAGTGAGGGCTGGAGCGTCATTGATACCATCACCAACCATAGCAACATTATTGCCCATCTTTTGAAATTCCTTAATTATGCTAGATTTCTCTTTCGGCATAACTTCTGCTTTGACGGTATCAATTTCCAATTGTTGAGCAATATATTCTGCAGCTTTTTGGTTGTCTCCCGTAACCATTACTATTTGAATATTCATTTGATGCAGCCTTTCAATTACTTTTTTGACATCAGGCTTCACCGTGTCACTGATGGCAATTATTCCTACAACTTCATCTTCCTTCTTAACTAAAATTACTGTTTTGCCTTGTGATTGAAGATTTATAACATCAGATATGTTTTTATTTTTTGAAGAAGGCCTTGTCACCGCAAAACTTGTTCCTTCAATTTCACCAACAACCCCTACTCCTTCTTTTTCCTCAAAATGGCTCACTTTCAAGTTATCCATATTAGTTTTTTCTGCCTCTCGAATCACAGCATGGGCAATAGGATGCGATGATTGACTTTCTAGGCTAGATGCAATATTTAAGACTTTTTCATGAGATATCGATGAACCAACCGGAATAACATCTGTAACTACCGGCTTTCCGTGCGTCAGAGTCCCTGTTTTATCAAAAATGACCATATTTACTTTGCAAAGCTTCTCAAGACTTTGCGCATTTTTAATAAGTATTCCATGCTCTGCTCCTTTGCCTACCCCAACAATTATTGCAGTTGGCGTCGCAAGTCCTAAAGCGCAAGGACATGCGATAACAAGCACTCCAACAAAAGATAATAATGCAAAAGAAAATGCCTGAGAAAAACCCAAGAGAAATACTCCAACTGTCATCCAAGCAACAAAAGATAAAACTGCAATTACGAGTACAGATGGGATAAATATTGATGAAGCCTTGTCCGCCAAATTTTGGATTTCAGCTTTTGATCCTTGAGACTCTTCAACCATTCTCACTATCTGAGAAAGCATCGTCTCAGATCCAACCTTACTAGCCTTAAATAAAATACTGCCTTGTTTATTTATTGTAGAACCTATAACAATATCTCCCTTTTTTTTATCAACAGGCACAGGCTCTCCATTGATCATGGACTCGTCTATGGAAGTTGCGCCGTCAATTATTTCCCCATCAACTGGAATTTTGCCTCCCGGCTTGACCCGAATAATATCGCCAACAACAACTTCATCAATTGGTATGTCAATTTCTTTTCCATCTCTCACAACTAAGGCACTTTTGGCTTGAAGACCCAGCAATTTTTCAATTGCTTCACCTGTCTTAAGTTTTGAGCGACTTTCTAAATATTTCCCAAGAGTTATAAATCCGATTACAACAATAGTCACATCAAAGTAAGTATGTTCTGGAAGATTGAAATATGATGTAACTCTCGGAAAAAGCAACAAAACACTACTGTAAATGTATGCTGTAAATGTACCGATCCCGACAAGTAAATCCATATTTGCAACCCTGTACTTTGCAAACCTAACCAGCGCCTTTAAATATGGCTGTCCGATCCAAAACATAAAAATAGAGGCTAATATGAAATATATGGTGTTTAAAATTTGCATTGGAATAGGTATTGCAGGAATACTTGCTGGGAAGAATTTTGAGGCGATATCCCAAATCATAGTTGCAAAAACAAGCAGAGAGATAGGCAGCACTAAGTTGATTTTAGCCTTAAATTGCTGAAGTTCCTTTATTTTTGCCTCTTTTGAGAGACTAAAACCCAAGTGTTCTGAATGATCGGCGCTGCTTTTTTCACTATGTGCACCTATACTTGTTGGCATGCCATGACCAGCATGAGACTCTTCGACAAGCGTATAGCCCAATTTTTCGATCTGGTTATTTAAGTCCGTAGTCGTAACCTTCTTTTCGTCGAAAGATACGTTAGCTTTTTCTGTTGCAAAATTGACATCGCAACTTTCAATATTTTGAAGTTTTTTTAGTTTTTTTGTGATGATAGAGCTGCAGCTTGCACAATGCATCCCCTTAACTTGATAGGCTTTATTAATCATATTTATTTGTTAATCCTTTTGAAGAGGGTAACAAGCTCCTCAGTCGCTTTTTCCGGCTCGTTGTGGAATTGATGTCCTACATGAGTTGATAAGTGCCTTTCAAACAAAACAGCGTCAAGGCTCTTAAGAGAGTTTTGGATAGCGAGGCTTTGATTTAAGATGTCAACACAATAAATATCATCATCAATCATTTTTGAAAGTCCGTTTAACTGGCCCTTTATGATATTTAGTCTCTTCTGAGCTTTAACTTTTTCATCGTCGTAGTGGGATTTCATTATCCCAGTGTATACCCTAGGAGGGTATATGTCAACAGATTTTATTGTGGGTAGAGTGCGGGAAGCTCTCCGCCTTCTTTCAGGTATTTTTTCAGATCTAAAATTGTCATGTAGTGATCAAATGCCATTTTTTCCTCAGCAAGATCCTCCAGGTCTATCCATTCAACCGCTGTTTGCTCCCAATCCGGCTTACCTGTTTTGTCTCCTATTTTCATCAACATTTCAAAGGCTACATTATTTCTACCCTGGTCATTTTTCCGCTCTCCTGAATTTATCCTAAACAATTTGTCGACCGTACCTTCATATCCTGTCTCTTCCATGAGTTCTCTAACAGCGCACTTTTTAACATCCTCCCCTTGGTCCAAAAATCCTCCAGGAAATCCCCATTTCCCAGCTTCTAATATCCCTTGCGCTCTTTTGACCAAAAGTATTTTGTTACCCTTCAAGCACAAGCAATGGACCACAACATGACGTAAATTTCCTTTTCCACCATCCTCAAATTCACAAGTAATCATTGCTTGAGTATAACATGGATTGGCTATTTTGGGCTTAATTTAGTAAAATAAAGAGCTCAAAACACTAAAATGTTTTGATTTTGGCGATTCGTCTAATGGTAGGACACGTCCCTCTGGAGGACGGTATTGGGGTTCGAATCCCTGATCGCCAGCTGAGACGGGCACCTAAGGTGACCGTATTCCCTATTTAGCTTGAGGGGGCTTGCTAAAAGCCCCTTCAAGACGGGAAACATTCGGACCGACAAAACACCCTCAAGTTCTCAATAATAAAGCTAAGGTTCACATATGTCCTACTTATCCCTAGAATTAGGATTCGAACAGCTAATTTTTGCTATAATTCTCTTATAAATATGCTGATCAGAAATTTACTATTTACATTTATAATTGCACTTTTTTCATTCTTATCCTTTACCCCTCATGTTGCATTGGCTTCTTGCGCTCCTGCTATATCGTTTTCGGAATATAAACAACAGGCAGATATAATTGTGTTAGGCCGTGTATCTAGCGTATCGGATACATCAGCTATAGTTAATGTCGAGCGGTACTTTAAAGGCCACGATGGACCTTCTCAGATTCAGGTAAGCGGACAAGAATCTCCAGGAGCAGTAATATCTGTTGATTTTTCGTTTGAGGAAGATAAAAAATATCTCCTTTTTCTCAAAATGGACTCAGGTAATCTCAAAACAAATGCCTGTATGGGAAATAAAGAAGTACCCGATGCACTTACTTCAGAAGATTTAGCTGTACTAGGTACGGGATATTCTCCGAGTGCGAATACTCAGAACTTATCATCCTCCGAAGGTAGTGAAAGAAAGTCGTCAAATCCTAATATAAATTTTATGTTAGTAACTGGTGGCCTTTTAGTTCTTGGAGTTGTTGCTGTTTCTTGGAAAAAGTTGCAAAAGAAGCGATCGAAATAGTTCTAAATTAACGGTACTGAGGTAACAGTTTCGTTGTGGATATAGAGTTGCCGATTTAATATATTCGTTACTTCTCGTTTTTCCAGCATCGTTCCATTTCTGAAAATGTAGTTTGCGTAATCCATAAAGTGAACAGGCTTGTTTTCAGGGTTAATGTCTTGCGCCCATAAAATTTCATCTCGCATTTTCTTATACGCCTCCATACTTTCTTTCACAAATTCTTTAAAAGTAAATATCTGCGGATGCGCCATATACATGAAGTTTATGTATCGTAATATTTGTTTTACGAGCTTGTCTTCTGTGAGATATGGTTCCGGGCAACCATACTTTTTTTGCCTCGTACAGTGATAGTAAATGTGATAGCGTGGTTCTCCATATTTTCGCTTTCTGTACCTATCTTCACCGATGACCAGTGATCCACAGCTTGCGCATTTGAAAAGCTCTTTAAAGGTAAACGATTTGCTCCCCCATTTTGCTTTTTTAGGGACTATTAACTGTTTCTGTACCTGGTCAAATAGTTCTTTAGTAACTAATGGTTTATGAGCACCTTTATACCAGTTACCACTTCCGATTGGATATTCAAACTCACCATAGTAAAAGGGATTCTTGAGCATAAGATAAATCTGACTAAGTGTCACTTTCTTTCCTGCTCTGGTTGTTAAGCAAGTATCAAGCCACTTCTTAAGTGTTCTTCCGCTATCACCATTTCTTGCTACTCGCTCAAACATTTCGGCTACAATAAAACCTCTTTCGGGATCAATAATAATGTCTTTTACTCCATTGAAAGCTCTATTGTAGTATCCTATTGGAGGCATTCCCGGTCTCCATCCAATAGGTACTTAACTATCGTCATGCCAGCCTTTTTTATTCTCTATGTACTTTCATCCGGCAAAATATTTAACTACTTGATGTCAAACGTTAAAAAGGCTCATCAAAAGAAGGGTTCTATGCTTTTTATGATAATTATCACTTTGTCTTTTCTGAGTTTTTCTACAATGTCTGAGAACATGCTTCCTCAAACATTGGGGTATACCGCTCCTGCTACATGGTCAGAAAATGCCAATCAACTAAGAATGGCCAAATCAATTGAAAAAATAACAAAACCTGATGCTACAGTTGGAATAGTGTGGTCTGGAATTGTTCCTTATTTTACAGAACGAAAATATATAGACTTGCTGGGCAAGAACGATAAATTTATTGCACGTGGAAAAATCAAGCTTCCATATGAACCTCCACGATTTTTTGAACATCTACGCTTAATTTGGCCAGGTCATAATAAGTGGGATTATGAATACGTTTTAAAACTACAGCCCGATATTTTTGCGCAAGTTTATCCCGGCTACGAAGTAGAGAAGATTTTACAAAATGGATATATACGATACATAGACGAGTTTGAATACTTCGCAAAAAAAGACTCCAGCAAGCTTAATCTAAATAATTAATTTTTCTTATTCTTATTTTCTAAAAATTCTTTAAATTTCTCGACTGCTTTTCCTCCCATTTGCCCGAATGATGTGACTACCTCTATCTTTTCCTCAATATTTTTTTGCATATCATTTATCTTACCTTTTATATAGAAAACCAAAACAACAAGAGCTATCATGAGCACAAACATGACACTCATGAATATTATTCCCATCACATAATAAGACGTCTGCAAATCCATAAATTAATTATACCACTTTAGTAGTAGTGCTCTGCTTGCAATAATAATCTTATCGATGCATTCACAAAAGCTTAAAACTGAAAATCGTAGGCGAATATTTTAATTAAGGATAAAAAAGCAGGTTAAAAATCGTTCATGAAAAAATCGGCGGAGGCGGAAGAAACGTATTTGGGCAAAGTCTTATCGGATCACTTTTTTACTATATCCAAACAACAACCAGTGAGGTGCCTTATGGCGAATATTAAAATCAATATTTTGGCCAATGTTTCTAATATACAGCCTTCTTTCTTCCAATCGGTTTTAACCAATATCTTATTAAAGACTACGAAAAAGGACATCAAATTTATTTCACGATTTAATGCCCTAATCTTTTCTAATCGGTATAGGCAAAATGGCCGGTTAATGGTGGGAATAAAATTCCCAAAAGTTAAGCCTCCAGCTTTTCCTCTCCGGTAGGATGCTCGCATACTTCCCATTAGATGGTTTAACCCTGTTACGGATTTTTTAAAATTTTCAGAATTAACCTCGAAAAATACCCTATAGTATCAATTGCTCAAATACTATGATATAATAGGTTACTGCAGTTTTAATTAATAGAACTGCTCAAAGCCTAAAAGCTTTTTAAGCATTAGTTTATAATGTCGAAGATTGCCCGCATGAGCATCTTCTCCCCTAACATTTTCAAATATAGAAGGGGACAAGAGATATCAATCTCCTCTTCATAAAACCAATATACTTTAAGCGCTTTTTCTGCTTTAGAGAAAGTATGAATAATTTTTACAGAAATAATAATAACCGATTTCAAAGGAACGTTAGACGTCCTGAAAAAAAACTCGATCCAACTCTATTTATTAAAAGAGCCGAAGATCAGTCTTTAGTGCAGGAAGAAAATGTTGAATTGAATTTTGATGATTTTTTGCTTGATCCTAAGCTAAAAAGAAATATTTTAGAACATGGCTATACAAAACCTACTAAAATACAGGAACAAGCAATTCCTCATATATTAAACGGACGTGATCTGATAGGCATGGCAAATACCGGGACGGGTAAAACGGCTGCATTTTTAGTATCGCTAATAAATAAGTCCTATCTTGACAAATCTCAAAGAGTCTTAATTGTGGTTCCAACAAGAGAATTGGCTGTTCAGATAGGTGATGAATTTAAGATCTTTGCAAAAGGAACAGGGCTTGAAATGGTAACAACTATTGGCGGTGCAAATATTAAAAGGCAAACCTATGCTCTCAGACACAATCCTCATTTTGTCATAGGAACACCAGGACGCTTAAAAGATTTAATACAAAGAAGAAACATAAACTTATCGCTATTTCAAAACGTCGTTCTTGATGAGGTTGATCGCATGGTTGATATTGGCTTTATACATGACATAAAACACATTGTGGCACTTCTTCCCAAAAAACGTCAGTCGCTCTTCTTTTCGGCAACCGTTGATAGAAAAACCGAGGAAATACTTAAAGCCTTTGTGACAAATCCCATCACTGTATCTGTCAAAAAAACCGATACTGCTGATAGCGTTGAGCAAGATATAGTAAAGATTAATGGGGGAAAACAAAAAATTGAAGTCTTGCACGACCTTTTGATAAGACCCGAATTTAACAAGGTTATTATCTTTGGAAGAACCAAGTGGGGAATGGAAAAATTATCAAAAAATTTACTAACTCGGGGCTTTAGAACCCTAGCCATACATGGTAATAAGACACAAAATCAAAGACAGAGAGCCATTGATGAGTTCAAAAGCAATAAAATTCAAATATTGATCGCGACCGACGTTGCATCAAGAGGGCTTGATATAGATGATGTTACGCATGTCATAAATTACGACGCTCCTACAAATTATGAGGATTATATCCATAGAATTGGCAGAACCGGACGCGCCGGAAAAAAAGGCGTAGCGCTAACCTTTGTTGAATAAAATGAAAAAACCTAGAATGTACAACGTTTTAATTGTATATACAGATGGCGTTGCAACAAGTGCTTCTTCGAAAGAAAATCATGCAAACTATCCCTTTTCGAAAAAATCTGAAAGAGAAAAATATAATGAATGTTATGCTTTTTTTCTTGAACAATGCAAAAATAAAAAACTTAAAGCCGGATTAACAACCTCAAGAGACTTAACAAAAAATGGGATATTCAAGTCTTGCTGGGAATTTAGAAATAAAAAATGGATAAAAGTTAAGAAAAATTGTTATGCACCGCTAATATTTGATAAATTTTCTCCAATTAACGATGTTCAAGAAAAAAGACATAGTGAATTGTTTGGCACTGACGGTATTGAACCATTTAACTCGGTGCGGATATCAAGATTGTTCTCGGACAAGCAAAAAACTCATGATATATTAACTAAATTCTCCATTCCGACCGTAACTATTAGAAATGATAGTGAAACTTCAATTAAAAAAGCTGTTGACGCGCTTGCAATTCTGGTTGATAAACATCCTGACAGCAAAGATTTTTCCAAAAGAATTGTTGTTAAAAACAGATTTGGTGCAGGTGGGAATAATATATTTTGCACTGAGAAAAATAACAGAAAACGTTTAATCAAAAAAATACTGCGCGACAACAAAGAACTTTCATTCATACTCCAGCCTTTTGCAAAATTCAAAACTGGCTATGCCAACAATAATTATTCCGGATTTATTGACATTCGACTAATCTATCTCGGACAAAATTTAATCCAGTCTTACATAAGAACTTCCGCAAGAGGAGATTTTAGATGTAACACACACCAAGGAGGAGACATAAAATACATAGAGGAAAATGATATTCCTCCAGGAATAAAAGAAATGGCCATTGAAATACTCAAAGCTATAAAAAGCAGAAAATCACTTCTAGCTTTAGACTTTATCATAAGCAATAACGGCAACATCTACCTAATGGAAGGGAATAGTCATCCTGGAGTTACCTGGGATTCACTTATAGAAGGCGACATGGAAAATACAAAAAGGTTGATTCTTGCAGTCATTGATGAACTAGGCGTAAGATCAAATACCAATAAAGAACACTTTTTTCCCAAACAACACCAATTTTATTGATATTGTAAAAAACTGAATATGAACTCTTCAATAATATTAACCTATAAAAACAAAATATTACTTTTTTCGAAGGAAGTAATTCTTAATCCAAGCGAAAATAAGTGGGATTTTTTTAGAGTTACAAATAACAAAAAATCCAAGCTTATTTATGCACTAAAGAAAGAGATGAATCTATCATCTAATGTTAATAATCAAGAACTTCCTCTAATTCCGCTTGCAGGTGAGGAAGATAGTTCAAGCGTTTTTTACACGAGGATGACTGATGAAAATGTAAATTCAATCAGTAGAAAACAAGGGTGGAGACTTGAGTTCTATAGAATTGATGAACTGGATAAAATAACTTTATCTGATGATGCTTCATCTATTTTTGAAGAGTATAAAGATCAAATCATCCAAGCGCTCTCCGAATAGTAATTCTCCCAAACGAAGTTGCTTTGCTATAATCGATTTATGCATCGTTTTAGTTTTGGAAAAATTCTACATGTAATTCTGATTTTCTTTATATTTCTCTCACTATTTTTCATGAATTCCGACGCAAGTAACTCAGGCAATGAGCAGACGAGCCGTGGAATAATAAATAATGCCAAAACTAAGAGCGATAATGAATGGAAAAAACTTTTAACTTCCCAGCAATATGAAATATTAAGAAATGCTGGAACTAAATACCCTTTCACAGGCAGTTTGCTTAATAAAAAAAGGGAAAAAACCTACTTTAGCGTAGGCTGTGACCAGCCTTTTTTCAGTTCCGAGCAAAAATATGAAACCGGAGCCGGTTGGCCAAGTTATTGGAATCCAATCTCTGAGGATACTCTTATCCTAAAGGGTGAGTACAAGCTCGGATACAAAAGGATCGAAATTTTGGACAAGTGTAGTGGACATCTGGGACAGATTACTGAAGATAAGCCTCAACTTACAGAAAAAATATATTGCATTAATTCAGTTGCACTTTATTTTGTTCCCAGCGAAAAAAAACTATACCCCGCGGATCTATGGATATTGCTATAAGTATAATCCTACTGTTGATACTCGTATACGTAATTTTACTCTTATCTTATTCCATGTTCCGAGGTGCACCATTTGCGGCTATTTCTAAAAGCAAAATAAATACTATGTTAAAGCTATTAAATACTACGAAAGGGAAAAAATTCCTGGATCTTGGGTCTGGAGACGGAAGGATTGTGAACGAAGCTTCCAAAAGAGGACTTAAAGCATACGGATATGAAATCAATCCGTTTTTAGTCTTAATTTCAAGATATAAATTAAAGAAGAGCAAATCGAATGGAAGAATTTTACTAAAAAATTATTGGAGAGAAAATCTTGGGGAGTTCGACTTAATAACCGTCTGGGGAGTGCCACATATGATGAAGAGACTTGAGAAAAAACTTCTGAAAGAATTAAAGCCGGGCGCTAAGGTTGTCAGTAACCATTTACAATTTCCTAATTGGAAAGAAAAAAAATCCGATAACGGTGTCTTTTTATACATCAAATAACTTCTATTTTTTCATATGCTTAAGATAGCTTCGGCTGTAGAAGAGAATTACTATAGCCAAACCTCCCGAAACCAAATAGGGAAGATTCAGATGGAATGATGCCAACAAACCGCCAATAAGAGGCCCCAAAACACGAGCCATCGATCCGAAAGACTGGGCAACCCCAAGGACAATCCCTTGCTCTTCCGCTTTTGATTCCAATGAAATAAGAGACTGCACTCCGACATTAACCATGCCAAACCCGACTGCTGTAAATGGCCCAACAACAAGAGCCATCCAGCCAAGAGGGACAAGACCAACCATTGTAACTGCAAGTCCGAATATAAGAAGTGCAATTCTAACAATCTTTGCTTCATTAAATCTTTTTAATAATTGCCCTATTATATATATCTGCGTGATAAAGGAGCCTATACCGATTAGGCCGAAATAATATCCATTCTGCTCTTCATTCCATCCATATCTTTCATGAGAATATAGGGGAAAAACTCCAATGACGAGTGCAAGAGACAAATTTGCAAAAAAGAAAAGAAAAAGCAGGAAGGACATATTCTTTGGCCGTAATACTTCCTTAGTAACTTTGAGACTAAAAAGTTGGATTTTTACATTTTTTTGAAGAACTTTTTTTGACTCCGGAAGGATAAGATAAATAAGAATTGAATTAATAAATGATAGTACAGCAGGTATTAAAAATGCATAAGAAATCCCAAACCTAGTTGAAACGACTCCCCCCAAGAGAGGTCCGACTATAAATCCTAACCCAAATGCTGCCCCTATCAATGCCATTCTTTTTGTTCTTTCGTGCGACTCAGACGTATCTGCAATATAGGCTTGGGCAACTGATAGATTAGCACTTCCTATTCCCGCAATCATTCTGCCTAAAATTATTATCCAAATGCTCTGAGACAAGAAAATTAGAAAATATGAAAAAGCGTTGATTAAAGAACTTATAAATAGAATTGGTCTTCTGCCGTACTTATCAGATAACCTCCCCAAAATAGGTGAAAAGAGGAATTGAAATAACGAAAAGATAGCAATTACCGCTCCAACCAAAAGAGCTCCACCTCCCATGTGAGAAATTACGGTCGGTAAAATCGGTATCACTATACCAAAACCTATGAGGTCTATGAATACGACCAGCAGTAATACTATCAGTTTTTTATCCATAAGAAATAAGTTAATGTATTTACAGGTGAAATCAATTATATAGAAACCCGTTAGTCTTTGATATAATGAATTATGGCAGGATGAGACCAACATACTTCAGAATTCTAATCCTTATTATTCTGCCCATATTGTGCTACTTTCATTTCCGTGGTTTAGTATTTGGTGAAGAAGGCTATTTATTGAATAGTACATCAAAACTTTTAAACGGCAGCATTCCCTACAGAGATTATTACTATCCTCATAACCCCCTAGGAATATTTATATTATCTTTTGCTTTTCTCCTTTTTGGAGAAAGTGTTTTTTCAGCACGAATACTTATTCTCATATTAAATGTGCTCTCGATTTGGATTATTTTCAACACAGTCAAAAGCATTACAAAAAGACTTATTTATAGTCTGCTATCTGTATTAATATTTGTAGCTTGGGGGCCAGCCCATTTGAATTTTGCATCACCCACAACAATGGCTCTTCCAATAATTCTGCTTGTTATATATCTAATTCTCATTTCGGAAAGTAAAAAAAATGCACTAATACATTTTCTGATTGGAATACTGTCTTTTATTGCCTTTTTGATGTTTCAAAACTTCATTATTATTCTTTTGCCTATTGCTATCCACTATTTAATTTCAAAATCGAACAGAAGTAGTCTTGTTAAATTTATTTACGGATTTATTTGGGGAATAATTATTTTCACAATATATTTACTTCTAACTAATTCCTTTGCTTCATATCTGAATAGCTTCATCATGTTCTACTCATTCATGCATGACTTGAATAGCCTTACACTTTCAAGCTACGAACATCTTAACGCTCCTACACTTCTTATACTTCCAATATCATCTTTATTAACTACTGCCTTACTTCTTTATAGAAAAAAGTATAACCTCATATTTATTCCGCTGGTTATACTTAGTTGCTTTTTTGCACTGGCGCGGGTTTCAAGCAATGAAGAGCTGTATCCAATACTTTCTCTTGCAGGAATCCTAATAGTAATTTTTATCAACAAACTTCCTACTTTTACAATAAAACTTTTATCTTATCTCATTATTTTTATATCAATATCTGCAGGTTTTTATACCGCGCTGTTCAAAAACTATTATAAAGCGGCTATTCCATTAGTTGAACAAAATTCTTATTTAGGCGGTAAAATTTCACTTTATGTGGATGAAAATTTTAAAGTACAACACCATGAACTTGAGAAATTGATAGCGCTTGAGACAAAACCTGATGATTATATTTTTGTCCATTCATTCTACCCAATGATATATTTTATCTACGATAGAAAAAATCCGGTTCCGTATGACCGCATTGAATCGACAAATAGTGCTTATTATGAGGATCTTGTAAAATATTCTCTTGTGGGAAAAAGTGTAAAACTTGCACTTATAGATGAGAACGAGCAGAAGGATGGAATAGAAAAATTTATAATAGAAAAATACAGATTAAAAAGAAAAATTGGCCAATACTCTGTGTATTTAGAACCTTGACAGGAATTTTATCAGAACGTAAGATATTCGGAGTGATAACTATTGATGATTTCGCAAAATTGGACATTAGAATTATCAAGGTTCTTGAAGCCTCCAGGATAGAGGGATCCGACAAACTCCTCAAGTTAACTGTAGATATTGGTGGTGAAATAAGACAAATATTAGCAGGTCTTGGGAAAAGTTATGACCCGCAAGATTTGATTGATAAAAAATTGCTTGCAATCGTAAATTTGGAACCTAGAAAAATGATGGGTGAAGAAAGCCAAGGAATGATATTAGCAACCGGTGATGATATAGAAAATATTACTCTTATACAACCGGAGAAGGATGTTGAACCCGGATCAAAAATAAGATAGGTGGTGATTTAAATGCCAAAAAACGAAGATCATAAATTTCAAATAAATCTAAATCCTGAGAAAGTTAATATCCTCTATACCGATACTGTCTTTATGAATGTTAATGATGATGGAGTAACTCTTGATATATGCCAAAAAGTTGGTAATTCAACGCAACTCCAGGTTGTAGCACGCGTAGGTATGAGTCGTGATCATGCAAACAAATTCGTTAAAAAACTTTCTGAAATATTAGCATTAACGCACGGTCACTCACAAACAAGCAGTAAAAATTAATAAAATAGTGCGATAATTCTCGGAACAAGAACCACAATTCCTACTATTAAAGCAAATATTGCTGCCAGAAGTACTGCGCCTGCTGCAACATCCTTTGCTATTCGTGCTTCTTCACTATGTTCTCTTTTTATCAGATTTGTCATCTCTTCAATTGCTGTATTTATCATCTCAGTAATAACAACGAAAAATATAGCAAAAACGACAAACATCAACTCGCTTTTTGGTACCTTTAATAATAGACTTAGCACAAAGATGAAAGTCCCTACAACTAAGTGAAATCTTACATTTTGATCTAAGGCTACTGATAACCTAATTCCCTCGTATGCGTAGGTAAATGATTTAGCCAATTTCTTTATATTCATGTTCCTAAAATGAATTGTACAACATAAATACCAAGCATAGTTAATCCAAACCCGCTCAAACCGCCGGCGATAACTTCTTTTACCGTATGCCTTTTCTCAACAATTCTAGCAATGGCAACAATTGGAACTAAAACAAAAACCGGTAAGAAATTAATTCCGTAAAGGTATAGTATCCCTGTGCAAAATGATGTAACTGATGCAACATGAACGCTAGCTTTTATTTTATGATTTATAAGATCCAACACTAAGAGAGCCACGATAAAAATTATACTCGCTGCTACAAGAGACGATGGTCCTCTTGATATAAAAACAAAAAAACCAAAAAAGATAACAACAAGTATCGCAAAAGGGTAAAGAATAACTCTTTGCTTTCTATTAGAAACATCCAAATTATTAAAAAATCCCTGCTTTACGCCAAGCACAACAAAAACACCAATTATAAGTGCAAAAATCGCAGACAAGCCTGTCCAATAAAAAGCTTTTTGTAAATCATTTGTTGAAGTGTTGACAATTAAAAATACTCCTGCCAATGAAAGAATAACCGGATGGAAAATAACACCTGATGTCTTTGCTGAATTCTTCACTTATTTAAGGATAATTGATTACTGCTACTACTTCAATAGTTGAAGGGTTTTTTCTTTTCCTAAAATTTCAAAGACATCACCGAGCGGAAGTCCTTGATTTACCCCGATCAGGTCTTTGTATATCTGAGGATACTTTATATTCTCCTCTTGCATAAATAAAATCGTTGCATTGGATATCATAGGACTATTCCAATTTGTTAAATTTTCAAGAGCCTTACCATACTTTCTTAGTAGCAGACTTTGGTGCCCAACAGGATGAAGGAATGGATAGACATAAATTTTAAATTCAGCCAATGTTTTAATTCTCGTCTGTGCACTTTTTACGTATTTCAGAAGAACTGCACGATCAAAACTTTGAAAAGAGTTGTCGAATTCAATAATTCTTTGTAGCAGTTCTTCGACATGCAAAGCCCTGATATATTCTCCGTTCATCCATAAAAGCTTTCTCTCATCAAAAATGGAGGGTGCTACATTGATTTTATCTAGGGAAAAAAACTCAATTATTTCTTCTTTTGTCAGAATTTCTTTATCATTTTTGGGTGACCAGCCAAGCAGCATAAGATAATTTAATAAAGCTTCGGGTAAATATCCATCCGATTTAAAATCCAGAACGCTCTTTGCTCCTCTTCTTTTTGATAGTTTTTTTCCATCTGTTCCCATTACATTTGGAACATGAGCAAAAATGGGCGCCTGCCACTCAAATGCTTTATACAACAAAATATGCTTAGGAGTAGAAGGTATCCAATCTTCTCCTCTTATTACGTGCGTAATTTCCATTAAATGGTCATCTATTACATTAGCTAAATGGTACGTCGGAAATCCATCTGCCTTAAGAATGATAAAATCTTCAACGTTTTCTGCTTCAAACACTATTTCCTTTCGACCAACAGCATCATGCCAAGACACATTTCCTTTTACTTTGTCTGTTATAAATCTTATTGCATCTCCGTCTTTCTTTGCGAACCCTTTATCAACAAGCTCTAATGCATATTTCTTATATTCATCAAGTCTTTCGGACTGAACCACAAAATTATCCCACGAAGCACCTAGCCATAAAAGACTCTCCTTAATTGCCTCAACAGCACCCTCGACTTTTCTTGCCTGATCAGTATCCTCAAGCCTTAAAATGAACTTCCCATTTTGAGACTTTGCAAAGAAATAATCAAACAACGCTGTTCTTATATTTCCTACGTGCGGTATTCCTGTAGGACTGGGTGCAAACCTCACTATTACCATATTTGCATTGTAATCTAATATTTACGTATACTCAATATTGAAGCTTATATATGGCAACTCTAGTTAATGTTACTCGTGAAGGAAGGCTTTTTTTAAAAGTAGGTGGAGTTATTTTTGGAGTTCTGATGATTCTTTTTATCTTTATAAGAGGAGGAGCTTTAATTACTGAAGTTTTTTTTCCAAAACCGCCTCCCCCACCTGAGGAAGCATTCGGGCAACTTCCAAGGATTATATTCCCGGAAAGCAATCCAAATTTAATTAACTATACTGTAAATACTGTTGACGGTCTTTTGCCTGCTTTTCCCGATAGGGTAAATATCTATAAAACTAAATCGGGCAGTCCCAGTCTTCTAGCTTTAAATGAAGCAAAAAATACTTTAGATTCAGCCAATTTTATTGAAAATCAAATTAAAATTACCGACACCTTATACAGGTGGACTCAGTCAAAAACAGGAGTTACCATTGAGTACGATATAGTTGACCATAATTTCATAATATTTTCCAACTATTTAATAAATCCCAGCCTTGTATCAACAGGGGTTCTTCCTTCAGAAGATGCAATAAGATCTGACATGGAAAGTTTATTAAGGACAATCGGAGCCAACATAAACAATCTCGATCTTAAAAATATGAAAATTGAACTTCTTGAATTGCGAAATGGCGGATTAATCGGCGCACAAAACATCGGGCTTGCAAGACTTGCCAGAGTAACTATCCCCCAGATACTCATTGATGAGATAGAAACAGTTTACGGCGTACCGGAAAAGTCTCTTTCAACTTTCATTGTAAGCTATCCTGGCTCGCGCTTCACTGTTCTTGAAGGAATATTCTATAATCACGAAGCCAATCTTGAGGAAAGCAGTGATTATCCGATAAAAACTTCCGAGGAAGCTCTTGAGGATTTAAAGTTAGGCAAAGCTTACACAATTAACCCACAAAATTTAACAGATGTTGACATTACAAATGTGGATCTAAAATATTACCTGACTAAGGAAAATCAGGGCTTTTTACTTCCAGTGTTCGTTTTCACCGGTATCAATTTCACGGCTTATGTTGAAGCTCTTCCCGAATCGTCTATAGGAATTAATGAAAATCCTGTGCAGGAAGTGCAAAATTGACTTTCTCCATGATAAAATTCATCAAATCTCTAGTATCATAAAATCTATCATTGCTCTTCAAAACACATACAATAAATATTGAATCTCCTTTTTGAATGGCTGTTAAAAGTACTCCGCCTGCTTCATTTGTGAATCCGGTTTTTATACCTAATACATTATCGTAAACTAAAAGCTCATTTAGGTTCTCAAGATAGAAAGCGTGAGTAAATGTACGGTTATAAGCTTCATGATATCTGGTTTTGACTATTCTTGAAAGATCAGGATTTTCCATCGCAATTGCACCAAGTCTCGAAAGATCTTCTGCCGTTGTATAATTTCCATCCCCATATCCTGAGGGGTCCTTGAAATGCGTATTGAATAGTTTTAATTCTCTTGCCTTTTTATTCATATCCTTAACAAAATTCTCAACTCCCCCTTTATAATGATACGCAAATGTATGGGCAGCATCATTTCCCGAAGGAAGCATCATTCCATAAAGAAGATCTATGACTTTAATCTCCTCTCCGGGTATTAATTTCATCTTAGAACCCTCAACCTCGTATATATTTGAAGGCACAACTAAATAATCATCTAGATTGTAGTGAGAAAGAATTAAAAGAGCACTCATTACTTTCGCAGTTGAAGCAGGTGAAAACCTCAAATCTTTGTTTTTTCCTGCGATAACTGTTCGGGATTTTGAATCAAAAACCACATAAGCCGCAGCGGATGCATTAATACCTTCAAGATCTGACGGAAGAGGAATTGAACTTACCGGAAGCGATTTGCTCGATATTGCAGGAAGCTCAAACGACTTAATTGCGCCAAACGTGAATATGCCTACTGTAAAAAGTGCCACATTTAGTATTCCGAGAATAATTACAGTATCAAAAAAATGAATTCTTGAAAAATTATTCTTTTTCTTTTTTGAGGATTGAGAGTCTTTCATCTATTCGCTCCATATCTCTTGGAAAAAGAGAGGCTTCACGTACATTTGCTAGTCCTAAAATATGCATGACAATTCGTTCAGATCCAAAGGAAAACCCACCCTCCGGAGGCATACCGTATCGAAATGCTTGAAGATAAAGCTCGCTTTTCGCGAGATCAATCCCCCTACCTTTTGCCGCAGTGACCAGTTTTTCATAGTCATTAATGCGTTGCCCACCGGTTAACCATTCAGTCCCCCGTCCAATCAGATCAAAGCTAAGCGTATATCCAGGATCCTCTGGGTCTTCATATGTATAAAAAGGCCTTTTACTTACAGGATAATGTGTTACAAAAACTAGATCACTACCCTTTTCCGCAAGCGCCCACTTGCAAATCTCCTTTTCATCCTCTGGTGAAAGATCAGGTTCGTCAGAAACATCCTTACCAATACGTTTTGCAATTATTTGCTGTGCATCTCTCAACTTAACTCTTGGAATAGGATTTCCGACTTTGGGTATTGTTGTTTTATACATCTCGAGAACATCTTTCTGTTGATCTTCAACTGCATTTAGTATTTCTGTAATTACATACTGAGCCATTTCCATAACATCTTCCCATGAATTTATAAAACCAAACTCAGCATCAAGTGTGGTTACTTCGGTAAGATGCCTTGTCGTAACAGAGGGTTCGGCTCTGAGCGTCTTATTCACTGCAAAAACCCTTTCATAAACTCCCACCAATATCTGTTTGTAGAATTGTGGACTTTGAGCAAGATAAGCCTTATGATCAAAATATTTTACTTCAAAAACTTCCGATCCTCCTTCTGCTGTTTGGGGGATTATTACTGGTGCTTGAAATTCTGTAAAATCACGTGCTTTTAATGCCTTTCTGAAAGTATCTATTACCGTTTCTTGGACCTTAAAAATTGGAGTGATCTGCTGATGCCTCAAAGACAATGCCCTAAAATCAAGAAGTGTAGGTAGCTGTAGATTTAACTCAGTTCCACCCATATCAAAAGGCATCTCCTCAGCTTTTGAGATGATCTCAACAGCTTTAGTCAATTCTACTTCTACAGATCCAAGCGGGATATTAGGATTTACGTACCGCTCACCCCGCTCTTTGACAATTCCTGTGATAGTTACAACACTTTGAACTGAAAGTTCTTCGACAGACGCAACTACCTCTGGGGTTGCTGCTACAACCTGAAGGACTCCACCCCGGTCCCTGATGTCAAAAAATGCTATTTTCCCATGACTTCTCACTCTCTCAATCCACCCACAAATAACTACTGTTTCACCAACTTTGTTGACGACCTCACTAGTCAGAACACGGTTTTGCATAATAGCTGTATCATATCATATTTTGCTTCAAAATAGTGTATTGACAGCATGAAAATATATAACTATAATAATTTTTGGATTATGAAAAAAACACACGTCGCCAGTTTTAGAAATTCTCTCAAGGGCATTACGCCCTAGGGAGTTTGTTGCCGATTTGGCGCTGACTCCCTCACTGAGGGAGTTTTTTTTTGGAAAAATATGGAGAATTTATACAAAAAACCTACACCAGAAGATAGAGTCGCAGAACTCTCAGAATGCGCTCGGCTTACTGGAAAGCCTTTCCTGTACGCAGATGGGGATTGGGATAACCCTATGAAGATTGTTCCTCACCATGACAATATAAGGGTACTTGAAAGACTTAGAAAATCAATGGCTGAAAGATCACATGAAGGAAAACAGACCGGTTTTAGCCTAACACCTGATAAACCAGCACACATACCTGATCTTGTCAATGATGTTGGGGATCAACCCATTGCTTTTCTGGATTAATGAAAAAATGGCTTTTTTATGTTAGATTATTATCATGAATGACTCTCCCGATTTTGTTGAAGCTGTAGACAAGCCCATGTCAGAAGACCAAATGAGCGTAAAGGGCTTACAACGGGATATAGATAAATTTAATACTGAAAAACAACGCGATGCCATACTCGCTGTGATTGCTAAAAACAACAAAACTAGGGACATTCATCTACAACAAAAAGCCGAAGATGAAAGGGTAAAAATTAAAATCGCTAAGTGGAAAGAAACTCTAAATTCTAATATTATCCAAAATCCAAACTCAAAGACTGATTCTGAAGAACTTGTCAAAACAACTACAACTGGTTAGATACTATATCTTTTATCCTTAACTGAATTGAAATTTTCCCATTCCATTCATTTTCACCGACCGCATACGCTATATCTATTTTATCACCCTCATTAAACTCAACTTTGTCACCAAAACCGAATGCTACAGCGTCAATAATACTCCCTTCACTTTCAACTTTTAACTTAAGGTGATTTTGATCCTTGCCAATTTTTCTGCATTCCAAAACACTAACATTTCTTGTTGCAAATACAGGCTGAGGGTTACCCATACCAAAGGGTTCAAATTTATTTAACGTTTTTATTAAATCCGGATTAATCAATTCGAAAGAAAGCATGCAATCAATATCCAAATATCTTTCAAGCGTGTCCTTGGTTATATACTTTTTAGAATTCTTAATAATTCTTTTTGAAAATTCTTCAATTAATTCAGTTCTTACACTAAATCCTGCTGCCATCGGATGACCCCCGGCATTTTCCAACACTTCACCAGTCGATCTGATAAGCTCGATAATATTAATGCCCCTTATTGATCGTGCAGAGCCTTTAGAAATAGGCTCATCCAAAGATATTGCCAACACAGGCTTGTAATAAGCTTCAACAAGATTTGATGCAATAAGGCCAATTACACCCTGACTATATTTCTTACTCGCAACAATTATCACTTCTTCTTTTTTTCCTATTGCCAAAAGCTTGGCGTGACTTACTGACTCCTCTGTTAATTCCTGCCTGTTTTTATTAAGCTTAGAAAGCATTAGGGACAGCTCTTCTGCTTTATTTCTGTCATTAGTGCAAAGCAGTCTAAGAGCATTCATCGCGCTCTGTATTCTTCCCGATGCATTAAGCCTCGGAGCAATAATGTGACTTATTGAGTACGTTGTGATTTTGGATGGATCAATTCCGGCTTCGTAAATCAATTGCATCAACCCGATCCTTTCCGTTTTTCTTAATAAAGTTATACCTTCACTTACAATAGCCCTATTGTAATAGGTCAACGGAACAAGATCAGCAACCGTCGCAAGACATGCAAGCTCTAACAATTCGTGGATTTTCCCATCAGATAGATAACCTAATTTATTAATAATTACCCAAGCAATTCCTGCACCGCAAAGTTTTGTCGTGTGAAGTATAATAGATGCTTTTGGTAGTTTTTTTTCCTTAACATGGTGGTCTGTTACAACTACATCAATGCCCTTAGAATTTGCGTAATCAACCGCCTTGAACGCAACAATACCATTGTCAACAGTTATTATAACCTTCGTGTCAGGATGAATTTCCAACACTTTATCAATTCCTTTTTCGGATAAGCCGTACCCCTCTTCTATTCTATCCGGAATGTATGGAAAAATATTTTTGTAAGATTTATATATGGCCTCCCAAAGAATTGCTGATGCACATATTCCATCAACATCAAAATCTCCAAAAATTATTATTTTTTCATTATTGTTAAATGCCGATTGTAATCGTTTCTTGAATTTTTGAAATTCCTTTTTGTCGATGCCGGCATTAATAATATTTAGATCAGAGATATCAGGGTTAAAAAAATCTCTTACTTCTTCGTCTTTATCAAAACCTCTATTCTTAAGAAGAATTTTCTCTACAGTTTTAATTTCTTTTGGTACTTTTTGACTTTGAATGCTGATTATTCTCCACTTTTTCATGATATACTCAACTTAACAATCAATCCATAATAACACATGCTCGATAAAATAAATCCTGAAATAATTTCTATATATAGCAAGTTAAAAGAGGCAGGCTTTGAAGTTTATTTTGTGGGTGGGTGTGTGAGAAATCTACTCATGGACCTTCCGGTGAAAGACTGGGATCTTACCACCAACGCAACACCTGAGAAAATTCAGGAAGTCTTCCCTGATTCTTTTTACGATAATTCTTTTGGTACAGTAGGCGTTAAAATCGTTGAGAAAATTCAATATTCGGAAAAGGGTATTGTTGAGATAACCACATTCAGAACAGAAAAAGGCACTAGTGATCATAGGCATCCGGACGAGGTTGAATGGGGAAAAACTCTTGAAGAAGACTTAGCGCGACGGGACTTTACAGTCAATGCTTTGGCATTTGAGTTGGTAGACAACAACATCAAAATTATTGATTTAGTAAACGGACGGGAAGATTTGAAGAATAAAATTATAAGAACTGTCGGCAACCCCGACGAAAGATTTAAAGAAGACGCTTTAAGACTTATGAGGGCAGTTAGGTTCTGCGCCCAGTTAAACTTCTTAATTGAAAAAAACACTTTAAATGCAATTAAAAAGGATTATAACCTAATTTCGCACGTTTCATTTGAACGAATAAGGGATGAACTGCTTAAGATACTTGAGACAGACAATGCATATAAGGGAATATGTCTTCTTGATGAAATAGGAATATTGGATTTTATTTTTCCAGAACTTTCAAGAGGAAAAGGAATTTCTCAAATGAGACCTGGGAGGCATCATACAACTGATGTTTTTACTCATAATATATTATCACTGAAAGAATGCCCAACAAAGGATCCGGTTGTCAAGCTCGCAGCTTTACTACATGATGTAGGAAAACCTGATGTTGCCTCAAAAGACAATGACGGCTACATTATTTTTTATAATCACGAAGTAGTTGGTGCAAAAATATCAAAAGATATTTCAGAAAGGCTTCGTCTGTCCAACAAACAAAAAGAAAAAATCTATACATTAATTCGCTGGCATATGTTCACTGTTGATGAAAACATTACGGATAGCGCTGTTAGAAGATTTATTAGACGGGTTGGCCTAGATAATGTTAAGGACATGATAGATCTTCGGATTGGCGACAGGCTTGGCGGAGGAACTCAAACAGCAGAAAGCTGGAGGCTAAAAAAATTCAAAGAAAGACTCGAAGAACAATTAAATCCCCCCTTTTCAACAAACGATTTGGCTATTGACGGAAATGATGTTATGAAAGAATTAAATATACCTCCTGGAAAAAGAGTTGGAGAAATTCTAAGTGTTCTTTTTAAGGAGGTCGATGAAGATCTTTCCAAAAATACCCGTAAGTATCTTTTGGAAAGACTGCAAAATATTAATAATAAATAATTATTAAAAATATTTGTTTGTTTACTCTATGAATTCTTTTATACCTACAGACGCTTAACAATTTGCCAGAAATGAAGGATAAGAATATAATATAGCAATATGTTAAAAGAAAAGATTCAAGATGATCTAACATCTGCCATGATAGAAAAGAGTGAAGAAAAACTTTCTACTATCCGCATGCTCAAGTCGGCAATTCAATATTTCGAGATTCAAAAAGGAGGGGCAGGCTATAGCGCAACAGATGAAGATGTAATTGAGGTTGTAGGACGTGAAATAAAAAAACGGAAAGAATCTATCGAACTTTATGAGAAAGGCGGACGGCAAGAGCTTGCGGATAAAGAAAAGAGAGAATTAGAAACGCTTCAAAAATACTTGCCGGAACAACTTACTGAAGAAGTTATAAAAAAACTTGTGGATGATGCTATTTCACAAACAGGTGCGTCATCTATTCAGGAAATGGGCAAAGTCATGGGTTTTCTTGCTCCGCAAATCAAAGGCAAGGCAGACGGGGGATTAGTCTCATCAATAGTAAAGTCTAAGCTAGGATCCTAAAGCTTCAATAAAAAAATCTACTCCCGGAAGGCGTTTGCACTTCTTCACATCACTTAGCCGCACCCACTCAACATCAACCACATGATGATCATTCTTTCTTTGTCCTTCAGAAACAAACCCGCATTCATAGGCAAAAAGCAGAGTTTGCTGAACACCCCAAGGATAATCCCAGTATTGTAAAAAAACTTCGGGTATCAATCTTTTAACCTTTGTTTTAACTCCGGTTTCCTCTTCTATCTCTCTGACGATTGCCTCTTGCGGAGATTCCTTAAATTCAACTTTTCCGCCTGGTATTTCCCACTTGAGATGAGTCTCTTTTACCTCAGGCTCATTTCTTTTCACCATCAAAACCTTTCCATTTTTTATAACCAAACCTACTATTACCGTTATTTGTTTGTTCCTACTTTCTGACACGCTTTGGAATTTTGAGAAATCTGAAGAGTTTGATACCTTTTTGATCAAATTTATACCACTCGACCAGTATTGCTGACGCTATGAAGATAGATGAATATGTTCCGGTTACTATACCAATTAGAAATGCCGCTATAAACCATCTTATTGACTCGCCTCCAAATATAAGCAGTGCAAAAAGGACCAGAATGACTGTAATCGATGTATTAAGAGATCTCGCAACGGTTTCGTTAAAGCTTAGATTGACAACTTTTTCAAAAGGGTTATTGTGCACATTTTTTATAAGGTTCTCCCGTATTCTGTCAAAAACAACAATCGTATCATGGACGGAAAATCCCATAATCGTTAGTATTGCCGTTATGAATAAAGTGTCGATTTCAACGCCTAAAAACAAACCGAAAAGTGAAAATGCCCCAAGTACAATTACAACATCATGGATAAGCGCGATTATTGCGCTTATCCCAAATTTCCATGATGATACAGGTTTTGAAACTTTTCTAAATGCGAAAGCTATGTATAAGGTTATCGCCAAAATAGCAAGTCCAACAGCTTTCAGAGAATTTACTTTCGATTCATTTCCAATAACAGGACCGAGGGTGTCAAAGCTTGTTTCAGTTAATTCAATATCTGCCTCTCTGGCATTTGATAATATTTGGTTTTTCTGAGAATCGGCTATTGTTTCCATTCTTAT
This sequence comes from uncultured Gammaproteobacteria bacterium, assembly GCA_964627245.1. Lineage (GTDB taxonomy): Bacteria > Patescibacteriota > Microgenomatia > Levybacterales > GWA1-39-11 > JAUSNA01. Next base: position 76,206 of record CAZVGS010000003.1, on the reverse strand, counting down.
AACTAGCTCTTTGTCGGAGTCACCTGTTATTGAGACCACTTTTATCTTATTCTTCTCTACAATATTTTTTAAGCTTGATTTACTTATACTTTTCCCGTTTGCTGATATCACTTGAAGCTTGGATCCCCCTGTAAACTCAATTGATAACTTGAACCCGAAAATTGCAACTGAAATAATGCTTAGAAGCATTAAGCTGCCTGAGATTATCAAAAAAATCTTTCTTTTTCCAACTATGTCCATTTTATTTTTTTACTTTCTCCTTCTTATACGGATTTACTTCAAAAATAAGTAGTAGATTCTTAGTAATAGTAATTGCAGAAAACATTGAAATAACAATTCCTATAAAAAGAGTTAAAGCAAAGCCTCTCACAATTCCGCTTCCGAAATAGAATAAGATAATTGATGTAATTATGCTTGTTACATTTGAATCTCTAATTGAAGACCACGCTCTTGAAAAGCCGTTTTTTAGAGCAATGTCTCTTGGCTTTCCGCGTCTTAGCTCCTCTTTCATTCTCTCAAATATCAAAATGTTGGCATCAACAGCCATTCCTATCGACAAGATAAAGCCGGCGATGCCTGCTAATGTAAGAGTCACAGGTATTAATTTGAATACAAAAAGAACCAATATTGTGTAGATTATCAATGCAAGACAAGCTAGGATTCCTTCCTTCCTGTAAATATAAGTCATGAAAAAGCCGATTGAAATCAACCCTAAAATTGCAGCAAAAAGACTTCTGTTAAGACTGTCTATACCAAGAGATGGCCCGACTGACTTCTGTGCTATCACCTCAAGAGGAGCAGGCAGTGCACCGGCATTTAATGCAATACTCAGGTTTTTTGATTCCTCGGTCGTGAAATTTCCTGTAATAACTGCTGTGCCATTTACAATTTCGCTTTGCACAACAGGTGCACTAACAATTTGATTGTCTAGCACAATGGCAACAACTTTGCCTAAATTTCTCTTGGTAATATCTCCAAATTTCTTTGCGCCTTCACCTGTGAATTGAATTTGCACCTGGGGTTGACCTGATGTGCTGTCAAAAACAACCGCTGCCTTCTGAAGATCCTTTCCGGTCAGATCTGTCGGAATAGGATTTGAGCCTACTAATTGACCCAGAATACTTAGCAATGGATCTGCTTGAGCACTCTCAGTTGCAATTTCCCTACCGTCTCCTTCCCAGAAAGTAAGTTGTGCGGTCTGGCCTATCAGGTTAATTGCTTGAGTAACGTTAGACATACCTGGAAGATCTACTATTACCCTGTGCTCGTCTCCTATCTTAACTGTTTGGATCACAGGCTCTGAAACACCTAAAAAATTTATCCTTCTCTCAATTACATCTCGGGCAGATTCAAAAGCATCAAGCTCTTCACCCTTAGCAACATCGTCCATGATAATTTTATACGTAAGCTGTGTTCCTCCCTGAAGATCGAGTCCAAGTCTGTAGGATATATCCTTTTGGATCGTTACATTACCAAGTGAAATGTTTATATTTGACGGGTCAAAGACAAAATCGGCAATTTTTTTCTCTTTTTCGACAAATGGAACCTTAACTGACCTAAGATCAACCTTAAAAGGAAGATCAAAAGCCAACAGTATAGCCGATACAACAAAAATAAGGATTATAAATACTTTCGGTTTCTGCATAATAAATCATTATTCCTTAACCAAAGACTCTTCATCACCAATAAGCATGACTCTTGAACCGTGAATAATAGAGGATATAAAAGGATCCCGTCTCGCTTTCCTGAAATTAAATTCATCCTCATTCATTATTGTATAATTTATTTCTCTTTTTTTCTTCTCTTCTTCTTTTTTGATTATCAAAGATAATTCGGGAAGAACAACTACACCAACCATGAGCAAATCAACACTCTCACCATTATTATCAAGATTGCGGGCAAAATTGCCTGATAGCATCGCGTATTTTACTCTCCCTAATTTAGCTCTATTCTTAACAATATCGCTTCCAAGACCGGACTCTTTGGCATGAATTTTAATTAAGTCGAAATAGAATGGATAGGCAGTGTCTAGCGAATAATATACTCTATTTGCTCTTGCTTCGCGGTTGAGAATCCCTTTTTTCTCAAGGAGAATTAACTCACGTCGTACTGCATTTATCTCCTCTTCAACACGCCTTACAATTTCTCTTACATGAAACATTTGGTCAAGATTACCCAAGAAAAGGTGTAAAATTTTTATGCGGGTTTTAGAAGTAATAAGATCTTCAAACATAAACTTTCTGAGTACATATATTATACTAAAGTTTTATGACATTCAACAGTTAAAATGGACAGAAAGTTAATTCACTTCTACATCAGTATCTGAAGAAACAACAGAGAACCAGATAAGTCCCGGATTAAATTCTATATCCTGACCTCTCTTGTCCTTCAAAATCAAGTGTGAGGTTCTATTTTTCTTTGTCCAAACCGCATCAATTTCCTCCCCATCTTGAAAAACTTTTGCTTTTCCTGTGCCTTTGGTACCATAAAGAAGATGTAAATTGCCCTCGTAGCCATCGTTCGCTCTACTTTCACGCATAAAGAGAACTACAACATTTTTAGCGGCTATTTGCTGCTTATTATTAAGATCTGTATGTGCTTTACCACCATTAACCCTATTATATGTATTTGCTGATGAATCGTATGTCCAAAGAACGCTGTAATCAGCGTATCCTGCCCAAGCACTGTAAGCAACAGATTGAGAGGATGGTCTTGCAGAAGCCGGGGCATCTTCCTTGATCTCATACGGTATGAAATCCTCATTCCACTCGTTATCATCTTCATCTTTATTTGTAATTTTTCGATTTTCAGCAGCATAGTCCCAAAGTTTGGTTGTTGATGAATAGACAGTATGTTCTGTTGCTACGGTTCTTCCCAGCCTGTCATAATCTCTAACGAATACAGGAAATCCTATTGAAAATTGATTCAGATCATTGTAACCTGCCCATCCATAATCGGAAATTTGTCCTAATGCGTTTGCTGGTCCCGGCGTATTTGCACCGCCTACGTGAGCGTACAATGGAAAAGGCCCATATTCAGAAATAAAATCCACGAAATATGTTCTAGCCGATCTCACAGGCCCTACAAATTCTGCATCTTGGCAGTAAAAAACTGCTAAAAACCTAGTAATACCGCCTTCTGCAACCGCTTCATAAACAATATCGGCCGATGTCAATCCGCTTTGAGGTCTGGATTCAAGATGGTTCTCTAGCATAACCCCCAAAGGCGCGTGTTTTTCCCACCATGCTCTTTGCTGTTTTGAATATTTTACTCCATTCAATGGACAGGGTTCGGTTTTTGGCAGTGATGAATCGAATAATAACTTACCTGAAACGGTTTTTTTAGGCTGTTCTACCGGAACAACGGAAATAACGCCAACAAACTTACTAAAAACTATAAAAGAAACCAATGCACTTCCCACGTAAGCAATCACTGCTATAACTAAAATTTTTATATTGATTTGCTGCTTCTTTTTTGGCAATTCTTCTTTCATTTTATAGTTTTTATCCCTTATGCCTCCGCGATGCACTTCTTATTGCTTTAATTTCGTCTTCTGACAGCTCGTGCTCCACCCCCTTGCCGCTCTCAATCTTCTTTGCATACCAGCGTGTCCCATTTCTAGTATGCAAACCAGAAATTACCACACCCGAATCTTTATCGTCGATTAGCGCAAGTATAAAACTTTGATCACCACCGGTATCGTTAAATGGGTTAAATCTAACAAGCCCTATCTTTTGTATATAGAATTGCGAGGAAAATAGCAAGCCGTCCACCTTTTTTTCTGTTTCGGAAAGTGACTTAACCAACTTTTTTTCGTTATCTAAAACCTGAGATAGGACCTCAACTATTGATTCGCTTTTCCCTCCCTTACTAATTTTTATAAATCCCTTTTTTTGTTTTAACAGTATATAAGATAAAATGGTACACCAAATAACAAGTAAACCAACCGCAACAGCCAGGGGAAAAAAATCCATACGTTCCTAATTTTAGTATCTTGAAAATAATGTGTCAATATGATAACTTTGAGCTCATGTCAAAGAAGAGAAAAACCAGAAAACAAAAAGAGCATGCCTCAAAGAGGATTTTGTCTCAAATAACACATGAGCCTTCTGAAACGCCCTCTTATACTGTAAAAGTCGCACCAAAAAAAGGGTTTGTAGCCAACGTTAAAATTAACCCTCCAGAAGATCTAAGCGATGCTGCTTACCTAAAAAAGGATATAAATTCTATTTCAGCAGCAAGCGGAATAATCCTGGCATCTGAAATTCTTCTTTTTGTGCTTCTTGCAAGCGGGGTCCTAAAACTTAATTTTCTTGGATATTAGACTCTTCCTTCTCGAAGTGAACCAGTTTGAATATTTTAACAAAGGGCACTTCCCACTCTCCAACAATCTCTGCCCTACCAAACCCTGCTATTTCCCAAAGAGAATTTCCCAACGGCTGACACTCGACATATTCACAAACAACTATTAATTGATCGGCTACACTTTCTCTTTGAGGATCTATGTTTCCGTTAAGTATTGTAATAGGAGCTTTATTTGCTACTTCTAAAAAGTATCTATAGACATGATCAGAGTTACCTCTTGTTAGCAAGGCAAAATTGTATGGCTTCCCCTCAGTCTTTGAAATAATAAATTCTGCGATATTTTTTGCTTGATCTTTCTGCTTGTTGCCCTTATGAAGAAATGGTGCCCCGGACAAATTTAGGATAAGCAGACAAACGAAGACTAACACTGAAATGCCTATGCTTAGAACTTTATATTTTTTAATTTTTGAAGTCTGTGACAATAAACTCCCAACGAGCAAAAATGGCAGAGGAAAAATAAACCCTAAATAATAATCGTATATAGGCTTCCTATAGAATGCGAAAAGAAAAACCCCAAGAACCAGCCAGAGAGTGAATAAGAGTTTTGTAAATTTATCCTTGATTTTGATGATTGCAATTATCGAGAAAAAAGCCAGTATGACTGTCGCAATTTGCCAAATCCTGAGATCAAGATTCTCAGTTACATTGACCTGCTCCGGGGGCGGAAATTTGGTTACAAGTCTTCCAAAAAGTCTAAATAATACATCAAAAATATTACCGAGAAATGACTGGCCAGGAGGATATCCCCCGGCTGCATTATCTGTCAATACGAATTTAAGTATTGCTGATACATTCGGAAAACCATGCCTTATCTCAAATAAAAGAAATGGTGAAATACCTAGAATGAATCCTCCCAACATCTCAAAACCGTGAGCTAGGTACCTTAAAAAAATTCTTTCTTTTTCTTTAATAAATTCTCCAAATATTAAATATACGAGTACTATTACTCCTAAAAAAACAGTAAGATAATGAAGCTGAATTGCTATCCCAATTAAAAAACCGATTGCTATAAATAACCTGGCAGACTGACTTTTAACCGCTTCATATAATACAAATAATATAAGAAGAGAAAAGAAAGGCATAAGATTCGGGTTCCATGAAGACCGTGAATATGCTATAACCAAGGGAGAAATTGAATATAACGATGCTGCAATAAGACCTGCTCTTCTATTACATAATTTAAGCCCTGCAAAATATACTAGCAAAACCGTAGCAACACCAAAAAGTGCAACCATTACCGATGGTCCGACAGGGTCGAGTCTTGCCAGGAAAAGAAATGGCGCAATCATGTAGTAATATATTGGACCCAAAAAAAAGTCTCCCGCAGAAGCTCTTGGGCCCAACAATGTAAAATCTCCTTCCAAGATTCCTTTTGCAACAATCATATCTCTACCTTCATCACCTAAAAAAGTCATATAATCTGAAATTTTATAAAGTCTAAAAAATGCAGAAACTACGGTAATTGTAATAATTAATATAAGCTCAATTTTGTGTTGGAGAAAGTAGCTTTTTATTCGCGATAACATAGTCAGCCTAATGTTTTTTCTTCCAGATTACGCGGGAGTAAATTGAAAAATTCCAAAAGAGAAGGAATGCTGTTCCCAGAAGGAAATATAGGAAATAGTCATCAGGCTTTGTAATAAAATGTGTGCCTACAAAAATTGTACCAGTTTGTATCACGATCACTCCAAAGGCAGAAGTTAAATAAAACTGGAACATTTTTAGAATATAATGTTTGAAAGTCGGAGCCTTATGATGCTTGAATGACCAAAAATTATTAAAATTGAAATTAGAGAATATTGCAAATACTGCTCCAAGAAGATTTGCTACATATGGCAACCATCCGAATCCATCCACCAATATCCGCAAAATTAACGCATTTAATATAAATCCAAACCCGCCGACAATAATAAATTTTCCAAACGGTCCATATGCCAACTCTTTAACTCGTGTTGATATCACAAACTTTAAAACTGTCACAATGTAATGAAGGGGAGCGATCTTTGAATTCCCCAATTTTCTATCTGAAAAATGTACGGGAATTTCTGCAATCTTGTATCCATCGCGTACCGCTTTTTGCAGAAAAGCAATCTGAAATATATATCCGTTGAATCCTCTCATCTCATGTCTTTCTTTCAAAAAGACTTCTTTTGTGATTGCACGAAATCCCCCCGTCCAATCATGTATGTTAAATTTCATAAAAACTGATCTGACAAACATATTTGCAGTTTTTGAAAAGATTTTTCTCTGGATTGGCCAATTGTAAGGGATCGATCCCCCACCACTGTAGCGTGTTTGGATAACCATATCATTGCCCTGCTCTATTTTTTCAATAAATTTTGGCAGCTCGCGAGAATCAAATTGAAAATCTGCATCAATACTCACTACGACATCTGCTCCCAACTTTTCGATCGCATGCCCCATTGTTCTGATATAAGCTGCTCCCAATCCTTTTTTCTCACCTTGATTGAGTCCGAGATTTTTATATTTTTTCATTAAATCCTTGACAACCTCACCTGTACCATCAGGTGAATAATCATCAGCTACCAAGATATGTAAATCGTGACCCTTTATTGTGGGAAAAACCTCATCTTCCAGAACGGTTATGAATTTTCCTATATTTTCGCGCTCGTTATATGTTGCAGGTATTACAAATATTTTCATAGTTATTCAAAAGTCTTCACATATTCAATCATCTTTAGCAACCCCTCTTCAAGGCTTACCTTTGGCTGCCATGATAAAAGGCTTTTTGCCTTTGAAATATCGGGACTTCTCCTCAAGGGATCATCTTGAGGAAGATCTTCAGAAAATATTATTTCGCTTGAAGAATTCGTAATTTTTTTTACTATCTGCGCGTATTCGTAGACTGAGTGCTCCTCCGGATTTCCAAGATTGACAATTTCCGCTTTTGTATTCTCACCAAACATCAACTTGATAAGACCATCAACCAAATCGTCGACAAAACAAAGAGACCTTGTTTGTGTGCCGTCTCCAAAAATAGTAATAGATTCGTTGCTAAGGGCTTGAAGTATAAAATTAACTATCATTCTCATGTCTTCTTTATGCATTTTTGGACCGTAAGTATTAAATATCCTTGCAATCCGAGCATCTAAGTCACTTTCTCTCCAATAATAAGAAATTAAGGTCTCACCAAATCTTTTAGCTTCATCGTAAACAGCTCTTGGACCTGTTGTTGATACATTTCCCCTATACTCTTCCTTCTGGGGATGCTCTAAAGGATCACCATAAACCTCTGATGTCGAGGCGAAAAGAAATTTAGCATTGTTTTTTTTCGCAAATTTAAGAAGCTCAAGAGTTCCTAAAGTATTTACCATCATTGTCTGCATCGGGAGAGCATGATATGAAATTTTACTGTGATGATTTGGAGATGCGGGAGAAGCCATGTGAAATACATATTCAGCACTAATTTCATCGGGAAGTGGAGTTGTTACGTCGTGATTTATGAAAGAAAATGCCGGATTGCTGAGCAAACTTTCTATATTTTTTTCTGAACTCGTAATTAAATTATCGATCGCGATCACTTCATGTCCTTCTGAGAGAAGACGCGCCGCCAAATTCGAACCTATAAAACCTACACCTCCTGCAATTAAAATTTTACTCATAAAAATTTGTGTTTGAGTTACACATTGTAATTGTATCAGAAATCATTGGGGAAACTTAAACGTAGATTTTAATTTAATGATCTTCCTTTTTTTGACTTTCTAGATCTGCTTTAACCATCATTTCAACTAATTCATTAAAGCTTGTCCTAGGCTCCCATCCTAATATTTTTTTTGCTTTTGAATAGTCACCCATTAACGAGTCTACTTCAGCAGGCCGCATGAATTTAGGATTATTATCCTCGACATATGATCTCCAATCATTAATACCAATAACCTTAAAGGCTTCTTGCACAAAATCTTCAATACTGTGTGTCTCACCTGTTGCGATAACATAATCATCCGGTGCATCTTGCTGAAGCATTTTCCACATGGCTTCAACATAATCTCCCGCAAATCCCCAGTCTCTTTTTGAATCCAGATTACCTAAAACAATTTTATCTTGCTTACCAAGCGATATTCTTGCAACAGCGTGCGAAATTTTTCTTGTTACAAATTCGATACCACGCCTCGGAGATTCATGGTTAAAGAGTATACCGGAGCAGGCGAAAATATCATAACTCTCCCTATAATTTAATGTTATATAGTGACCGTAAACTTTAGCAACTCCGTAAGGACTCCTTGGGTAAAATCTAGTTGTTTCTTTTTGAGGAACTTCGGTAACTTTTCCAAACATCTCCGAAGAAGAGGCTTGATAAAATTTAATCTTTGAATTGACTGTTTTTACTGCCTCCAACATCCTCGTCACACCAAGAGCAGTATACTCACCTGTTAAGACAGCTTGATTCCATGACGTTTTTACGAATGATTGAGCAGCTAGATTGTAAACCTCATCAGGTTGTGTCTCGCTTACCGCATCATCAAGCGACTTCTGATCTAACAGATCTCCCGAAACTAACTCAACTTTATCAAGCAGATGTTTTATGTTCTCTGTATTGGGGGTACTAAGCCTTCTAACAAGTCCATAAACGGTATATCCCTTAGAAAGAAGCAGCTCTGCCAAGTAACTTCCGTCTTGTCCTGTAATACCTGTGATAAGTGCCCTTTTTGCCATAAGAGGTTATAATTTAACCATTCTAAATGATATTTCTCCAATAGTCCAGCGTGTCTTTAAGTGATTTCTCAATATCAATTTCGGGCTTCCATCCTGTTGCTTTGTGAAGCTTGTCATAATCACACCTCAACTCAGGTATGTCTCCGGGCCTCATGAGTGCTGGATCTTTCTCAATTACTATTTCTTTATCAGATAGGGATAAAAACATCTCAAGAATTTCACTAATTTTGTAGGATTTTCCGGATCCAATATTATATGCCTCTCCACTCTCACCCTTTTGCATCAATAGCTCGTATGCTCTTACCGTATCCCTCACATCTGTAAAATCTCGCCTGGATTCAAGATTTCCGACTTTCAAAACAGGTTCTTTTATACCTTTCTCTATCTCGGCAATTTGTTTTGCAAATGCGGGGATTACAAATATTGGCGCTTGCTGAGGACCGATATTGTTAAATGGCCTGACAATCACGGTTTTAATATTATGTGCCTGCTTATACTGATATCCAAGAAAGTCCTGCGCTACTTTACTTATAGCATAAGGAGATAGGGGTTTTATCGGCGCACTTTCGCTTAGCGGAAGGTCATTTTCATCTGCTGCTCCATAAATTTCCGCTGAAGAAACAACAAGGACTTTAGTCTCAAGAAGTCCTAATTGTTTTACGGCTTCTAGGATATTAAGTTGACCGGAAATATTGGTAGTTACTGTTTCTGATGGATTTAGAAAACTTCTTGCCGGACTTGTTAGAGCAGCTAAATGATATATATGATCAGGAGCCGTATCAGCAATAACCTTTTTTGTTCCTTCAAAGTCCTGTATATCAACAGCGAAAAAATGATCGTCAAGCTTTAAGTCCTTTTCAGGTTTTATAATCCCAAATACTTCGTAATCTTTTTGAAGCAATAAATTGTTTAGGTGAGTTCCTGCAAAACCATGTACTCCTGTAACAAGTGCTTTTGGCATAAACTTATCTTCCAACTCCTCTATAAGAAAATCCTAGACCCCTCATTTTTTCAGGCTCGTATATATTTCTGGCATCAATGATGAATGGTGACTTCATTGAGGATTTGATTTTCTCAAGATCCATTTCTTTAAATTCATTCCAATCAGTCAGAACAATAAGTAAGTCTGCTGCATTTGCTACATCGTATAAATCTTCACAGTAGGAAATTCCATCAATAATTTTCTTTGCCTTCTCCATCGATTGAGGATCGTATGCCTTCACTTCAACACCCTTCTCTTTTAACCAGTTTATAATTTCGATTGAAGGAGCAAACCTCATATCATCAGTATTTGGTTTGAAGGAAAGCCCGAGAACCCCAACTTTTTTTCCTTCAAAACTACCCAAAAGTTCTTCGGCTTTTTTAATAATGAGTTTTTTCGCTAAATAATTTACATTTTCAACTTCTTTGAGTAGTTCAAAGTCATAATCGAAATCTTTTGCTATTGAGATTAGCGCCTTAACATCCTTTGGAAAACAACTACCTCCATACCCTGGTCCTGGAGAAAGAAAATAATTTCCAATTCTCTTATCAAAGCCTATACCCTCCAATACTTTCAAAGCGTCTGATCCCGTCAATTCGGAAAGCTGAGCTATTGAGTTTGCAAATGATATTTTCATTGCCAAGAAAGAATTTGCAGCGTACTTTATCATTTCTGCAGTTTCTAAGTTGCAGAGAACAAATTGGCAATTTGTATTTTCCTGAAGAGGCTTATGTAACTGTACCAGAAGTTCTTCTGCTTTTTTCTTTTCTGTTCCAATTACAATCCTGTCTGGATAAAGGGTGTCAGAAATTGCAGATCCTTGACGTAAAAATTCCGGACAAGAGGCAACATCAAATTCTACATTGGAATCAACTATTTCCAACATAAGCTTCTTAATTTTTTTATTTGTTCCAATCGGAACAGTACTTTTTGTAATAACGACCGTATATCCTGAAAGGTTTTTAGCAATATTCTCAGCCACCTCCAAAACTGTCGTGAGATCAGCTTCACCGCTTTCTTTTGGAGGAGTACCTACTCCGATAAAAACCAATTCTGAATTTTTAACCGATTTATAATCTAGTGTAAATTTTAACCTTTTTGCATCAAGATTTTTTTGTACGAGTTCGGTAAGACCGGGTTCATATATATGGACCTTCCCCTCATTTAACTTATGCACTGTTTCGGGAGTATGTCCTATAACAGTTACTTCGTTACCAAGATCTGCAAATATCGACGCGGAAACGAGTCCAACGTATCCGTGGCCTATAAATGTTATTTTCATATTAATGTAAATTACTCAGCCTATAAAAACCGAAATGCATTTAGTTATTTTACTATCTAGAGACTATCAAAGCTAGCCCCTCGTCGAAACTTTTTGACACAAACCCCATACTTCTTAGCTTATCATTTTTCATAATAGACTTTAAAGGACGCCGCGCTTTTCCTTCATAAACCGACAAGAGAGATGATTCATTGATTACGGTGTTTAATTCAAATTTTTCCTTTATTTTCATCCCAATCTCCTTAGGGCTGAGCGAGGTAGAACCGACCAGATTTATTACTCCTAACAAATCTGTATTAAGCAAAAAATCCAAACCCATTACGATATCATCAATAAAAGTCGGAGTGATTACTTGATCGGATATTAAAGAAACTTCATCTCTGTTCTGCAGCAGGTCATGCAACTTCCATACAAGATCTTTTTTGATAGGACTAGGATATCCGTAAGGAAATGCAATCCTCACGATCGAATCGGAATTTTGATCAATTATTTTCTCACCCAGATATTTACTCATCCCGTACCAATTAACAGGATTTGGGCTTGAATTTTCATCATAACTCTCCTCATTCCCTGAAAAAATAAAATCGGTTGAAATGTAAACAAATTTTGCATTTGTTTTTTTGACTTCCTCGTATAGAATTTTTGTTCCCACAGAGTTGACTGCCACTGCAGTATTATTGCCTATCCACGGCTGTATATCCAAATCCTTCATGTTAATGCCTAAAACATTCTCAGAATTAGTATTAAGAATCTCAAGGTCGTGGGTGCGGTCGGCTTCACATCCGTCAACATTTGCCTTACCCGCTAAATGAATAACAGCATCATATGACTTATTTTTTAGAAAATTAGAAACAGATTCCGGATTAGTTATATCCACACCGCTTGCCGTAGACAATGGAACAATTTCGTGTTTTTCGCACAACAACTCCACAAATCTGGACCCAATAAGTCCTGTTGCTCCTGTAAGAACTAATTTCATATTTGATCACAAGCAGAAGAACCCGTAAAAAGGTTTATTTCTATTTTCCGTAAGCAGAAAATCTGGAAAATAAATTGTGCCTATTCACCATAATGCTCTTCATAGTAATTTTTGTACTCTCCACTTTTGATATCTTTCCACCATTTCTCGTTTTCTTGATACCAAGCGATGGTCTTACCTAACCAAGTATCAAAACCGTGTAATGGCTCCCAACCTAATTCATCTTTTATTTTTGACCAATCTATAGCATATCTTCTATCATGTCCTGGCCTATCTTTGACAAACTCAATCATATCCTCACTTTTACCCATAATATTTACAATTTTCTTAACTACCTCCAAATTATTAACATCTTGCGTCATTCCTCCCACGCAATAAGTTGATCCGTCTTTTCCGCTTTGTATTACAGCTTCGATTGCTCTAACATGATCTTCTACGTAAAGCCAGTCCCTTACGTAGAGGCCATCACCGTATACAGGTACTTTTTTTCCTTCGAGCAGATTTGTTATGGCAAGCGGAATCAGTTTTTCGGGAAAGTGAAATGGACCGTAGTTATTTGCACAGTTAGTTATAGATATAGGCAAACCGAAAGTTTCACCATAGGCTCTAACCAGATGATCGGAGCCTGCTTTACTTGCCGAATATGGACTTCTGGGGTCATACTTTGTATTCTCACTAAACTTTTCTTGCGAACTAAGACTTAACGCACCAAAAACTTCATCAGTTGAAATATGATGAAAACGTTTTATTTCGTGTTTGAGCGAAGCGTCGAGCAAAACCTGCGTTCCGACAACGTTTGTTTTAACGAATGAAGCTGGCTCTTTTATCGATCTGTCGACGTGGGACTCCGCGGCAAAATGGACCACAATATCAACACCGTTCATTACGTTGTCAACCATTTCGGGATTTACTATATCGCCTTGAATAAATAGATAATTAGGTTCTTTCTCTATTGATCTAAGATTTTCTAAATTCCCTGCATACGTCAATTTATCAAAAACCACGACAGTATCCTGGGGATATTTCTTAACCCAGTACAAAGTGAAATTGGAACCTATGAAGCCGGCTCCGCCAGTAACAAGTAATTTTGCCATATCAAGCAAAGTATACCAAAATCACACACCTTGCGCTCACTCCAATGGAGTTTTACTTATAGAAGATTTCTTCAACGATTTCAGAAACTGTTCCATGATCGCCAAGCTTTCCAACATATAATGCTTGAGGTGAAAATTTTGAGGGCTGACTACCTCTCAAATAATCTAATGCGTTTTTGCCGTCTTTAGCGCTTTTTAACCTTGTTAAAGTTATGTGGGGATTAAATAAATCCAAGTTGAGTATTCCGCCTGTTTTTTTTACCATCTCGCGCTCTTCTTCAGGAAGATTACCCATCATCTCTTGTATGTTGAAGGGTATGTTGCCTTCTCTTAACCGATTCGCTGACCCAACAATCATTTCATGAAGTCCTGTTATGAAAGGTGATTTAACTGCCTCCCAAAAAACAAAAGTACCATGAGATACCTGAAAATTCTTCATCACAATCTCTGCATCCTCACCCCATACAGGGAATTTTCTCAATTCTTCAAAAAGTACATCTATATTTCTGTCTGGAAAGTATCCTTGATAAAGTGTTATATGAGGAAGGAATAATCTAGAATCAAGGGTAAATTCGGTTTCAAAATTTCTTGAGAGTCTGGTACTGCAAAGAACAGCTTCTCCATGAACTATCTTATCCGGAAGCAATACGATATTGAGCGCAGATTTTGGTTCGGTTTTATCAGCCTCTTTCACAAAAAGATTATACCAAAACCTATAATTTTAACTCTTGAGACGGACTATTAGGGAAATTAACCTCATCATAGAGAATAAATCTTTCTGGTTTTATCTGATAACAGCCTTGGTTATCTTCACCTTCGACGTCATTGCTAGCTCTATCCTCAACTACCCAAAATTTACTACTATAAACCCCTTTTCCTGCAACCGCATCTTGATCATGTAATACCCTTGCTTCTCCCTCAAACTGCAGCCCCCTAACTTTATCTCCATAGCTATGTGGAATAACTATTGTTCCTGCAACATGCGAGTTTTTTTCTATTTCCCGGGAATGGCGCCTACTTCTACGTGACAGCCAATAAATACTTAAGTTTATATCAACAGCAAAATAAAGCGCAGTTACCCAAGGCTTGTTGCCGTGAGTTGTTGCAAGATGCATTATCTGTGTCTTTGTTAGATAGTCTTGAATTAGAGCTTGGATGTCCATATACAAATCATAGCATCATAGCCCTCAAAACAAAAACGCTAAGCGGTTAGCTTAGCGTTTTTGTTCACCAGTTTTACAATATTAATTGTAAAATAGAATACTTAAATTATGCTTAAATTGAATAGGGAAATTAATTAAGAAATTGTAGAACTATTTGACCACACCATTTAGGAGCTCTTCTTCTGTATACTCTACTTGTTCGTCAGTAAGTGATGGGTCATAAGAAGGATCGGGATAGTTAACCAACCATGCCTCTTCGTCGCCTATATTTTCAAGACCTGTTGCAATATCTTTTGGAATAAAAAGCCTTGAGGGAATTGAAGCATCTAGAATGTGCTCCTCTTTAGAATCCGGCTCACCTGGTTTATATAGAGTTATTTTCATTTTTCCTTTAACTGCAACGTATCTCGCGGCTCTTACACGATGCAAGTGGTATCCTTTGAAAGCGCCCGGCTTTGCAGCTGTCAAATAAACTTCCGTTTTTTGCCCTGTCTCCTTGTCTTTGAACAGCTCTATCAAAAACCCATTTTCCTCACGTTCTGCCGTATAGGTTATTACTTTTTTTGCTTCCTCAGTCGTTGCTAATGCCATATTTTAGAAATATACCAGAAAATATCAAGAATTGTTAGTCCTTCTTTTCTCTGCCCAATATTTATTGGCCTCATAAAGGCTGTCGAATGTACCTGCATCAAGCCATATACTATCTATTATGTCCACATTCAATTCTCCATCCTGCAAATATCTATTATTTATATCCGTAATTTCTATTTCTCCCCTTTCAGACGGAGCAAGCTCCTTAGCATATTGAACAACCCTATTGTCATATATGTAAAGTCCCACAACCGCAAATTCACTTTTAGGGTGCTCCGGTTTTTCTTCAATTGATATAACTTGATTTTGAGCATCAAATTCCACAACTCCGAATCTTTCAGGATCATGCACCTTCTTCGCAAACACTTTTCCTCCGCCCTTAAATGAAGCTATGCTTTCAGAAAAATCTTGATCAAATATATTGTCACCTAATATCATTGCGACACTATCATCCCCTATAAAATTCTCGCCTACTCTAAAAGCATCAGCGAGTCCCCTTGGTTCTTCCTGCACTTCATAGCTAAAATTAACCCCAAATTCTTTACCTGATCCTAAGAGATTGAGAAAATGACCTGAATATTCCGGAGCAACAATAATTAATATGTCTTTTATGCCTGCTCTTGCTAAAGTCTCCAATGGATAAAATATCATTGGTTTATCGTAGACGGGCAAGAGTTGTTTTGAAGTTATTTTTGTTAGGGGTCTAAGCCGAGTTGCCTTACCGCCAGCAAGAATTATTCCTTTCATATTCTCGATATGTTTAGAAAAACAAAAAGTGCAAACATTAATGCACTTACCAAAATATATTCTAACACAACTTTTGGATGAATATCATGATGCTTACCGTGATGAATTATCCCAATAATAGTATAAATTGTTAAAATAACTAGAAGAGTTAGCATTTGGCTGTAGAAAGTCATCTTGTAACTTAGCAATAAAGCAAAGCCTGATCCAATAATGGCAAATTCAATAAGATATAGAATCGAGTGATTTTTCTTCATTATATTATGTGTCCCAATTTAGCCATGAAAACAAATGCTATAAATAATGTTACCAGTATTAAGTGGTCAAGATTGTTGCCAACAATTCTTGGTATCTTCTTTTTTTCAATTATCACAAAATCTAATATCAAGGCAATTAAAAGCGCTGAAAGAAGTAAAAATGTAACAGACTTAGCCAAAACATTAACATCTATGAGAGGTTTTTTTGAAATACTTCGTGAAATGCTTGAGGGTGGGGAAGACAGACTGACTTGATAAGAACCTTGAACTTCAGCAGGTCTGAAAACAATATCCGAAGATGTATCTGGCAAACTTTTCGTATCTGTTCCTGCTAAATTATCTGTTGCACCAAATTCCTGCACAACAAGTATCGTATCTTCACCGCTAAGTCTACCTTCTAATATAGCAAATCCCACCTCGGAATACTTGGAAGAAAGTATATTTTCCTTGTGTGTAGGAGATGCCATCCATGCTTTTATAGTGTCGTAAGAAGTCGTAAATCCTTTTGCTAAATTCTCCCCTGCGTATGTGTAATCGTACCCCTCTCCTTTTATAAAATCCCATGGCGATGTTCCGTCCGGAGCATAATGTGACCAATAATTATATTTGAACATATGTTCTCCCTTTTTTTTAGCAGCCTTCTCTAAGGTCTTGTTATAACTAAGCGCTGGTAATCCGTTTTGTTCTCTCTCAAAATTTGTTAAATTCAAAAGCTCATTATCGGATATTTGATACGAAATACCCAAAACTTCGGGATGAATTCTATGAACCGCAACGGATAGAGAACTAACAAGCGCTGTTGAAACTATAAGAATAAATAAAGTTAAGTTGTGTAAAAGCTTTGCTCTGTGGTTATTTTTATGATGAGGAATAAAAAAATGGAAAATATTCATAAGAGGCAGTTATTCATATTTTGGCTCTACAATTTCTCCAACATTTTTCCCGTTCACTTTTTTGCCTAAAGCAAAAGAAAGCGCGTTTGCAACACTTACTCCGACTTTAAGACCGGTATAGGACCCCGGCCCCTCTTCTACCGTAATTTCATCAACTTCACTGACTTTTACTCCTGCTTTTTCACAAACTCTATCTATTAAAAGAAGTATTGATTCCGGTCTGTTATCTTTTGAAATGGAATTCTCTTCAAATATTTGGTCTCCTGCAATTAACTTTGCCAGAACGTTACCGCTGTTACGTGTGTCAATAATTAAATTAGCCATTAAGTTACAATTCCGCAATTTTGACAACACCATTCCTAACTATTGTTAAACGGTCCGATGCAGCATCTATTATTGTCGAAACTCCTTCCATTGTACACACACCCTTTAGGCTAAAGTCAACTTTATCAAGCAAACTTTTATTAACCTCGGAGAGTTTTAATGGAGTTTTTTCACCCGAATAATTTGCAGAAGGCGCAACTATTGGAACTCCAACTTCACTAATTATTTTTTGAAGTGTAGGGTGGTCGGGAAACCTTACGGCTAAGGTCTCTTTTCCTGACCTTACTATTTCTGGAACTTTTTCTTTATTACATTTCAAAATCAATGTTAGACCTCCCGGCCAGTATTTATCAATTAGATTTTTCTTGATTTTTTCATCTATAACAACGTACTCTTCGGCCATTTTTACCGAATCAACAAGCACTAAAAGTGCTTTTTCTACCGGACGGTGGCGTAGTTGAAAAATCCTTTTTACAGAATTGACATTATCCATTCGGCAGCCTATTCCAAAAGCTGTATCTGTCGGGAATATCCCAACTTCTCCATCCTTGAAACGTTTTGCTACTTCAAAAATATTATTCATACTGAAAGGTTATTTTCCGCTTATCCGTCCCTGTATCTTCAAAAACTATTTTCCAGATTTTACCTTTTATTATATCTTGACTAATATTAGGCCACTCAATAACGACAATTCCCGATTTATCATCCAAAAAATCTTTAAGATCAATATCCTGCGCCTGTTTTTTATTATCGAGTCTATACAAGTCTAGATGGTAGAGGGATTTTATATTGGATTTATTATTGCTGACAGTATGTTTTCTAACAATTACAAATGTGGGAGAAATAATTCTGGAATTTATACCAATCCCTTTAGCCAAGCCCTTCACGAAAGTTGTCTTTCCAACACCTATTTCTCCGATCAAAAAAATTACATCTCCGCCTTTAAGTTTTTTTGCGAAGCCGCATCCTATATTTTCGGTTTGCTGACTTGAATTGCTTGTTAATTCCTCCATCTACATACTTTGACCTAATTCTTCAGATCTTTCTTTTATGTGATTATTATATAGAAATACACCAACTGCACCCGTAATTATAACGCTTCCCATAACAATGAAAAGTTTCCACCAGTTATACCCTTGCTCTTTTGGTTTTTCCAGATCTGATAAATTGCTGCCCAGATCAACATTACTGTCAGAAGTTGCTCCTTGCTGAGGAGCTTGGTTACTGGTGTTGGCGGCCAGAACTTGGGGAGTTGGCGAAGGCTTGGAAACTAAAGTAGGAGATGGTCCTTTTGAAGGTGTAGGGGTTGGTGTTTTTGTTGGAGATGGGGTTGGAGTATTTGTAGGTGAATTTGTAGGAGTTGGTGTAGGAGTATTTGTTGGAGAATTTGTTGGAGATGGGGTTGGAGTCGGAACCACCTGCGAAGCATTGTTAGACAAATTTCTTGTTCCAGATTCAAAGATAACCCACGTACCGGATCCATCCGGTTTTCTTCCGCCTGTCTGAATTCCTGAAGGAGCAGAAATTGCCCCTGAATTGCCGTAGGAAACTATATCAACGCTACTCTCATCAGATTTCAAAAGTAAACGTATAGAGTCTTCTTCGTTGTTTAGCTTACTATTCCAATCAAAACTCAAAAAACCGTTTCCATTAACTGTTCCTGTAAGTTCAAGTTTGTTAGTGTCTGTTGAATCTCTCAGTATGTATTCTGATAGATCAACGCTTGATGAATCAGAGTTATATATTTCAATCCAATCGGAATTTGAACCCGAGTTGAATTCATTTATATACAGCGTTGCGTCTGACCTTCTCGTAAATAAAACCAAAAATAAGACTGCCAGTAAAAGCTTTTTCATGATAATTCTTAATCTGATTTAAGCTGAAAGTTGCAAAAGTTGCAAGGGCTAGAGGAAAACTACTTTTTCGTATTCCACAATTCTTACTCCCGGATACCGTTCATTAAAAGATATACCTTTGCCATTTGGGGTAAAGGGGTCATGCATCGTATAGTTACCACCAGATCCACTAATAAATACCACAAAGTGATCGGCAATCCCTCCTCCATCATAAGAAATACCAACTACTACAGGGTCTCCCGATGAAAGAGTATTGTCGATATCTGTCCAAACTCTTTCAGCCGTTCTTCCTTCTGCAGAAATTCGCTTGAGCAAATATGCAGGGTAATAAGATGCAAAATTACCAGAATTTGAGTTTATTGTTATTGGATTAACGCCTCTATTTCCATAATGCGTATAAACCATTGCCATTGCAGTTACTAAGCATCCGTCGCTTGCTAAAGTGTATTGTGTTCCATTGAGAGATTGGCTTCCCCATTGTGAATCTCTTTGATTGTAATAGCATCCCCAATCATCACAAGAAGTTTGACCCGATAATAATGTTGCTCCTCCTTGTGTTATTGCAAAGTTGCTAAACCCTTCTAATTGCGCTTTTGCAGCAGCCAATAACTTTTGGTATGTTGCTTCACTTCCCTTAGTTTCGGCCAACAATTTCTTTTTAGACTCTTTATCTTCATTTAACTGATTTGTATAATCTTGCAATTTTACACTCAACTGTTCCTGTTGGGTTTTTTTATCTTCTAAAATATCCTGTTGATTTTTATAATTAACCTTTGCTTGCTCAGCCGCATAAATATTTCGTTTATCGAAAAGCTGAACAATTTTTAAATATTTTAGTCTGGTGAAAAAATTGTCCAGAGTGTTTGATGTCAACAAAACTTGCCAAGGGCTGACGGAACCGACTTGATACACCGCCTTGGCTCTTCCTATAAATGCAAATGAAGTTTGTTCCAGGGTTCCTTCAGAACTTGAAATTTTTGTCTTGGTTATATCAATGTCATCTGTTAGTGCATCTATTTCATCTTCGGTTTTTGCAATCTTTGCTTCTGTAAGTTTTATCTGATTATCAGCAATTGCGATTTGCGATGATAAGGTCTTATCCTGTCCTTGCAATTCTGATAATTTTTTCTGAAGATAGGAAGGACAATCAGCGACACTAATATTATTGCTAGAACAATCAGATATATTACTATTTGAATTAACTGAGGTAGGTGCGGTTGTAGGAGTTGGAGTCGGATCTTGCGCAAAAACTTTTACCGACAATAAAAAAAATAATGCAAAAACGGTAACGAGTGCAGATGTTTTTGTTGAAGAAAAAGTATACAGCATGACTACTTCAAGTAACGAAGAACTGCCAAAAAGCTCGAAAAAGCACCAAGAATTACCGCGGCAACAAATAGTATGCCAAGGACTTGAAAAATTAAAATCGGCTCAATGGGAAGAACTGGAACCGATCCGAAAAAAGAATTGATATGCGGTGATGCATAAAATTGGAGTACTCCAAAAGATATACCCCAACCAATTAGTGCCCCCAAAGCACCATAGAAAATACCCTCAAGTAAAAATGGGGTGCGTATAAACCAATTGGATGCACCTATAAGCTTCATTATCTCGATCTCATCTTTTCTAACTGTTATTTTTATTCCTATTATTGTCAGTATTACAAAGATACTAACAAGCAACAAAACACCGATTATAACCATACCTATCTGCCGGAGTCCATTTGTAAAACGTATCAAAGTATCAACAATATCTTTCTGAAAGACTACTTCGTCAACCGCCTTCGAGCTCTTGGCAAGCCGCGCCAGGTCATCAAGCTGAGTAGCTTCATTTGCCTGAACGTCGAGCGAGGCAGGTAAAATGTCCGCCGTTACTAGATCTAGAAGCAATGGGTCTCCTTGATTTTGCTGTTTGTAAATTGAGAGAGCTTCCTCTTTCGAAACATATTTAATAGTTTTTGCCATTCCTGTTTTTTTGATTTGATCCCTCAAGGCATTAATTTCACCACTTGACGCCTCTTGCTTAAAAAAAACTGAAAGCTGAGGTCTTGTTTCAAAATAGTTAATAACACGTACTGAAATAATTGTTAATAT
The DNA here is from genome assembly GCA_964627245.1 of uncultured Gammaproteobacteria bacterium. GTDB lineage: Bacteria > Patescibacteriota > Microgenomatia > Levybacterales > GWA1-39-11 > JAUSNA01. The sequence continues at coordinate 54,909 of CAZVGS010000003.1, read as the reverse complement.
TGCAAAAACTGAAATTGTCAGAAAAGTCAAAGCCATTATTAGAATTGCAGCAACCGACTGATATGGAGAGCGTCTTATGTATTTTGCTACTGTTTGTACGTGCATATCTATTTTTCTTACTGTTTTAGATCTTCTAGCTTGATAGTGTCTTTGCTAGGCTTTTTCTCTTCTTTCCTTTCTTCCTCCTTTGGTTTTATGGAATGAGAGGCACTCTGACTATGGTACTCATTTTTGCGAGAAATGGCTTCACCCTTTTTCTTTCTATCTTCTTTAAGTTTTCCTTTATCCAGCACCAATACCCTCTTTTGTGTTGTGTCTATTATCCTATCATTGTGTGTAGCCATAAATATAGTTGTACCTTTTTTATTTATTTCATCTAAAAGACCAAGTATTTGCATACTCGTAACAAGGTCTAAATTCCCGGTAGGTTCATCGGCTAAAATCACTTCAGGGTCAAAAACTAAAGCGCGGGCAATGGCTACCCTTTGACGTTCTCCACCTGAAAGCTGTAGCGGGAATTTGTTAAAAGCATCTTTAAGCCCAACACTTTCCAATACTTCATGCGCACGCTCCATCGCATCTTTTTCTTTTACCCCCGAAAATTGTAGTGGCAGCATTACGTTTTCACCAACGGTTCTATCCTGCAGCAACTTGAGGTCTTGAAAAATTACCCCCACATTTCTTCGTAGCTGCCTAACTTTCTTACCCGGAAGCTTTTTGAGGTCAATTTCTCCTATTGTGATTTTACCATCTGTTGGAAGAAGATCTCTAATTATTAACCTAAATATTGTTGTTTTTCCGCTGCCTGTCGGGCCGACTAAAAACACGAAATCCCCTTTATCAATAGTAAAAGTTAGCCCATCAAGAGCAAGATCAGAGTAGTATTGTTTGGATACGTTCGCAAAATGTATCATTATTGATCATGAAAAACTTATTTTACCTCCACTTTTCCAACATCCATTAGCCACCCTGCTTTTCGTGCAGTTTGGGTTTGTCCCCACACTTTGACTTTTTTCCCAATGAATTGTGATAGATCAACTACAGCAGAGGTTAAATAAACATTTTGAGATTCACCTCCGGGTCTTTCTAAATGATAAGCTCCTTCTCCATCAATTCCTCCGTCTCTTAGTGCCCCTTCTGCTGTATCGGGAAAATGCTCAGCATCATCGACACCAACCGAGACTCCTTTTTTTATGTCCCCGGAATCAAGATCGCCTTCGATCGAAACAGGTCCTTTTGCTGAATTATCTGAAACGGTTGATGCAATATATCCGGTTCCAACCCCAAGAAACAACATGATTAAAATTGTAAAAATGACCGATTTTGTCACGGGATTGCCTATTTTTTGTCTTTTTTTCTGACGAGGTTCAAGCTCATGAATTAGACCCTTTTTTGGCAGATTTTTCTCTTCCATACAACTCTTAATATAACCATATTTTGACCTTTTAATCAAGCAAGGAGATATGGTTCAGTCACAAACTATAACCATATTTTGACTTTTTAATTATGCGAGTTCTTTGAGTTCTGCCTCTATAAATATGTCTATATCACCGTCCAAAACAGACTCGGTATTGGAAGTTTCGACATTGGTTCTTAAGTCTTTTACCATTTTGTATGGGTGAAGCACATAATTCCTGATCTGATTCCCCCAAGACGCAGGTTTATAATCCCCTTTGAGTTTCTTCTCCTCCATAATCCTTTCTTCTTCTGCTTTTGCCAAGAGCCTTGCCCGAAGAACTTTTAATGCATACTCCCTATTTTGATTTTGGTAACGCTCCGTTTGACACGTAACAACTATTCCTGAAGTTTTGTGTGTAACTCTGACGGCACTTGACACTTTCTGAACGTTTTGTCCGCCGTGTGATGATGCTCTATAAAAATCCCATTCAAGATCGTCATCATTTAGCTTAACTGTATTATCATCATCGGTTTGGGGCAAAACTTCAACCAGAGCAAAGGAGGTTTGCCTTAAATTATTTGCATTAAATGGGGAAAGCCTAACCAGTCTGTGAGTTCCGTTTTCTCCCTTTAGATAACCATATGAGAATTCACCCTCAACTAAATAATCAATATATTTTATTCCTGCCTCCTCGCCATTTGACTGGTCTATTACTTCAAATTTATATCCCTTTCTCTCAAAATACCTTTGATACATCCTAGAGAGCATCGATGCAAAATCCATTGCATCAACCCCGCCTTGCCCTGCGTGAATGCTCAAAATAGCATTTGCACTGTCTAGAGGTCCTGAGAGGTAAAGGTTTATCTCGATTTCCCTTAAGGGATCTTCCAGAAATTTATAGTCCCCACTTTTTAATATTTCCTGAATTTTTTCATAACTTCCGATCTCTTTTTGAAGTCTGCCCATTTCCTGCATCAGTTTTGACGCTTTTTCGGTGTCTTTCCAGAAGTCGGGATTTGCTGATTCTGCTTCGATTTCCTTAAAGCGAATCCTTTTTCTCTCAATATCCAATTTTTCAAGAACAATTTCAGCCCTTTTTTTTAAATCTTCCATGAACTTATTATAACTTAATAACAGAGGCTATTTGCACAAAGAGTCGCATATAAGTGATTTTGCGCTGACTGAAGAACCTGTTAAAGAAGTCAAATCGTCAATTATTTTTTTTATTTTCGGCTGGGACTGCAAAATATCTTTCGCATTAATGTTTGATAACTCGTCTTGCGCGTTTTCCAAAATTTCCTCCACATCATTTTCATCAGGTAACTTAATTTTGGGCTTGTCAACTGATTTCTCACCCAAAACCTTTGGGTTTTGGCTCATTAGTGAAATTGCATAAAGTCCTCCAAAGATTATCAAAACAACGACTACGGTTGCGATTGCGATTTTGTTTTTGCTCCACCGCATCACAACCTCATCTTCAACTCTCTCCTCTTCAACTTTTTTCCTTCTTCCCATATCAGATTAAATTATACAGCACGGTGTATACTATAAAGATGGACATTAAAAAACTTCAGCAAAGAATAAATAAGTTGAATGCCGTAGCAAAACCTCATTACAAACTCTATTCCCAGGAAGAAAAAGAGATTTTAACCAAAACTATAAAGCTTAATGAAGAAGTTGGAGAGTTATGCAACGACATACTATCCGTACTGAAGTTACAGAGGAAATCCAAATTGGAAAAATTTGACAAGAGAAATTTTTATGAAGAGTTTGCTGATGTGATAATAACTACAATGCAATTAGCCGCTGTCGCTAAGGTCGATATTGAAAGGGCGCTAAATGACAAACTTATAAAAATTGAAAAGAGGTATAATAAAGATCACTAATGCTCTTAAAATATTTGTATTCGATATTCTTAGCGGTTTTGATAGTAACCTTTGTCGGTGTAGGCATTGCCGCATTTTACAAAGCTCCGAAGTATCCGGAGTATCCTATTGAAACAAAACCTGTGACAATGACACCTAATGGTGAAGTAAGTGAATCAGCAGAAATGATCCAGAAACGCGCTGATTACGAACAGGAGTCAAGAGATTTTCAAAAGGCTATAGAAACCTACAACAAGAATGTTTCAGCAATTGTTATCGCTGCTTCTCTTTTTATACTTATTATAAGCATTACATTGCTGAGTAGGATCATGTACTTGTCAGATGGACTTATGCTTGGCGGAGTTATTACTCTTATTTACGCAGTTGTCAAAGGGTTTAGCGCGGGAGATGAGATGTTCCGCTTCATTGTAGTTTCAATTTCGCTTATAGTTGCAATATTTTTGGGGTACTGGAGATTTGTAAGAAGTGATAATAAGTCTAAGAAATAAGCTCTCTCAAAATCTTAAAATCCTCTTCAAGAAAGACTTTCATCTTCTTAAACCTCAAAGCAGCTGCCGGATGAACGGTAATAAAATAATCCCTGTTGTTATCTTTTACTATTGACCCATGCTCCAAAACAACTGAGATTTTCTTCTTTAATACAGCCAAACATGCAACACGTCCTAATAAAACAATAAATTTCGGGTCAATTACTTTGATCTGTTTTTCAAAGTGAGTCAGCCCGTGCTCAATGTCTGAAGGCTTTGGAGTAAGATAATCAGGCAAATATTTTACAGGACTTGTTATATAAACCTGTTCTTCAAAAAGACCTGCTTCATTGATCAGTTCTCTTAGAAGCTTGCCTGACCTTCCAACAAACGGTCTGCCCGTTACTGCTTCTGTCCTGCCCGGCGCCTCTCCGACAAACATTATATCGGCATTTGGATTTCCTTCACCCGCAACAGCCTTACCGCTTTTACCAATCCTGCACTCAATGCATTCCTCAATTTCTTGGGCAATATCCCGGAGTTTGTCAGCCTTACTCATTTATTTATTTTTATATCGGAGTGGAGTTTTTGCTTTATATCCTCCGAGGCTTTTACGATTTTTTCCTCAATATTTTCGACCTTGCTATTGACAAATTCCCAGATTTTACCGTGCTCATCCTCCATCAGGTGAGACAAAAAAATCTTCTTATCATCTTCTGACAACTCTGAGAGTATGGTTTCTAAAACTGTGTGATATATACTCTCATCTAAAAGTCTTTTTAGTTCTTCCTTCTGATCATCTTCCAGCTGATGACCATCAAGCGCCAGGTGCAATGTATCAACTTCTATTAAATGACTAAAAAAATGTTTTGCCATATCTAGTTTGTACTAGCCAATTCTTTGGCATCTATAGGATCGATTGGGCCCAAAGGTATTTTATCTTCCGGATCCTCAATAAAAAAGTATAGCACAGCACCTCGTGCCTTCCCATCCACTCTCTCTAAATGCTTCATTACTTCAGGTGATCCTCCCAAATGTTTTTTTGTCCACACAGCAGGACCCGCATCTCCTATTACGGCAACAACCGCCCTTCCGGTGTTGGGATTTACAACAAGCATTTTTCTATACTTAAAAAAAACAACATATTCTCTTGTTCGTGATGAGTAATCATCAACCAGGAAAGTTTGGACTGCGATATAGTACTTTTCCCGATCAATATCTTGCTGCGTCAATTCATTTTTAGAATGCGCGAAATATCCAAATCCACCTCTTCCAGGCGCCATGCCGGACGAATAATATTTTGCTTCATCCTCTGGATTGTCAAAATGACCTTCCATAGTGTCTCCCGGATACCGCATCAGATGCTGTTCTGCGCCAATATATCCATATGTATGCTTTAATCGTTTGCCATCCATCTCAGCCTTAACCGAAAAACCATAGTATCCTGACAAGACTTGCGCAATTTTATTTTCCTGTGCAGGAAGTAGTACGCCCACCTCATCTGGAAGATAATTATTAATATCCGAAACCATAAATAGATTGTCCGGAACATCCACAAACCTATTGTTATCAACATTATTTTGTGCAAGGACTGGTTGACTGCCCGGCGTTGTTAGGAGCAATAGACTGCCAAGAGCACCTGCGGCGATTTGTTTTGTATTATTTGATGCCCAAGAAAACGCATCCCAGTGCTTGTCTATAAGATTTCTTTTTACTTCGCTATGCCTAGCCTCAATCCTTTTTTTTAGACTATCAAATGTATTATTATTCATTATTCAATAACAAAACTCATTCAAAATCTTTTTGAATTATTGTATAAGGTTATCATATACAACTCTTAGTTCTTAAAGACAAAGCAAAAAATAATTTTCTATGAAGATTTGCCTATCTTGAATGCTTACTCTTCCAATAAAAAACGCGCCCCAGAACTAATACTGTTATCACGAGAGTTGAAACAGAAACCAACAATACTAAATTCCCAAAGCCTAAAAAGCTGATTAAATCTAAATTTTTAAATCCGTTCTTTTCGAGATCAACCGATGTGAAGGCTCCCGTGCTGGATTGAGCATTATTCATAGCCATTTCACGAAAAGTTGCAGCCCTTTGACGAATATCTATAGGTCTTGAAGTAATAAAAGTAATGACCGGAATTGTTACAACTAAAAAAAGGAGAAAAAGAACAGGCATAAAAAAGGGTGTCTTTGAAGAGGATTTTACCTTATCTAATAAATTCCTACCCTTTATTTCACGGACCATATATTTATAACGCTATAAAAATTTTTGCCTGCTGTCAAGTTCACCGAGAGTCAAATTTGCCTTACAAAAACCTTATCAAACCCCCAAAATCATTTGACTCTTTTGCCGGGTAGGATAAAATGACATAAATGAAAGAGCGTTTTTTTTGGGCGGATATTCTAAGAGTTATAGCGATTTATTTTGTCGTTGTAATTCATAATTCAGCCCTTCCGCAGGGACTGAATTTTTCAGGCGTCATTTCTTATGTTATTTTTGCGCTTGCCAAAACTTCAATACCGCTTTTTGTAATGCTAAGCGGTGCTCTTCTTCTCGGAAAGAAAGAGCCATATGCTCTGTTTTTCAAGAAAAGAGTCTTAAAAGTGGTCTTTCCCTGGATAGCATGGACTTTTATATTTATGGGCATGGGATACTATCTGGGAGACTTTGAAGGCACAACTCTTTCCGAATGGAAATATTATTTTGAATTAACTCTTCTTACAAAATTGTGGTTTTTGCCTCTTATTGTAAGTATTTATCTTTTAACTCCAGTTTGGAGGGTATTTATTCAAAAAAGCAGCAAAATCGATAGAGTTTATTTGACCACACTGTTCGTCGCATTTGCTTCAATTTTTCCATTCCTTCACAATAGCCTTGCTTTTCCTGTTGATCAAAATGGAATTTTAATCCAGGCTGTTCTTTTCAGCGGATATTTTCTACTTGGATATATTTTAATCAATGATTATAAAAAAAGGTTCTCGATGCCGTTACTTTTTACACTTTTTTCATTTGGGATATCCCTAACTTTTCTTGAAATTATCTTGGGTAAACCGTATGAATTGATATTTTCATATCTTTCACCAAATGTTGCATTATTGTCTGTTTCTCTCTTTTTGATAATCTACAAACTATTTATAAAACGAAAAAAAATTAATGCAAAGCTGACCAGTCTAGTCACAAAAATGAGCCTTGCTAGTCTTGGAATTTATATTATTCATCAGCCGATAGGACAATTCCTGGATCCTTACTTAACAACCTTCAAAAACGGAATTTCTCAACTGCATCCAAGCCTCACTGGAATTTCTATGGGACTTATATATTTTCTAATTACATTCTTTGTTGTATTTCTTTTTCAAAAAACCCCGCTTAAAAAAATCCTCCCTTGATAAGTCTTTAATTTGGATAGTGGCACTTCTTGAAGTGTTGGTCAAATAGGTGACCACACAAACTCTTGTTTTGTTCATTCTTTTTCGGCTATACTCAGCTTGATGAAACGTATTAAAATCATTTTACCAATAATTGTATTGACTATTATCGCCGTTTACTTTGTAATTTCCGGACAAAATTACACAACCAAAACTTCAGATGAGAAGACTACCAAACAAGAACTTCCAAAAGAGATTACAGTGATTTTGGATAAAGACGGTTTTAAACCTAGCAATATTACTGTTAAGCCAGGCACCGCAGTCAGATGGAAAAATGAAAGCGGAGAAAGACAAACTGTTAATTCGAATGACTACCCGACAAACCAGCTTCACAAAGAGCTCAATTTTGGAATTTTTGAAGATGGTTCGTCAGTTGTATATATATTCAAAAAACCTGGGAAGTATGGTTATCACAATCAGCTAAAGCCAGAACAAAAGGGAGTTATAACAGTCTTTGAGTAAGTTAATTGAGAGTGATAATCAGTTTTGGAGAATAAGAACTTTCTTTGGAACCAAATTCAATTCTTCCATTTTGACCTTCATTGGTCTTTTTGATAACCCAACCATAATTTTGATTTGTTCCTGCAGCGAATGAGGCTACATCTGAAGTTACATCAAATTCAACAACTCCTGTCTGATTACTGTTTATTGTAGCAGTTGCTGTAGGTGTTGAAATAAAAGGCCAGTTGATGGAATTTGTCATATCCCATGCGGTCGTACCGCTACAATCGTCATTTTGGTTAGATGTATCTGTATCAACCGAGCAGTTCCAGGTAACTCCTGACCCAGTCCCTCTATCTGAAGGAGAATTACCAACGATAAATCCATTTCCCTCAACCCAGCTGTTAAGTACTCTATGAACATCTATTGTGCGTCCGTCATCACCCCAGTTGTTACCATTATCAGTTATTGTAAATTGAAGCTTTGCTGTATAGTTTTGTGATTGGCCAATATATGCTTCTATTACAGACTCATCAAAACTTACCAGTCCTCTGTTGTGCCCCGATGATTGGAGCCTAATTAAAGTGGATGACCCTTCATTCTCGTTTTGGGAGCCTTGCTTTATGTATGTATCTGCAACCGGTGTGAATTCGGCAGGAGTTGGTGTTGCTGTTGGTGTAGGAGTAGCTGTTACTTCCGGTGCTATTCCAAAGTTCTGGGTGGTATTGTCATTAAGTGATATCGTGGCTGGATTTGTTGTAGTTGCAACGTAGCCGGATGGAATAGTAAGAGCTACTTCATAAACTCCAGTCTCTAAATCAGCAAAAGAATAGTTACCATCCACATCTGTTGTGTATGAATCCTGCGAATCAAGCGTTACTAAAGCTCCTTCATAACCATCCTCTCCTTCATCCTGAAACCCATTTTCGTTTGCATCTACATAAACTATTCCAGTGAGACTATACGTGTTAACGATGTTAAAGTTAGCTGTTTTTTCTACCTCGACAACTCCTGAATCATCTACTGACCAGTAATTTACTGTATGCGAACCCTCCCCTGTCACCTCAAAAGGTGCAGAGTACGTCTGTTGAGTGCCGCCATCTACTTTGTAATAGGTATTTGCAATAGTGTAACCTTCTGCTGCTGTAGCAGACAATGTCACAGTTGCTGAGTTAAGATAGTCACCGTTAGAATTAGGCGCAGGTGAAAGTACTGCTGTTGTTTCTGGCGCTTCATGATCATATTGCAATATTATTATCTTTTGTTCGTCGCTTGTAACATTAATATCTTGCAACAATGTTGAATATGGCCCTGAATCAGGTGTTGCATAAAATGTATATGGATAGTTTGAGTCTGAAGGCAATAGCCATAAGGTAGTGTTGCCGAATTCGTTCGTTTTTGGCAGTGGTCCCACGCCTGAAGTTCCCGAATCATAGTAAGATACCACTAAGGATGCGTTAATTCCAGAAACTGAAAGTGATGCGTTCGTTGCAGCAGTTGACGTACTAAATTCAACATTCTCTACAGGATCATCGGCCGGATTTTGTACACGAACATCTATTCGTTTAAAAGGAAGAGTCAAGTTAAGCAAAGTAGTATCTGTTAAATCATAGTTTCCTAATAGCAAATTGTAAAATCTTGGAGCATCTACTGACAAGTCGTTCTTACCAGTCACTTGGATAGAAAATGTATTTGCAGTAGTTGATAGTTCGTAATTACCTTGATCGTCTGTTGTAGTAGATGTTACTAACGAATTTGTTCCTGGCTCTCGCAAGGCAACGGTCTGATTTTCAAGAGGTTGATTGAGAGAATTAAATATTTGACCATGAAGAGTAACTGGTTTTTGCAAGGTTATAGTATCGCTCAAGTTACCTGTGATGTGATAATTGCTAGCTGTAGTAGTAGAATATCCACTTCCACCTTGAGGAGCTGCTATAAATGAATATGGATAGCTTGCCTCATTCGGCAAAAGCCATAGTGTTACATCTCCATTACTGTCTGTTTGGGGTAAGGGATATGACCCTCCAGCTTCATAGTAAGATATTACTAAAGATGAACTCATACCAGACACTGTAAATGCGCCATTTACTGGAGCTGTAGGAGATGTACTTAGAGTCACCCCACCAACTCCTTGATTAAATGAATTTTCTACGTGTAAATCAACTCTTTTGAATGGGATAGTTAAATTAAGCTCTGAATCAGATACTAAATCATACAATCCAATATATAAATTGTATGCTTTAGGTGCTTTTACTATTGCTGGATTATTGTTAAATGAGCTTATCTGAATGTTGTATTGATTCGGTATAGCATCAAGTGAGTAATACCCATTTGAATCTGATGTTGTTGAGGCAATTTGAAAATTAGATCCTGGTTCGCGTAGAGAAATATTTTGATTTGGTAAAATTCCCCCTTCGGAATCATAAAGATAGCCATGTAAATTCCTGTACTTTTGCATTGTTATTGTTTTTTGCGTATCTCCACTTATGGAAACGTTTGTTAAGTTTGTTGTAGCAAAACTACTTCCGCTTGGAGGTGCGGCAATAAAAGTATATGGACCTGCACCAGTTGGGAATAGCCACAATGTAGCAATTCCATCTTGTCCCGATTTAGGTAGAGGTCCTACTCCGCTAGTTCCTGAATCGTAATATGCAACAACCAGCGATGCACTCAAACCGGAAACAGATAAGGCAGCGTTTGTTGGAGCTGTTGATGTTTGTAGCTGTACATCAGGAAAGTCTGCATGGACATCATCTTCGACACGGACATCGACCCTCTTAAATGGAAGGGTAAAATCAATATAAGTACTCTGAGTAAAAACTTTATCGGACAGCAGCAAACTATAGAAACGGGGAGCATCAATGCTTAAATCATTTTTACCATTAATTTGAATTTTAAATGTATTTTGTGATATTGACATATTGTAATAACCTGAGGAATCCGTCGTAGCGCTAGTCACAACTGCATTTGTACCTGGATCCCTCAACGAAACGGTTTGGTTTGCAAGTGGACTCCCCAGCGAATTATATACGTGACCACTAAATGTATAATTTCCTGATGGAACCAATACGAAGTTAAGTTCCTTATCACCTGAGATATTTTGATTCAATGCAATTGCTGGAGTGAATGCGCTTCCAGAAGCAGGCGTAATTTGAATGTCATATATACCTTCTTCGAAAGTCATTTCATAATGTCCCAAGGAGTCTGTCACGTCGCTAACTATAACTGTGCTAGTCCCAGCTTGTTTGACTTCTATCGTTACGCCATTAAGATCAACTCCAGCTGAACTTTGAACATTGCCTTGCAGTGTATATGATGCAGCTGATACGTTTTTGGGAGATAGAAAGAATAGGGTAAAAAGAAATGTAAGAAGAATTCCAAATAACTTTTTCTTCATCATTGTATGAATTTATCTTATTGAAACAATAATTAGTATCTATGTCAATAGTTGCTCGAAAATGAATCCACTTATTTAAATTCTATGTTAAGAGGCTGGTTGTTTAGCAATCTTAGGTATGCATCTTGAGCTTGTTGAGAGTTAGAAATAAGGTAATATTTTTCTGCAGCATTTAGTGCTTCTTGCTGTTCTCCGGCCTTGTACTCGGCTACCAGTCTGTAAAACCACGCTTTTTCTGTTGTTGGGAAGATTTCTGTAGTTTTTCTGGTAAAATCCTGTGCTTCTTTTTCATCAAAATGCTTTAATAAAATTAAGATCATGTTTTCATAAGCCGGAAAATATGTTTTACCCTTTTCAATCGCCTGCAAATATGACTTTTTTGCATCTTTGTATTTTCCTTGCCTTGCATATACCGCCCCAAGATTTGTTAGATTAGCAAAGCTTGGATAAATCTCAACTGATCTTTTCGAGTGTATATATGCCTTGTCTAAATCTCCCTTCTCAGAGTATTCAAATGCGAGTGCGTTTTCTAGAGAAAAATTGGGCTTCAATTTTAGATCATGTGTGTAGAGTAAAATCGGTGATTTCCAATTTGTAGTTCTTACTATTGTGCGAGTTGATAATGTAAATATTAAGATAAAAGACGCTATGAAAAGCACTATCCTCTCGTGCTTAAAATTATAAAGTTTGTAAAAGTTTTGGATAAATAATCCGATAATACCCAATAGCCCAACCATCGTGAAATAAAACCACCTATCTGCAACTATCCCATCTAATGGAAATAACTGAATGTGAAAGATTATCCCGCATACAAACCAAACGCTAAAAAATATTGTATAAAGCTTAGTTGTTTTACTAAATTTCAATAGCCTGACAACTACTAACGATATGAAAAATAAGATTGTCAAAACAACTATCAAAGGGGTATAAAACGACTCAATACTTGTTTTTTGTATAACCCATTGTTGGTTAAACAGAAGAGCTTTGGGGAAGAAAAAAGTTGACATATAATAATAAAGAATTGAGGGCATAGACAAAAGTCTTTCTTGAATTGGTGCTTCCATAATTGGACTTATGGTAGTTCCATTAAAATAAATTCCTGCAACAATAAATCTTAAAAAAGAATAAATTAACCCGACAATGACAGAGGAAGCTACATATATATAGAAATTCTTTCTATTGAATACAAGTATGTAGATGGTGCACATCAACACAAATAAAACTCCTGTTTCTTTTGATAATAGGGAGAAAAGTAGCAAAACATGTGCCAATACGGTATCAAAAAACTTGAGATTTTTTTTGGTACTTAAAATAAGAGCAATAATTCCAAAAAAGAAAAATAGCACTTCCTGAGTTGCTGATATATATACTACGGCTTCGGAATTTATTGGGTGAATCAAGAAAACCAAAGTAAGAAAAAAAGCGTAATATTTTTTAAGTACTTTGGAAAACAAAATATATACAAGTGATGCGTTGGCAATATGTATCAAAAGCTGCACAAAATGGAAGAAAAATGGTATTGGTCCAAAAAATGAATAAATGGATGATAAAACTATGCTGAATATTGGTTTGTAATAAATTCCAGCAGAGTTTCCACCACTAAAAGATCCGCTACTGAAAAAGGTGAAAAAATTACCAATTGAGTGTACAAGCGCATTATCTAGAATTTGCCCGTTATCATCGGCAATGAAACCGTTAAAAAAAGAAGTGAAGTAAACTGCAAAGCCTATTAGGATGATAAAAGTAATTGCCTTTGTTGTTGTAAAAGGCACAAACCAACTTTTTAGAGAACCTTCTTCACTTTCTTTCATTCATAAATATTATCACAGCTTCCTTTTGAAAAACCATGCGGAGGCGGGTGATTATTAACTTACACTTCAGCAATTTTAGGGAATAGAAAAACAATAAAGAAGTCAATTTTCTTGAGTCTCGGAAAATGGGTAGATGTGGTACTGTATACCTCAGTTCAGATTGATTTAGCAGGCTAATCAATTAAGGAGATCGACCCAATTTCTAATTGGGGTAGTGGCATTTTTTGTACTTTTTACCAGATCCGCACCAGCATGGGTCATTGCGCCCCAACTTTTTTGGTTTTTTATCACCTGATGACATCGAAACCCCATCAGAACTGCTTGAGACAGCGCTTTGCTGCATTCTTCTTTTTGGAGTTTTTTTAACATTGTCTATACCTACTTCTTCTGCGGGCGCGTTAGTTGATGCGGCCTCCAAATTAACAGCCTGCTGCTCGGTCACTAATTGAACTTTGAATATCCTGGTCACAATTCCATCATCAATTCCATTAATTAATTTTTCAAAAAGCTTGAATGCTTGGTTTTTGTACTCTACAAGCGGGTCTTTTTGAGAAAAAGCCTGAAGCCTTATACCAATTCTTAGATCCTCCATTGCGGTCAAGTGGTTCATCCACAAATTATCGACAACCTGCAAAGAGACAGCCTTTATCAGGCTATTTGAAACATCCTCAGTTAGATCCTTTATTCTTTTTCCGAATATATCTTTTGCTAAAGTCTGTAAAAATTCTATTTTTTCTTCTTTTTCGTGTCTTTGCTCAAGCTGCTCAAGTATATGTTTTTGAGAATGCGGATCAAGAGGAATTACTTCAACAAAATCCTCCATTATCTTTTCATTTGCATTCTCCTCAGAAATTACGTATTGCATTTCAACGGATTGCTCAATATGAGTATTTAATCTTTCCAAAATAAAGTCTTTGTGGTCTTCTCCCTCGAGAAGTTCACGCCTTGTCCCGTATACAATTTCCCGTTGCTTGTTAAGAACGTCGTCATACTCAACAGTATGCTTCCGGCTTTCGAAATTAAATCCTTCAACTTTTACCTGTGCTTGAGTTATAACCCTGGTAACTAAAGCATGGGTCAACGGCTGATCTTCGGGGAAATTAAATCTGGTCATAAGATTTGATATCTGTTCTCCGCCAAAAATACGCATCAAATCATCCTCAAGTGAGATTATAAAAACCGATTTTCCGGGATCTCCTTGCCTTCCCGACCTTCCCCTCAGCTGGTTGTCAATTCTTCTTGATTCGTGCTTTTCAGTACCAATAACGTAAAGTCCTCCAAGAGATAAAACTTCATCGTGTTCTTTCTGCCAAGCGTCTAACTCTTTTTTGAATTGTTTTTGACCCTGCTTTGTGCGGTAAGCTGTTTCGAAAGAAGAAGGAGGCTGTCCTCCTAAAATTATGTCAACGCCTCGTCCCGCCATGTTGGTTGCGACGGTAACTGCACCCTTTCTTCCTGCATCTTTTATAATTAATGCCTCTCTCATATGATTTTTGGCATTTAAGACTTCGTGCTTGATACCTCTCCTTTTTAAGGTCTCTGAAATTATTTCGTTGTGCTCAATAGAAGCAGTTCCGACAAGCACGGGCTGTCCTTTTTTATTAGCTTCCTCTATTTCTTTAACAACAGCCGCAATTTTTGCTCTTGCGGTTTTGTAAATTTGGTCGCTTACATCTTCTCTTGTTATAGTTCTATTTGGAGGTATAACGATAACATCAAGCCCGTATATTTTATGAAATTCCTCAGCTTCGGTTGCAGCGGTTCCTGTCATGCCTGCCAATTTTTCATACTTTCTGAAGTAGTTTTGAAGCGAAACAGTTGCTAAAGTTTTTGATTCTTGCTGAATGGGTACGCCTTCTTTTGCCTCAAGTGCTTGGTGAAGACCTTCCGACAACCTCCTGCCTTCAAGCAATCTTCCCGTAAATTCATCGACCAAAATTACCTGGTTATCGCGGACTATATAGTCTTTATTTTTCTGATACAAAAGCTTTGCCTTAAGTGCTGCTTCTATGTGATAGACTGTGTCAAAATCCTTTTCATAGATATCTTTTACTCCAAACATTGACTCAATTTTTCCAATACCATGGTCTGTCAAGTGAGCCGTTCTTCTTTTTTCATCGATTTTATAGTCAATCGGCTGAAGCTTATCAATTAGCGTAGAGTATTCAAAGTATTTATTGGAGGGGGTGGCGTCGGGCATTGAAATAATATGAGGGGTTCTTGCCTCATCAATCAATACTGAATCAACCTCATCAATTATTGCGAAATAATGCCCTCTTTGAACCAACTGATCTATAGAGGTTGCCATATTATCCCTGAGATAATCAAATCCGTACTCTGAGTTGATGCCATAGACAATATCTGCTTGATACGCTTCCTTGCGGGTAGAAGGCCTTAAATGAGTAAGTCTATAGTCATTAACCCCCGCTTCTTCATGATCCTTGTCAAAAAGATATGAATTGTCATTTATAATTGCGCCAACACTCATTCCCAAAAAATTGAATATCTCACCCATCCATCCGGCGTCGCGCCGTGCAAGATAATCATTAACGGTAACTAAATGGGCGGGCTCACCCGTTAGTGCATGCAAGAAAAGCGCAGGGGTAGCGGAAAGAGTTTTTCCTTCTCCTGTTTTTTGCTCGGCTACTTTTCCTTGAGCAAGAGAAATTGCGGCAATCATCTGAACGTCATAATGCCTAAGTCCCAACGTCCTTGATGAAGCCTCACGAACAAGGGCAAATGCTTCCGGCAAGACAAGGTAAATATTTTCTCCTCCGGCAATTTTTTTTCTCAAATCCTTGGTCTTTTTAGGGAAATCCTCATCCTTTAGCTTTTTCATTTTCACCTCTAAAGCATTTATTTCCGCAACTATTGGAAGAAGACGGTTAACGTCTTTGTCATTCGAATCAAAAAGTTTTGTGATGAAATTTAACATGAATGATTTGAGCTTATTTTGAAGTTATATTGTATCACAAAAAAGCCCTGCGAGCTATATAACTCGCAGGGCTTTTAGTGTTTTTTTCCTACTTCTTTTTTTTAGCTGCTTTTTTTGGAGCTGCCTTTTTAACAACTTTCTTGGCTGCAGGTTTTTTGGCTACTGCTTTTTTTGCAACTACTTTTTTCTTGACAGGCATTATTACCACCTCCCCTCAGATTTCGTTTAGCAATAAGGGCATAACTATACTTTCATAATGCGTCCGAAGGCAAAGAAATGTCAAACAGAAAATTGAACTCAATAAATTAAAATTGGATTGATTTGAAGGCTAATTCCGACTTACCTTTTCGGGAGAATTTTACTAAAACCTGCATATTGCTGAAGCACTTCAGGAACCGTAACACTTCCATCTTCCATCTGATAATTTTCGATAATTGCGATAAGCGTTCTACCTATTGCACAAGCCGTCCCATTTAGAACTGAAACGAATTTTTTTTCTTCTCCATCACGATATTTTATATTTAAACGTCTTGATTGAAAATCACCTGTAGTTGATGCAGAGGTTACTTCTCTATACTTTTCCTGGGTCGGTATCCAAGCTTCAATGTCATACTTTCTCATAGCAGGAAATCCCAAGTCTCCTGTGCACATTTTGACTACCTGATATGGAATTTTTAATTCTGAGAAAATTTCCTCTTCTATGCTAAGTAAAAACTCATGCTCCTCATCATCCTTTCCATCTTGTATAAAACTCACCATCTCAACTTTATGGAATTCATGAACCCTAAGTATCCCCCTCGTGTCTTTTCCATAACTTCCAGCCTCGCGTCTAAATGAAGATGAATAACCGACATATCTTAATGGCAAATCCTTTTCATTGAATATTTCGTCTTTATGCATCGGAACAATAGACTGCTCGGCTGTTCCGACAAGCACTTTATCCTCCCCTTCTAAATGAAACATGTCTTCGCTTCCATCCCCTTCCATATAACCCAATGCTTTCATCGCGTCTTTTGAAATAATAGTCGGCGGAATAATAGGAATAAATCCCTTTGTCCTTAATTTATCAAATGCAAATTGCTGAAGGGCAAATTCCAGCATTGCTCCTTCATTTCTTAAGTAAGCAAACCTTGCGCCGGACACTTTAGAAGCTCTTTCAATATCTATAATGGAAAGTGCTTCTCCAAGCTCTACATGATCCTTGGGCTTGAAGGAAAAGTTTGGAATTTCACCTACAGTCTTTATGAGGTCATTTTCGGTATCATTCTTCCCAACCTTAACATCGTCTTTCGGTAGAGCAGGGATTTGAGAAGCCAAATCATTTAGCTGAAATTCCAAATTGCATAGCTCTTCCTCCAAGCCATCAAGCTTGCCCTTTATTTCTTTACCACGATCAATATCCCGCTCCTTTGCCGCGCTATTTCTCTCAGCCCGAAGATTTTGCACTTCAATATTTAGATTTCGAAACTTTTCATCAAGTTCCAAAATTTTTTCTGCATCAATTTCTATATTTTTAGCTGAAGCTCCCTCTCTAACTTTGTCTGGATTTTCGCGGATTAATTTTAAATCAATCATAGCCTCAATTATATCTTGTTTTCTAATTTTTTAATAGTTAAATGAAGTTTTAGTTTTGCTAATGCACCCGCCCTGTGAGATATTTGGTTTTTTTTATAGGCCCCCATTTCGGCAAATGTTTGGTTTTTGCCATTTGGAATAATAAAAAAATCAAAACCCCAACCGTCATCTCCGCGTAACTCATCAGAAATTTGTGCCCTAACCGTTTCGACAAATGTGTAAACTTTTTTACCATCATGATATGCTATTGATCCTTGCACAGAAGCACCCCTGTTTTTTTCGTTCTTCAATATTTCAAGAAATTTATTGTTACCTATCGACTTAAGAAGAAATTTAATAAATGGACCCGGAAATCCGTTCCAAGCATCAATGTATAATCCAACATCATCCACAATTACCGGTTTTTTAATTTGCCTATGTGCTTCCTCTGCTTTTTTACGAACAACGTACTCCAAATTCATCGATTGGACTTCATCAAGCTCTATATCGGCTATTTCTATCGGCACGCCTAGGATAGCATGCGCTTCTTTTACTTTCTCGGCATTTCCTGACGCTAAATAAATTTTATCCATTTTATTTATACCCCCTTGCTTGTATCTTGAACAATGAAGCATAAATGCCATCTTGCTTCATAAGTTGCGCATGGGATCCATTCTCCTTTATAGTTCCTTTTTTAATAACATAAATCTTATCAGCGTTTCTGACTGTTGAGAATCTATGTGATATTATAATTACCGTTTTGTTTTTTGACAAACGTTCAACTTTCTCAAATATTTCGGATTCTGCTTTTGCATCAATTGATGCTGTGGGCTCATCTAGAATAAGTACGGGTGCATCTCGTAAAAAAGCGCGTGCGAGAGCGACCTTTTGCCATTGCCCTACAGATAACTCAACTCCCTTTTCAAAAGTTTTACCAAGCATTTGCTGATATCCATCTTTTAATCCTTCAGCTATATCTGATGCACCGGACATCTTTGCCGCCTGCTTTATTTTTTCTGCGTCCTTTTCTTCGTATATTTTCCCAAAATGAATATTATCTTCAAACGAGTACTCGTACCTGACAAAATCTTGGAACAAAACCCCAAGAGCCTTATACCAAGATGCCAGTTCTAGATCTTTTATGTTAACGCCATTTATTAGAATTTCTCCTTCGTTAACATCATAAAATCTTGCCAGAAGTTTGATAAGCGTTGTTTTACCTGCACCATTCTCTCCAACCAGGGCAATTTTTTCACCGGGATTTATTGTCAGTGAAAAATCGGAAAATATTTTTCGGGTAGTTCCAGGATACCAGAATGACACATTTTTAAATTCAATTGTTAGGGCTACGTCCTTATCAATTTCTATCTTTTTCTCCGATTCTTTAATATTTGTTTCCATTGCAAGCAAGTCAAAAATTTCCTGCACATACAGACTCTCTGAAAAAACTTGTGCCATATTCCGGAAAAATCCACCGATTCCATTCTGAAAGTTTGTAACAACAGCCGTATAATATCCGATATCACCGATTGTTATTTTCTTTGTAAATGAAGAAAAAATAATATAGATCTCAATTCCTGTATAGATAAGAACCCCGAAAAACCCAAGCCCAACACTTGTTTTTAGTTGTTTTTTTCCTGCTCTTATATTTTCCATGGTAAATTCTTGATAAAGCTCTTTTAATTCGCTTAGAAGTTTTGATCCCATCTGAAATAATTTAATTTCTTTTATGCTCTGACCCGCCTGAATAAGCTCTGCGATATAAAAGAACTTCTTTCTCTGGGGGGAATTTTCATTCCAAATTCCCCAATTTATGTTTGCATAAGTTATTTGAACAATAAAGGACGGCACAGCAAGCAATAGAATTACGAATACAAACATCCAGTTCAAGGTAATAATTGCTGCAAATGCAATAATTATTTGTACAAAATTTTGGAATCCATAAAATATAAATGTAATCATATTAAGGGGTCTCCACGTATACGAATCTCTCACTTTTTCTAATTTATCCCGAAAACTACTATCTTCAAAATAGGATATGTCAAGACCAGCAAGCTTTCCCAAAACCAACTGGTAGACGTGAGCAGGAAGCTTATACCACAATAATTGCTCGACATAAGTCTGCAAAGAAAATGCTACATCCTGAATTAAGAATGTAGCTGCACGGAATACCAGAAGAACTATCAATCCATTTGTCTGCAAATTGTTTGTCATAAGACTCTTTATCAAAAAATCTATAATGAGCTTATAAATATATGCATTTATAAATGGGAGTACCGCGGGAATTAATATAATAGCCGTGTGTATACAAAACAGTCTTTTATCAACTTGCCAATATAAAAACAGCAACTGAGTCGAGGTTAGGAATGTCTTTTTAAAACGACTTACGCTAAATTTTTTCTTATTAAACATAGAACTAATTGTAACAGACAAGCAAAAACCAAAACTATTTGAAGCTCCCTCGACCTGACGGTCGGGAAATCTTTAGAAACACTTTATCAGAACTGAAATCCGCCGAAGCGGAAAACGCTTCGTATTCCTCGGACTTACGTCCGAGGAATACCGCGAAGGTGGATTAAACTTAAAAAGCCTTAATTATTGTGAGGATTCTCGAAGTCTATTTCTTACAAACTCTTTATCCAAACTTTGCAAAAGCCAAGCTGCTTTTGGACCGTGGTCTTTTCCAAGAAAAGCAGTGTAAATTGATTTGAAAGCATCAACAGAAGATATTCCACTTTCTTTTGATTTCTCATAGATTCCTGTTTGTAAATCCTCTGCAGATATATCATCATCAAACAATGGAAGAAGAGATTTTAAATACTCTTTTTGCTCTATTCTCAAACTCGATATGTCCGGCAAATTTTCTTGTATAGCAAATCTATCTCTCTCAGGAGCAAATTTTTCAACCCAAACTTTCGCGTATTTCGCCCACTCTAAAAGCCCCTCTTTCCCGATTTCTTCTTCCATATTCGGCATCTGCACCCATTGAGTCAAAGTTAAAAAACGAAATTGAGGAGGGATGGTAACTTCGCCAATCTGAGACAGTTCAAATGCACGAGCTATATCGCTCCCGGTTTTATCACTAAACTCCAAAGCTGCCTTCTGATAATCCTCATAAAGCTTTGGGATAATTTGAGTACCAAACGGATTGAACTCAACAGCAGTATTTGGCTCTGTCTTTATCATCAAAAAACGTACAAGCTCAGGCGGCAAAACTTCTAAAAGCTCTTCACCTGTCAAGCCAAGCCCTTTTGATGAAGACATTTTTTTCCCGTCGTAAAGAAAAAATTCATAAGGAAGCTTTAAAGGAGGCTCTTGCTCAAAAACATCCTTTACAATTTTTCTTGCAACATCATATGTTCCGCCGGCTGACGCGTGATCTTTTCCAGCTCCTTCAATTGTTACTTTAAAAACCCACCATTTTGCCGCCCATTCAACTTTAAATGGCATGGTTGCAGCCCCTTTCCATGGAGCAATGGATCCACTCTTACCACAACCTTGAGCCCATTTTACTTTTGTCGCTGAACACTCATATGCAACCTGCTCTCCATCCCATCCTGTCACAGTTGTTGTCCCGACTTTCCCGCAATCAGGGCATACGACTTGCAAGGGGAACCATGTATCCGCAACTTCTTTACTATACATTTCTGAATAGACTTTTCTTACTTTGTCGGCATTATCCAAGACAAATCGTATAGCCTCATCATAAACACCATTTTTATAATATTCGGAGGCTAGATAAATTTCTGCTTCAACTCCGAGTGCTTCAAACATTTCACTCATTTTTGATGAGTAATACTCACCAAAAGTTCCCTCACCCTCAGGCGCAGGAGCGTAAGCAACAGGAATTCCCATGAACTCTCCCAACTTTTCATAAAGACTTTCAGGCAAACCATCAATCGCATCCATATCATCAAAACCAAATGTGTATCTGGCATCCTTGCCTTGGGATTTGAGTATTTTAAACAATACATCATGAATAACCGGGCCCTTGAGTCCGCCCATATGAACAATCCCTGATGGTGTCCATGCATCATTGACCCAATCTTTCCCTTGTCTGTTTTCTAATAATTTGTCGGCCCAAAACATAGTGTAATTATAGTTGAAATCGGTCTAAATACAAAAAAACCCCATTTCTGGGGTTTACATTGTTGGAAAAAAGCTTTTTTAGCTTATTTCAACAATGTGGTAAAGTATCTTTCCTGCCGGAGCTTCAACTTCAATTTTATCATTCAGAGCTCTACCTAAGAGTGCTTTTCCTAGGGGTGATTCGTGTGATATTTTTTTCTCCTGAGGGTCAGCCTCCCATTCACCAACAACTTCAAAGACTTCCTTTTTACCATCTATTTTAACTGTAACCGTAGAACCTAACTGAACAGCATTTGTTTTTTTAGAAGCTTTCTCCTCATCAATTATCTCAACTCTCTTAAGCATATCTGAGAGCTCTTCAATTCTCCCATCAATTAAAGAGAGTTCTTCACGTGCAGCAGTGTACTCTGAATTCTCTGAAAGATCCCCCATCGCCCTTGCTTGCGACACCCGATCCAATACCTGTGGTCTTTTCTCTTTTTCAAGTTCATGAAGTTCATTTTTTAATTCTTCAAGCCCTTGCTTTGTTACAAAAATTTGTTTTTTATTGTCCATATTTGGTTAAAAAAAACCCCCTCTTGTTATTTGAGTGGGAGTATTTTATCAAGCTTTTGGTGCTTATGCTGGTACTATACACAAATAAAAATTCTATGTCAATATCCTGGAGTCTTAGTTCAAAATTCGAATTTTTTTCTCCTCCATGTAAAACCTAGCTTCATCTTTGTCTACCCATAAATTATCTGATAATAAATTTACATACCTTTTAGAACGCAGATCATACATATCCATGATGATTTTTTCTCTGTCTATCGGATGAAAAGAGGCGTTGGAAATTCCAACGACTTCGTATCCCTTCTTTTTACCCATATAAATTTTTTGCAAAACGAAAAAAATTTTCTCAACTGGCCTTAATAAAGCGGGGATCAAGCTCCTTTTAGCATTCCTTTTTTTATAGGTTTTACTTGATAAATTAGGGAAAAAATCTTTAATCCATTTATTTTTTGAGTAGATGACACTTCGGACATCTGATCTATCAAAAATCGTATTTAGTTGGACTATTTCATGCGCATTATAAAAGGTTCTTTTTCTGGATGCGAAGGCTAGCTTATCAATTCTCATGAACATATTCGGACAGATTTTGTCTTTAACAATCTTACCCCTTCTTTTTCTTTTTTGTCCCAGTAAAACCAATGTCAGATTTACAAAAAAGCGCGATATCCATAGGCAATTCTTCTTAGTGACAAAGAACAGGTCAATATCTGCAGAGTTTGAAGCGTTGTTCATCGACAAACTTCCGCTTATTCCAATGTAGTCTATAGTCGGAATAAATGACAGAATCTTTGCGATAACTCTAGCCTTTGCGTGCTTTTCCATACTTATCGTGCTTCTTTCACTTCTAAGTGAGGCCAACTTGCTTCTACCGAGAAGGTAGTAGTACCCCTCCGCTTCTTGAACAACCGGTATGGATCCAATTAATTCATACATATCTTCATCACTTTCATCTACCTTACAGCAGAGGTATTTTTTAATTTCGGAAAAAGTTAATGGGTAGTCAAAAATATCAAAATAAGAAAGTGTTTTTACAATACATTCATCCATATTAAATTTATCTAATACCTGGACAATATCTGTGAAACCCCTTTTGCAAGAGTCTCAACCGCAGTTGCAACTGAAGTGTTATTATTGATTGATCTAATCGCATTACCCATATACACATCCATCTGGGATATCATGCCCGTTTCTCCGTCGTAAGTATCTGATGAGAAAAAAGTCGACTGAGCATTATCTGCCTGAGCAACGAAAGGATACACCAATTCGTTGGAAGATAAAAGGGGTGCCATTGATTTTCTTGGATATAAAGTCCCAAAAGGTCTTATCTTTGACTGCGTTTCGTGTATTTTGGTCAAAGTCTCTTTTGATGATAAATAGGTCAAAAATTCGAATGCTTCTTTTGAATATTTTGTTTTTGCACTTACTCCTTCAGCCCAATAGCTCGCAACTGTATTGTTGCGCTCCGCAAGTGAAGGAACCTTCACGATCTGATATTCAAGTATAGGGTTGAGTGCTCTTATAGTAAATATGTCCCACGAGTAACCAAAATAAATTGCTAAATTTCCTTTCGCAAATGCCAATGTAGAGTTATCCAAAGTCTCATCCCATACAGCATCCTCCCCCTTTGAAAAACTTGTATAGAATTTCAAGGCGCCTTCGGCGCTCTCACCCTCATCAGCAGTTAAATCATATGGATCTGCACCGTTTTGAAGGAGAAGCAAAGCAACAATATCCGGTGCGTGAGAAATATTGTCATAAGTTCCCAGCGAGATGCTTGGAGTGATTATTTTTCCTGAAGAATCTTTGACTACGAGTTGGGATGCATATTTTTCAAAAATTTCATTCCAGTATTGAGGTACAGCCAATCCCTTATCCTGCAATAGCTTGGAATTAACAAACATAGACAGTGTATCAATCCCCAGAGGAATTCCATAATAGGCACCGTCTAACTTAAGATCCCTCTCAACTGTTTTGTAAAAGTCCTTTTCAAGCTCTGTTACCTCAAGCGTATCCTTTGGGAATGGAAGGAGGTAATTTCTTAGCTGAAGAGTCCAACTGCTGTGAAATCTCATAATGTCTGGGCCGGAACCGTTCTGTATCCTTGAAGTTAATCTATCAATGTATTGACCCAATCCTTTTATGTCCTGCTTTTCATACTGTATCTTTATATTCGGATGCGTTCTTTCAAAATCTGCTATTACAGGCTGCATTATTGCAGCTTCATCCCATAGACCCCAATATTTTAGTGTTACTTCCCGAGAATTTTTTGAGCTTTGAAACTTCGAGTAAGCAAAAATTCCTCCTGCAATAAGCAGTATCAGAATTATAAATATAACGCCAATCATAAGAATTTTTCTTACCGGTGATTTCGCTTTATAATTTCCATAATGCGGATCAACTGGTTGGGGTTGATTCGGCTGAGTAGTATTTATTGGCTGTGGTGAATTGGGATCCATATTGGGTATGATTTTTGATTATAATAAGAGAAGGTGTAAAATTATGCCTTCTATAGTAGTATAGTAGCATCTTTAGGACAATGATTTCAAAAATAGTTTCAAAGAAAAAAATCAAGCACATCGTTAAAAGAACACATTACTATTCAAAGGGTCCTTTCTGGTTTGTTGCAGGCTTTGCGATTGCCGGAATAACCATACTATCACTGTGCATAATTGTTTTTTCAAATATGTACAAGGACAAAGTTATTCCGGGAGTTTTTGTCGATGAGGTAAATGTCAGCGCCAAAACAATTTCGGAAATTGAAATTCTATATGATAACAAGAATAAGCTGATTGAAAATACGACCTTCACATTGAAATTCGATGAACTAATAGCAACCGCTTCGGCTAAAGACCTTGAAATAGGATATGACACAAAACTAATATCCAAACAAACCCTATCTTTAGGCAAGTCTTCAAATCTATTCACCAATATTTTTATAGTAATAAATTCATATCTTTACGGTACAACCCTTAATGCTCCATTCGCTTTTAATACGAATGCTTTTGCAGATCTAATAAAACCTCTACAGGAAAAAGCATACAAAGCCCCTGTCGATGCTCAATTTGCATTTGAAGAAAATAGAGTAACAACCTTCAAGAAATCTGAAGACGGAGTTCAGTTGGACGTGGCTGGCACGCAAGCTTTTATTGAGAAATCTATTATTAAAGCAGTGAAAGCCGGAAGCAAACAAAATTATGTTTACGAAATACCCGCCATAGTGCTAAAACCCGATATAACAACCGAAGAAGCTAACTCTTTTGGCATCGTTGAGGAAATCGGAAGCGGAACCTCCCTTTTCCAACACTCTATTCCCAATAGGATTCATAATGTAAAATTGGCAGCTTCACGCATAAACGGAATTTTAGTAAAACCTGGCGAGGAATTTTCTTTCGTTGCAAATCTTGGAGATGTTTCAAGAGCGACGGGTTATGCAACGGCCTACATCATCCAAAATGGCAGAACCGTTCTTGGAGATGGAGGAGGTGTTTGTCAGGTATCAACAACACTCTTTAGGGCGTTGCTTGATGCAGGCCTTCCAATAACAGAGAGGAGGGCTCATGCTTACCGCGTAAGCTACTACGAAGAGGACTCCCCTCCTGGATTTGATGCTACGGTGTTTTACCCTTCGGTTGATCTTAAATTTACTAACAATACTGAAAATTACATCCTGATCCAGTCTGTTGTTGATCCTGACGAATTACGTCTAACATATACTTTATATGGTAAAAGAGACGGAAGAACAGTTGATATATCAAAACCTGTAGTTAACGGCTATGCGTCTGCCCCAGAACCCCTTTTCCAAGATGACCCATCGCTTCCAACCGGAACGACCAAGCAGGTCGACTGGTCGGCTCCGGGTGCAACTGCCACCTTTCAAAGAATAGTTAAGGATAATAAGGGCAAAGTAATGATTGATGAAAAATATGTATCACGGTATGCTCCTTGGAGGGCAGTATTTTTAGTAGGTACAGGTTAAATAACTGTTAGCAACATGAAAAAGGTAGCTATTTTTTGTGGAGGACCATCTTCAGAGCACGAAGTATCATTGGGAAGCACTGCGACTATCTATAAATTCATTGATAAGAAAAAATACGAAATTTATTTTTTCTATATTGCAAAGGACAAAACCTGCAACTTTTTCCCGGCAGATCGTGAAGTCAATCTTAATAAAATTAATACAAGTAGTGATCTACTAGAAGGATTAAGGTACATTAAGAATAAAAATATATTTGCTTTCCTTGCAGGCATTCACGGTGAGTTTGTCGAAGATGGAAGACTTCAAGTTTTGCTTGAACACTTTGGAATACCTTACTCAGGTAGCAACCCGAGCTCTTCTTCTCTTTGCATGGATAAATTTAGAAGTATGTTGGTTATGCATTCGACCGGCATTAAGTGTCCCAACACTTCCCTCGAAGAGATATCTTCAACAATTTCTATACCCGAAAACATGACTTTTCCCGTAGTTGTCAAACCTAATAATTTAGGTTCCAGTGTTGGTGTTTTTAAGGCCAACAACAATAAAGAACTCGTCGCACACAGTCTTAAGTTAAAAAATAAGTACGGTATTACTCATGTCATTATTCAAGAATATATTGATGGAACAGAATTAAGTTGCGGGGTTTTACAAACCAAAAAAAACAAATTTACCCGCATCCCACCCATTGAAATAAGACCAAAGCTTGCTAGTCTTTTTGATTATGCATCTAAGTATGAGACTGGTGGATCAGATGAAATTACCCCGCCTATATCAATATCGAACGAATTATCTGAAAAACTAATGGACGCCTCGGCAGTGGCACACGTTTTATTAGGATGCAAAACGTATTCAAGGTCGGATTTTATAATAAAGGATAATAATATTTTTTATTTAGAAACCAATACTCTACCTGGCATGACAGCGACATCTCTTCTTCCTCAAGAAGCAAAAGCTATAGGAATTTCATACACCCAGCTATTAGATTTTCTTATTGAAAACGCATGACCAGGATTTTTAACGACAATAATTTTTCAGCTATCCCAAAAGAGGGAGTTGTACTTGCTGGAGGTTGCTTTGATATTATTCATCCTGCACACAAGAAATTTCTTCGACTCTCTAAGGAACAGGGGAAAATATTGGTAGTTCTGTTGGAAAGTGATGAGAATATCAAAAAAATAAAAGGAAAAGATAGGCCAATGAACAACCAAAATGCTCGTGCAGAAAATTTATCCAAGTTAGAATCAATAGACTACATTATTTTACTCAAAACTCCAACTTCATCAGACTATTACGAAAACATTGTAAAATCAATCCAGCCTGATATAATTGCTGTAACTGCCGGAGACAAGCATTTAAGTAAAAAAAATGAACAAGCGGAGCAAGTCAAAGGGAAAGTGGTTGAGGTAATGAAAAGAGAAAATAAATATTCAACAACAAAAATTATAAAAAATATGAGAGTGAAAAATAAGCCTAGTATTAATTCTTAATCAGTTGAGTTTGCTATGCAAACAAAACTTTATTGTAGCTAGTCTTCTAATTTGATCAAAATGGCGTAAATAATGAAAAAAATACTTGTAGCATACGGTGTACTTGTTGTTATCGTTGTAATCCTTGCTTTCGCTAAATTTAATGGAACTAATCTTATACCTAATTTTGGAGCAAACAAAGCAACAGTTACAATTAATAATACTAAATACTCAGTAGAAGTTGCCAATGACGACAAGGCCAGACAAATCGGTCTCTCGGAAAGGAAATCTCTTGATCAAAACAAGGGTATGCTTTTCATATTCCCCAAAAAAGATAAATATGGTTTTTGGATGAAAAATACTCTTGTTCCGCTTGATATGATTTTTATAAATGATGACAAGATCGTACATATTGTAAAAAATGCGAAACCAGAAAAAGAAGTTGAAGGAGCACTACCAATTTACAGAACTCCAAATGATGCAAATTATGTTCTTGAAGTAAATGCCGGAGAGACGGATAAAAATAAATTTAAGAATGGAGATAAAGTTATCCTCGAAGCTATAAAGTAAATTTTGATGAAACTCCTTGCCATAGAATCATCATGTGATGAAACAAGTGCTTCTATCGTTGAAAAAAAAGACGATAGCGTTTTTATCTTATCAAACGTAACTGCTACATCACTCCAGGTTCACGCTGAGACGGGGGGGATCATACCGGAAAACGCAGCTAGAGAACAGGTAAAATTTATTATTCCGGTGATAATTAAAGCGTTGCTTCAGAATAAAAAATTAAATAGTAAAAATGAAAAAGATGATTGGAATATTGCAAGAGAATTATTACAAAATGAAATCGATGCTATTGCAATAACTTACGGACCGGGACTTATCGGAAGTTTACTCGTGGGTGTCGAAACAGCAAAGACATTATCCTATGTTTTTGACAAAGCGCTTATTCCTGTCAACCATCTTCTTGCTCATATTTACGCCAACTATATAAATAGGGAAGAAGATTCAATAAAATTTCCATTTGTCGGACTTATTGTGTCAGGTGGTCATACCGATTTACTGGTTTTCAGAAATCACAATGATTACGAATGGCTTGGCGGAACAAGAGACGACGCAGCGGGTGAGGCATTAGACAAAACAGGAAGGCTCTTAGAACTTTCATATCCTGCCGGGCCTGAGATTGAAAAAAGAGCATCTTTAGTTAAAAAAACGGAAATAAGATTTAAGAGTCCCTTACTTTACGAAGATACTTTTGATTTTTCATTCTCAGGTCTTAAAACTGAAGTATTAAGGTTTGTTCAGAGTCACAAACTTTTAGACACAAACCTTAAAAATGAAATATGTTATGCAATCCAAAAAGCAATTGTTGATGTTTTAGTTAAAAAAACTCTTGACGCCTCAGAAAAATATAACTGTAGAACAATTCTTGTCGGCGGTGGAGTCAGTGCCAACCAAACTCTGATTAATGAGTTAAAACTAAGCGCTAAACACTCTACGCTAAACCCTAAAATTTTTTCTCCTGAAAAAATTTACTGCACGGACAATGCCGCTATGATTGGCGCTTATGCACTCATTAACGGTAGAGAAATTTCTTGGAAAAATGTTAATGCAAATCCGGAGCTATACTTTGCATAATTTGCTTGTGTTATACTGTCTTCTGTTTGCTTATATTTATGAAAGATGTAATTCTAGTTGAGAGTCCAACAAAAGCCCGCACCCTTACCCGCTTCTTGGCGGGGAAATATGAAGTGGTCGCATCAATGGGTCACATAAGAGATTTGCCTAAAAGCAAATTAGGTGTAGATCTTGAAAATAATTTTGAACCCCAGTACATCATTCCTAAGGACAAACAAAAAACAGTAAAAGAATTAAAGGGAAAAGTTAAAGGAGCAAAGCTCATTATTCTTGCAACTGACCCTGACCGGGAAGGAGAAGCAATATCGTTTCATCTTCACCATATTTTAAAAGATGTGAATAAAAAATCAGATTTTGAAAGGATTGTTTTTCATGAAATCACTAAAAGTGCTATCGATGAGGCGATGACTCACAAAAGGAAAATTGATCAAGATCTTGTTAATGCACAGACTGCAAGAAGAGTCTTAGATCGTGTAGTTGGATATAAATTGTCCCCAATTCTTTGGAAAAAGGTTAAGAGGCACTTATCTGCTGGTCGTGTACAATCAGTCGCATTAAGACTAATTGTAGAACGTGAGCAAGAAATTGACTCATTCGAAAGTAAGTTATTCTTTAGAGTATTTTTAGTCGTCAATAAGAAAAATGACGCAAACGATGTAGAATTCGAGTTGACTAAAATTAATGGTGAAAAAATTGAGACGTCAACCGAAATGAAGCTATATGACGGTACATTTAAGTACAATCAAACCCGCCTTTCAAAAGACGATGCAGAAAAAGTACTACAGGCAGTTAACGATCAAGGACTTTTGGTAACTGATGTTGTTCAGAAAGAAACAAAACGCTCTCCATATCCGCCATTTATAACTTCCACTCTTCAACAGGCTGCATTCAGAAGATTTGGATACGGAGGTAAAAGAACCATGTCTCTTGCACAACGCCTCTATGAGGAGGGCTATATAACTTATCACAGAACTGACTCATTCAATTTATCAAATGACTTCATCAAATCCTCAAGAAGCTATATTTTAAAAGAGTTTGGCAAGGAATATCTATCAAATGAGGAGAGACGCTTTAAGACAAAAGCCAAAGGCGCACAGGAAGCGCACGAAGCAATAAGACCAGTCAACGCCTCAAATGATAAAGATAAAGTTAAGGCAGAACTTGGAAATGATTTTTCAAATGTTTATGATCTTATCTTTAGACGGGCTGTTGCAACGCAGATGTCAGAGGCAATTTCAGCATCGACAAAAATTACCGGAGAGATAAAAGAAGATAAAACTTACACCTTTGAAGCATCAGGAAGCTTTACCAAATTCCCAGGGTTTTTGAAGCTTTATACCGTTAAAGAGGAAAAAACCCAAAGCTTGCCTGAAATTAAAGTTAGAGAAATTCTAGACTATAAAGATTCAAAAATTTCAGAGCACAATACCACGCCACCCGCTAGATACAACGAGGCATCGCTCATCTCCTCCCTTGAAAAGCACGGCATCGGAAGACCCTCAACATATGCTCCTATTATCTCAACGCTTTACGACAGGCTTTATATCGAAAAAAGCGAGGGTCGGCTTGTACCAACCGTGATTGGGAAAAAGGTCACCAAATTTTTGGTCACAAATTTTTCAAATGTTGATGATATTCCATTCACAGCTAGGCTTGAGGAAGAACTTGATGAGATAGCTGAAGGAAAATTGAAATGGCAAGATGTCATGAAAGAATTCTATACCCCATTTGCAAAGCAACTGAAAGATGCAGAAGATGCTGAGGGAGTTAAAATTGAAGTCGAATACTCTGACAAAATGTGCCCGACAGACAATGGAAGACTAATTGTCAGACAGTCAAAGTTCGGAAAATTTTTGGCATGCGAAAATTTCCCTGACTGTAGATTTACAGAATCTCTACTTGAGACTTTAGATACACCTTGTCCAAAAGATAACGGAAAAATTGTGATGAAAAAAACAAGAAAGGGACGTACTTTTTTTGGATGCGCCAATTACCCCAAATGTGACTTCGCGGTATGGAAGAAAGAAGACGTTGAAAAACCCAAAGAAACACCCGCTGTCGCAAATTAAAATGGAAACACATGAGTTTACACCAATAGGCTTTGGTCTTACCGAACAGCAATCAGATAGCTCTGACAAAGCCTGCACAGCTTACTCATTAGTGAATCTTCTCAAATTACTTGGAGAAAGTGTCAGCCAAGAACAGGTTTCAGGTCTCAAAGAAAAAGCGGTAGCTCAAGAACCAACAGGTTTAAATCCTACACAAATCGCTGAATTTTTGTCAGACTTTGGGTACAAGTACAAGTACCTAGGTCATGAGCTTGCCGAAACTGCGACTGACAAAGCAGGTTTTTTGGAAGAGTTTTTAAAAAGAGTTAAGGAGAAGCCATTGTCTTTTACGATTTCTTCAGCACTGACTTTGAGAAAAGATCCAACTTCTCGAAGTGGAGCACAAGATATTGGAAGCCGTGGAATTGGACATCAGGTGGTTGCAAACTACGAAAACGAACGAGTCAGAATTATTGATCCATATGCACCTAACTCCGGACTTTTCTCGTTCCAGCAAAATAACCCTGATTCCATGAGTAATCTATTAGCAGTAGTGACAAGTAGTGCCTCCCAGTACTATTTGGGACAAGATTCAAAACCTATAACCAGAGAGTCGGTATTTGAAGAAGGATTAAAACGGCTAGATTCTGAGAGTTGTAGGAATTTTATCAATGCAGCTCTATCAATCAATAATATGTATACAGCAGTTAAAAGTTAAAATGGATATTACAAAGTTAGGAGCTGAAGAACTCAGGGTTATAGTACCTACAGAGGAAGATTTGAAGAAAGTAAAGAAAACGCGTCAGGAAATCTACATCATCCTTGATGATATTTTGGATACATATAATATAGGTAGCGTGTTTCGCCTTGCTGACGCAGTCGGCGCAATAAAAATACTTCTTTGCAAAAGAAGTGAAACTCCACCCAACCATAGGATAAAAAAAGCATCGGTCGGGACCTGGCAATGGGTAGAGTGGGAATATTATAAGAAAACTTCTGACGCTATCAATAGTCTGAGAACAAGAGTTCCCAATATTAAAATTATCGCAATTGAATTAGATGACAATGCAATTGATTATACGAAAGCTAATTATTCAATTCCTATAGCACTTGTAGTTGGTCACGAATCAGATGGAATCAGCCGGGAAGTTCTGGAAATGTGCGATTCTATCGTCCAACTACCCCAACTTGGAATAAACAAGAGCTTGAATGTAATGGTGTCTTTAGGCATCGTCCTTTACGAAGTATTAGAAAAATTATCCGATTCTTCTACTTCTTAATTTTTGAGCCAATACTTCCGCAATTTTATTGTAATCCTCAAGTTTAACCATTATTTTAAATCTCCTTCGCATCCCAAACTCATCAAAAGCGACATCATTGAATTTATCTTCTAAAAGTTCGCACTCAAACCCCTCAGCTCTAACATTCTCCAGAGCCTTTTTCGCCTTATCCTCGTCATAAAAGTATCTCAACACAACAGGCTCTCTCATGTGATCATTATATGATAAAATAGACTCCACTGTGAATATAGACCTGCTCATCATCTCCTCAATTCTTATCATCGGATTTGCCATAGTTATCTATTTAATTCTTGTCAAACAATCTTCGAATAAAGACACGACGGTTGTCGAGTGGCTCAAGTCTATGGATAAAAGACTTGATATCAACAATCAAGAAATGAATACCCGTCTCAACTCAGCAGCGCAGGCATTTGCATCAATGCAAAAATCATTAGGCGAAATGTCTGAGATTGGGCGAAATATGAAAGACTTACAAGAATTTCTGAATAGTCCAAAACTTCGAGGCAACATAGGGGAACAAGTACTTAAAGAACTATTAGGGCAATTCTTACCAAAAGGAACATACAAAACTCAGTACCGTTTCAAAACCGGCTCGATTGTAGATGCAGTTATAATAACCGAAGCAGGAATTATACCTATCGACAGCAAGTTCCCGATGGAAAACTTTCGAAAAATGCACTCTACAGAAGATGCAAAGGAAAAGAAATTATACGAACGTGAATTTCTATCGGATGTGAAGCGTCATATAGACGCAATCTCATCCAAATACATTTTGACCAATGAAGGGACTATCGATTTTTCTTTGATGTATATTCCTAGTGAATCCGTGTATTACGAGATTGTCAACAATGAAGCGCTTTATGAACACGCATCGAAAAAAAGGGTATTGACAGTCAGTCCAATGACATTCTATGCATTCTTAAGATCGATCCTGATAGGATTTGAAGGACAAAAAATTTCTCAACAAGCGCATAAAATTCTGGCAAATTTAAGAAGTATTCAAAAAGAATACGAAAAGACAAATGAAAATTTAGAAACTTTAGGTCGCCATGTCACGAATTCCTACAACATGATGAATAACGTTACAAGTTCTTTTAACAAACTCGGCCAGCAAATTTCTACAACTAACGAATTAGGAGAGGTAGAAGATAAAGAAATAAAAAAACTTGTCGATTAAGACCCTTCGAATTCTTCTGCGAGGGGACTGTCTCTATCAACTCCCATATCCAATATTACTTTTTTCAAACTATTTACCATTGCTGGTGGACCTGCGAAAAAATACCTACTATCCGCTATCTTTGTAACATAATTTCGAATCATTTTTTTATCTATCCTTCCCCTCTCTCCATCCCAAATATCAGATCCCAAACTCTGATCTTCCGTTAGAGTCGGGATATAACTAAAGCTCTCAAGCGCATCTTGAATCATTCTAAAGAATTCATCAAATATCATTTCGTCTTGATTTTTCCAACTGACAAACAAGATCATTGGTGTGCCGATTTTTTTGTCCAAACAATAAGAAACGATAGAATGAAAAGGAGTTATACCAATTCCCCCTGCTAAAAATACATGGGGATTAGTGTTGCTCGGGTCGAAATGCAGATCGTCGTATGGCCCTTCGAATTGAACTTTTTCTCCCGGTTTCAAACTTCCCAACCCTAACTTAAAAGTACTTTGAATAATTCTTGTTGTTATGGTTATAAATTTTCTATCTGTGGGCGAGGATGAAACTGTAAAAATCCTAGAGTTCCCCCGCTCATCCATATTTTTGTGAGGGAGATTCATCTCATACGTCTGCCCCGGCACAAAATCTTTTTCCTCTCCGGTTTTTTCAAAGTAAAAAGTATAACAATCAGAAGTCAGCTTTTCTTTTTTTACAAATGGGAGAAAAAATGGCTTATCTTCTGACATAACCTCTATATATTACGTATATTATTTAATGTTTTAAGTGAGGTACTCACTTAGTTTGCAATATTTACAATCTCTGTCGTCGCATTTAGTATTCCAAAACGAAAGGTTAATTATATTATTTGAAACTTCTATTATTCGCTTCAATAATTCATCAGATTCTTTAACGGTTATTTCAAAAATTTCTCTTTTGTAAGCTCCGCTTTCATTCGGCTCTACGAATTCTATTATTCCGTTACTCATATTAAAAACCCCATTACGATAGCGGTCTAAAAGCAATTTGTAAAAAACCAATTGCCTCTTATAATTACCTTTACTGTCTTTGGTATTACCTTCAATAACATTTCTTGATTTCACCCCTCCGGTCTTAAAGTCATAAACATTTACCTTGTTATTTTTATCCAAAGGCTCTATCATGTCTATTTTTCCATTTAGAAAAACTTGGTCATTTATTCTTATTCCTCTTATTTCAAGTTCTGTTTCGATGTTTTTATCTAAAAACTTTAGACGCTCTTCATAAAACCCAGAAAGTGACTCTTCTCCCCTTTTTATAAATCTATCAACCTCACTTACAGTTATAGACTTTAGATACTTTGACTCCTTAAATTTTTCCAACAATAATTCTTTTGTTGCTTTCCCCTTCTTAAGAGAAATTATGTATTGATTGAGACTGTCATGAATTGCATTACCAAAAAGACCGGCATCATCAATTTTTTCAGGAACTCTTAGTAAATTGTTAAAAAAGTATTTCCATGGGCATTCAATATAGTTGTTGAGTGCGCTAACAGAAAGCCCTTGCCTTACAAATACCTCTTTTATAAATTCTTTGGAAAAAGACATTTTACTTTTGTCATTCATCTGAAATATGTTTTGTATACTGTTGTTAAATTCTTTTTCAAATGATGAAACATCAATATTTTCTATATACTCTTCAGGTATTTCCGTTAAAAATTGAGAGGCTATCTGCTCACGCCCATCTTCTGATGAATTTGAAAAAGTCACAAAAGCGTTTTTGCGGGCACGGGTCAAGGCAACGTAAAAAAGGCGCCTCTCGTCACTATTTTCATCACTTTCTACTTGTAAAACTTTCTCACCTAGATACTCCCATGGTATATTGAATTTTGCGCCTCGCTTTACTTTATTCCCCCAATGAGAATTGTATGCATTAAGAATAAAAACATAGTCAAACTCCAGCCCTTTTGACTTGTGAACTGTCATTAGTCTTACAACGCCATCTGGAATAACATGGGAATTTTTTTTAAGAGCAACATTGTGTTCCTCTAATAATTCCAGGTACCCGATAAAGTCAGAAAGACTATAGGAACCATCCCGTCCGACGTGTTCTTTTACTTCGTCATATAGGCGTGCCACTCTTTGCAGTATTTCCTGGGCATGAGGCTTCTGTAGTATTTTGCTTATCAATCCCGATCTATTCAAAACTTCAACAAAAACCTCATCCAGTCTATTGTTATTTGCAATTGATACAAATCCATCCTTCCCATTAAAAAGACTTACGAATTTATTTATTGCCTCCATATTCTTAACGCCAATATTTTTTAACTTTTCATTGTCTTGCAAAATATCCCAAACCTTTTCTTTTTCTGAGTATCTGTAATTTGAAATCCTGAAAGCATCAAGAGGATCAATTTCAAAACAATCCATTAGCATCGATTTGATAATGTATTCCGGCTCGGCCGGTTTGTTAACCGCTTTCAGTAAGATTATTAGTTTTCCGACATCAATATCCTCCAATATATTAGTATCGGACTCAACAACATAAGAAATTTTTTCATGATCCAACACCGGAAGGAGCGGATCAAGATCCCGGTTGTTGCGAACTAAAACCGCAATGTCATTAGCATTAGTGGATACTAGAAGATCTTTTAATTTTTTTGCAACCCAATAATATTCACCGTCATAAGAATTAAACTCCGCTTTTTTCAGCTTTTCCTCCACATGTTTTGCTTTTTTAACCAGCCCGATTCGCTCTGATAAAACACCAGTTACTTCATTGTTATTTGAAATTAAAGAAAATGTTGCATCCAAAATTGTCTGCGTAGAACGGTAATTTTCGGATAGATTAACTAATACTGCTTCTGGATATTTTTTCTTAAAATACAAAAAATTCTCAAGAGATGCACCTTGAAATCTATAAATCGCTTGCTTCTCGTCTCCAACTACAAATAAATTAGGGCTGTCGAAAAACGATGACAT
Source organism: uncultured Gammaproteobacteria bacterium (assembly GCA_964627245.1). Classification (GTDB taxonomy): domain Bacteria; phylum Patescibacteriota; class Microgenomatia; order Levybacterales; family GWA1-39-11; genus JAUSNA01. Next base: position 18,387 of record CAZVGS010000003.1, on the reverse strand, counting down.
CATTTCAACAATTTTATTTTGTGAGGCATTTGTATCCTGATGCTCATCAACTAAAAAGTACTGAAACTTTTCCTGCAAGTACTGAAGCAGGTACGGATGTGTCTCCAACTGCTTGATAACTTCAAGCAGCATATCGTTATAATCATACTTTTTATCTTTCTTCAAAGCTTTTTCATATTCTTTATACACAACAGCAAGTTCTCTATTTTTTGCAATTTCCTTGAACTTCTTTTTATATGAACTTTTTATTTCACCTTTGTATTTTCCTTTAGTGTTTAGAAGATCATCTGAAGAATTGAGATCTTTTTCCATGACCGTCAAGCTTCTTTCAAAGTCTTCTGGTAACACTTTTTCCATCTTCAGCTGACTGATGAATAGAAGTGTTGGCTTTACGTAATGCAAAAGATCGCCTAATGGCTTTATCTTGTCAAATTTCTCATGCTTTATTATTTTTTCGATTATCTGCAATTGCTCAATTTCCGTTATATTGTCTGATGCTACAATGTCTGCAAATTCCTCTTGATGGGTGCGGATAAAACTGTTACAGAAAGAGTGAAATGTTGTTATCTCAACACGGTATGCATCGTGCCCTATAATTTCCAAAAGTCTTTTTCTCATTTCATAACTCGCTGCTTCAGTAAATGTCAGTGCCAGAATGTTCTCAGGATTAATCTGAGTCTTAAGTAAAATGTTTGCTATCCGAAGAGTTAAAGTCTTGGTCTTTCCTGTCCCTGGTCCTGCAACAACCATTACAGGTCCTTCAATAGTGTCAACTGCAATTTTCTGTGCAAGATTAAGTCCCTTATATTGATTTTCAAATTCTTGCGATGTCATTGAAGTATTTTAACACTAAATTTCAAGTGGAAAAAATTGGACAAGAGTAAGCAACCTCTCTTTTTATTGCCTTAGGAAAAGAGTAAGCCGGATTCTGTTCTTACCGTCATCTCTCTAGTTTTGATATAACTCAAACCTTCAGCCTATTCGGCTGATGCCCTCAAACTTTGGTGTTGGGTAATGTACGTAAACACCATTCGGAGGTTGCAGCAGGTGGGATTGCCCGTTTCATACTCACTCGTCTCTGTTGCTCTCAGATAAAGTTAATTCTTTATCTGTCCTAAGAACCACACGTGAGTAAAGTTCTTAGTCACCAGCGCTTCCACGTCGGAACTTTCACTCCAACCCTGACATTACACCTGTCCGGACTTTCCTCCCCGATTGAATCGGGGCGACAGTTCTTTTTCCTAAGGCTTTGGTATTATACCATTTTGAGGCTGATGATGCAACCTATAGTAGAAATTTGTGAACTTCCATTTCTATTTTTTCTCTAAAATTTACCTCATTTATATCAAACCATATGACATTTCCATATTTTCTAAACCACGTCATTTGATTTTTGGCATGTCTATATTCTGATATTTTCCACCGATAGATAGCCTCATCCATAGATATTTCATTCTTAAGAAAACTAAACAACTGCTTATAACCATTAGCGTCTTTTACCGGCTGAGCTAAATTTTCATGATTCTCAAACAAACTTTTTGCCTCCTCCATAGCTCCATTCTTCAACCTCTCATCAACCCTATTATCAATCCGTTGTTTTAGAATCTCTTTCTCGCAGGATAAACCAATCACCAGACTTTCATAATTAGGATTAAAACTTTTTACTTTTTTATTTTTGCTTTTTTCTTTTTCAATTACTCTTATAAGCCTCCTGGGATTTTGTCTGTCTGAATCATTTAACATAGCTAAGTCCTTTTTGGGTGCAATTTTTTGCAGCTCTAAAATGTTCAATTTATCTAATTGCTCTCTAAGTTTTATATCAGGTTTAGCAGTTTTATCCAAACCGTTAAGAAGTACCTCGACATAAAGACCGGTTCCGCCAATAACTAAAGGGAGTTTTCCATTACTTAAAATTCCCTCGATTGCAGTAGTTGCTTTTTTATAGAAATCAGAAACACTAAACGAAGTAGTAGGCTCTACAACATCCAGAAGATAAATAGAAGGCAAGCCATCACTATAATAATATCCATTTTTGTATTTGTATACTGAGGGTAGGTCTTTTCCTGAAATAATATCAAGATTTCGGTAAACCTGGACAGAGTCTGCGCTTATTACATCTCCATTAAATTTTGAAGCAAAAGCCAAACCTAGATCGGTTTTGCCTGTAGCTGTTGGTCCAACAATAAAAACAGCTTTCTGTTTCATTGCTGTATTCTACAACCTACATACTGCAACCTACAAGCCAAAAGCTACTTTATAGCTTTTTTCAAACTCTTCCCCGGTGTAAATCCCGGCGCCTTTCTTGCTGAAATTGTTATTGCAGCTCCAGTCTTCGGATTTCTACCCTTTCTTGCTTTTCTGCTTCTCACTGAAAAAGTACCAAATCCCGTAATAACAACTTTTTCTCCACGCTTTAGAGAATCTCTAATTCCATTCAGAAAAACTTTGACAGATTCTTTAGCTGCTTTATTAGTAAGATTTCCCTTTTTAGCGACTAATTCAATGAGCTCTTTTTTGGTAACTGACATTTATATCACCTCCTTTGATTTACTTGATATAACAATACAAACTTAAAAAACTTTTGTCAATATGACACATTTTTTGTACAATTGAATTATGAACACCCTCGAAGAAAGAGTAAAGAGAATTGAGGAAAGAAACAAAAAAGTTGAATCGGACAAAGCTTGGGAAGGAAGTTGGTTCAGAAAGATTGTTCTAATAGCTTTTACCTATATAGCCGTCGGTCTATATCTTAATGTTATAAATGTTGCAAATCCTTGGACAAATGCTATTGTTCCCTCTCTTGGATTTCTTCTTTCAACACTTACACTACCTTGGATAAAAAAATGGTGGAGTAAAAATCTTTATAAAAAATAGTTATTCTTTAGGCTCGGAGACGCGAAATTCGCGGATAACTGTTACTCTTACTACACCTGGAACTATCACTTTTCTATCAATCTCTTCCTTTATCTTTCTTGCCAAAATCGTTGTCTCAACATCATCAAGCTTTCCGGGATTGACCACTACTCTTATTTCCCTTCCAGCCTCAAATGCATATGCATCATCAACTCCATCATAGTGCTTTGCAATCTCTTCCATGTCGCGAAGTCTCTTCATATAGTCCTGTAGATCCTCATGCCTTGCACCCGGCCTTGCACCCGAGATGGCATCAGCGGTACTTACAATCATTGACTCAATTGATGAAAAAGGCTTATCCTCATGATGTTCTGCAACACAATTTACGATCTCTCTTGGAATTTTATATTTATTTAGAAGTTCGACGCCTAGGTCGACATGACTCCCTTCTTTTTCAGTAACTATTTTACCAATATCATGAAATAGACAACCCAATTTTACAGTCTCGACATTTGCTCCTATTTCATGGGCTATCTGCATACCTATTTTAGTCTCCTCAAGAGTATGGACTACCAGATTTTGCCCGAATGAGGTGCGGAATTTAAATCTCCCAAGCATTTGGATAAGATCAGGATGAATGTTATAAGCATCAACAGCATGAGCTAGCTTTTCCCCTTCTTCAAAAAGGATTTTATTGACCTCTTTTCTAACTTGATCAACAACCTCCTCAATCCTGACAGGCTGAATTCTTGTGTCGCGGATTAACAGTTCTAAAGATCTTCTTGCAACTTCACGCCTTACGGGGTCAAAGCTTGAAAGACGGATTATTCCTCTTTCCTCGAGATCAACATCAACACCCGTAGCATTCTCAAATGAACGAATATTTCTGCCTTCTTTTCCGATAATCCTTCCCTTCATGTCCTCATCTTCAATTTTGACGACTGACAGGGTGTACTCCGGAAGAAAATCCAATGCTCCGTGCTTGATAGCATCAGCCAGTATCTCCTGGGCTTTTTTGTGAGCACCTGCTTTTGCCTCAGCTTCAGCCTCTTTTATTTCCTTTGCGATTTCCGCCTTAAGATCATTTTTAACCTCATCCATAAGAAGCCTTTTGGCTTCATCCGAAGTAACATGGGAAATTTCCTCTAATTTTTTTCTGTAATTTGCCTTATCTTCCATCAATGGACAAAGCGGTTACTTGCCTAGCTTAAATAGGCGGAGGTCTCGTGTATGAATATATTATTTGTATTCATGATACCTGAACCACTTTGCTTATGTATTATATCAGCCTTACCAACTATTCTCAATGAATACTATAGCTGGAATAAAAACTATAAATTCTGTACACTAAAGTACTGCCATGTTAATTAAAAATTATGAATCTCTTGCCACAACAGAGCAAAGAAAAATCCTTTTGGAAATAATCGAAGCCGGACTTACCTCAATTCAGCCTGAGGAAAATTTCAAAAAAACAGTAAAACTTGAAGGAAGCAACCTCTCAATTCTTGATTCTAACTATAATCTTGATGATTTTGAACACATATATTTAATTGGTTTTGGTAAAGGTTCTGCTCATAATTCTAAATTTATTGAAGACTTGCTGGGAAATAGGCTTTTTGAAGGGTATGTGATAGATACTAAAGGAGAAGAATTTCAGAAAATAAAATTCACCGAAGGCACACATCCTGTTGTAAGCCAGACAAATGTTGACTTTACATTTAACATTATGGGCAGATTCTCAAAAATGACAGAAAGGGATCTTATATTGGTAGTTGTTTGCGGAGGAGGCAGCGCAATGCTTGAACATCCACACTCTGTATCTATTGAACAAAAAATTGAGATAGAAAAAACCCTATTAAAATCTGGGGCCAACATTATCGAAATGAATAAAATCCGTCAACATTTATCAGATGTCAAAGGCGGAGGACTTGCGCAAATTTTATACCCAGCAACAGTTGCTACATTAATTTACTCAGACGTACCAGGGAATGATATGACATATATAGCATCTGGCCCTACAGTAAAATCAGTTAGCACAATCGACGACGCGATGGAGTTGGTAAGAAAATTTAATATTCCAGATATTACTCCTGAGGTATTCATTAATAATCCAAGTGATGATAAATACTTTGAAAAAGTTCAAAATCATATCGTATTATCAAATCTAACTGCCCTAAACGCTATGAGAAGCAAGGCTGAGGAAAAGGGAGTAAATACAGCTATATTTAGTGATAAATTCCAAGGAGAAGCAAAAGACGCCTCAATAAATCTAATGAATGAAAATCACGGCAATCAATTACTGCTTGCAGGTGGTGAAACCACAGTAACAGCAAAAGGGGAAGGAAAAGGCGGACGCAATCAAGAAGGAACACTTTCTGCATTATTAACTATTCCGGATAACACGATTGTTTGCTTCTTTGCCTCTGATGGGTGGGATAATTCTGAGGCATGTGGAGCAATAGCAGACACTGAAACGAAAAAACACACCACAGAGAAAAGCCTAAATCCTCAAGAATTTCTAGACAATAATGGCAGTTACAACTTCTTTCAAGAGTCGGGAGATGCAATTATGACCGGAAGACTTCCTTCAAATGTAGCTGATTTAATGATAGTATGGAAGTGGTGATATGGAAGAAATAACACAAGACAAAGTTATTGAACTTGAAGAAAAAGCAGTCGAAGCGCGACAGCTTTTGATAACTACTTTACTATCCGCCGGCAGCGGTCATTCCGCTGGACCTTTAGGAATGGTAGATATTTTTACTGCTTTCTATTTTTATATCCTAAATCACAAACCAAACGATCCCGAATGGGAAGAGCGCGACAGACTAATCCTGTCAAATGGACATATCTGTCCAATCCGATATGTATCAATGGCACAAGCGGGATATTTCCCTATTGATGAACTTAAGACACTTCGAAAATTAGGAACCCGACTGCAAGGTCATCCCCATAGAACTGCACTTCCCGGTGTTGAAACAACAAGCGGTCCTCTTGGAGAAGGTCTTTCTCAAGCGATAGGAATTGCGCTTGCAGGAAAACTCGATAAAAAGACTTATCAAGTCTACTGCATTGCGTCCGATGGTGAGCACCAAGAAGGAAACACTTGGGAAGCTGCAATGCTTGCACCTAAATACAAACTCGACAATCTAACACTAGTAATAGATAGAAACAATATACAAATAGACGGAAACACTGAAGATGTTATGCCTCTTGAGTCGCTAAGACTTAAGTATGAATCTTTCAACTGGAATGTTCTTGAAATAGATGGAAACAATATCCGTGGATTTGTCGATGCGATAAACACTGCAAGATCTGTCCGTGAACGCCCAACTTGCATAATAGCTCACACAATTCCTGGCAAAGGAGTCGACTTTATGGAAAACGACTTTACGTGGCATGGCAAACCGCCAAATGATAAAGAAGCAAAATTAGCACTAGATGAACTTAGGACATTACAAGGGAAAATTAAATCGGAACACGAATAAATAAACTATGCTAAATCAAGAATTAAAACTTAATGAGAATATATTCAGCGATGATGTTGAAAAAGCAGCAACCAGAAATGGGTATGGAGAAGGGCTTGTGGCACTTGGTGAATCGAACCCAAATGTTGTCGTTCTTTCAGCAGACCTCACCGAATCAACAAAAGTAAATAAATTCGCCGAAAAACATCCCGAAAGATTCTTTGAAGTAGGCGTTGCTGAGCAAAATATGGCGGCGATTGCAGCAGGACTTGGGGTCACCGGAAAGTCAGCATTCATTTCCTCTTATGCTACATTTTCACCGGGCAAGAATTTAGAAACCCTAAGAACAACTGCTGTTTATAATGACGCGAATGTAAAAATAGCAGGACATCACGCAGGACTCATGACAGGACCTGACGGAGCAACACATCAAGCAACAGAGGACTTAGCAATTGTAAGATCATGGCCGAAGATGAGAGTAATAGTTCCATGCGATGCAAATCAGGCTGCAAAAACAACATTTTATGCTGGCAACGAATATGGCCCCTTCTACCTGCGTTTTACCCGCGACAATACTCCTCAAATGACAACAGTTGATACTCCATTTGAATTCGGTAAAGCACAGACTTTTTGGATAACGGATAATCCTCAAGCCGGCATTTTTGCGACTGGGTATATGGTTTACCACGCCCTTATTGCTGCAAAAGAACTGGAAGAAGAAGGAATAAATACTCTAGTTACTAATTTTCATACAATTAAACCGATAGATGAAGAAGCAATTGTAAATATTGCAAATGAAACAGGAGCAATTGTAACTGTCGAGGATCATCAAGTAGACGGAGGCTTTGGATCGGCTGTTGCTGAAGTGTTGGCAAAAAACAGTCCAACCCCGCAGGAATTTATAGGCTTACAAAATACTTTCGGCGAATCCGGAAAAATAGATGAACTTCTTGCAAAATACAAAATGGACAAGGAGGCTATAAAAGAATCTGTCAAAAAAGTTATCTCAAGAAAATCCTAAAGGGAATCTCCTTTAATTTCTTCCTGTACCAAAATGTCCAATTCCTCTAGCTTCTCTAAATAATTGATTACAGTATTCACGAATTCAGAATGACTCCAAGTAAGTGGCGTTGCCGACAAATGCGATCCGTTGCAAGGGTCTACTTGTTCTGGAAGAATACCTGTAGAACCAGCTCTTTCTACTACCCATTTGAGTATTTCGTTGACTTTGCTAAAATCGTTCTCGTTTTTAGCTTTTAAAATGTAATACTGAGCAAGCCAAAGAGTCGTTATTATCCAAGGATTACCTGGGAGATCATCCTTTTGTCGATAATATGCATCATTCTCATGCCTCATCATTCCTCCAATAGGAATTCTTTTGGCGATTTCCTCCATTGTCTCAATTGACATCTTAACTTTCTCGTCATCAACATCCAAAACACGAAATCTAATTACTCCATAAATGCTTGAAAAATCCAGCGTCCTATCGATTTGCATTTGACCATCTTCAAAATTAATGTTTTTGACAAACATCTTCCTTTCCTCATCCCACAAATATTTGAGAATTCCATCTCTCATCCTGTCGGCTGTAGCCTTGTACTTCTGTTCGCCTTCTGCTTTGCCTAATAACCTTGAGAAATTGGATGAAACAATCAATGCTCCATATACAGAACTTGCCGTAAATGTCGATATACCTAATTTTTCCTCCCACAGATCATAACTTGGCTTTGGCAAACCACTATCTGCATTTATATAATCAACCATGAAGTCAGCTGATTTCTTTATTAATGAGTTATAAATTGACTCAATAAATTCTAGATCTTTTGAAAATTCGTAGTGTTTCCATAATGAGTAAATAACTAGCGCAGTTTCGTCTTCTTGAATAGGGTATTGGACTCTATCTTTATATACCCATGAATGCCATGTACTGCCAGGTGATTTGTCTGGCCTGAATTTCTGCATAAAATATCCATCTTTGGTTAAAACATCATTGCAAAACTCAAAAAATCTCCTTGATACATTATAATCCCCCGCCTTATCCAAGGCTACTGCAGAAAGAGCACCATCTCTAGGCCACATATAACAATATGCATCTCTTCCATATTGAAGCAAGGTTGAATCTCCTGATGCCAAAATCGATCCATTATCATCTACATGAGCTCTCAATATTAAAAGCGATTTCTTAAATTCATCAATTATCGATTTATCAAGATTGAAAAAATTAAAATCCCTGTTATTTAACCATGCATGCCAAAAATCCTTAGTAGTTTTTACTAAATACGAAACGCCTCTATCAAGTACATATTCATTCAGCTCCTCTACTTCTTTTAAAGTCTTTGCAATGGCTATCCAGTATTCAACAACTACGTCTGACTTGCCTTCTATCTCTTCATAAAGCCCAATCACACTATCAACTTTTCCGTGCTCAATTGCATTTTTTGACAACTGCCCATCACTTGCATCAAGATAGCTACCCTCTTTACCTTCTATTCCAAAAAGTCCAATATTATATTCATCAAAGCCTTTATCTTTACACTTTACATTAATCAAAAAAACCCTTCTTCCTTTGTAATGAACTATTGCATTTTTAATCGGGTCATAATATCCCGTATCCCCTCGTCTTGATTCATAAATTTCAAATTCATGAGCAAAAAATATTTTGACAAGTCTTTTATTGTCCCAAAGATTTTTTACTCTTATCTGTCTTAAGAAGATATCTTTCTCGTTATACAAAACATCCTCGATATTTAGTTCTATACCGATACTTTCATTAATGGCTACAGTGTCACCAGCCATCGTTTCATCCCCTGCTCTCACACTAATCCTCCACGCCTCATCATCAGTCCACATCATTTTTCCATCAACCCAGACGCCAATTCTATGACGATTGTTGCCGCCAACGTGATTTTCAAGCCCTACATAAGGAAAATATAAATCTCGGAGTTGGGCATTTTCATCAATACCAATCAATGTTTTCCCGTTTCCTAGAACTATTTCTGGCATACATTTGCAAATTCTTAATTACTTTGTGTTCCTGCCGCGTCAATAACTAAATTTTCCTGCATCGACTTAACTTGCAACTCCAGTCTATCAAGTCTTATTTGCAAATCTTTTAATGCATTCATAAAAGTTATAAATGCATCATATGGCGTCTCATATGGATTGAAGTATTTATGAACATCTCCGTCAGCAAACCACTTAGTGCACATATAATAGTAGTGGTCAGAGGTTGTCAGCTTCCTCCAGTCATGAATTAGAATATCATCAAGACTATTCTTAACCCTTCCTTCCAATGAAAACAGTTTTTCCATAGCATCTTTTTGAATTGCATTTGACATCCATGCCGACAAATCCCTCTCTGTGTCTGCCCAAGATACATAATCCGGAACATCCAATTCGTTAACAACACTAAATTTCTCAATAGCTTCAGTTGGAGTCAAAAAAGAATTATGGGGATTTTTTAACACTTCCCCTGGAAAGTACTTGAGAAATTCAAATATCCCCTTATCCTCCCATTGATGCTCGCCAAATGTCTCATAATCCATAAATAGATTTATGATGTCTCCCTGCGGAACATTGAGCCACTGACAATATTTCTCAACAGTTAATGGATGCTCAACCCAACTTTTTTCAGAAAATCTAAATGCGACATCGTCTGATAGTTTGTAATTCTTGAGTAATAATTTTAGATTCTGTGTTCCATGTGCCTTATAGACGTAATTAGGGCTTTGCCAACCCAAAATTTTATCAGCACCCTCAGCAAGTATTCCTTTGTAACCCAGACTTTCCACTATTGAGGCGATGTAATTATTGTAGATAAGCTCGGTATTTCTAAATATCGTTGGCTCGTAGTTGAAAAGCTCCTTTATCCTCTCTCTATGTAATTTTATTTGACTTTCAAATTCTTCCCTTGAATAAAGAAACGACAAAGAGTGATAATAAGTCTCTGACAATATCTCGACTCGTCCGGTATCAACTAGTCCTTGAAAAGACTTAATTACCTCTGGCATAAATTCCTGAGCCTGTTCAAGAAAAACTCCAGAAAGTGAGAAGGAAATTCTAAATTCGGGATGTTTATTCAATAAATCAAGAAAGACCTTATTTGCAGGCAAATAACATTTATTGGCAACTTTTTCAAAAACTTTTCTGTTGTTAAGATCAGTCTGGTCATCTGCATTAAAATACGAAGAGTCATTGCCAATATCAAACACGCGATATTTTTTAAGTCTATACGGCTGATGGACTTGGAAATACATGCAAATATTCATATTAAGTTAATGCTCCTCTATATATATCAAGACATTCTGTTGCTGCGGTATCCCATGAAAAAGATCTTACCTCATTTTCACTATTCTCTCTTAATACACTATGCAAAGATCCATGACCCAATACTGACAATATCTTATTGGCTAGCTCATCAGTATCCCAGAAGTCAACTTTCAAAGCATTTTGAACAACTTCACTGACACCTGATTGCTTTGAAAGTATAACGGGTGTTCCATGAATTATTGATTCTAATGCCGCAATTCCAAAAGGCTCGCTAACTGAAGGCATAACAAATATGTCAGCCATCCTAAAAATATGCGACAGGTCGCCTCCTCTCAAAAATCCCGTAAATATAAATTTGTCTGAAATACCCATCTCTGCCACCTCCTGCATCATCTTATATTCCATATCTCCGCTACCAGCCATTACAAAAATAACATTCTGATCGTAGTCGATAACTTTTCTTGCCGCCTTTATAAAATAGTCTGGTCCTTTTTGCAGCGTTATGCGCCCAGCAAAAAGCACAATTTTCTTACCATCTCTTTTGAGATTAAAGATAGTATCATCAACCTTGACCTCATATTCATCAGCATTTATCCTGTTGTGCACTGCAAAAACCTTACTTTCTGATATGCCATAATGCTCTTGAATTATCATTTTAGTCAAGTTGCTGACACCAATTACTCTGTCCGCAAATTCCATACCTTTTTTTTCGATGTCATACACACCTTGATTGAGGTTGAGCCCTCCGCATCTATCGTATTCTGTAGAATGAAGTTGAACAACCAATGGCTTGTGACTGACCTCTTTTGCTGCAACTCCTGCTGGGAAAGATAACCAATCATGGGCATGAATTATGTCAAAATCCTCTTGCGCTGCAATTTTACGAGCCTCGACAGCATATCTCATAACCTCCTCATAAAGATTACTACCATATATCGTTACGTCATCAAATTTCATCCTGCTATAACCAGCAGGTGTTAGATATGGAGTTAATGGCGAATCAATTGTTGTGACTTTTATGTTGCTGGCAAATAACAATTTTACAAAATCAGGACTAATGTCTACTTTTCGAGGCAAAACAAACAATATATCAGTATTTTTTGACATAGCTTTTGAAAGACCGTAGCAAGCCACACCAAGACCACCACTATTAAATGGTGGCAATTCCCATCCAAACATAAGTACTTTTAACCGCCTCTGCATACAACAGGTATCAGGCCATAAGCCCTCTAATTTAATTATGGTAAAAAACCCCTTGAAAAACAATGAGTCAGAAGCAAGCAAAATGACTATAGGACTTCTATTTTAGAAGCAATTATGAAGTCGTTGGTCGATAGTCCCCCAATGGCATGTGTTGTAAGCGATATTGTTACCCTATTGTAACTTATTACTATATCCGGATGATGCCCCTGCTCTTCTGCCAGGTCTGCAACTTTGTTCACAAACTGCATAGCATCTTTAAAATCCTTAAGCTTAAATTCTCTTGATATCAATTTACCATCCGAGGAAACATCCCATTTTTCCTTTAGCATTGTCAGGTATTTCTCAATCTCCTCATCTCCCATAGGCTCAACCCCTCCTTCACAGGGAACGCAGTGCCCCTTTACCAAATGTAAATTGTCCATACATCTATACTAAACAAGCATGGCAGCAGTTGCAAATCTTCCTTCCTTAACCCTGCTTCTTACATCTCTATAATAAGAAAAAAATTCAGGGTTTATGACTGTATCGTTAGGGTCTATAACTATATTCTCCCGCCTTACTCCTTTTAGCATCATTTGATTGACGCTTTCCCCTACCAAATCGTATCCCTTAGGATACTGCGGAAGAACATAAGAATCCCTTTTGATAGAAGGCCCAAAATAAACCTGCAAATCTTGAGGTTTGACATTAAATTCCCTTCTCAATAGAGTGATAAGAATTTGCAAAAATGCTAACCTCGAGTTATGCCGGCTAACATGCGCAAGAGATAGAACTCCTTGTTCTTTATCAAAAATAATGACGGGTATGCAGTCTGCAGTCATGATAACTAATGCCAGATTTTTTTCAGTTGCAACAATTGCATCTGCTTTTATTGCTGTCTCTTTTGAATTAAAACCCGCACCGGCAAGGCTTGATGTTCCTTTTATTATTTTTGTTCCGTGTTGGACTTCAATAAATATTGATCTTTCCGAAGGTATTCTTAAATTAACTAAAAAATTTCTTCTACTTTTCTTTACCTCATCTTGCCCGCCATACCGATAAGACATATTGCCATCATCAACATTTGATATACCATGTCTTAAGTACCTATTTGTTAGAAGTTGAGAAATATAATACATTAACATGTGTCGAGTGGGAGCGAGCTATATTGAACCACTTAATGAACTCACTGAGTCACTTCTAGATAATTGGGATTATACCAGTTTTGAAACAAAATTATTATCCCAAACTACCCCACCAAAGTGCTATAATGTTTTGTATGAATACTGACCAACAAGCGATAACACAGCCTCAAAACACACCACAGCCACAAGATAATGGTCAACAAATTTCTGACCCGCTTAATTGGGCAAATACAGTAGAAGCACTTAATCAATTAGCGAGTCAAGTAAAGCCAGTAAGTGCAGACCCAGCACAGGCAAAGTTAGATGAAACGACAATTATTGATAACGATGGCAATAGAATTGAGCTTAATGAAGACTTGAAAAAACCTGATGTTATTAAGAAGTAGATTATTGAACTAATAATATAGGTAAAAGAGTCTTAAAGTACTCTAACCTGTTTGAAAGTCAAAAAGTCTATGTACTTAGACAATTGTTATATGCGAGTTGAGAAAAAGTTAGAGTTCTAACTGTTTAGTTTTTTAAGGCTTAAAAAAGTTAAGGCTTAACGATTTCAATATCACAATGATAGATAGACATAAATGAACAAATGCAAAGTCGAGATAAACCAAGAAAAAGTATTGCTTACTCGCAAAACTTCCTAAGAAGCGGAAGTCTTGTTGCTGAACTTATTCGTAAGGCAGGTATAAATCAAGACGACACAGTTTACGAAATTGGTTCTGGTGAAGGCATTATTACTCAAGAGTTAGCAAAACATTGTAAGCAAGTCATATCGATTGAAATAGACCAAGAGTTATATTCAAAGTTACTCCATAAGTTTGCAGGATTAGGTAATATACAGGTTGAATTAGGTGACTTCCTTACTTATAGATTACCGAGTAGCAATTACAAAATCTTTTCAAACATACCTTTCAATATCACCTCACAAGTAGTTCGTAAACTTACACAGGCACAATTTCCTCCTCTAGACGCCTATTTGATAGTGCAGTTAGAAGCCGCCAAAAAGTTTGGAGGTAAATCATGTAATGCAAAGGAAACACAATTTTCAATACTACTTAAACCTTGGTTTGAAATAGAGATAGTTCACAATTTCAGAAAAACCGACTTTTACCCAGTGCCTAATGTGGACATTGTTTTACTAAGACTAAAAAAGCTAGACGAGCCACTTATTCGGGAACAAGACAGACAATTATATGAAGATTTTATTGTTTATTCTTTTGGTCAGTGGAAGCCCACATTAAGGGAAGGACTAAAGCAGATGTTTACCAATAATCAATATACGAAGCTAGCAAATAGCCTTGGATTACCCAATAGAGCAGTGCCTACACAGCTAGACTTCAAACAATGGCTTGGATTATTTAACTATTTATTACAAGGTGTCGATGACACAAGGAAACAGGTGGTTGCGGGGTCGGCTATCAAACAGATTAGGGAACAGGCAAAACTACAAAAAGTAAATAGAACTCGTAATGATAGAAACTGGAGAAGCAAGGTATGAATGATGACAACAAGCCGAATGAACCAAATAGCCAGCCGAAAGTATCAGACCCCTCTGCGAGGCTTCCAGAAGCCACAAAAGGCAAGATACAAGAGCTTCTTGATAATCCTGAGATTGCCAACAAAAGACAGATAAGACATCAAGAGGTTATGAAGATGAATACTTTTAACCTCAAGCATGGAGCCTTCTCAAAATACCACCCTACACCAGAGTATTTACAAAGCTATTTAAGCTATATTGATGACCTTACTTTTGAAGATACAAAAGAGGTACGAGAAGGACTTATGAAGCTAGTCAAAACTAACCTCAAAAGATTAGCACTCGCAGAGTATTTTGAATTAGTGAATGGAAGCATAGACCCACAATTATCGAAGCTAACAAGAGATACTTTTGTACAATTAAGTTATCTTTACCAGACACCGAGCTTGCTTACAAAACCTGAACCAGAACCTATTGACTTGAGCGGATTAAGCCCAGAACAACTTGGACTTCTTGATGATTTTGTAATGGGGTTGACTACTTTGTTGTATTCAAAAGACAACGAGCCAGTCTTAGCTTCTTGAGGGTTTACTTTCCTTAACCAGTTTTAAGAGGTCTTCTTTTGTAAATCTCCAATCACCACGGGTACCAACTTTCAAGCCTCGTACCTTCTTTGTTTGCGCCCATCTCCTGATAGACTTTGGACTGACACCAATTAGCTTTGAGGCTTGTTGTACATTGAGGAGTTCAGTTTCTTGAGTCATAAGTTGATTAACCCTAACTATCCCAGATTAGCACAATTTCTGGTAGAATAAAAGGCAATGAATATGAAAATTGGTAGAAATGACAAATGCCCCTGCGGTAGCGGATTGAAATATAAAAAATGTCATCTTGGTAGACCACTTCAAGTTTTTCCTGAACCATTCAAAGGCCGTTCAATAAGAGAACGGAACATAATACTTCTCAATGCTATTACGGATATTTTCTTTGGTAAAGGTGAAGACTGGAACGAAATGCGAAACTCACTTACAGAAGATAAGGTACGGGAATTGTACAAAATTGTTGCATGGCTATGGCCACCTCAAACAGATATAACCCCTTTACTACCACAACCAAGCAAGACACTAAGAGGTTTGTACACTGGTGATACTAGGCCACAGGACATTCTACAAAATATCGTAAGGTATAGCCTCTATACAGAGGAAATTATCGTTGTTTCACCGTTCTTAGCTCCACTGACAATGAGGCAAGATTTCAGCCCTTTATATAATCCAAAACAATACAGACAAGACACATTGGAACTCATTTATTTTGCCTTTGCACTCGCTCCGTGGATTGAAGCAGGGATAGTAAACATGATACCTAATCCTATGGATTTTGATTTCAGCCTTAGGAAGGAAATCTACACAATGGCGGAAAAGCGGTACGAAGCAAATAAAGCAGTCTATGATAAGGAACTCAACGAGTACGCAGATGAGGAGGGGAAAAAGGAGTTCAAGCGAATGTATATGAGAATGCCCGAGGAGTCACTTAGAAGAAGAATAAAAGAGTTCAAACCAGAAGCATCTCAAGAAGAAATTGATGGCCTCGTAGACTATTGGTTGAAACAGCGAAAGAGTGACCCTTTGTTGTTGGATGAGGAAATGACATCAGAAGCTGAAATGAGAATAAAACGGATGGGAGCTAATCTGGAGCTGGGACTATATCTAGGACAGGCAACTGGTTCGTATCTCTACACAAACAGACCATTTCAATGGAAAGAAATAATGTCATCAAAACAACAAACCACTGAAGACTCCGATGTTTGGAGTCCTCTCACGAGGGCTTTTCAGTCGCTTGACTTCACATTTCTTAATGATGTTGATGCAGGATTTGCTTACAAACTCAAGCAAGAAGGCAGACTGGGAGGATTTAGAAATTATCTTCGTAGAGTGTGGAACAAGATTGAAGAAGATAACACCCCCTCACAGGCAAACAGCGCCGCGAGAGAATTTGGTGATGAACTTCACGAGGAGTATGGAAAAACCAAGGAGGAATGGGCAAAAATTGATAAGTCAATTGTCGAGTTTATGACAGGTGCTACAGGTGTTTCAACTCTCTTGCCACCACTTATCACAGGTGGTTTAGACTGGGCAATTCCAGCTCTGGGTTTTTCAATTGCGGGAGTTGGTAAATTACTCTCATCCAGATACAAAAGGAAAGAATTCAAAGCTAGTGTTCCTCTTGCAGTTCTATTGGATTTAGAAAAGAAGAACAAACTCTTAAAGTGACAATTTATGGACAATGAACAGGTAATTGATTTCACTAAACTTAAATATGTCTTGTACGCTCGTAAGTCCACAGTAGATGAGTCAAGACAGATACGCTCAATTCCCGACCAAATAGCAGAGTGTGAACAATTGGCAAGAAGACTAGGGCTTAATGTAGTTGAGGTGCTTGAGGAAAGCCAATCTGCTAAGAAGCCAAATCTTAGACCTGTATTTAGGCAGATGTTAACCAATCTCAAAAAGGGTATCTATGATGCAATCCTTGCATGGAACCCTGACAGACTTGCTCGAAATATGCTTGAGGGCGGTGAAATCATAGACATGATTGACCAAGACCAGATAAAAGACCTCAAGTTTGTTACTCACTATTTCACCAAAGATGCGAATGGCAAAATGCTTCTAGGTATGGCGTTTGTTTTGAGCAAACAATACAGTGACGACCTATCTCAAAAAGTAGAGCGAGGTGTTAAGAGAAGGTTTCTAACAGAAGGCAAAACCCCAGTCCCAAAATATGGCTACATCAATGAAGACGGACTGTACAGACCAGATAATGAAAATGGTTGCAGAAACTTTGACTTAATGTGCGAGGCATGGCAGATGCGTAAGAAACAGACTTCAATTGAAATAATATCCAACTATCTTAATGAGCAAGGCTTATACAAAATGGTTAAAAAAACTAAAGAAAAATTAGGCATGGAACCACAAAAGTTGAGCGACATATTCCATGACAGCTTTTACTATGGTGTGCTTAATCAGGCAAAACAACAAGTGGATTTACGGGAACTGTACGATTTTGAGCCAGCAGTGAGCGAAGATGACTGGAACCATATTCAGAGCCTATCTTACAGACGAATAAAGCCCTCTAAGCCTCATAAACTAGCATTTTATCCACTAAGGCTTATGGTGCACTGTTCGTTTTGTGATATGACTATGAGGGTTGGTGCTTCTAAAAGTAGGGCTGGAAAGCGACTGTTATATTATCGTTGTGATAACAAAAACTGTACTCGCAAAAAGAAGTCTATCAGGTCGAAGGCAATCTTTGTAGACTTTTTGTACAAGTTTGTAGAGGATGGGCTTAATCTAACAGAGGTTGAGTACAAAAAGTATTACGAGGGAATAAGCTACATTACAGACCAGAAGCGTGAGAAGTTAAGAATGGAGCTTAACAGTAAAAGAGGAGCGTTAAAAGTTGTTAGGCGTGAGATTGATGAACTTACATACAAAATTGTTAACTACAAAAAAGAAGATAGGATATGGATAGCTAACCGCAAAAGACTTGATGAACTGGAAGTTCAGGAGAAGCAACTAGAACTGGATATTCCCAAGCTTGAGAAGATAATAGCAGACCCAGAACGAGACAAGCTAAGCCTCGAACAGTTCTTGAACCTATCAAAAAATGCCGTTAAGATAGCCAAATCTCCAATCCCAGAGGTAAAAGACGCTTTTTGTCGAAAGATATTCTTGAACCTTACTGTTGATGAAGAAAAAGTGGCGTCATATCGGCTTAAACCGCCATTTGATGTACTCTTAAAACATCGTCAACAGTCACTTGGTCGGGGTGCAGGGAATTGAACCCTGGCCGCACGACCCCCAGCCGTACATTCTACCGTTAAACCACACCCCGATTTAGCTCAGTTATTGTACCAGAACCGCATAAAAACTTCTAACAAAAACCGTTCACTTTTTTTAACCTCTTGCAAACATAAGAAAAATTGTTTAGGATGGTT
>CAZVGS010000002.1:0-162656 GCA_964627245.1 uncultured Gammaproteobacteria bacterium | reverse complement strand
TCTATTTACAAGAAGACTAAATATTATGCCTGTAATAAAATCAGCAATCAAAAAATTAAAACAAGATAAAAAACGCGAAGCGCAAAACGACATGCTCCGCGCATCGCTCAGAATGTCTGTCCGTAACGCAAAAAAAAGCAAGAGCGGTAAATCCGTTTCAAAAGCAATGTCAATTGTGGATAAAGCCGCAAAGAACAATATCATCCACAAAAATAAAGCTTCCAGGATGAAAGTTACTTTATCAAAACTGGCAAAACCTTCGAGTCTTAAGTCTGCTGTAAAGCCGGCTTCCAAAATAAATAAAGTAACAACAAAAAAGGCTTCAAAAAAGGTTTCAAAAAAGACAAATTAAAATACCGCTTACAATTTCTTAATCTTCGTTTTTTGCTTTGACATCAATTTAAAAAACCCGTACACTGAACTTACACCCTCAACGGGGCATTATTGTTGTGGGAATAATATGTCAAAAAAACTTACTCCAAAACTTAATATAAATTTAAGTTCAACAGGAAAAGCAACAGTTGGAAGAGTGGTTTACGGGTGGACAATTGACGCCGGAAGAGCAATTATCGTCGGGATTGAACTGATTGCGCTTTTGGCGCTTGGATATAGATTTGTTATAGACAGACAAATAGTTGATCTGCACGACCAAATAAAAGTCCAGGAAGCCTACATAGCAGCCCAAGCTGATGATGAAAAGACGTACAAAAGCATTCAGGTGAGATTAAAAAACATTAAAATTACCGATACACAAACGCAGGCAAAAATTCAAATAATGAATGAAATATTAAAAGCAATTTCTTTGGGTACTTTCTACGGTACTAACCTTTCCATAAGTGATCAAAACATAGCTGTTGACGGAAACACCTTTTCCATCTATACACTTACTGAATTCTTTAACGGCCTTAAAGCTTACCCGTCCGTTTCATCAATCTCAATCGATGAAATCAGCACAGCAGATGGGGGAGTTCATTTTAAGGCTAGGGTGCAAATAAAAGATGTAGAAAACCTAGCCAAAAACCCAACATAATATGCAAAAAGAACAAGACAGAATAAAAGCCGAATTAAAAGCATTAATTGCAAAGGGTAATACGCTTTTGAATGCTGGCCAAAACAAACAAAGGGCAACCGCATACCTTTACGTGATTTTTTCGCTTATATCTCTTTCATTCTTTGGTCTTATTGCGATAGGTCCGACCATTTCAACAATCTTTGACCTTAATAAGCAACTCGATGAAAGCAGACAAGCCCTAAAACAACTGGAAGATAAGAATACTGCATTAAAAGCACTAAGCGCTCAATACATCGATATACAAGATCATCTGGATCTGATAGACAACGCCATACCTCAAAGTGCGAATGTAGCCAGACTAACCAGAAAAATAGAGGAGCTTTCTATTCAGAACAACCTAGCGGTTCAAAAAATTGATACAGGACTTATGGAATTATTTCCGGCAAAAAACACTAATTCCCCTATTTTTTCATTCACTTTTTCTCTTGGGGTTTCGGGGGCAGAACGTGATATAAACAATTTTATTAGCCAGCTAATAAATATAGACAGGATAATAAGTATTGAAAAACTTACGACTGGGAAAAGGACCGAATCGATATATACGGCATCAATTACTGGTAAAGCATTTTTTTACAAAGAGTAAATTAGACTATGTTAAAAAACTTATTATTATTATCAGGATTTAGTGCTTTTGCGGTTATCGTAATAATTGCCTTTAATATATATCACAATTACACATTGTCTTCCCTGCCGAGCGCTACACAAAGAAGAATTGAGCCTATACCTGCGACTTTTGATAAAGAAACAATCGAAAGCTTAGAAAAGAGAAAAACGGTAAATGTATCACTCTCTGACAAAACACAAGTTATCTCAGAAGATCTACAAGGGTTAAATACTACTCCTACCCCAACTCCAACAGAGACTCAGCAAGTTGCAAGCGGTAGCGGTACTCCTCTATGAAAAAAGGGCTATTTGATAGACGAATCCCAACCATTGTTGCTTTGTTGGTTTTGCTTTTCGTTGTCGGAATATCTACTATTCTTGTTCAAACCGGAGTTTTTTATATAGGAAAGGCAGCACCCGATACAAATCCTCAGAATTTTTCCATTTCAAATATCACAGACACGTCATTTACAGTTATTTTTACAACGGCAGGGCTTGTCGAAGGAACCGTTGCACTAACAAACAGTGATACGGGAAATACCATATCACTTGATGATAGAGACAAAAAAACCGGTGTTAAAAATAAATACTTTTCGCATCACATAACAATACAAAATCTAAAACCAAAAACTTCATATTCCTTTAAGTTGCTAGTCGGGAGTGATGAATATGAAAACCAATCGTATACAACAACAACGGGAGTAACAATTGAATCTCCTCCCCCTGCGCAAAATCCCATTTACGGAAGGGTTCTTAACCCTGACGGAACTCAGGATAATGACGCAATAGTATCGGCCAGAACAGAATCCTCATCTTTAATAACAGCGCATACAACTCAGAAAGGTGAATTCATACTACCGACAAACTCACTAAGAAATATTCAACACGACGGATATATTATCCTTTCAGAAAACACTGAATTTGATATTTCTGCAATAAAACAAAATATGAAAACCTCGGTTAAGGCTTCATTTAAAATTTCCCAAAATCTACCGCCCATAACGCTTCTTCAAGAATATGTATTCACGCCAAACATCAAACCTACTCAAACGCCTATTGCAACAGGGCTTGATGCGGGTATTTCTTCCGGAGAAACCGACCCGCTATCAATTACCACACCAAGAGAAGATGAAAGTTTTACAGATCTTAAGCCTTTATTTGAAGGAACAGCCCTGCCAGAGCAAACAGTAAATCTTTCAGTCAGCGGTGTTTTCTCCCAACAAGTACTTGCAAATGTAGTAGGGTACTGGTCATTTAGACCAAGCGTTGACTTCCCGCCGGGTAAATATACGCTTTTGGCAAGTTCTAAGAATTCTTTGGGCGATACCATAAATGCTTCTTCCAACTTTTCAATATTTCCGCAGGGCTCTCAGGTTCTTGCAGACAGTCTAAATCCGACAACAACTCCAACGTCTGCTCCAACTCCAACATCTTCTCCCACGCCGACACCCCTGCCGTCATCGACTCCAACACCAATTCAAAGCACTCCTATTCCAACCGCACAAGTGTCTCCGACCGCCGTACCGGAAACTCCAGCACCGACTTTACTGCCTACAATTCCAATAACTCCAACTCAAGTCCCCCCCATAGAGTCTCCCGGCTTTTTGGATAACACCTACTTTTTGACCGGAATATCAATTCTATTGATAATTGCTGGAAGTGCAATTTTATTTGTCCTCTAGGCTTTGTGTTCCAACAAATTAGTATCAAGATTGCTATGGAATTATCAATGCTAAAATGTTAAAAAGTATTCAATATAAAAATAAATAAATGAAAGTTGGAATTATTGGCGCCGGATTCACCGGTCTTTCGGCAGCTTACTATCTGCAAAAAAAAGGGCACAAAGTCACGGTATTTGAAAGAGAAAAATTACCCGGCGGTCTTGCAATCGGATACAAAGAAAATGACTGGAAGTGGACTCTTGAAGAGCATTACCACCATTGGTTTACAAATGACAGAAGTGTTCTGAGATTAGCAGACGAAATATCTTATCCCGTGATAATTAAACGGCCAAAAACCTCATCATTTGTTGATGGAAGAATTTATCAGCTGGATTCACCATCCTCGCTTCTAAGTTTTTCAAAACTCTCACTAATTGAAAGGGTTAGAGTAGGTGTTTCCCTAGCTTTTTTAAGATTCAATCCTTTTTGGAAAATTTTTGAAAGTTTTACGGCAGAACCATATCTAAAAATAACAATGGGAAAAAATGCTTATGAAAAAATATGGAAACCCCTTATGGTTAACAAGCTCGGTAAATATTCAAAAGACGTTTCTCTTGCGTGGTTTTGGGCAAGAATTTATAAAAGAACCCCAAGTCTTGCGTATCCCAAAGGAGGTTTTTTAGAATTTGCAAAACACCTTGAAAAAGTTATTCAAAATACAGGCGGAAAATTTTACTACGGTACTGAAGTTGCAAATATTTCATCCAAAAAAAAGCCGGTTATTACGTTCCTGCAAACTTCAAGCTCCAAACTTCAAACTTCAAACTTTGACGCAGTTATTGTTACAGTTCCAATGTTTGCGTTTGCAAAAATGACACCATCACTCCCAAAATCGTATGTAAAAAATTATTCACAACTTGAAGGTATCGGTGCATTAAATCTGGTCCTTAGTCTTAAAAAACCTTTTTTTAGTGACAGCACATATTGGCTCAATATGTGCGATATGAGATCACCAATACTTGCGGTTGTCGAGCATACAAATTTCATGAACAAAAAAAATTACAATAACGAACATCTAATATATATAGGTAACTATATGGAAACTTCAGATCCACGTTATAAAATGACACAAGAGGAATTACTTGATTTATATAGACCCTGGCTAAAAAAAATCAATCCTAATTTTGAAAAAAATCTGATAAAAACAAGGATTTTCCGTGCCCCGTTTGCTCAACCAATAATACCTGTTAATTATTCCCAAAAAATTCCCCCGATAAAAACTCCTCTTAAAAATGTGTATTTGGCAAATATCCAGCAAGTCTATCCCTGGGACAGGGGGACGAATTATGCAGTTGAACTAGGAAAGAAAGCTGCCCAACTTCTAGAACATGACAGCTAAAAAAATAAATAAATTTCATATGTCAATTTTTTTGCTGTTAGTCGCAATAGGCATTTTTTTTAGATTCTTTAATCTTACTTGGGGCAAGCCGTATTTTTTCCACCCCGACGAAAGAAACATTGCAAATTCCATAAGTCAATTGTCATACACAGAAAGTCTTAACCCCAATTTTTTTGCGTATGGAAGCCTTCCTATTTACAGCGCTTATGCAACAGGAGTTTTATTAAATTTGATTGATGGAGTTATGTTTGTTAAAGATCTTGAATACAGCAAGGTTGGATTTGAAAACTCAATAATAATTGGGAGGTTCTTCTCTGCAATTCTTTCTGTTATCCTGCTTTTCGTGATTTACAAGACGGGGAATTTGCTTAGTAATAATAAGGTTGGAGTTCTAAGTGTCATTCTTGCATCTTTTAGCATTGGCTACCTTCAATATTCCCACTTTGCAACTTTTGAGATTTGGCTCTCTCTTTTAACCCTCCTCCTGACTTTTTTTACAATAAAATTCATCAGAACACATGATTATAAGTACTATTTTTTTTCCGCCATAACATTAGGAGGATTAATGTCCGTTAAAATTTCGTCAGCTTCGCTTCTCCCTCTTGTGTTGGTAATTCTTAGCTTTAATGATATTTACAAAATATTGAAATCGGCCAAAACCAGAATTAAAGAGTTTGGATTAATTACCACCCGGCTTATTCTATTTGTAAGTATTGTTGTTATAGCAATGAATATAACATCACCATTCTTTTGGCTCGACAATCAGAGTTTTAGGTCGAGCATTGAATATGAATCTTCTGTAGCAATAGGATCTTTAAAAGTGTTTTATTCAATGCTGTTTGAAAATACCCAGCCATTGTATTATCAAATTACAAAAGTTTACCCTTTCATACTCAATCCTATAATCACAATTTTTTCAATTCCAGCTACTTTCTTTATTGTTTATTTGATTGTTGTCAAAAAAAGGGTAATTTTAATTGTTCCGGTTTTATTCTTGGCATTAACATTTTTTTCACAGTCTTTCCTATACGTAAAGTGGATAAGATATTATATCCCAACGCTTGCCTTTATTTATCTTTTTGTATCAATTTTTCTTGTTACTCTAATGGATAGCAAGAACAAAAGAATTGAAATCGTAGGCAAAGTTCTGTCAGTTCTATTGATAATTATATCCTTCATCTACTCTTTCTCTTACTTCAAAACAGTACTACTAGATACTGACAGCCGGATTTCGGCCGCAGCTTGGGCTTCCAAAAATATCCCTGGTGATGCAAAAATACTTTCCGAAATCTATGACATGGGAATTGTTCCATTTAATCAGTATTTCAATAATATAAACTTATTTAATTTTTACGACCTCGAAAATAATCCGGAACTCTTAAGAGAACTCCCATCAAAAATTAAAATTGCCGATTATCTAATTATTCCAAGTCAGAGGCTGATCGAAAGCAGGCTTAACAATCCATCAGTCTTCCCCAAGGGTAATTCCTTCTACCGCTTACTAGCGGGCAGTAATCAATTTACTAAAATATACGAAACCCCGTGTGATATTTTCTGTTTAATTTTATACAATGGAAATCCGGCAGGTTCTTATGAACAAACCGCAAATGTTTTTGACAGGCCCCAGGTTCTAATATTCAAAAAGCTAAATGAAAACTAATTTATATAAATTTGCAAAGAAGAATAAATTCAGTATTTACATAACCTTTATTGCATTATTTGCTTTTTACCTTCGCACCTTTAACATTAATTGGGACAACAGTTATTATTTTCATCCTGATGAGAGAGCTATTGTCATGTTTGCTGTTCCTCTTTCGCTTCCACAGTCATTACAGGATTTTTTCTCGGTCGAAAGTCCGCTAAATCCGCACTTCTTTGCATACGGTAATTTACCAATTTATTTATTAAAATTTACAGGTTTTTTCGCCGGATACATAAATCCTGTTCTAAGCGAGTACGGAGGCCTTCATATCGTAGGCAGACTAATATCAGCATTGTTTGATACGGGAACCGTTATACTAATTTATTCTTTAGCATCCAAAATTTTCTCTAAGAAAGCGGGAATATTTTCAGCATATTTTTACTCAATCGGAGTGTTGCCTATACAGCTCTCTCATTTTTTTGCCGTCGATACAATACTCACTTTTTTTACAACTCTTGTCATATTTTTTACTATTGATTACTTGATAAAAAATGGGTCGATGAGGATCCTCCCAATCGGCTTGTCTTTAGGACTCTCCCTGTCGACAAAAATAAGCGCAGGTATTTTTGCGCCAATTATTATCGGTGCAGTATTCTTAAAATTTTACAGAAAAAAAACTTTTCATTACCGTCGGATTACACTTGATATTATCATACTCACTCTTTCTGCAGGTTTTGTGTTTGCGCTAACTCAGCCATACGCTTTGATAGATTATAAATCCTTCATAGAACAAACAAGCCTACAGTCCCAAATGTCTAAAAACGCATATATATTCCCCTATACTCTTCAATACTTCGATAAAATACCTTATCTTTATGAACTTAAAAATATTTTTTTGTGGGGTCTTGGGCCCGTAATCACAAGCCTTTGTCTGGCTGGAATTTTATTGGTTTTACTAAAATTGAGAACGAAAAAAATCGAAAGGACAGCAGCGGTTTTAATAGTTTTATTCACACTCTTATTTTATTTTGCGGTTTTTGGAAAATTTGCAGTTGGGTGGATAAGATACATGCTTCCGATATATCCTCTTTTATGTTTATTTGGAGGCTATATGGCTTCAGATTCAGCTGACAGGTTACCAAAAAAAGTAAAATCCAAACTTATATATAAAAAGCTGATATTGCTTTCATTTATATTAATCACTTTAATTTATCCTTTATCTTTCATGTCTATCTATACAAAACCAAATACTAGAATCCAAGCATCCAATTGGATTAACAAAAACATTCCTACTGGCTCGGTCCTTGCTGTTGAGCATTGGGATGATTCTTTGCCGGTCAATGAAAATGGAAATTTTATCCATGAATCCCTACCTTTGTATAATCCAGATACACCATCTAAATGGCAGGGTATCAATGCTTCGCTACAAAGAGCAGAATACATAATAATTGCTTCCAATAGACTATATACACCCCTGCAAAAAATGACAGACTGTGATAAATTACTGCCAGGGAAGTGCTACCCACAGACGGCAAATTACTACAATAATTTGTTTTCAGGCAACTTAGGCTTTACCAAAGTAGCTGAGTTTTCAGAATATCCAACCGTACCTTTTCTCAATATCACTCTAAATGACAGCACTGCTGATGAATCATTCACTGTGTATGATCATCCAAAAATTATGATTTTCAAAAAACAATAAGCATTGATTTAATTTCTTTTATTGACTAGAATTAGATTTTATGAAAAGCATATTAATTACGGGTGGAACAGGATTTTTAGGAGTACACTTGTCACGATTTTTTTTAAAACAGAAGTATCGCGTTATCCTTCTGGATACTGCTCCTTTAACTGCTAAAGACCTTGAAGGGAAAGTTGTAGTTATTAATGAAGACATCAGAAACTTCAACAGGATTGAGGATTATTTTAGTAAAGTTGACTATGTTGTTCACGCCGCAGCAGCGCTTCCGATCCATCATGACAAAAAATATATTTTTGACGTGAATGTTAACGGCACAAAAAATGTCCTAAAAGCTGCATTAAATCACAAAGTTAAAAGAGTTGTTTTTATCTCAACAACTGCTATGTACGGGGTTCCCAGAACCTTACCTGAAAAGGAAACAGACAAGATATATCCTATTGGGCACTACGGAGAGTCCAAGGCTGAAGCCGAAAAACTATGCATGTCCTATCAAAAAAAGGGTCTGCAAGTAAATATTTTAAGACCAAAATCTTTTTTGGGACCTGAGCGGCTCGGCGTATTCACCATTTGGTTTGAAGCAATCTACAATAACAGGCCGGTTTTTATATTAGGCAATGGGAATAATTTATATCAGCTTCTTGAAGTTGGCGATTTATGCGATGCTATTCATTCTGCGCTCACTATAAAAAAATCCGGTGAAATAGTTAATATAGGGTCTGAAAAATTCGGAACGTGGAGGGAAAACTTAACAAACTTGATTAAATCTGCCGGATCGAAATCAAAAATAATAGCGCTTCCGGTCCTGCCGACACAAATTGCACTTTCGATATTAGAAGCTCTCAATCTTTCTCCATTAGTTGCATGGCACTATAAAACTTTTCCTGTCGATTCTTACGTAAGCATTGATAAGGCAAAAAAAATCCTAAAATTCAAACCCAAGAAAAGCAATCAAGATATTTTAGATGAATCATATGATTGGTATAGAAAACATAGGAAAGAATTTATCGGAAGAGAAGGGACAACGCATAGAACCGTTTGGAATTTTAAGCTTGTTGATTTTGCACAAAAGTTTTTTAAATAAATATGGTAATTGGGTTTGACTTTGACAAAGTTTTTATTGATTACCCTCCCTACGTTCCGTATTCTTTAATTGATTTTTTATATAAAGGCTCTACCTATTTTAAGAGCACAACAAAAAACGGCAAGATGCACTATAGATTCCCGGGTAAATTTGAACAAAAAATTAGAATACTGACACACTATCCCATCTTTAGACCGCTAATTAACGAGAATGTTAATACTTTAAAAAAAATTTATACAATTAAAAATAATAAAACCTATCTTGTTTCAAGCAGGTTCGGTTTTTTAAGAAATAGAACTGAAAAATTATTGGATAAGTATGGATTGGCTAAATACTTTGACGGAATTTACTTCAACTACAACAATTCACAGCCTCATTTATTTAAGTCCAAAACTATAGAAAAATTAAAAATTGATACATATATAGACGATGATATACATTTATCTACCTACTTAGCAAAAAAGAATCCAAAACTAAAAATTTATTGGGTAATGAATAATCAATCCATACCTTCAGAGCTTCCAAAAAATGTTACTCCAATAACAAATCTTGAAGAACTTCTAAAATATATAAAGGCATAATGAATTCTGACTTTGTTTTTATTCTAAAATGGTGGTTTGTCCTTCTGGGAATCGGACTTCTTTTCTTGCCGGTTACCAAATCTCTTTTCCCAAAATTTTTTGACAAAGGATACATTTTCTCAAAGATAATTGGGATTTTAGTTCTATCGTATGCAATATTCATAGCCGGAGTGCTGCATATTTTGCCTTTCACTAGATTTTCAATATTTATAATTATTGCAGCTGCAGGTCTTTTTAACCTGTGGTTATTACGCAAACACAAACTTAAATTACAAAAGAAAGATATCACCGTTATTCTCTTTCAAGAAGCTATATTCCTGCTAGCTCTTTCTTTTTGGAGTTATATAAAATCATTCCAACCTGACATAAATGGTCTTGAGAAATTCATGGATTTCGGATTCATGAATTCTATACTAAGAAGCACTTACTTTCCGCCGACAGACATCTGGTTTCCTCCTTTTTCAATAAATTATTATTATTTTGGACATTTAACTACAGCTGTATTAATCAAACTTTCAAACATACCGCCTTTTATTGCTTTCAACCTTATGCTTTCAACAATTTTTGCTTTCACTGTTACGTGTTCTCTTTCTATCGTTTCGACTGTTAGTTCTGTTGTTTTTAAGTCCAATAAAACAAGTGTCTTGTCGGGTTTTTTAGCAGGAATAATAACGTCCCTAGGTGGAAATCTGCATACCGTATACACCTTTTTTAAGCCATACTCTCCTCCTGAAAATCCTGTTCCTTTTTGGCAGTTGCCCTTTCTACCACAGACATTTCCGAATAGTTACTGGTATCCAAATGCTACAAGATTCATACCTTTCACTATTCATGAATTTCCATCTTACTCATTCGTAGTTTCAGATCTTCATGGACATGTCCTGGACATACCATTTGTCTTTCTGACTCTTGCATTGATACTAAAAGTTTTTCTGGATAAAAAACTTACTTATAAAATTACCCTTCTCATTTCCTTTATGCTCGCTGTTATGTATATGACAAATGCATGGGATGGAATAATTTATTTTATCCTGCTGATAATGACAGCTTTTATTTGGAGAAGCGATTTATTAGGGATTAAAGATACAAAGAATAAAATCCATTGGTTTAATTTTAAATATTATTTTAATAGAATTACAAATAAAAGAACTTATTTACTAGCGAGCCTTAAGATCATCTTATTTGCTGGATTTGGATATTTTATTTTTACATTTCCTTTCAACATTAATTTCAAACCTTTCGTATCCGGGATTGGTATTTTATGTGCACCGGATTTCTTAATTAATTTAGGAAGAGTAGGACCATTCATATTTGAAGCAGATCATTGTCAAAGGACTCCATTTTGGATGCTTACAATTCTTTATGGTTTCTTCTATCTATTCACGACTGTTTTTGTTATCAAAATATTAAGACTTAAAAAAACGCCCGCTGTTTTTATATATCTTTTACTTTTAACTCTCCTATCAACAATCTTAATTGCCGCTCCGGAATTCATATACGCAAAAGATATCTATCCTGCACATTACCGGGCCAACACAATGTTCAAGCTAGGATATCAGGCATTTATTATGCTTATGCTTGTTACAAGTTTTTCTATAACATACATACTTCACAACGGCAAAAGGGCTAGATGGATACCAGTCATATTCTTCTTTCTAGCATTAATTCTTATGTACCCGTACTTTGCGGTTAATTCGTATTTTGGTGAACTTAAGAACCAAAAAAGCCTAGATGGAATTAGTTACTTAAAATCTTCGCGGGGAGATGACTATCTAGCAATCCTCTGGATACAAAAAAATATAAAAGGCCAGCCGATTATTCTGGAAGCCCAGGGAGACTCTTATACCGACTATGGCAGAATTTCTGCAAACACGGGACTTCCCACACCGCTTGGCTGGACTGTCCATGAATGGTTATGGCGGGGAGACTACAGTTTTCCTCAATCAAGACTTGATGACATTAAAAATTTATACGAGGCAGGGTTTGCGCAAACAATACCGCTTATTGAGAAATATAATATAGAATATGTTTATATCGGAAATCTTGAAAGGGAAAAGTACCAAAACATTGATGAGGAGAAATTCGGCGTACTTGGAAAAGTTGTATTTAAGGTTAACAATTCAAAACTATACAAGCTCTAGCGGGTATCATCAACTGCAGTTGGTGATGGAGTGAGGATGCCCTGTTTTCCTATCCTACAATCATCACCTTTTGTAACACAACTAACATACTCTTTAATCTCAGAAAAATCATCATTGCCAATCCTTGGAATAAGAACCCATTTATATCTATACTCTTCGGTTATTGGTGGATTTAGCAATAATCCAAACTCATCAGACCCATTTCCTTGATCAAAAACGTAACTGTTAATTTCTCCGTCCTTCAACTTATCTGCAAGCTTTATAAAATCATCTACTTTCTCGATATCAATATTTGTATCAATATTTTCCCTTAAAATATTAAATACCCCAATCAGTTTTACAGGATTTAATATCACGCCAAGTGAAAAAGCCTTATCCTTTAATGCCGTAATCACTTGCTGTTGTCTTTTAGACCTTGCGAAATCACTACCCTCAGAACCAACTCCGTGCCTGGATCTGACAAACTCCAAAGCAAGCTGGCCATCCATATGAACTGTTCCTTTATCAACATGCAGGTGTTTGTACCTGCAAGGGAAGTAGTCCCAAAAATCCATTTCCGCCGAAACCGTAGCTGAGAACTCCGATATTTCCTCATCGCTCTTTCCGCATGTTTCGTTTTCGAGCCCCTCAATAGGATAATGATAATCGTCTAATGTAGAAGTAACATTAACATCTATACCCCCAAGATGATCTACGAGTTTTGTAAATCCTTCAAAATCAAGAACAAATACATAATCAATTTTTTGGCCGGTAATCATTTCCAAAACTCCCGCAACCCCTCCTAACCCATTGCCATCATTTTTTTCTTTGGCATAAATGCCGTTAATTTTGTCTTTGTTCCGCTCGATCCACAAATCCCTGGGAATGGAAAACATAAAAACTTCATTCTGTTTTAGATTAACGTTTGCAACAATCATCGTGTCTGAAAGATCAGGTCCGTCGTGGGCTGCGCCTCCAATACCTAGAAGTGCAATGTTGAATGACTCCTTTTCACGCGCTGTAAGGTTGATCGCTTTATCAATAGTTACTCCATAAAAAATTCCGAGAAGCGATCCAAGCTGTTTGTGGAAAATTCCGATCAGTATAAAAGCTACGACTGCACAAAGAAGCAGTATATTTTTTTTCTGGAGTTTTGTTTCTTTAACCATTAAGAAGTGAAATGAATGAATCAGCTTCCAGGCTTGCCCCGCCAATTAAAAATCCCGCCAATTTCTCAATACCTAGATAACTTTTTATATTTCCAGGGTTTATACTCCCCCCATACAGGACCGAAACGTCAGAATTGTCTGCACTTATATTCTTAAAAACGTATGCGACATGCTCGGGGTCGTCTGGGTCACCTGACCCTATCGCGCTAGGGGGTTCGTATGCAACAATCCCTACTCCTTTGTGGACTATCCCATTTTCATCTTGAACACACTGAATAATTGTAAGGCCTACCTCTTTTGCCTCTCGAATTTTATTCTCCAAATCAGCCTCTGCCTCATGGAAATATTTTCTTCTCTCAGAATGACCAATAATTACATATTCCGCAAACTCTGCTACTTGTCTGGCGTTAACCTCACCGGTATAGGCACCCTGGGGAAATGGAGAAACATTTTGTGCAGCTAATTTTACCGGAAGATTGTGTTTTTCAATTAGATCTCTGCATTCTGCAATAAGAGTAAAAGGCGGGGCAATTACTATTTCCTTATCTGAAAGATCTACTTTATCTATTTCGGTCTTTAGGCTGTTGAAAAAAATTATTGCCTCCTCTTTTGTTTTGTGTGATTTCCAATTTGCTATATATAGTTTTTTATTCATAACAAGGGCAATATCGTATAATTATAGCAAATGATAGATCCGCTCAACAAATTGAATAAAGAACAACTCGAAGCCGTTAAGCACGTTAACGGCCCTGCGATTATACTTGCTGGTGCTGGAAGCGGCAAAACAAGAGTATTGGTTAATAAGGTATTGTATCTGATAAATGAAAAAGGTGTTAATCCAGCTAACATCCTCATGGTAACCTTTTCGAATAAAGCGGCGGGGGAGATGAGGGATAGAATAAAGCTGCTTCAAAATCAGGCAATGGAAAGTATGGGTGACACACCGACAGTGTCAACATTCCATTCCTTATGCGCAAGGATATTGAGAAAGAGCGGAGTTGCCATTGGAATACCTCATAATTTCGTGATCTACGACACAAATGATCAGATCGATACTATAAAAGACTGCTTCGAGAAGCTGGAGTTTTCAGTCAAAGATGTAAGGCCCCGCGCTGCACTTGAGGCAATATCCTCTGCTAAAAATCAAATGATTGATGAAGAACAATACAAAAAATATGCAAGGGGATACATTCAGGAAAGAGTTGCAAAAATTTATCCCCTATATCAGCAGCTGCTTTTCGAAAGAAATGCACTTGACTTTGACGACCTGTTGAACAAAACGTTAACGCTTTTCAAGGATTCACCCAAAACATTAAATTATTATCAAGATATTTTTCAATATATACTAATTGATGAATATCAAGACACAAATCTGAGTCAATATAAGCTCACAAAATACTTATCCGAAAAAAATAATAACATTTGCATCGTTGGAGATTTCTCTCAAAGTATTTATTCATTTAGGGGAGCTGACTACAAGAATTTGGAGAAATTCAAGAACGATTATCCCACATCAAAGATCTTCAAACTATCACAAAATTATAGATCAACCCAAATAATTCTTGACGCAGCCTATTCTATAATCTCCAATAATTCCTCTCATCCTGTATTAAATCTTTGGACCGATAATAAAGAAGGGGATGAAATAAACATTTTTGAGGCAGATAATGAACATAAAGAAGCGGAGTACATTGTAAAAAAAATATCCGAGAAGAGATCTTCAGATCCTGACTTTGACTTGAATAATGTTGCCATATTGTACCGGATGAATGCCCAATCAAGAACACTTGAGGAAGTCTTTCTACATCACTCTATCCCATACAAACTTGTAGGAGGTGTCAGATTTTATGATAGAAAAGAAGTGAAAGACGTTCTTTCCTATATTTCATATCTTTCAAATCAAAAAGATGAAGTTTCATTAAAAAGAATACAAAAATTAGGTAAAAGGAGGTTTGAAGAATTTGAGTTCTATAGAAGAGAGTTTAATGAATCAAACTACATAGACAGCAAAGAAACAATTGAAATCATTGATGAAGTACTTAAAAAATCTAAGTATTTAGAAAGGTATGACCCCGAAGACGCTGAGGACAGATCTCGGCTGGAAAATATTAAGGAGTTGCGTTCTGTTGCTATTGAATTTCCAAATCTAATAGATTTTCTAGAAAACGTTGCGCTTGTTGAGCAAGATTATTTGCCAAATGGAAAGAAAGCTTTGGAAAATGAACAAGCGGTAACTCTAATGACTATGCATGCTGCAAAAGGATTGGAGTTTAGTATGGTTTTTATTGTGGGTCTTGAAGAAGGAGTCTTTCCACATGCTCAGAGTCTCTTTGACTATTCAGATATAGAAGAAGAACGCCGGCTTTGTTATGTCGGCGTAACTCGAGCTAAAAAAAACTTATACTTGACTTATGCAAGACAGAGAATTATCTTCGGTCAAAGAAATACCGCCACCCCTTCAAGATTTATTTATGAGCTTCCCGAAGAAGTCCTTTCGTATAACAACATTGACACTACCATTCTAAATAAAGAGTACTGGTGAAAAGAGCTTGCCGTTATTCTGTAGATAGTTAATACTGGGAAATATGGAATTTACTGATATCAACGAGTCAAATAAAAATAATTTCAATTTAGTTGTTTCTCATCCTCTCCAAAGCTATGAATGGGGTGAATTCAGAAAAAAAACAGGAGTTAAGGTTGTTAGAAGAGGTTTGATAAAAAATGGAAAGTTAGTTGACGGATTTACATTAACAATTCACAAAATACCAAGGACCAAACTCACGATAGGATATTTGCCAAAGGGTAATAATCCAACAAAAGAAATTCTTGACGAATTAAAAAAAATTGGAACAGACAATAATTGCATTTTTATCCAACTCGAACCAAATGTCATAAATCGTAAATCGTTAATCAACAACAGTGCTCTTCGGCCTTCTTTCCATCCTCTTTTTACCAAATTTACGTTCATTTTAGACTTAACAAAAAATGAAGAAGAGCTTATGAAAAGCTTTCACTCAAAAACCAGATACAATATTAAAGTGGCTCAAAAACATGGAGTTAAAATAGAAATTGAGAACTCGCAAAAGGCATTTGAAGAGTATTTAAGGCTTACAGAGGAAACAACAAACAGACAGAAGTTCTTTGCACATACTCCTGATTATCACAAAAAAATGTGGGAGACATTAGGCAACTTAAATATTAAGAATAAAGGACTCAGCGCTCACTTGATAAATGCTAAATATAACAAAAAAACTCTGACCTCCTGGGTTCTTTTTGTATTCCATGATTATCTTTACTATCCCTACGGCGCATCATCTTCCGAGAATAGAAAAGTAATGGCATCAAATCTTATTATGTGGGAGTCTATTAAATTCGGGAAAAGCCTCGGTTTGAAATACTTTGATATGTGGGGAGCCCTTGGAAATAATCCTGACCCTAAAGATCCATGGTTTGGATTTCACAAATTCAAAGAAGGCTATGGCGCAACATTAACCGAATTTGCAGGAAGCTATGATTTGATTATAAGTAAAAATATGTATCAAATTTATAAAATTGCGGACAAAGCTAGATGGTTATATCTAAAACTCAGAAAAAAAATTCAAATTTGATAAAGATAGAGTTCCCCTTTTCTTTTTAATTCTTTAACGGGCAATTTGTATTTATAACTGATAATTCTTGTTCCGGGCTTTAGTTCTTTTTTAAGCTTCGGCAATATTCTTTTTATTACTGCCGGCACCAGATAGAAATATACAATATTTGCACTACTTAGATTTACTTTTTTGAAATCAGAGCGGATAAACTTAACATTTTTTATTTTTGCCTTCTTCTTTTTTAAGGAAGCTATTAAATATCTCGTGTGATCAATTTCTATCCCTACTGCTTTCTTTGCACCAAACTCCGAAACAGCAGTAAGAATGAATTCGCCGTCTCCGCTTCCCAACTCATATACAACGTCTTTACTTGAAATTTTTGCTAATTTACAAGCTATCCTTGCCGTCTTTCTGGATGTTCTCCACCATGGACTCCACGGACTGTCAGGAGGCCAAACAAAAGAAAGGATTACCAGCAATAAGATTATTATAACTAGAGAAATGAGCATTAGAATTTAATTATTACTTTTCCAATAATATTTTTTTTATCGATAAACCCAAAATTTCTACTATCAATACTTACTTTTCTATTGACTCCTTCAACCCATATCCTATCCCCAATAATTTTAGTAATCTTTTTACAGAAAATAAATGGCGGAACAATATTGTTAAAAACAATAATATCTCCTATTTTTGGCTGGAAGAATAAATATGGGAAAGTAATAACCTCAGATTTTTCTTTAAGAACTGGACTCATGCTTTTATTTTTTATACGGAATCTTTTTACTGGAAAATTGCGGAGGAGGTTCACGGATTAGCTTTTGTTTTTTGGAAGATATCAGCAATGCTGGAAGTGGCATCAACTAAAGCTTGAGCAGTATCTTCGGAAATTTCTTGCTTATTTTGTGAGCAAAGCTTGGCTGCTCTCCAAAAAGTATTGTGTAAATCAGGGAATTTTTCCAAATGTTCAGGCTTAAAATAATCGGTCCAAAGTATTAAAAGTTCTTCCTTGCATTTCCTCGCATGCTCCTCTTTTGTCCAAATCATTCGAGTAAGACCATTTTTATAATTTAGCCATTCTTTTTTATCTTCTTTTTCAGGTTTTTCTAAAGAGTTAATCTTTTGAACCATTACAAGAACAGTTGCAGCAGCAATCTGCATAGCTTTAGGGTCATAAATCCCGCAAGGAACATCACAGTGCGCACTAGCGTAGCGTATAGGAAGAATGCCAAAAATTATTTTGAGAAATCGCATATAACAACTATACCAAAGCTTTTTGAAACACGTCAAACACCAACTATTTATAATAATCTGTCGCGCTTCCGTTCTTGTAACATCCCCTTATCTTACCCCACTTAAAAGGTGCTTCTAACCAGTCTGTTACCTCCTTTTTTTCATCTTTTGTTAACACTCCTTTCTTCTCTGCCTCTATGAGAATTCTCTTACCACTAGTTAGTGCAAAGACTTTCAGATTGTGAGCAGCCATACTTTTTCGTACAAGTTTTATTTCGTAGTCAACAAGAGAAACACAATATTTAGTCTTTCCTCCCGCCAAACGTACGGTTTCACAATTATCAATTACTGCGACCCCTGTTGAGATAAGATCTTCTACTATTAGTACTCTTTTTCCATATGGTAGATGTCCCTCAATCTTCGTAAATCGTCCGTACGAAGATTTACTTTCTCTTATTAAGATGAGGGGAAGTTTTAGTGCAGCCGCAACCAGTACACCAAATGGCGCAGCAAATGAGAATGAAGATGACACATAATCTATTTCACCAATAGGTACATTTCTTTTAATAAACTTTACCATTTCATTAATAATAAAGTCTCGCTCTTTGGTCAAAGAAAGAAGTAGTCTGTTATCAACGAACATCGGACTCTTTAATCCGGTTGTATATGTAAAAGGTGTATCGAAATTAAAAATTGCCAAATTATTTTCTATGAATATTTCTTCTGCAGTCCTCCCTAGTCGATGAGATGTTTTATTGACCAGAGGTATACCAGGTCTACCAATGAATCCTTCACGTCGATACCTTTTAATGCTTGAGAACAACGCACCCGCTTCTGTTCTTGTGAGATATCCATGCCCGCTTGATTCAAGAAATATGTTAATTTCTGTAATGGTTTTTATTGCTTTTCGCTTAATAAATATTCTTATCAGAGCAAGAAGAGTATTTCTATTCGTGGGAATTCTTGAACCACGTTGCCAGTGTGAGAAGATGCTATTTTCAAACAACAACCCCTGTTTTTCAAATTCCTCACCAAGATGTGACAATGTCTTCAATCCAGCCTTTACCTTATATTTCCTAAATAAGTCAGCGAAGGAGTAATTTTCAAACATTTTCTGGAGTCTATCACCATTTTTATATATTGACAATATTGTCATTGAATCGTGAACTCAAATGTAATAAAACTTAGCTAGTTGATACGGAAAATTGAATAAGCTATAATTCGATGAAATCAGCTGAAATACGCTTAGATCAAGGGCAAGAATTTATTGGAGGCTTGTCTGGACATTATGATCCGCATGAGCTCTCTGTCAATCAAATAGTCAATTTGAGAAAATTTATTTGGAAAAAGCCCTGGGAAAATGAAACCGAAATGCAAAAAATACTAAGAACTGAACAAAAACCTCTAGTTGAAGAGATCGGACGCTCACCTTTACCTACCGAGTTTGGTGATTGGACGTACCTTGTTTTTGGAGACTACACAAACGGTTCTCATCATGAAATGCTAGTTTTTGGAAACATCGTTGAAAATGCCTTGGGAAACGGTGAAGATATTTTGGTTAGAATTCATTCTTCCTGTAGAACAAGTGAGGTGTATGGAGCAATAAATTGTGAATGCAAAGATGAATTTCGTGAGGCAATGAATCAAGTGCGCGATGAAGGGAGTGGAATAATAATGTATCTCGAACAGGAAGGAAGAGGCACAGGCGTTTCAGGAAAAATGGCTCAATTAAATGGGATGTTTGAGTGGAGAAATGGAAAGATATCTCAAAAGATAGATCCAGAAACTGGGGAACGTGTTGATACTGATAAAGCATACAAAAAGGCGGGATACCCATCAGAGGTACGTGACTTTACTATCGCAGGAGATATGTTGCATCATATTGGAGTAAAGTCGGTTAGACTACTAACAAATAATCCACGCAAGATAAAAGGAATTGAGTCAGCAGGCATTAGAGTAACTCCTGTCTCTATCCATATAGAGCCTGCCAATGAAATAATAGCCAGCGACCTCCGTTCAAAGGCTGTCAATCTTGGCCACGTAATACCCGAAGATAAATTTACAATGCGAAAAAATGATGCGTAGATATAAGCTTTTTATCTTTGATTTTGACGGGACGTTAGTTGATTCACGCCAACATATATCAAAAAGTGTAAATTACGCATTAGTTAAAAATCGATACGAAGAGGTAGATCCTTTATTGATTTATCCAACGATAGGTAAGGTATCTATTGGAGAAGCTTTTTCACTTTTAAAACCAGATCTTTCAAAACAAGAAATTGAGAAACTCACCGAGGATTTTAGATCTTACTTACTAGAAAGTGCTATCAAAGAACTCATCTTTTTTCCAGGCGTAGAGGAAACCCTCAAGAAATTGATTGGGTTGGATAGAAAGCTTGCTATTCTAACTACTAAGAAAGCGTCCTCGATTAATCGAATACTTAAGTCCCTTAAAGTAGATAGCTTATTCGAAGTCGTTTATGGTGGTGGAATGCCAGGAGGAGATAAACCAAACAAGGGATGTATCCTTTATATCGCCCGAAAAACAAAAATTCCACTCGATGAAATAGTGATGGTAGGAGATACTAGCGTTGATTCACTTTCTGCTTCAAATGCTGGAGTTGACTCAATAGGAGTTCTTTATGGGATCGATGGTAAAAAGATAGAAAAAGCTGGTTTTACGCATACAATCCCTAATTTTATAGATTTATTGAATTTTACTTAACAATATGCCGGAGCTACTCTCTGTAGGATATGCTGCCATTGATAAAATTGAAGGAAATGATTATTTTGGGGGAGCTGCAGCAGGTATAGCAATCAACGGAAAAGTCTTTGGTGTCGATACGGGGTTGCTAGCTTTGTTTGGGACTGACGAAATAAGCGTCAGATACACTAACCTTCTCAGTGAAATAGGTGTAGATATAACACTTTCTCCTCGGCGTCCTGGTATATCAATACCTATAAACGAGATAGCCGAACTTAATCAAATCGGTGAATGGCATGATAATGGAGTCGCAGAACTGAGTCCTCATGTTGTGGTTTCAGGAGACGAAATAGAACCATACAAAGTGGTACATCTGGCAAGCGCGCACCACGGGTTGGCTAAAAATGTTGCAAGGAAAAGAGAGGGATTACTAACATACACTCCTGGGCCAAAGCTATTGAAGGCTGATGAATATCTGCATCTTGATGTCCTAAGACGATCTCAAATATTATTTCTTAATGAATCAGAATGGCAAAGGGCAAAAAGCATTCTCAATGTTTCAGATCAAAATGAAGTCCTCGATTATGGACCCAAAGTAGTAGTCACTACGCTTGGGCCGCGTGGAGCAACAGTTCACTATAGAGACGGTCAAAACCAGGAGGTATTTGTGCCAACCCAAAAACGGGAACTTACCGATACAACAGGTGCTGGCGATGCATTTTCTCTCGGATTTATTCTAGCTTTTATTAGAAAATTACCTCCGGAACAGTGTGCAGAAATAGGAACAATTCTTGCTTCACACGCGATTAAGAGAAATGGTGTAATTATTTCCCAACAAGACATAGATGAGGCAATTAAGAAGATGCAATCATACGGTATAGTTTTAAGATGAAAACAGCATTAATTACAGGAGCCCATGGTGAT
Source organism: uncultured Gammaproteobacteria bacterium (assembly GCA_964627245.1). Classification (GTDB taxonomy): domain Bacteria; phylum Patescibacteriota; class Microgenomatia; order Levybacterales; family GWA1-39-11; genus JAUSNA01. The sequence goes on along the minus strand of CAZVGS010000002.1, from coordinate 141,175 downwards.
ATTGGATTTTCAATTGCTAAACGGCTTTCTGAGGATGGGTGGCACCTCATACTTCTTAGCAAACATAAAATCAGCAAAACAAACATAAAAACATTAGAAAATTTAGGCTCAAAAGTGAGGACTTTTGAGATAGATTTCTTAAATAAGAATGAAGTTAAATCTTTTTTTGAAGGATTAAAAAAAGAACAAAAAAGAATAGATGTTTTGATAAATAATGCAGGTGTTTATCCCATTGTTTCTTTCGAAAAATATACTGATGACTTGTGGGATTTAGTTATTGAAATTAATCTCAGTGCGACTTTTCGATGCATAAAGTATGCTTTGCCGTTTATGAAACACTATGGAGGAAGAATAGTAAATATTTCATCAACAGGAGCACATTTGGGTAGTCGCGATCCTGCTTATTCAGCTTCAAAAGCAGGCCAAATCGGGTTAACAAAATCTCTTGCAAGAAGCCTTAGTAAGTATAATATACTGGTAAATGCAGTTGCTCCTGGGATGATTGATACGAGAATGTCCAGAAGAATGAAAACCAAAGATAGGCAAAAGAACATAGAAAATAGTCTTGTTAAGAGAGCAGGAAATGTTAACGATGTAGCCGGTGCAGTATTTTTTCTTCTCTCTGAAGACGCCTCTTATATTACCGGCTCAACTATCGATGTTAATGGAGGACTTTACATCCGATGACAATTGACTCATATTTTGCGATCTGCTAATCTTAGACCAATGATTAAAGTCCCCTTTTATGATCCGCACTTAAGCTACGAAGATAACTACAATAAGGGTCCTTTTGGAGATTTTGCAAATCCAAAGAAATTGGCGAAGGAAAAAACTCTTAAGTATGATTATCTTGGTCTAAAAGTTAACCTGCCTTTTGGTATTCCTGCAGGACCTCTTTTGAATAGCAAGTTTATCAAAGGAGCTTTTGAGAACGGTTTTGATATTTGTGTGTATAAAACAGTCAGAGCAACGGCCTACCCCTGTCATCCCTTTCCAAATCTTTTGGCAGTTAAAAAGGGTGGAAATCTAACTTTGGAAAAACTCGATCAACCAATTGTTGTTGACGGGGTATTTAAGGATCCGATTACCATTACGAATTCCTTCGGAGTACCTTCCAAAAATCCTGAGGTTTGGCAGGAAGATGTAAAAAAAGCTATTTCTTACGAAGGCAATGGACAAGTTATGGTGTTAAGTTTTATGGGGACTGTAAAGAAAGACCAAACGCAAAAACAATTTATCGATGACTATGTTCTTGCAGCAAGGTTAGCATATGAAACCGGAGCAAAGGTATTGGAGACTAATCTCTCCTGTCCAAATATTGGCAATGAGGGGTTGGTTTGTTACAACTTGGATGTTACAAAAAAAGTTTGTGAAAAAATAAGAAGTGTAATCGGAAATACTCCTTTTTCAGTTAAAGTTGGTTATTATAAAAACACTAAGGAACTTGAAAAGTTAGCAGAAATCGCAAACGAATATGCCGATGATATTTCAGGCATTAACACTTTGCAGGCGACAGTTGTGGATGCAAATGGTAAGCAAGCTCTACCGGGGCCAAACAGAACTAGAAGTGGTCTTTGCGGTGCAGGAATAAAATGGGCAGGTCTTGATTTTGTAAAGAAACTTAAGAAAATTAAAGACAAAAAAAATTATCAATTTAGCATTACAGGTGTTGGAGGAGTGACAACTCCTGAGGATTATTTTGAATATCGCGAAGCAGGTGCAGATGCTGTTATGTCTGCAACCGGTGCAATGTGGAACCCAAGCCTTGCCATTGAAATTAAATCCCAACAAAACAAACCGGCATGATCTAGTTGCCTAAAACGGGTCATGGTGGTAGGCAGTAACATATTCAGCCCACCAAACTGCATATAGTTTGTGCTCTCGTGAATTGTACCTGGAGGCTTCCCTATTCTTCGAAAGGTAAATCAATCCTCTTTGTTCGGTTAACTGGGGGTTATCTCCAAAAAGACCTTCAGGATCAAGCGGATTAAAGAGTACTGTGGGAAACGACTTTTCAGGATCAAACCTTTCAGGCTTCGGAGCAACTGCCTCCACGCCAAACTCTGTTGCATAGGCAGCGTTGTCCAAAATAAATCTTGTTGATCCTTTCGTACCGCGGGAAAATTCGAGTAATTCAGAAAGGTGATTAATGAATTTGAGATTTTCAACCAGTTGTGGCTCTCCCAATGTTAATTGTCTTGGCAAACTTAAAAGCGCTGTCTTTAACATTCCATTCTTTTCTGCAGGAGACAAAACCTCGTAAGAATTGGGCGATTCAACCTTATGGCTCATGCCATGATTATATGCTTGGGGAGATTACTTTTCCACTGCCTTTCTTTACAGCTAATTTTCCGTTTTTGTAAATTTCTTTTCCGCGGATTGTGACGCTTCTGACTTTTCCAATAACTTTTCTTCCTTCAAAGGGTGACCAGGCGCATTTTGTTTTTAAGTCTTTTTTTGAAAGTATATATTCTTTCATCTCAACATCAACTAAGGTGTTTTTGGCAGTTGGGACATTGAATATTCTTGCAGGATTGGTATGACAAAGCTGAATTATTTCATCCAAAGTTAGTTTGCCTTCTTCTGACGCAGACAACAAAAGGGGTAGAGTGGTATCAAGACCCGGAACACCAAATGGTTCCTCCGTATCTTTTTCTTTCACGGTATGCGGTGCGTGATCAGACTCAATAATATCTACGTACTGTAAATTCTCCCATATAAACCTTTGATCTTTTTTCCCTTTAAGGTAAGGTTTCATTTTTCCGTATGCCCCAAGTTTTTTTCCATCCTCTTTTGTCAAAAATAAATGGTGAGGAGTTATTCCGCAAGTAACAGGAAGTCCCTTTTCTTTTGCTTTTGCAATTTTTGTTAGTTCTTCTTCCGATGAAACGTGACAAATATGAGTTGCTTTTTTTGTACGCTTCACTATCTCAAAAACCATATCCAAAACATCCTCTTCCGCATGTAGTAAAATTGGCTGTTTTGACTCCCAGGATTTGTATATTGCATTTAACTCTTTTTTGCCAATGATAAATCCTCCCGTAGTCATATTAAGATACAGCTTCAACCCCATGACTTTACCATTAACTTTCTTAAATTCATCGAGATTGTCACCTAAAGATCCAAAGTGAAAACCGATATCTGAGACTGCTTGAGTTTTTGCAATTCTTATCTTTTCATCTAAAAGTCTTTTTGTGGTAATAGGTACCGCATTATTCGGCATGTCAATAACAGTCGTAAAACCACCATTTAGTGAAGCGAGTGTCCCTGTATAAAAGTCTTCTTTGTGACTTTGCCCGGGTGTACGCAGGTGGGTATGAACATCTATAAGACCGGGTAGAGTTATGATTTTTGCCATTATTACTATTGGGGCAAGGGGCACACTAATTTTGCATCATCACGCGCTTTTTGTAAACTGTCATTTCTAAGCAAAGGATCAGCCAAATCAACGTCGCTCTTAGTAAGAAGGTCTGTACACAAAACGACATCTTTTTCAATAAGTCTTTTTTTCTCTTGTTCTGATAGAGAGGTCAAAAGAGTTATGGGATACATCGCAGGCTCTTCAACCAAATCCTGCAAATTTCCTTTTTCAGGATAATTCCATGCAATTGCCGGAATTCCTTTACATTTTGTGTAGGTTATCGCATCTTCAGTCAGCTTTGTATTCGTAATAAGCCAAACATTTGAAATATTATTCTTCTCCTTAACATCCAAAAACCGCGCGTAGGTATACAAAGCGACCTGAACATCTGTTTTGACGACGTGATGATTGTGAAATTTAACTTCAACTATTTCCCTGTGCCCGTCTTTTTCAAGTAAAATATCAATTTCGTGTCTTACACAATCTCCCTCCAAATTAACATTCGTTTCAACCTTGTATCCCATACTTTCAAAAATTTTTGAAAGATACTGCTCGAATGGAAAACCGGTCGGACCCAAATCAAATATGGCTTCACGTAAGTTAAGACGCAAAGATGATTTCCTGTCACGGGGCTCTAAGAACTCCATGATGTGATGAAAAACATCATCCGTACTCATTTCACTATTCTCAAACTTTTGCCTAATATGCTGCAGTACTTCAGGCTTGAGGTTATCAGGAACTCCAACCCTATTCATTGAGCGTCTTACTTTTTCCTCGCTATATTCCTCCCTCTCCCCGGACCTTTTAACAACAAACAATTTCTCCATATTACTTAGTATTACAAAAAGGGAATATCTTTAGCAAGAAATACCAAAAATGTTAAACTATAGATAGTGAAAAGGTCCCATCTTATTTTTTTGATTTTTCTGCTAGCAACAGTCGTACTACTGGAAGTAGCTGTTTTAATTAATCTATTACTATTTCAACAAAACAATCAAAAGATAGAATCCGATTCTAACTCAACAATTTCGCAGAATACAACATTTTTGACAGATCCCACTGTAATATATCCGGAAGCTGCATGGAGTAAAGCTGATAAAAATGCTCCCAATTCCCTATCTATATCCAACAATTCACTTCTCTACGATTCATCAGGGAATCAGTTAGATATCCCACTGGAAGGAACTGAGTGGATTACAACTGAAAAAAATTTACACGATATTAGTTCTTCATCGATAAATAATTTTGAAATTACAAGCAATAAACTTCTTGAAAATGCTGATTGGCGTTCAAGTATTAGCCTTTTTGGAACAGAAATAAGTGTGTTATCAGCAGATAGACCCGGATCAAGTGTATGGGGTTATCTCAAAAAAACCGGGGACACTCTGCAAATAATAATTCTTGAATACTCGATTGATTATTATGGAAAAGCAACAAAAGAGAATATTTCAGATTGCCCTTGTAATGTAACCGCGAGGATATTCCTGAGCGAATTAATTCCTATTGAACAAATAAAAAAGAGTATAGACAGTAAGTAATTACAAATTATCTTTGAGTGCTTGAATATCTTCAATCAATTCACTTTTGAAATCATCATCAATTCTCTTATCTCTTTTAAGAGTGTGTACCATTAAGTTAAGGGAGCCTTGTGAAATTTTTACTTTTTTTGCTCTTTCAGCAATCTCCAGTTCAACAAGCAAAACAATGTAGGTCCCGAATTTTATTTTTTTATCCTTGTAGCCATCTTTGATCTTCTGCCTAATACTTTCGAAAGTGACTTCCTCATCAGTCAACATCTCAGAGGTTGTGTTAGAAATTTCATCTTTATCATAATTAACTAAGTAAATGTTTGTATCTCCTTCATCGAGAAGACCAGTGCTCGTAATTACATGCATTTCCCCATTCTCGTCATAGTAATATTGATCAAGAACATAAGAACCCCCGGTAGTGGAACTTAAATTTAGCTCGTATTCACCGCTTTCAGGTTTTGGAAGATACAATATCTTAAGAGATCCAACGTTATTGTTGGAATCGTTTTCAGGATCGCTAATTGGTTCTTCTAACTCAATTTCCCCAACCTGATCTCCAACCGGATCAAGCAGTGTTATTTCGACATGGGAATCAACCACTAACATCATGTATGATAAGTCGGAATTTACCGGGGTATATGTTCCTATTTTTGCATATGAGTTACTGTATTTTGAGTCTGACAATTTATTAATCTCAAAGTATGGATCATTAATCCAGAAAGTCGAGTCTTCTTCACTAACCCCTTTTGCAACTATAAAATGTCCAGGTTCATGAAGAATTGCAGGCTGACTGTTTTCTATAATATTTGTTAGGTATGCATCGTCTACACTATGTCTTGCGTATTCTAAAGCGTCAAATGCAACCGAATTATTCGCAGATACTTCTCTAGAAAGTCTGGATAAAGCAATCCAGTTCAATAAGCCATTTCTAACATAACCGTCAGGTTGATTTTTAAGCCACGAGTTGATGCTTCCTGGATTTAATTCAGAATCATCCTGCATTTTAGTTAAACCATTATATTGAAATACCATCGAAGCAGAAGTAACTGCACAACCCCAATCCGCCATTGTCACGCCATTAGAAGACCAGTTACCAGCTGTATCATAAATGTCGTTACCCCATAATGGGTTTGTTTGTTTCAGCAAAGGCACATCCAGTCCCTGATCTTCATCCTCATGATCCAAAGTAGTTACCTTAACATTATCAAACCAGCCCTCCGTCGGAAACGAAGCTCCAGTACTTAATCTTAAACCAACTTTCTCACTAGTATACTCGTATCCTGGAACTGTGTGGTCAATTATTTTAACTTGATTAACAAAAAATTGAACTCTCTGGCCTTCCAATATTATAGTAATGTGATTCAGTTGATTATCTATTAGTGGATTAGTAGCAATTGGTGTAGCACCAAAATTATTGAATGAATAATTTGCCCCAATGTAATGTACTTCATATGGTGTATATCCTGTGTCATCCGGGTTTTTTATCCATCTAAAATCTAGATTTCGATCAGCACCGGTTACAGGCATATAATCAAACTCTATTTAATAATTAGGAGTATTAATAGTCGTCGCAACAATATCCATAAGAGTAGACCCTCCGTTAATTCTTGCGCCGAACATCTTATTCCCGCTTATTTCTTTTACCTCCCACATGTTCGGTCCTAGAATAGCAGTCCATCCATTGCTATCACCGTCTTCGAAATCATCTTCAAACAATACTGCTGCATGTGATTTATCGGAAATTAAAGTAGTAAAAAGAAAAAGAAATATTAGGGCAAGTAATACTTTCTTCATGTTAAATGATGAAAAATGTTATCTAAGAATATATAATCACTCTAAATAAAGTATGTCAAGTAAAAGAATCCACGAAAGATATCATCGAAAAACCCATCAACAGCCACGCATTGTAAGCGAAAGTAATTTTACATATCGCTTACTTATAAATAAATTAAACAAACATATAAGGGAAAATGTGTCGGTGCTGGACATCGGCTGTGGGGCAGGATCTCTCTCATTCTATTTGGCTTCTAAAAAAAATTATGTTTTGGGTTTGGACATCTCTGAAAAGGCAATCAGAAAGTGTAGGGAAAGCGCAAAAATGATGGGTCTAAGTAATGTCGATTTTGTACAATCCGAATTTCCAAAATTCAACAGTACAAAAAAATTCGACGCAGTAATATTCACCGAAGTAATTGAACACTTACCAAGTGATAAACTTGCCCTAAGAAAGATAAATAGTCTGCTTAAAAATGGGGGAATACTAATATTATCTACTCCTTCAGTAAATGCTCCACTGCATAAGTTGGGTGCTACAAGAAAATTTGATAAAGAAGTTGGTCATCTCCGCAGATATAATCTTCGTCTTCTTAGAAAGCTGATAAAAGATGCAGGGTTCCGAATTTTAGAAACAAAAAAAACAGAAGGCATATTTAGAAATTTTCTTTTTGTAAATCCGTATGCAGGAAAATTTGTAAGATTTCTTAATTACTCACGGGTACTTTCGGATATAGCTACTTTTCTAGATAATCTATCCCTGAAGTTTTTCGGCGAATCAAACTATATAATAGTTGCAAAAAAGTAATGCTACAATTCTCTTATGAAAATTATTTATATGATTGTTACATCTTTGGATGGGAGGACGACACAAAAAAGTACAGGACTTGAGAGTCATCATGAATGGCGGTCTGATGAAGACGCTGAAATATTTACAAAGAAAAGAGATGAAGCATCTCTTATCATAATGGGCTCGACGACTTACGAAGGCGCAAAAAATCAAATGGTTCACAAAAAAGGAAAATTAAGAATTGTAATTACCAGAACTCCAAATAAATATAACAAAGAAAAAATCGATGGCCAGTTGGAATTCACAAATGAACCGGTTAAGACACTTGTCCGCCGTCTAAAAAAAGTGGGTTATAAAGAAGCGCTTTTTGTAGGAGGTGCACACACGGCAACCGGCTTTTTTAGGGAAAAACTTATAACGGATGTTTGGCAGACTTTAGAGCCAAAAATTCTCGGTCTTGGAAACGGAATAGTTGGAGAAGAAGAAATTGATGTAAGTCTAAAACTTTTATCTGTGGACAAACTTAATGGTAAAGGAACTCTTCTTTTGAAATACTCTGTTGTGAAATAGTAGTAACTTTCTTCAAATTCTTTGGGTCTTTTAAGAAGCTCGCCAAAATTTTGTAAACATCAAAATCCGAAATTGCCAATGCTTCTTGAGATGAATTGTATTCACTGTATTTTCCTAAATAGCACCATTTATCAAACACCAGAGCTTCTTCTATGTCTTCACTTTTCTCATTAATCAATATCGGTCCGTTAAATGGCCATGCTTTTAATTTTGTTGAGGAAAATGCCATAACAAATCTGGCGTTGAACATCTCAGGTTTTTCTTTATTGACACACGCACCCCGGCAAACTTCCAAGTGGTAAGAGAAACAAGGCCCTTTACCATTTTGCAGTCCTAGCATTTTTTGACATAAGAAATTTTCATTGACCATCCGCGACAAGTGTTCTTTAGCTGATTTTACACTCTTAAATATTCCTAATATGCTTTCTATGTCATCACTTTTTATTTCCTCCCCATTTGAAATACTCAAGCTGTAGTATCCATCCTTCCGTTCTTTTTTTCGAAGCGTAACTAATTTTCTAGCATATCTAAGCTTCCTATTATATATAGGCTGCATTTTCTTGACTAACTCTGATTCGAGTAACAATGCACTTAATTCACCTCCTGTAACAAATGTTTCTATCCTTTCCACTTGCTGAGAAATTTCCAACTCGGTTGATGAATCCGTATCATTAATAAAATGCGAAAGCACCCTATCCCTTATATTTACGCTCTTTCCTATATATAAGGGTATTTCACTTTTTCCAAAAAATAAATAAACCCCCGGCTTTTCAGGAAGCAAATTTACATCTTTATGTTTTAGAAGGTAAGGGAGTGAAGGCTTTTTTAGTATTGTGTCAAAAACTTTTTTTAATTTTTCCTCATTTATAGATTTTTCTAATTTCTTCAAAAATTCCCAAACAACTAACGCATCGTCCAATGCGCGGTGCCGTCTTTTGCATTCTATTTCAAATCTTTCAATAATGCTGTCTAAATTGTGATGGGAAAAATTCGGAAATAATAGCCGTGACATTTTTACACTGCATAATTGCTTTGCACTGTATAAAATGCCGATCCTTTTATACTCATTTTTAATGAATGAATAATCAAACCTGGCATTGTGCGCAACAAAAGTACATCCCTCCAAAAGTTCCGCCAGATCACTTTTTATTTCCGAAAATACAGGCGCACTTTTTAGATCCGAATTTACAATTCCTGTCAAATTTTCTATGAATGGGGAAATTGTTACTTCGGGATTGAGAAGAGTTTCAAACTTTTTTACAATCTCTCCTTTTTCAATTCTTATTATTCCAATTTCGATTATCCTGTCATAAGGGGGAACAGCGCCGGTTGTTTCTACATCAAGAATTGCTAATTTGTCATAAAGCATAGAAGGACTAATACAATAGACAATTCAAAGAAAAAATTCAAGCTACTTGTTAAGAATAAGTAGCAATAAATTCAGGATGCCGGCAAATGATACCCAGGCAATATACGGCCACAAAAGCAATCCAGCAGTTTTATTTAATTTAGCAAACTCTTTTATTGTCAAAAGAATAATTATCCATAATAAGGTAATAACAACCATACCTCCTAATATTGATTGCAGTCCGAAAAAAACTATTGACCATAGAAGATTTAATGACAATTGCAGAGCGTAGATCTTTAGGGCATAAGTATTTTTCTTTTTTACCCCATTTTGAAATACTAGATAACTTGCAGTACCCATAAAAATGTAAAGGGTTGTCCAAACAGGTCCGAAAATCCAGTTAGGAGGTGCAATTATCGGCTTTTGAAGAGTCTGGTACCAACTCTGGATGGAGGGAAGCGTAAAGTAACTACCTAGAAAACCAATTAAAAGAGGGGTCGCAATACAAATTATAAATATTAATGCTCTTTGGACAGACACATATTTATCTTATGCTCATTCAAATCTTATTTCAATATGTATGCTGGCGGAGAGGGAGGGATTCGAACCCTCGAGGCTTTCACCTGGCGGTTTTCAAGACCGCTGCACTAGACCACTATGCGACCTCTCCGAGTGCATTCACTAACATTTTGTTTATGCTTTTAAATCCCCACCCGCTTTTTAGATACTCTTCCCTATGTTTTGCGTCTTTTTTATTAGTAAATGCTTTATAAAACAATAATTTATAAGGTATTTTTATTTTGTTGCTTTCGACTTACCAGAATTATGCTCGGCTAATCTCTTTTTTAAATTTGCTGTATAACCAATATAAAAACTTTTATCTTTATTACTTAAAAGAACATAAACATAATACATGGGCACTGCATCATAGGCAAAACGTAATAAATTTCATAAATTAAAACGTTTCAGCAACGTGGAAATTTTCGGATGAAAATTTCTTACGTTGCGGAGGAGACAGGATTTGAACCTGCGCGAGCTTGTTTAAGAGCTCAGGGGATTAGCAATCCCCCGCAATGGACCAGCTATGCGACTCCTCCATTATGGTAGGTAGTAGTCTAAAACTACAAATAACAAACCTAAAGTCTACGAACTCTGATTTTTAAGAAATACCTTGCCAAACATTATATCAGAATTAGGCTCAAAAAAAAGCTCTCAATGTTGCATTTGAACCTATTGAGGCGAGTCTATATAGCTTATGTTATGTTATGATAGATGTGTATGAGTGTGCTTTTTGAGGAGCAGGATAATTTAGTGATAGAAAGATCTGCGGAAAATGTTATTCCGGTTGGGGTATTTGAAGAAATGGTACTCCACCATGAGAGTTTTGATCTAAAAAAAATGAAGGAAATCGCTGAAACTGTTGGAGGGAAAGTCTTTTCGGAGGGATATCATGTTTGATACATCTTTTTTACTAAATACAGCGCTAACCTTTCTTTCAAGTATTTTGCTTTTGAGCTTTGTTGCTGCAATAACGATAGGCGCAATTTATTTTTATGGAATTTGGAGTAGGGCAAAAAAAAGACACAAAAAATCACTAGACAGTACACTTCTTGAAGTAGCTCTTCCCCGGGACAACGAAATAAAAATTGACGCCGCCGAGCAGTTGTTTTCAAGCTTTGCATCATTAAAATCAGTTAGTGGAATGCTTTCCTTTACAAAAGTTGGGGACAGCATTACTTTTGAAGTGGTTGCAAAACCGCAGGATATAAGATTTTATGTCGGAGTACCAAAAAAGCTTCAGGATATGGTTGAGAAGCAAATCAACGGCGCTTATCCTGACGCACAAATAAAGGAAGTTGACGACTATAATATCTTTGAAAATGAAGGCAAAGTTTCATTTGCAGGATTAACACTCAAAAAAGAGAGCTTCAAACCTATAAAAACCTATAAGGATTTTGCCCTGGATCCCTTATCAACTCTGACATCAACTCTTGGAAAAATGCAGGAAGGAGAAGCGGCAGCTTTGCAAATTGTAATAGCAAACGCAGGAGATCAATGGAAAAAGGCCGGTCGCGCACATATTACAGAGAGTAAAAAAACGGAATCAAATCCAGAAACTGCCAAATATTCAACTGACCCTAAAGAATTGGAAGCAATAGAGCAGAAAATTTCAAAACCTGGTTTTACGACCCACATAAGAGTTGTTGTAAGCTCGTCTTCTAAAGAAGCGGCAGATGCCCATCTTTCAAATATTGAAAATTCATTTACTCAATTTTCTTCACCCTACAATTCATTTACTAAGGAAGAACCGAAGTTTTTCAAAAGCATGCTTATGGTAGATTTTATTTACCGCCACTTGCCTCTTTTTACAAAGGGAACGGTTCTGACAACGGAAGAATTAGCCACTATTTTTCACTTTCCCAATAAAAGCGTTGAAAGTCCTTATATAAATTGGCTTGCAGCACGCACCGCGCCTGCACCGGCTAACATTCCAACGGAAGGATTATACATTGGGAAAAGTCTGTTCCGTGGTCAGGAAAAATCAGTATTCATAGGCGATGATGATAGACGCAGGCATATGTATATCATCGGTAAAACTGGAGTTGGAAAATCCGAATTTTTGAAAGATATGATAATGCAGGATATAAGATCCGGCCAAGGCGTTGCTGTTATTGATCCTCATGGTGATTTGATTGATGACATATTGACACTAATTCCGCCTCAAAGAGCAGAAGATGTAATTCTATTTGACCCGTCGGATACAGAGCGGCCGATGGGGCTTAACATGCTTGAAGCGGACACTGAAGATCAAAAACACTTTGTTACTTCATCAATTATTAACCTTATGTATAAGCTCTACGATCCTCAAAAAACAGGTATCATCGGGCCTCGCTTTGAACATTCGGTTAGAAATGCAATGCTGACAGTTATGTCTGAAAAGGGTAATACATTTGTTGAGGTTGTAAGAGCGCTTACCGATATGTCTTTTGTTCAGGAGTTGCTGCCAAAAGTTGATGACCCAATGGTGAGACGCTACTGGACGGATCAGATAGCACAGACGTCAGACTTTCATAAGTCAGAAACTTTGGATTATATAGTCAGTAAATTCGGAAGATTTGTCACTAATAAAATGATGAGAAATATAATAGGACAGTCAGAAAGTGCATTTAATTTCAGGCAAGTTATGGACGATCAAAAAATTCTTTTGATTTCTCTTAACAAAGGCCGGATCGGTGAGGAAAATTCCAGCTTTCTTGGACTTATACTCGTGCCTAAATTGTTGGTTGCCGCTATGTCAAGGCAAGATATGCCCCAAGACCAGAGAAAGGACTTTTTCCTATATGTTGATGAGTTCCAGAATTTTGCGACTCCCGATTTTGCACAGATACTTTCCGAGGCAAGGAAATACAGACTCAATTTAACCGTAGCAAATCAATTTATTGGGCAAATTGATGAAGACGTTAAAAACGCTATTTTTGGAAATGTCGGAACTATTTGTTCTTTTAGGGTAGGGGTTACCGACGCCGGATATCTGCAGCACGAATTTCAGCCGACATTCAACGAAGGGGATCTTATCAATGTTGAAAGATATCACGCTTATGTCAAAACTTTAGTCGGCGGTGATCCCACAACTCCTTTCTCACTGGATTTGACGAGAAATATTGAAGAAGATAAAAAGCTTCAAAATCCGCGTGTTGCAGAATTGATACGCGAACTCTCAAGACTCAAATACGGAAGACAGAGAGACATTGTAGATCAGGAAATCGCAAAAAGATCCAGGCTCTTTGAGGTTTTGGATAAGGTAAATCCGCAAGATAAATTACCTGGGAAAGACGGCGGAGTAGGCGGCAATTTGTAGAGGGGAAAAAGCTATAATGAGTGGGCATGCTTGGAATTGAACCAAGGACATCTACTTTATAAGAGTAGCGCTCTACCCCTGAGCTACATGCCCACTTGTCGATCAAGAACTTATTATAACATTAGCATTGACATAATTGAACCTAACTTTCAAACATGAAATTTCTTTACAAAAAATCCGGAGCCAAAAAATTACTAATTATTTTATTTTTGCTAACATTTCTATTTAGCGGCAACTTCTTTTATAAAAGCGCTTATTCTGACGAATTGGACGATCTTAACAAGCAAATACAAGAACTTCAAAGTGCCTTAACCTCATCCCAAAACGCTACAAAACCCTTAGAAGGCCAGCTGACAAATCTAAAAAAACAACTTGATAATATAGATTTTCAAGTTGGACTTATAGAATCGGATATTGCCAAGAGAAAAATTGAAATTGAGAAAGGATATGAAAATTTATCCGAGAATCAGGAAATATTCAATTTCACTGTAAGGAATAGCTATATTAACAGCTACGGTTTTACACCCCTTATCATATTTTTGTCGGGCGAAGATGCAGGTGATGTAACCAAGCTTTTAACATATCACGAAAGATACACCAAAAGAGATAAAGAAACCATTACAAACATTGCCCTTCAAATAGTAGACCTTGAAGGAAAAAAAACCAGACTAGAAAACGAACAAAAAAGACTTGCTTCTGCAATGAAGACACTTGGCACTCAAAGGTCTGAAGTGCAAAAAGTCGTTGATGGAGCAAAAGCATACCAAGCAGACCTTTCAGGACAAATTGCAACTCTTACAGCGCGCCAGACAGAGATTATTAATGCAAGATCTGGAGGATTTACGGCTACGATTGGGGATAGTAATTTAGCTGATGATTATAACGCGTCAATAAATGGATTTCGTGAATCTGCGCCTTCCGGTTATTTCGCCGTGTTTTCATTTGGCGCTCATACCCACAGAAAAGGCATGAGCCAATATGGTGCCCGCGGAAGAGCGCAAAACGGACAAAACTACAGACAGATCTTAAATGCTTATTATGGGAAGGAGCCTGTTAATAAAGATACCAATGGCAACATACGCGTAGCGGGTCATGGCGAAATAGATTTTGAGGGAAGATATCTGCTTGGTATCGCTGAAATGCCGTCGTCTTGGCATCCGGAAGCATTAAAAGCACAAGCAGTCGCTGCAAGAACATATGCATATAGATATAAGGCTGAAAACAAGGAGATCTGTACAACTGAAGCTTGTCAGGTTTTTAACTCGGGCAAAGCAGACAACCCACCTGATGCGTGGAAACAAGCAGTTGAACAAACCCGCGGACAAGTCTTGGAAGATGTAGTAACTTACTATGCTTCAACCCATGGAGGCTATGCAAGTCCTATCGGCTGGGATACCACAAATGGCAGTGGGGGGGGTAATTTTATTGATAATGCGTATGATAAAATTGGCGGTTCCCCTTGGCTGTACAAGGCTTGGTACACACAAGGTTATAGCCCATCATCAAATAAATGCGGCAGATCAAATCCGTGGCTTTCCCCTGAGGAAATGGCAGATATTGTTAATGCGGCAATTGCCCTAAGAACCGATGGCATCGATACCGGACGTATAACTCCCACGACAACAGAATGCTGGGGAGGAAACCCATACAGCAGAGATGAATTAAGAAACCTTGTATCATCAAACGGCGGAATATCTCAGGCGTCAAGCGTTTCGGTTTCACAAAGCAATAATGGATCAACTACAAATGTTACAGTTAATGGCATTTCTTTCAGCGGTGATGAGTTCAAAAAAGCTTTTAATTTAAGGGCTCCTGGCTACCTTTCTATACCTCAAAGCGGATTCGCGTTCTTTAATGTTGAGAAAAAGTAGGTGCAATTTGAACTTAGATACTTATTAGGCGTATAATTCCAATTACAATGAGTGATATCAGAGGAGAATTTATTTTAACTGCAAAAGACGAGCAAGAAGAGAGAAGCGTGAGTGATTCGAAAATTTCACACAGCCATTCTAAAATTAGCCCACACTTTTACTCCTCTTTTCTTGAGCATCCTAAAAATATTACATTTGCTGACCAAAAGCCAAATGAGGAAATTATTCTCATTGTAAGACGTCACTTCATAACCAACGTCCCTTGGATTTTATCAGCGATTCTTCTTGGACTTATTCCCATAACCCTTCTTCCGCTAGTTATCATGTTTTTTCCATTCACCCCTCCCAACCCCCAAACCGGCATGCTTATTGCTCTATTCTTTTATTTAATGGTTTTTGGTTTTGTACTTCTAAGATTCACGCTTTGGTATTTTCATGTAGGCATTCTCACCAACTTGCGTATAAGAGATATTGATATTCATGGAATATTGTTAAAAGATGTTTCAGAAACCAACAATGAGTTCATTCAAGACGTCAATCATTCTCAAATTGGATTTATCCGCTCATTATTTAACTACGGAGAGGTCACAATCCAGACTGCGGGTACCAAGCCAAACATTGAATTCGACAAGGCTCCAAGACCAGCAAAAATAGCACAAATCATTGTAGGACTTCTAGGAACAAAATGAATATTATAGAAACAACTATTAGCTTTTTCCAAAATACAGACTCGTTTACGAGGGCTGTTCTCTTGGTGAGCTTAATAATTTATAATTTTTATGCATTAATGCTTGCTTTTCAGATTTTTTCTTATAACAGACTTATGAATCTTGCGACTTTTGCGCCTGTCTTTCAATCAGTTGCCGTGATTCATTCTTTAATTTCCTTTATACTATTATTACTTGTAGTTTTTTCGCTTTAACTTTTTATGAACCAAGACATTCTTCTATCAAAAATTGTACCTAACGCAACCGATACTTCCTGGGCACAAGCGTATACGACTCTTAATGTCTACATGGCATTAAGCATCGAAAAGCCCGAAAGCAAGAGCCCGGTTACTCCATTTGGGAAAGAGTTACTTGAAAAATTACAGCGTGAATTTTTTGCACTCGACGAAAAAACTTTAGACAATATTAAAAAGGCAGTTTCTAATGCCACAAAAAGCATTGAAGGCGAATACAAATACTCAATAATAATTGGAGCAATTGTAGGAGAAATACTTTACATAGTAATCGCTTCCGAAGGGCGGGTTGTTATAAAAAGAGGTGACAAGGTAGGCGTAGTCGCGACCGGTATTGAGGGAGAGCTTCACGGCTTTTCAGGCAAATTAAGGCATGATGACATCATACTGCTTGAAACCGGTGATTTCGCCAAAAAAATGCCTCTCGACGGATTAACCGAGCAGCTTGCTTCGAATGACGTTTTACAAATTGCAGAAACAATAACGCCTCTTATTCATGGCGATTCTAAGGGAACCGAAGGTGCGATAATACTTCAATTCAAAAGTATGGACGTTAAAGAAGACAAAGTAATTGAAGATCCAACAATGGAAGATTCTCTGGAAATGGCTTCTGACGAGAAAGATGAGCAGGAAGATATTTCACCGGAAAAAGAAAACCTCTGGACAAAAGCTCCTGCCGAAACGGATACAGGTAATGCCGAGTTGCACGACTCGTATGAAGATGCTTCTTATGACGAGGAGAAAAAATCAAGACTGCCAAGCTTTTCACTTCCGAAAATAAATTTTTTCAATAAAAAAATTCTTATCGGAGGAGCAATCCTGGTTCTAATTGCTGTTCTTGTCGGAGGAATTGCATTTCAGACAATAAAATCTAACGAAGCCAAAAAGGAAGCTGAATTTTCCAAAATTTTTGATCCTATCAAAAGCCGGTTTGACGAGGCTGCTGAGCTTGAAAGTCTCAACAAAACACTTGCACTTGAAGAGTTCTCGAAGCTTAACGCTGACGTTGATGCTGCTCTTCAAAAATACAGCGAAGATTCAAATGAGTATAAAGACCTAAGCGGCCTTAAATCTCAAATTCAGGAAAAAATTTCTGGGCTTGGGGGAGGGGGGAGTGCAAAAAATATCAAGGAGTTTGTTAAGACGGGTAGTGAGATAAAAAGCATAACGGCAATTACAGCAAAAGGCGGAACCCTTTTATTGCTTGATAAAACAGGAAAGCAGGTTATAACTATCGATGATGACGGCACTATAGGAAAAACCTACGACATTAACTCTTCCGACAACTTCATAAGCGCCGACGATAAATACATATACACCATGGGTGAAGGAGTCAAAAGCATTGACCGAGGTAATGGGAATATTAATGACGTGATGGACGACATAGAGGGTAGTGCTTTTGATATTTTTGGAAGCAATCTTTACACACTAACTAACAATGATATCCTAAAATATCGATCGCCTGCATACGAGGGAGTCACCTACTTTACGAAAGAGCCAAGTTTTAAGAGCACTCCGGTAGATATGTCTATTGCTGGCCCTATTTATATACTGAGCGAAAAAGGTGATATCCAAAGCTTCACTAAAGGAGCTGAAGACGATTTTGAGCTCACCGGCCTTGCCTCTCCCTTCGGTCCGGGTGCCAAGATTTACGCAGAACCGGAACTTGACAACATATACGTTCTCGACGTGAAAAATCAGAGGGTAGTGGTAATAAGTGGAGAGGGCGACTATGTTACGCAATACGAGGGCTCATTTATCGAAGATGCAAATTCATTTGCAATTGATGAAGAAAATGAAATTGGTTATGTATTAAGCGGAAATATTGTTTATAGTTTTAATCTATAATCTAAATCTAGCCTTAGCAGTCATAAAACCTTTTCGATTATTTTTCGTTTTTCTGCGATAAACCGGTTATTAGCCTCAAATGATACTCCTAAGTTATACCAGCAATACTATAGGGCTGTGAAAAGTTATCCACACTACTTTTCACATGTAACTATATACAACTATATCATTTGAGACAAAATGCTCATTTTTACCGCACTCTCCTCCCTTTCTCCTGAGGCTAAAAAAATATTTATGATGATATAATGAATTATATTTCCTAAAATACTATGAAAATATTTAACAAGAAAGCACCAAATAAATTCAATATAGAAGAAAAGTTCGAAGCCGGTATTGAGCTTATCGGATCTGAGGTCAAAGCCATTAGGCTTGGGCATGTTGATATAAATAGCGCTTATGTCAAAATCATGAGTAACCAGGCATATCTTATAAATGCCAAAATTTTCCCCTATAAATACTCTAGAGTTGAGGGCTATCAGGAGGATAGAACACGTCGTCTACTACTTCATAAAAAAGAGCTTTTGGGCATAAAAAATAAGCTTGATACCGGTAAATTTACCCTTGCCCCACTCTCACTTTATCTAAAACATGGGAAATTTAAGCTTGAAATTGGCCTTGCAAAAGGTAAACAAGAACACGAACGCCGTAAAGACGCAAAAAATCAAGCCATACAAAGAGACCGCGACCGTGAGCTTAAAAACGAGTTCTAATCTTGATATTTTGAAGCTCTTTAGCTTCATTTATCATGCTATAGGCTTGATATCATAGACTAAAAGTGCTATAATACTTTTGTTTCCAACTCAAAATGCTTTAGCATTTTGGAAGAGGAGAAGCTCATCGTCAATGAAGCTTTAAGTCAACTTAAAGCGAATAAAAGATGAGATTTTGACGAGGGGATGCAATTGTATCGACAAGAATTGTACTTTAAAAACTGCAAGCCGGCAATGATTCAAAGCCGTAAAAAAGGATCAAAAATACATGCTAAATCTAATTTTAGCGGTGTAAAGCGATTTTTCGCTAATCGTATGCCGAATGTAAATTCGGGCGTAGGTTACGCGGCATTCGCCTAAGACCTGTTCGTTTCCAATCCGCAGCTAGCACGAGGAAACGGGCATAAACCTGTTAGCAAAACCTAATAGCGCCGGTCGGGCTATTTTGTATTAGACCTTAGCTGTTTTTTCTTAGTTTGGGAAGTATAAAACAGTGAAATTTAACCCAGACTACGCTTGTAGATGTTTTTATATATGATTTTTGGACGGGGGCTCATTACCCCCCATCTCCACACTCTTAATAGCTTATGGAAAAAGAAAGCGCTGGATTTATACCTATAGCCAATTTCGCATATAATCTTACAAACGTAGAAGCAGCTAAAATTATAGGAATAACTCAATCTGCAATTACTGCCGCTAGTTACAAAAAAACACTTTCTTTTACATGGGGTGTGCATCGCAACATGCATCCCGTCTATTCTCAAAATCGGATATAATGTATTATAAATTTTCCCGAGAAAAGAGACATACCAGACTAACCAAAAATAATCCTTATCTCATCACTTCTACCGACAGACCCAAAACTACATCAATCCCTCATGCGCCAGTGCAACTCCAATCACACGCACAGCTCCTGATTTTTTAAGTATTTTTGAACATTCACGAAGTGTCGATCCCGTTGTTGTAATATCATCAACCAACAAAAATCTTTTTCCTTTTATTCTTTTTTGAAACTTTGGATTGATAGAAAATGCTCCCAAAATATTTTTACCCCTCTCCCCTTTTTTTAGATCAAATTGGGGCCTTGTATTAACTTTTCTTAGTAAAACGCCAGGAATATATTTGATATTCAAACTTGAAGACAATTCTTTACCTAATAGTTCTGCCTGGTTATACCCTCTTTTTTTCAAACGCATGGGATGCAGAGGAACAGAAATTATGTAAATCCTTTTGGAAGTTATAAAGCTAACAAATGCTTCCTGCTGGATAAGTCCTTCATAGAATATTTTTCCTAAAATTGTTTTAAGGTCGGACAAAAATGGAGAATATTTGAATTGATAAAGCAGCTTTTTAACAATGCCTTTATATGCAATTGATGATATTATCCCGTCTATTCCGTAGGCAGTTCTGCACCTGGGATGAGTTAATCCGTCAATTGACCCTTTCTGGCATACTGCACAAGTTTGAAAGTCCAGAAATTTTATTGCCGAAAAGCAGCTATCGCAAATATATGCTCCGCTCTTTCTGCATTTAATACATTTTTTTGGATACAAAAGTGATGCAATAAAATCGAGCATGAATTTATTGTACAAAAAATTCACCCAATCTTATTCTTCTTTGTCGAATTCTTTTTCACAATCTTTGCAAATATTACATGGCCCAACTTGCGTATATCTTGCCTTACAATTCACACAATCTCCCTTGTGATAATCCCAATTTTTCCCGAATTCCGAGACGCTAAAAGGAGAAGTTTTCTCTTTTCCATTGCCAAGCCCTGCAGAAACACCGCATCCGGTTATAACTTCTCTAACTTCTTTTTTACTATAATTCTCAATATCTGTTATTACCGCAAATCTGGTCGAAATAGGCTCAATTTTTGACCAGATCTCAATTCCTTCCCTGCCTACCCGCTCACTTATTTCATCTGCCTTATTGAGTATTGCGTTATATATTCTTTCGTGCTCTAAATTGTTGTCGGGATCATCAAGCAGACTTTGCGCAAATTCATGCCTTAAAGCTTTTGTATGCTTTCTGACAACAGCAAATTTTTCCTCGCTCATAAAGCCTTTGTCTTTATGCAAATATTTGTGCAGGTCATCAGGCGTTAACATCGGAGGAATTTTTATGGGGTCTTTAAGAAGGCCTACATCAGGATTTTGCTTATCAATTTCAACTCCAAATGGCATAAGAACCGAGGCATATTCATCGATATCAAGACCTGACGCATAGCGTCTTGCTTCAATGTATCTTTTCCCGCTTTCTGTCTCCTTTAAGATAAAAATGTCATAAAAATTGTGGCCATAAGAAGAACCCTCTCCACCCTTTGGAGAAACCGAAAGCATCATGCTACCCACTCTAGTTGAGGGGTCAGTAAGGTGTGATTGTATTTTTTCAAATCCTTCAATTTCAGCATCCTCACGTGCGTGATCTATGGGATTTCCTGTTTTGCGCCTAAAATCCCTGCCCCTTCTAAAACTGTTTATCGCAGGCTCATCTATGCCTTTCCCATATATTATCCCGCCATCTATGTCGTATTCGTATGTACTTAATGAAACATTAAATCGTTCCCCCAGCGCCGTCTCAACATTAAATGGAATGTATTCTAAAAACTGCTCTTTTCTCTGGCGGTATTCCCCGATAGACACTATTGAATTTATCTGCCTTGCTTCATTTCTATGAAATTCGGGATCAAATTGAAGGCTTTGCCTTTGCTGGACTGATGCTTCGACGCTCATAATTTATCTTCTTTTCCAAATTGTTTCTTTTATATTTTCCTTAAAATTTGCGTATCTGCTCATGGTGAAAAAAAGATCTGAGAGTCTGTTGATATACTGCAAGACATCTTCATTTATTTTTTCTTCTTTGGAAAGCGTGACTAGTTTTCTCTCACACCTTCTTGATACTGCTCTGGCAAACTGCAAGAGTGCTCCCGCTTTTCCACCGCCAGGTAAGATAAAATTGGATAATTCAGGGAGAATTTTTGTCATCCCGTCAATTTCTTTTTCAAACTCTAAAGTGTTATTAGATAGATGAGAAATTAGCTTAGAATTTGCAGGATTTGATAAATAGGATCCGATAGAAAAAAGGTCGTCCTGGATTTTTAGGATTATATTATTTAAGTATCTGCCGGGTGCCTTTTTAGCGTTAAGCTCTGAAGAAACAACACCAAGTAAAGAATTTAACTCATCAACCGTACCGTATGTATCTACGCGCACATCATCTTTCCACTTTTTTACACCGCTTCCTAAAGACGTTTTTCCCTTGTCTCCTTTTTTTGTATAAATTGACATAAAAAAACCTTCTCTAACTCGAGAAGGTTACAAAAAATAAGCTTGCTCGAGCAATAAAAGTAATTAGTTTTCCGTCTTTACGGTAGCGGCACTGAGAGGGAATTTCTATGTCTAGATCACCCTACTTACCTAAATAACTGTTTAATCTACTTAATAATTACTTACCAACTATTCACCAATAACTAGTAACTAACCACTAATTTTAGCACTCTGCGTGCCCACAACTGTAAGCGAGCTTGCTCTTGCTCTATGCTACGTTAACACTCAGCATGTCCGCAAGAGTAGCATTTGGCACAGCCTTCTTCATGAACAAATGATGCCGACCCGCATTCCGGACAAAGGTCTGCATTTGCGTGAGTTGAGGACGCGGGAGCTACGGCGGCAACCATTGGCAAGGGAGCTTGAGTAGCAACTCCTTCTATCTCATCCGCTTTAACCGACTTCATCGGATTTTTATCCGCCACATGTCCATTAACTCTAAATTCAAAATGCTCAGCCAGGACTTTTGCAACTGCGTCGGGAAGAGACCTTACCCTATTTGCTCCAAACCCTACAGACCTTCCGCCGCCGATACCGGTTAGCTGGTCAATCATTTCGCGGATCCTTTCTCTTGGCTCAACCGAGGACTGCATCCTTAGAACCATTGACATAATTCTTCCCAATGCTTCAGACATGGCCATTACATCACTTCCGGACTTTCCGGAATTTATAAATAACTCAAATGGCTTTCCCTCACTGTCGTGATTTATGGTTATAAATGTATTTCCCAAGGGTGTTTGTGTTTCGTGTGTTACTCCGGTTAAAGCAAGCGGTCTTTTTCTTATAGGCATCTTCGCTTCCTCCTTTACCTCTTCTTTTTTCTTATCGTCCACTCTCTCCAAAACTCCTTGCCTAGACCCGTCTCTCATATAGGTTACTCCTTTAAGACCCATGTCGTATGCCATCATGTAAAGAGTCTTTACATCATCAATTGTGTGGGTATTCGGCGCATTTACTGTTTTTGAAATGGATGAGTCTATATATTCTTGAGCAACCGCCTGCACTTTAGCATGCTCAATAGGAGTTAGGTCATTTGCACTTACAAAATAGGAAGGCTTTTGATTTTCCATATGAGCTTTCTTCCACTCTTCAAATAAGGGATGATATATTATTTCTTCCCCGCCTCTCCACCGTCTCAGGAAAGAGAACTCATAAACTGGCTCAACGCCCGATGACACTCCCGATACCAATGAAGTTGTTCCTGTTGGTGCAATTGTGAGTAAAACTGCATTTCTTATTCCTTGCTTTTCAATTTTTTCACGTAGATTTTTCGGAAGAGCCTTTATATGATACCCCTTCTGATACTTTTCTTTATCATACATCGGGAAAGATCCCTTCTCTTTTGCCATATCGCTTGAAGCATCATAAGCGCTGTCGCGAAGAGTCTTAAATATTTTTTCAATTACTGGAAGCGATTCCTCAGAGCCGTAAGCAAGCTGCATTTTGATTAGTGCATCCCCAAGACCCATTATTCCAAGACCCGTTCTTCTTATTTCTTTTGCGCATTTTTCATTTTCTTTGAAAAAATAATATGTCTGATCAATTACATTATCCAAAAGGCGCATCGCAACTTTTACGTCTTTTTCAAATGACTCAAAGTCAAACCACCCCACCTTTTCATTGGAAAGATCAGCGTCTTTTACATATGCAGACAAATTCATTGCTCCCAAATTACAAACAGCCCAAGCACCAAGAGGCTGCTCTCCGCAAGGGTTTGTTGCAATAAGTCTTTCAAAATACCAAGTGTTAGATCTTTTGTTGGAGCGCTCCATAAAATGAAGACCTGGCTCGGCGCTGTTCCATGCCGCTTTGCAGATAAGATCCCATAATTCGCGTGCCTTAACGGTCTTATGGACATTAACTTTTTTGCCTAAAGCCTTCCATTTATCAATTTCCCCATCCCACAGTTTGTCGTATTCGGGATCATCAATATCCGGGTATATTAAGTCCCAATCAGCATCCTTCTTAACTGCCTCCATGAAAGCATCCGACACACAAACAGACAAATTGGCGCCGTTTATCTTTGATAAGTCCTCCTTAACAGTTATAAATTCCTCGATATCAGGATGCCAATCCCAAAGCATAAGCATAGTTGCACCCCTTCTTGATCCGCCCTGCTGAACAACATCGTGCGTAGCATAAGAAAAAAGCCCAGCCCATGTAACAGGACCTGAAGATGTTCCGTTAACCTTCTTAACCCTTGCACCTCGGGGTCTAAGAGAAGATAGATTCAACCCAACTCCACCGGCTCTGCTTTGAATTTCAACCAACTGCTTGAGGCTTTCGAGAATTCCGTCTCTTGAGTCTTTGGGGGAAGGGATAACAAAACAATTAAAATAGGTTACCTGGTAGTTGGTTCCGGCGCCGGATAAAATTCTTCCTGCGGGAACGAATTTGAAGTCATCCATGACTCTATAAAATTCACTCTCCCATTTTTTCTGATCGCCCTTTTTTTCATTTTGGGAAATTCCCCAAGCAACCCGTCTCCACATTTCCTCGGGGGTTTTTTCGAGCAAAGAACCGTCTTTGTCCTTCAATGCGTAGCGGTCTAAAAATACTTTTTGTCGAATTCCTGTTAATTCACTCATATATAAATTCAAGCTTTGTCTATTTTAATAACTTTTTCACTTCTCTTTCAAAATCTTCTATATCAACAAAATGTTGAAATACGCTGGCAAATCTTATATATGCAATTTTGTCCAATTTCTTAAGCCTTGTTGCAACCAGTCTGCCGATGGTCTTACTCTCAACTTCAACACTATCACGTCCTAAAATTTCCCGCTCAACCTCATCAACTATATTATTTACCTGGTCAATTGTTACCGTCGTTTTTTCGACCGACTTGAGTATCCCTCCCCGCAGCTTGTCCCTCGAAAATCTTTCAGACCTGTTATCTTTTTTCTTAACTAAAAGCATTATGTTCTCGATCCTCTCATAGGTCGTGAACCTCTTTTTGCAGTCAGAGCAAAGACGTCGGCGTCTTATGTTGCTTCCGTCCTCACCTACTCTTGTTTCTGATACCTCCGTGTTGTTTGAATGACAATATGGACAATGCATAAATTTCTAGCGTATTGTAAATGTACTACTACTTTCGTTCTTAATCTTTAAGAGAGAAAGTGTAATTCCGTGAAAAGAACTGACACAATATTTAGTGTCAACAACTACTGTAAACCACTAGATTTATAGTGTCAACTATTAATAACTAGATCAAATTGTACCATCTTACTTTTTAGCCTCATTTTTGTTTTCACGGAAAATTCCATGAAAAGTGTTAATTTTACGTACAATAAAAATGTCCAAAACGGCAGGATAATCTAACTGCTGAGGAGCAAGCCTTTTACACTTTGTTCTATTTTTTTCATTCTTTCTTGCTCTTTTGCAAAAAGGTTTTGGTAATTTTTATCTACTTTGTCTTTTATCTCGCCTGCTATTTCCATATGCTTCCTGACCGCAGAATCAAATTGGTGGAGAAATTGTTTTGCGTCCGTATTTTTGGGATGCGCTTTCATGTATATTACTATCGCCTTTAGCGCATCGTCTAGATAATTATTGCTTTTTGAGATAGTCTCAACAGCCAGTTCGTCTTTATTTTTCTCTACCAAAAGTTTTCCTGCATACATTCTCTTCTCCCCGCTTTCAAGACTAAAGCGCGCTCTTTTAAGATCATCGTTTATTAACATCTTAACAATCCCATCCCTTATAACTTTCAAAAAATAGAATGGGTTGTCGGGAAGCATTCCGGGATACGGCAGCTCGTAATTTACTTTTGTAACGGTTGGGGCACTTTCCGTTGCCGTTTCACTTTCTCCGATGGGAGTCTCTGTTTCGACTACGTTTTCCTGCGCGAAAGAATCTGATCTTGGAAATACCAAAAGCGCCAAAAACATAAAAATGAGGAGAAAAACCGCCCTTTTCATTGGTCTTTGTATACTACTCCCCAGACTTTCCCATGTCAAATATATTCTGCTTCAAATTCTATCTTTTACAACTTTGGTGCAGTTGATTTTTCACGCTAATTTAGCAATACTAAAAGCACTGCCATGAAAAAAATATTTGGTGTTATCTTTGCTGTATTTTTCCTAGCACTTTCTACTAACTCATCCTTTGCCCAAAATTTAACTCCCCCCCCAAATCAATCCCTCCCCTTAAATATTGAGCAAAATGTACCGCAAAATTTAAGTACCTATTCACAGGTTGTATTTATTGAGCTGATGTCTGCCATCTCCTGCCAGCTTTCGGGAATTAACCCCATTAACCCTGAAGGAAAATGCCTGGGAGCAAGCGGGAATGATGGGAAAATCGGGTTTGTTGAAAGCGGAGGCGCTTTGGGATTTATGAACAGGGGAATTGCAGCTACTTATGATTTTCCTGCATCAGGAAGTCAATACATTGCGCACGTTGCCTCAAATTTTGGCCTCACAAAGACTGCCAATGCGCAATTCGGGACCGGGGATGGGTTCCGCGGACTTACTCCATTTTTACCTATCTGGGAAGCTTTTAGAAATATAATGTATTTATTTTTTGTTCTTATATTTGTCGTTATCGGAGTTGGAATAATGTTTCGTGTAAAAATTGACCCTAGAAGTGTTATGACAATTCAAAATGCAATTCCAAAGATAATAATCGGCCTTGTCTTTATTACTCTTTCCTACGCAATTGTCGGATTTATGATTGATCTTATGAGAATTAGCACTTATTTTATTTACGGAATTATGGCAAGTATTCCCGGGGCCGATGTCGGCGGGCTCAAACCATCGGATATTCAGGGAGCAAATCCTTTTACGGCAGCCAATCAATTGGCAGGCGGCACTAATGCCGGAGGGATTGCCGGAATAGCAACTCACGTAACAGGAACCGTTGTCGGTTCTATTAAAGATGCTATAGGTCTTGGCCCCGGAGGCGGCCCAAGTATTCCTGGCCTACCCGAAATTAAAGGTATTGGTGATATATTTGGCAGTATAATAAAACATATCCCCGGTCTAAGTGAACTTGGTTCATTGCTAAGTAAGATCCCGCTCATAGGAGGGCTGATTGGAGGTCTAGGCAATATAGCGAAAGGTACTGTGGGAAGTTTTGCAAATCAGAGTTTTGTGAATTATTTAATACATGCAGCGAGTATAGGAGCAGGTTTTGTTGCTGGAATACAAGTTGGAACTCTAGTATCAAATACTCCTGGTGGGGGGTTTTCAATACAAGGATCTTTCCTGGGAATAGGGGGAGGGGGAGGATTTCAAGTAATACCTGGCTTTTTAATGGGCTGGCCAGCTGGAACAATAGCTGGAGGAGCAGTTGCTGCACTTACAGAAACTTTATTAAGAGAACTCTTACCAAACCTTATTGCCTTTTTTATCATACTTATTGCTATTTTTACTGCAATGTTCCGGTTATGGTTTCAGCTGATAAAAGCCTATATTTACCTTTTCCTTTTTCTAATTTTTGCTCCTTTCTTTATAGCATTTGGCATACTCCCGGGGGTACAGATGGGGGTCGGGTCTTGGTTTCGAAGCGTAGTTGCAAATTTAGCAGTCTTTCCCGCAACTTATATGATGCTTCTTTTAGGTAAGGTCTTAATTGACAGTGTCGGACAAAGCAACGGAAATGTTTTTATACCACCTCTTGTCGGTGACTTCAGCAATAGCATGGCCGGGTTTGCGGCAATTTTAGGCATGGGAATATTGCTTCTGACACCTGAGGTTGCAAATATAGTAAAAGAGACTCTAAAGGCTCAAGACTTCAAATTTGCAAGCTCCATAGGACGTGCTCTTGGTACTGGGCAAGGAGCCTTGGGCAAGCCAATATCTGGGATAAAACACGAATTATTCGGTAAAGACGCACTTGGCGCTCCAAAGGAAGGCTCCCTATGGGCTCAGAGAAAATTTGCAGGGATTGGCAGAGCCCTTACGGGCGGAGGAATTAAACAAACGCATACAAATGAAGGATTAAGCATGAGGGGAATGAGTGAAAAGGAGAAGTCAGAGCATAAAGTTGGCTGGCTACCTTCAATTTTTGGTGGCAAGAAAAAATCTACAATTGCTAGTGCTACAAGGCCCGGAGGCACTTCGGGAGCCACCTCTCCATCTATTGAGGGAGAAACACTTGCTGAAAAAACAAAACGCGAAGTCATGGAAAGATCTAGAGCGCGTATGGCAGGCGGAGAAGCTGACGGAAGCGAAATAGGAAGAAGCGGTGAGACAGAACCCGAGCACCCAGCAGCAGATAGCCCGGCTCCGGAAGCACCCCAACCGGACACAGCACCTGATGAGCCCGAAAAGCCGGAAGGATCTGCTTAGCCTACTTGAATATATCTTTGATAATAACCCCTGCTCCTTCCCACATGCCTTTTGCAACCCCCGTTCCGACTCCCTTGCCTAAGAAGTCAACCATAAATAGCCTCTTGTGAGTTGTTCCGCTTCTTTTTCTTATCCATTCAATATCCTCCTTGGACAGAAAGCTTTGGGCGTAGGAAAGCTCTGTATCATCCTCTCCTTCATTAATATCCATTGCCTTTATTGATTCGAGAGCCTGGTAAAACGTTTCTACCATACCCGCTGTAAATTGTGTATACCCGTTACCAAATTCTCTGTGAGATTTTATGTGGGCCGCAATCTTTGCCATGGCCGCCCTTTTCCAAAGAATATCTTTACCGTCTTGAGATGATAAATAGTCCTGCCATATTTGCTGTTTTTTCTCATCCGCAGAAAGCGAGTTAAAATCTACTCCACGTTGCTTTAGCCTTTCATCGAATTTACCTTTATCCTCACTATTCCAACCTTCATATCTTTGTTGTGCCATTGGCCTTATATCTTTTAACACCTCAGGTCCAAATATGGTTTCTGCCGTGGTTACATCCTTATAAATTGGGAGGTCATTGGAACCAAAGCCACCGACTTGAAGTCTCTGCATCTTGCCCATATCAAGCTGGGCGTATGTTCTGAATGCATATCTTATGGGCTTTAGAAATTTCTCCTTAACCTGCTCTTCAAATTTACCCCTATCCAATATTATTCCCCTAAAAGGGTCCCACTTGACTATCTCCTCAAGCCTCATCTCCTCGGCCCCAAGCGTGGCGTGGAATATTTCAAAAGCACGGTTGATGTGATCCCCGGAATATGATCTTTGTATGTATTGCTCAAAGTTAAGCCTCTTCGCCCACTGGGTCTTTTGCCTTTTTTTCTCGTCCTCGGGAAGAGATGAGTCCTCTATATCACTCATTATCCTAAAGATCTCAAAGGGAGTGTAATTGTTACCTTTATCCTCAAGCTTTTTCTCAACAGTTATTCCGTTAAAAAAATCGACCGCTAAGCCCTTAAATACTCCAAGA
The DNA here is from genome assembly GCA_964627245.1 of uncultured Gammaproteobacteria bacterium. Lineage (GTDB taxonomy): Bacteria > Patescibacteriota > Microgenomatia > Levybacterales > GWA1-39-11 > JAUSNA01. The sequence goes on along the minus strand of CAZVGS010000002.1, from coordinate 111,905 downwards.
TCATATTCATTCCCAAAAGACCCCGCCCTATTTAACCCGGACTGGCCTTTTCTGTATTCTCTTAATTTCATAGTCTTTGTGAAGGCGTCAAAACCGATTGCGCCTGTGTCATTTCTTGCTGCTGCCCCAGTCCAATGAGTTAAAACCCAAGCAAAAGCTTCAGCGTATTCTAAATCCTTTCTGACCAGATCTCTCTCCTTAACATCCTCACTATTAAATACCCCATTCACAACCCTCATTTCCGTCAAGCCATATTCTAAGTCATACTTTCTGGAAATAACCTGCCTTACCATTTCGCGGATAAGCTTTTTCGCAAACTCAGGCTTGTTCTTTTCATTGAATGGATTCATGAGTTTTATAAATTTTTCTGGATTAACATTCTTTCCGTCAAATACCGAGTCTATTATTTTTTGTGATGACTGAGGTATGGCATCGGTTGGATTCAACCCTTCAATAATTCTTAATGCATTCTCAAATCCTTCTCTTTTGAAAAATATGGAATTTTCTCCCAAAACTTTTTTGAGCATGTTATAGTCAGACGCATAATAGTATATTTCGTATGCCTTCCTTATGCCGTCTCCGACTGACGTGTCACCATCTTCACCAAATTCTTTAGGCAATGTCATGATAGTCTCAAGACTCTGAGGCTGGGTGATTTCCTCTTTCTCATGAAGCTGGGACAAGAATTTTGGAAGGTCGGAGTCGCTCCCCATATATTTTTGGTACAAAAGGTCGTAATTTCTCATGTTCCCAAAAAGCCATAACTCCATTTTTAATTGATTGGCTAGTTTATCCATAACAGTCCCGGTTGATTCGTCAAGGAAATACTGAGCACGATCTTTATCCATTGAAAAAATGTTTATCGTACTTCCAAATTCACTGGTTATACCCACAAGGTTTCCGAGCTGCAAGCTTTCATCTCTTGAATTACTTGCGTGGTGATACATCATACGCTCCCGAAACCATCTCACAAAATTTTTTTCATTAAGCTTTACTTGAGGATCTAGTGTTTTTTCACCTTTATAATTAGTTTTGTATTTTGGCTCTCCATTTTCATCGTAGATCAACTCTACGAGAGGATAAGTGCCGTTTGGACCCCACCTATCAGGTCCCTCGTCATTTATAATACTTAACGCAACTTCTTGAATCGAACGAGGATTACTGCTTCTTCCTTCTTTCTTTTCAAGAGAAGCATTAACCCTGCTTTGCAGCAATTCTTCAATCGTTCTTGTCTTAACATCCCCCTGACTACTCTGCTCTTGACCGGCTCGTTCTTGATTACTTTGCTCTTGAGCTGCCAATCTTGTGACTATCTCATTTATTTCTCCAGCAAATTGGTCGTAAACAAATTGATCCTGCCCACTTACAACAGCTGCCCTTGCCCTATTTCCTATATCCTGCAATAACTCATTAGTAACCTCCCCTTTTTCCCCTGCTACTTTTAACTCTTGCGCGAATTGACCGAACTTGGTCTGTTTATATTTCTCTGCATTAAAACCCTCAAATCCGTCGCTTGCGCCGCCGACATTTACAGGCATTTCACCTTTTTCACTAGCCCTTCTTGCTATCTCCACGTCCTCTTGCGTTACTTTTTCTCCTCTAGCCTGCTTTTCTTTTAATACTTTCTGCCACGCTTCTTCTACTTTTCTTTGTCTTTCGGACAGCTGACGCACTGCTCTTTTCTTAAGCTCTTCCTCACTAACAACTTCTTTCTCGAGACTATTGATTTCGCCGTTTTCTTCCATAAGTTTTGACCGCGGATTTCTATCAAAACCCGTAGTAGTCCTAACTACATTATTGGCCAAGGCTTGGTAATGTGTCAATTCGTTTTCCATGCGCTCATTGTATGGGAAGTGTACTTCGTCAACTTGATATGTTCCTCTCAAGGACCTGACAACAAGCTTATTTTCGTTGTATCATTAGATTATGGATTTACAGCCGTTAAAATATTTTGATTCGCTCTACCCTCCAAAAACACGTGAACGCGAGTTCAAATTGATAATTCCGTACCTTGAAAAAGGCCTTTCAACTCAACTCGTAGGTATCCCGGGGTGCGGAAAAAGCAATGTTCTTCGCCTTCTTTCCTATAATAGAGATGCGAGATACAACAATTATGGCGACTACGAAAAATTACTGCACTTTGTCTACCTGGATTGCTCCGAAGTAAATGACAAGTCTCTTTTTGAAATATTAAAATTTATCCTAATTTCCCTCTCTTTTTCGCTTGGCGAAAGACGGATGATGAAAGACTCTCAAAAAATTAACGACTTTTTGAAAGAAGGGCTATCCGGTGGAGATGAGCTTATGCTCTTTCAAAGCCTGAAAAAAAGCATCGACTACCTATCCATTGAAAAAAAGTTAACCATAAATTTACTTTTTGACAAATTTGAATGCATAATACCAAGCATTACCCCTCAATTTTTCAATAATCTCAACTCACTAAGAAACCGTGCAAAATATAGATTTGGGTGTATATTTTCACTAGTAAGACCTCTTGAAGAACTCTTAGACTCCTCACTACTCACTGATTTTCATGATCTTATAGCAGAAAATGTTGTCTATGTGTCTTTCAGTGATGATGTATGGCTTGATTTTCGAGCCTCATATATCGAAAAAGCCGCTAGAAAAAAGCTTGATCCAGAGCAAAAAAGAAAGATATTGGAGATGACAGGTGGACATTCAAGACTTTCAAAATTATCTTTCGAGGCAGTTACAACTGAAAATGAGCCTGTTGAGAATATCGAAGAATTCCTTAAAAAAAGATCCACCATACAAAAAGCCCTTGATGAGATTTGGCATGCGCTTCTTCCTGCAGAACAGCTTGCACTAAAAGAAAACGTTTCCTTTGAAAAAACAAAGGAAGAATTTCCTTATTTAGTAAATACCTTTCTATACAATGAGAATGGGATTACCATACCCCTTTTCGAATCATTCATCAATAATATTCCTGTCAAAAGCACCGAATCACTCTCTTACGATGAAGCAAAAAATGAAATATATATAGGAGATATTCAGGTCTCAAACAGACTTTCTCCGCTGGAATTCAGACTATTAAAGTACTTAATCCTCAATAGGGGGAAGATCTGCACAAAAGACGAACTCATATCTGCCACATGGAGTGAGCAAAAATCCCAGGAGGGGGTCACCGACCAAGCATTGGATCAGATATTTTACAGGCTAAGAAAAAAGGTGGAAATAGATCCTGCAAATCCCCATTACATCCAGACCTTAAAAGGTACCGGCTACAAATTGGCGTGATGTTGAATTGGAGCGTTATTAAAAGTACCATATATATATGAAAAAATTTTTAATAAACCTGCCGTTGCTTTTAGCAATAACCCTTCTTATGTTTATTACTTTTCCAACCCTAGCCGACACTGCCAGCAATCCTCCCCCGGGGGGAGGAGGTTCAGCAACATCTAAGGAACCTTGTCCGAATAATAAGTGCGATACAGCAATAGGAATAGTTGATGTTTCAAGCCCGGTTGTGGTTGTTACCAAAATATTCTCAATTGCACTTTCGTTGGGAGGATTTGCAGCACTAATAATTATTATTTTTTCAGGATACAAGCTCCTCGTTTCAAGAGCCAATAAAGAAATTGTCCAGGGAGCACGCGAGACCTTAACATCGGCAATTGTCGGGCTTCTTTTTATAGTATTCTCGCTTGTGATACTATCAGTAATAGCAGGAGACATTATAAAAATTCCGGGCTTTAATTAATTATGAAACTTTTATCATTAACCATTCCGGGCACTGACGGCGAACCCATTGAAATAGCTGCGCCCTCCGGGGTTCCGACAGGAGGACTTGAGGGAGATGGAGGAAGAATAATAGGACTTGTTATCACCTGGCTTCTTATCGCAAGCATTATTATCGCTCTGCTTTTTCTAATATATGGAGGCGCAAATTACATAATGTCTGAGGGGGACAAAACAAAAGTTGAAAGCGCCAGACGCACCATTATTTACGCGATAATAGGGCTTTTGGTCGTCTTTTTCTCCTTTTTTATTATCAATTTTGTAGGCTCGGCGCTTGGGGTTAACTTTTTTAACCTTACCATATAGAATGCTTGACAAGGAATAACAAACCTGTTAACAATTAATTATCTATGAAAAAAGTATTAGCTGTCCTCGGAACTGCCCCCGTATATCTTGCAACAGCTGTCTCTGTATACGCTGCAGACACCAAAGACCTCAATCCTTGCGAAGGTGCGACGGGAATTCTGAAGCAAGCATGCGCAGGATCCGATAGAAGCATAGGTCAATTGGTAGGTTTTATCGTAACAATAGCATTTGTTATTGCGGTACTCGTTGCCCTTCTTTTCCTCGTGTGGGGAGGCATCAAATGGATAACGTCTGGTGGTGACAAAGCAGGAGTTGAAGCTGCAAGAAATCAAATAATTGCTGCCGTAATTGGCCTTATCGTAGTATTCTTGGCATTTTTCATACTCAACCTCGTTCTTCAGCTATTCGGACTTAGCCTATTTGACCTTCAGCTTCCTACCCTCAGCGGTGAATAAATTTTATGCCTTGGGACCAATGTCTTGAAAACGGCGTCGCAACTCTTGCCTGTATTCCAATTATTGTAAGAAATATCGTTAATGCCGCTCTTGCCTTTTCGGGTCTTGTTGCCCTTATTCTCTTTATCTATGCAGGCATAATGTATATAACTTCAAAAGGAGATCCTGAAAAAGTTGCCATGGCCAAAAAAACAGCAACGTATACGATAGTTGGACTTATCGTTATCTTTCTTTCATTTTTTATCGTCGGATTTATCTCCCAGCTCACAGGAGTCAGTCAAATCCAAAACCCCACCCTCTAGTTAGTTGACAGCCTCACTCAACTTGACGTATTGTGTATATATGGACAATTATGACCAGGTTACCGAGGAGGAAAAAAATAGCATCTATACTAGATTGGCCGATGCAATGCTTGAAGGTCTTGAGGCGAATGCGCTTACAGATGAGGACTCACAAACCTCTGCTCAGTTTATTCTTGAACAACTAGAAGTCTTAAGCACAAGGAAAGACTTAATGGATTTTCTGAACAAGCTTTCTACTCTATGGCCTGTTTATAAAAGTTTTTATTCTGAGCTACAAGCAGAAGAAGCTAAAAAACAAGACAACGTGCAACTTCAACAAGCACAAGAACAGATAAGAAGCATCCAATAATATGCCGGACATTTCAACACCAGAAACACCCAAAATTGCTCCGATAGATGTACTGCAATATGGAAGCGAAACACGCACGATCCCAACGACACGCCCCGAAACGCTTGAGAGACAAAAAAGACTAAGAGCTCTTAAAGAGAAAGGTGCTACCGGGAAAGAAAGAATAACAGCAGCCCGAGAATCCGGAGCCGGCTCTTTCTCAACAAATCAAGCAGTTGCTATGGAATTGGCATTCGGAGCAGGTAAAGCGCATGAGGTTGTGAGTGCCACAGGAAAACAAACCACAGAACCGGATAGTACGAAAAATCCAGACAATGCTGAAAAAAACTCTCACGAAACCGCCAAACAACTAATTGAGGGTGTTAGTAATTATATCCAGTATGCTGATATCACTGCAGAGGCAGGAAGAAGGAATAAATCCATTGATGTAGTTATTAGAGAAAGAGTAGCAAGGGGAGATACAAGCATAAGTAATACAAGAGATTTCATCAATGCGCGAGAGGATGGTTTGAACCTAATTCTTCAAAGCTCAACAGTCCAGGAACTATTTCCAGAACTATCATCTCTCAATGATGGTGCAAGAAGACGTTACATCGAAGAAACGCTTGCCAAAGATCCTGTGATGAGAAATGAAGTTGTAAAACTTATGAAAAACATAGCTGTAGATGCCCAAAAGCTTCCGGATGTAACAACTGACGAAGATTATTCAAAAGCGAAAGCCGATAAGGCAATTGCTGAACCGAAACTCGACACGGCAAAAACAAATATTCTAAATGTTATACGTGCTGATATTTCCGCTACTCCTCCATTAACTCCTGCACAAGAAGATCAGATAAAAAGCTGGATAGACCAGGGAATGGCACCAGAAACAATTATGAAAAGCTTGGGTGGACTTGTCATAAATGGAACAAATATACCTAAGTTTACCGAGCTTCAAGCAATAGTCGAGAAGCAAAGGGAAATCTCCCAAACAAAAGAAAGACTTAATAAAACATCGAAGCCTGCCGAAAGGGGCGGACTGCAAAATGACATAAACAATTTATTAGGTGACATAAATGTACTAAAAGGAACGGTTGTGTCAGACACAGACATAAACAACTTTGTCGATTTATTAACTAAATATTCACCAGCAAAAGACGCTGCGGGAATTTATGTAAGTGGTATTGCGCAAAGCATTTCAGAAGCATCGGCACTCGGAAAAGAAATCAAGGCTAGTGATGACATTATAAAGAGAAAAGAGTCTGATTCCTTGAAAAGCGAAAAGGCAAGCAAAAATGCAAGGCTGGCTGCTGAACAAGATCTGATAGAGAGACTTGAAAACGTTATGGCTGATGCGGCCGCCTCTACTCTGGAGAAAAGATACGATGAGCTAGAAGGGCTTGAGAAAAAAGCTCTAACTGAGGACAAAGAAAAACAAAACAATTCAGACGATGAAGCAATCAAAAAAGCAATGGAAACAAGATGGATACGATATGACCCAAATACTAGGTCTAAAGATTCCGATACTGCACAAATCAATACAGACGTTAGAATGCTTGCTTATGAAGGTGAAGATGGGGTCAAAAGGTTGTTGGTACGCGAGCTTGGATTCACTCTTATTGATGAAGATGGCAACCCCATTCCTGACCCAGTCGATTACCGCACTGTAGATTTAACAAAGTTAAGTGAGGATCAAAAGAAACGGCTTGAGGAAGCATATTCAAAACACGGCGAGACTCTCAGAAACAAGCTCTTCAAAGACATGTTCTTGGCCCGCACGTTGGGAAGTAGATTGAAGGACAGAATACCCGGAACACATAAAATTGGCCTCAAAAAACATGAATGGGAACTTTTAGAACAAAATTTCTCTGGGAAGCTATCCGATGCAATTTCAAAATCGAAAGAAGCCCAAGGAATTATTAAAAACCTTGAGGCTCAAGGCATAAGACCCGACTTCAAGATGAAGTGGCTTATCTGGCTTGCTGCAATTCTTGGAGTTGGTGCGGTTGCGGGGATTGGAATAGCACCTATTGCTGTTGCGGCAGGCGCTGGGGCAAAAGCCGCGGGCGGAGCCGCTTGGTCGGGGGCTCTTTAGTCTTCTTTTCACAACCAGCCTCAAAGGTATATCTGTTTTGACACACTTTGATTGTCTTGCAGACAAAATTTTCACGTTATACGCTTAACAACGGCGCATCAACTTGGTGTGTTTGTTATTATTATGGAAAACCACCCTATTCCGCAGGACGTTACAGGATTTAAATTCAAGCTTATTGGAAGCGTTACGGTCAAGCAATTTCTTTATATTTTAGGAGGCGGAATAGTTGCCGCAGTTTGTTTTATCTTGCCGATGACACCTTTCATAAAAATTCCTTTGAGCATACTTTTTGGAAGCTTTGGCGTAATGCTTGCTTTTGTTCCTATTGAAGGGCGTCCGATGGATGTAATGGCAAAGAATTTCCTGAAGGCACTTCCTGCCGAAAACCAATACATATACAAAAAAAGGGGTGCCGAGGTAATTATCGGCGAATTTTTCTCACCTCAAAGCACAGCATCCCAAAAAATAGAGGTGAAAAAAACCGAAAATAATAGTGCCCTCTCCTCAAAAAGAGCTCTTCTATACGGGGCGCTTAAAAAGAACTACCGGCCCGACGAGCGCGAGCAGGCAATGCTCTTAAATATAAATAACTACTTAAATGAATCCCAGCATTCGGCGAGCCCTCAAGTCCAAAAAGTAGACTCCCCCCCCAATGAAACTCAGCGTTCTACCCAAATAGCACAGCCGTCTGCTATTCCTCAAACAAGCATTTCAGATGCAATAAAAGTTGTCTCGCCGGCCAATCTTCCGAAGGAGACCCCGATAGCAAAACCTTCGCCGGCTGTCCAGGAAACAGATTCAAAGCCCGTATTTGAAGGGGGAAAGCCTGAGGAGATCAAAATGGAAAACCTGATCCCCCAACAGCCTCCCATCCAGACCCAGCAACAAGCGCCCCCCCAAGCGCCTAAGGATCTTACGGTCGTTCAAGGAAATGAAGCAAAGATCCCAACAGTAATTCCCAATGAATCTCAAAATGTTACAACGCTTTCGAAAGAAACCTCTCTGAAAGGTGGATTTCCAAGTCTTCCAGATGCCCCAAATATTGTTTTGGGTATAATCAAAGACCCAAGAGGGAGAATACTTCCGAATATATTGGTTGAGATAATGGATCTTCAGGGAATTCCCGTAAGAGCTTTTAAGACTAATGCGCTTGGGCAATTTGCGGCCGCAACCCCGCTTCCCGACGGCGAATACAATGTTCTTCTGGAGGACCCGAGAAAACAACACGAATTTGAACAAATACACATAGCACTTGATGGAAATTTATTCGAGCCCCTCGAGATTGTTTCTGTTGACCAGCGGGAAAGACTAAGACGCGAGCTTTTTGAGAACCAGGCACCCCAAACCGCACAGCAAGCATAATATATGTCAAAAAAAGACAAAATCCACTCAACAACACAAGACTTTACCGAAATTGTCGACATAGTTGGTGACATAGTACTCTTTAAGGGAAAAAATGCCTGCTGTGTTCTTGAGATCTCATCCGTTAATTTTTTTCTCTTATCAGCAGATGAGCAGAACGCAAGAATTTACGGATATATGTCTCTCATAAATTCACTTTCATTTCCTATACAAATTTTAATTGTCTCAAAAAGAGTTGATATGGGTAACTACCTAAAACTTTTGGATCAAAAAATCGAATCACTTCAAAACCAAAAACTCAAAGAGCATTTAACAATGTACAGGCAATTCATTGATGAGCTGGTAAAAAACGAAGGTCTTTTGGATAAAAAGATATACATAGTGGTTCCGTACTCTTACCTTGAGGCAAGCGTCGTTCCGGGCAGTGCGCCACAACAAGCAAAATCCAAGCAAGGCACGAGCGGACCCTTCGCGGATCAGGCAAAAAACGCTTTGATTTCAAAAAGGGCTGTTATTCAGGCTCAGGTTGAAAGAATGGGTCTTATGGCAAGACCATTGTCGCATGAAGAGTTGATAAAACTTTATTATGAAATTCTCAACAACGACTCAATTACCGTTGATTTTGATTCACAAGATATTAAAAATGTAATCGTTTGATATGTTTGGAAAAAAGAAACAAGAACAACCAAATCCTCCCCAATCAAATACAGCGCAACAGGCTCAGGGTCAACCCGTGCAAAATGCCCAACAGCAGCCGGTCCAAGCACCTCCCGCAGCGCCCACTCCTGCCCAAAATGCAAAAAGCACAGAGGCTCTAAAGCAGGGATCTGTAGGAATAGTTGATATCATTGCTCCCTCGTCGGTTGAGGTAGATTTCAAAAACATAAGAGTCGGCGACACATATTACCGCACTTTTTTTGTCGTTGATTACCCCCGTCAGGTTTCACCCAACTGGCTTTCGATACTTATCGACTACAAAGAAACGATGAATATCTCTATGTTCATATACCCGGTTGAGTCAAAAGATGTACTTTCCAACTTGAGGCGTAAAATTGCCGAGATGGAAGCAACAATCGAGTCAGACACCCAGCAAGGTCTTGAGCCGGATCCTAAAATAAGAGCGTCTTTGGAGGATGCAATTGCGCTTCGGGAAGAGTTAGCCAGAGGTCTTGAGCGCTTTTATCAATTCGGGCTTTACGTAACTCTTGCCTCAGGCGACCTTGAAGACCTCAATCTCCGCTCAAAAGAGCTCATGTCTCTTTTGTCATCCAATCTATTGGTGATAAAACCCGCAACCCTTCAGATGGAAGACGGATTTAAGACCACTCTGCCAACGGGAATTGACAAGCTTTTCTCAACGCGCAACATGGATACAACCTCAGTCGCTTCCACTTTTCCCTTTACCTCATACGAAATATCGCATCCCAACGGTATACTCTACGGTATAAATACTCTAAATAATTCGCTTGTTGTGGTTGACAGATTCTCGTTTGAGAATGCCAATTCTGTTGTTTTTGGGAAATCCGGCTCCGGTAAGTCATTTCTTGTTAAGCTTGAGGTTTTGAGACAAATGATGTTTGATGCCGAGGTTATGATAATAGATCCCGAAGATGAGTACAAGGTGCTTTGCGACTCATTAGGTGGAGAGTATGTTGCTTTTTCCAAAGATTCGGAGATAAAGATAAATCCCTTCGCCCTTATGCCAGATGACCAATCGGAGGCACAGCTAGGAACAAAAATTTTAAGCGTACATGGGTTGTTTAAAACCATGATGGGAGAAATGAACGCAACGCAGGAAGCAATACTGGACCGCTCAATTGTTCTTGCCTACAAGCAAAAGGGGATTACCCCGGATCCCTCAACATACAAAAACGAACCCCCAATTCTTGAAGATCTTTACAAAACCCTTCTCAACATGGAGGAGGCGGACGCAAAAGAGCTTGCATTTAGACTTGAAAAATACGTCAAGGGAGGGTTTTCCGGTCTTTTCAATCACCAGACCAATTATGACGTGAAAAACCAGCTTACTGTTTTTTCACTTAAACAGCTTGAGGATGTGTTAAGACCTATTGCCATGCATGTTATTTTGGATTTTATATGGACAAGGGTTAGAACAAAAATGAAAAAGAGACTACTTATCGTTGATGAGGCCTGGTACATGATGAAATACCCTGACTCGGCTTCGTTTCTGCAGGGAATTGCAAAGCGTTGCCGTAAGTATTATTTGGGACTCACTACTCTTACTCAAGACATCGAAGACTTTCTGTCATCAGACTATGGAAAAGCTATACTTTCAAGCTCCTCGATGCAGATATTACTGAAGCAAGGCTCATCAGAAGTAGAGGCGCTTGCAAAAACCTTAAATCTTTCTGAGGGAGAAAAGCAATATCTCCTAACGGCACAGGTTGGAGAAGGTCTTCTTTTTGCAGGTCAAAATCACGTAACGGCTCAGTTTGTTGCATCTCAATTCGAGTACGACCTTGTTACTTCAAGGCCCCAAGACACCATGGAAAGAGAGCTTGAAGCACCTCCCCCAAGCACCCCCCCACAACAGCAACAGCCGCCACCCCTCCAATCCGCGCCACAGTTTCCGGGTACCCAAAATCCGCCGGGGCAACAGTTCACAAACACCCCAACCCCACTCTCCACTCCTCTGACCGGACAATCGCTGCCGTTAGTACCCCCCACCATTCAATCAACCCAACCTCCTTTCCAAACCCCAACCTATCAACCACCCATCCCTTCTTCCCCGCAACAAGGATCGTCTTTCCCGCTTCAAGGCCAACAGCCAAAATAGAGCCTTATGGAAAACATCGCAAGTATTGATAATGAAAAAGATCAAAAAAAGCGTGATGGACAAAGCGTCTCCGACTCTGTAGAAAATCTAAAAAAAATATACCGCACGGGGAAAAAATTAATACAAGCGGCTCGATGGCTGTTCAGCTTTCTCCCCGGAGGGCCGCTGACTTTAGGTGCAATAATTATCGGCGCGCTTCTTGCTCTAGCCTTTTTTTCAATCGTTTTCGGACTTATGGACCCAATTCCCGGAGGGTCAATCCCAACGCTTCCAACAGACTCATCTCAACCCAAACAAACAATTCCGGGCCTAACGCTGACCCTGACTGGCCCTGTTGAAATAAATAATGGAGAGCAGTTGCAGTACACCGTGAGCGTAACCTATAATCCCTCGGTTGCGACTACGCCACTTTCAGATATCGTCGTTTACGACATCTTACCCGACAACACTTCTTTTGTTGAAGCGACCGGAGCATATACATACGAAAATGGCCAAATATCCTGGCCCATGTCTCAAAACCAAAATTCTTTTACATTTACCCTCCGCCCAACGGCTCCCGATATACTTATCACAAATACGGTCTATGCAGGTGTTGCATCGGGTGCATCTGCCGGAGCAAATCCTACCGCTAACAGCTGCAGCGGGAAATACAACTTAGCAACAAGTCCTATTGGCGCAAATTTTGGTGATCCGGACTGCCAATTCACGAAAGATGCACTATTCAGACTCCTCCAAAGCCTTGACCCTAGCAATGCTAACAAATGGTATTTCGAGATTGTGCCCTGTGAAAGCGGGTACAATCCAAATGCGTACAACGGCTCAGCCGTTGATCCGGTCGGAGCATGGGGACTTTTTCAAATGGGACAAGGGAGGAATGGACAATTTGACCATGGAGATGTCGGCTGGAGTTCTCAAACATCAAATGCGGTAACATATAATAGAGATCTAATAAACTCATCTTTTGCGTATTGGGGGTGCGCAAGTAATTAACATGAAAAGAATTTTTGCAATCGGAACCGGAATTTTTCTTTTTATACTCATTCTCATAGGAATAACCTTCCTTGAGAGCCTGAAGAATGGGGGAGAAGACACGTCAACAGAATCGCCATCCCCTACATCCACCGCTAGCAATGAAAGGAAAATAGATGATCCTGTTGTTGAATATAGCAAGGAATCAACAGACAAGCTGCTGGTGGTTGTAACCACAAGACCAACGCCAGGCCTGACAGCAGACAAAACCTTAAGAAGTCAAATTATTTCAGAGCTTGACGGAAACTCGGGAATAATCAATTCCACCAACTCCTACAGACTGGAGTATGTAAAAGCACCAAATGATTTTGAGGCTGAAATTATCACTACTCAAATTTCCAAAGCAAAAGAAGACGTTATCTCTTTCTTAAGGCAAAAAGGCTTTAGCGACGAGGGGATATGCAAACTCCCCTTAATGTTTTACTTAAATTTTGAGATTGCAAAATCCATACCAGATAACGAAAAATTCGGCCCGTATCCCGATTTTTGTCCATGAAAAAAATAATCATTCTAACACTGCCCTTGCTATTAGTGGTTCTCTTAACGGTCGCTGCTTATTCTCAAGAGCACAGCTCAAACACTGTTACAACTAAAGTCGGGAGTCCCCCCCAAGGCTCTAGTGGCCCCGAAAGCATAGACGCAACCTCCTGTCCGATTCCAAACGGAAACATCACCTGCGGCAGCAGGTCTGTACCTGTCCCAGGTTGTGGGCATTGCGGAATTGGATACGAAAGCTATCCTTGCAACTACAATAGCCTTGCTTACGCGATGGACATAGGCGCCCAACCACTAGATCCAGTTTATATGCCCCTTGTTAACGGGAAAAAAATAAGATGGACTTTTAGCCACCAAACCATTGGACCCGATGGAATAACGGCCATACAATACTATGGGGGAACCGATGAGGAGACCCAAGACCAATACTGGATACAGTTCCACCACACTGCTCCCGGAAGTGGCGGGGGGGAAATTTACTCTGGAGAAAAAGGAGCTCAGATTTGCCAATCGGGGTGTAGCACAGGATCCGGTCCCCACCTGCACATCGAGTTTGCAAAAATAGATAACTCAGGTAACCAATCGTGGCAAGACGCGCCAAATTATTTTTGTAAATAAAAAATGAAAATGAATAAAAAATTATTAATATTTAGTTCTGGCATTCTTCTAGCTACACTTTTCCTTCTATTGATATTCTTTTTTTCCAAAAAACCAGATCCCGTCACGGATTACCCAAAAACAACTATTACGGTTGTACCGACTATCACACCTGAGCCCACCGACCTCTTCATACAAAACGCTCTTCCTCCCCAAAACCCAACTGAACCATATCTCACTTTTCAAAAAATCACTCTCAGATTCAGCGAGGAAATTAGACCAATAGATCTACGCTATGAAATAGAACCACAAACAGATGTTTTCGTTAGGGGTGGAGAAGATAAAAAAACAATCCACATAATCCCAAAGACAAAATGGCAACTTGGAAGCACAAGAGTAACCATCCTCACAACAACAGTGTCTACATCAAATAAAAGACTTTACACACCCTACGAATATACACTAATAATAGACGTTCCACCTGTTCCAAGCGGAGTCTTCGACATAGAATAGCTACCCACCCAACCCTTCCACCTGAATGGGCATAATAACGTGTAAAAATTCCTTGTCTTCAAACAAAGCGGGTTCTGAAGATGAGTTGAGACCCATTTTTATCGTTTTACCATTAGCCGCTTTTAAAACATCTGACAGATACTTGATGTTAAAAGTTATTTGTACATCTTCCCCTTTTTGATCACAATCGACGCTTGCCTCCCCGCTTCCAATGCCTTGGGTTTTTGTTTCAACAGAAACAATTCCATTTTTTATTTTTAACGTTACGATATTACTACTATCTTTTGCAAAAACCGATGCTAGCTTGACATTCTGAAGCAACCCCTCCCTATCAAAAACTATATTTGTTAAGGATTTTTTTGGTAATACATTCAAATAATCAGGAAAGACCCCTCCTATCATTCTTCCAATAACAAGCACGTCTCCCACTTCAAAAATCACCTGGCTTTCTTTCTCATTTACAAAAAGACTTATATCCTCACTTCCTTTAAGAGAAATTACTTCATTTATAAGCTTGACGGAAACTATTAATCCTTCTTTTCTCTTTACTTCTTTTTCTTTTATTTTCTTCATCGTCATCCTGTAACCGTCCGTTGATACAAAATTAACCCCGTCATCAACAACCTCAATAAAGACCCCTGTTAACTGGGGTCTTGATTCCTCCTGTGAGACTGAAAACGTAATGTTTGAAAAAACGCTGACAAATTGTTCTCTCTTCATCCTAAAAACCAAGTCTCCTTTTTCCTTTAATAGTTGGGGGAATTCCTCACCTGAAATTGTATTAAAAACAGCCCGGCTATCCATGCAGGTTAAAACAAGTAAGTCTTTGTCTTTTTCTAATAAAATTTTTTCCTTGGGAAGGGAGTTTATTGTTTCAAGGAACTCTTTACCGGGAACCGTTATTGAACCTTCTTCTTCTATTTTTGACGGTATTTTAATCCTTACCCCGATTTCAAGATCTGTTGCTTCAAGGGTCAACCCTTCTTTTGTAGCTTTTAATAAAACGTTTGAAAGGATTGGAACCTGTGTGTGGGATGGTAGAGCCTTGTTGATAAGTGGTAAATATTTAATTATGTTTTCTGGAAGAAAAGATACTTTCATATATTAAATAGTAGCAGTAGTAGTATAGGTGGATAAGTGTATAAAAGCAAAAGGGCGAGGTGAGTAAAATGTGGATATCTTGTTGATAATATTGTTGATAATTTGTTTATAACCCGGTTTGTGTTTTTTCATTGTAGATAAGTGTTGGTAATGCTCTTTTTTATCGACATGATTTCCTCATTTAGAAAGGGTGTCTTTGGGCTCATCTTGGAAATCTTTTCCACACCGTGCATAACCGTTGTGTGATCTCTTCCTCCAAGAAGGTTTCCTATTTCAACAAAGGTAAGTCCCTGCTCTTTCAATAAAAACATGCATATGTGTCTGGGCCTGACCAGGGAAGCATCTCTCTTGGATCCCTTAAGCTGGGTTTGCTTTATGTCATAAAATTCACAAACAGCATTAATTAAATCGTCTGGATGAACAACCGTTTTTTCCTGTCTGCTTTTGCCTAAGCACTTCTTTATAAGTTCTTCGGTAACGACCGGGGAATTGGAGGTTGATAAGAGAGATGAGAGTTTTAGTAAAAATCCCTCAAGCCCTCTTGAGTCAGAAACTTTTTGTGCAATAATTTTTGCAAGGTCAGGCGTTAATGAAAAACCGAACTTTGCGCTTTTTATCAAGAGGATTGCTGTTCTTAATTCAAAATCGGGAGGTTCAATATCAACCGTAAGGCCGCCCTCAAATCTGGACGCCAGCCTAGCTTCGATTTTTCTTAATTCATGAGGGGGACGGTCTGAGGAGAAGATGACCTGACCCTTTCTGTCGATGAGAGCATTAAATGTGTGAAAAAGCTCTTCTTGAACTTTTTCCTTACCCGTTAGAAATTGAATATCGTCAAGCAGTAACAGGTCTGCGTTTCTGAACTTTCTTCTTAATTGCTGTGTTGTTTTGAATTGTATGGCCTCGACAACTTCATTGGTGAATTCCTCCGTTGTCAGGTAGATAATACTCGCCCCTCCCTTTTTTTGGTGAACAATGTTGGCTATGGAATTCATAAGATGTGTTTTTCCAACCCCCACAGTTCCATATAGAAATAAGGGGTTGTATTTTCCTCCGGGGTCCTCCGCAACAGCCATAGCCGCTGTATAAGCCAGCTGATTGCTGTCAGAAACTGCGAAAGTGTCAAAGGTGAAGTCCTCCCGTATTCGGGCAAGGGGTTTTTTCTCGGCTTTTTTTATTACAGAGCTTGAAAAAAGAGGTCCTCCGTCAGTGGTTAGTGTTTCTTTTGAATTTGTTACAAAGACAAGGCTTAGGTTCTTTTCAGAATATTTGTCCAAAGCTCTTTTAACAAGAGAATAATAATTTTTCTCAATGTAAGCGCTTGCCATATAGTTAGGCGAAGAGATTGTCGCGACATCCCCTTCTATTGATACCAGTTGGGTTTGCTTGAAAAAAGTAACAAAGCGCGGTTTTGAAACCTCAAGTTCAATTTCTTCAAGTGTTTTTTTCCAGAGTTCGTCCATAAGATTTCAGAAGTGTTGGGCGGCCGTACCTTTTAGGATCGTTACAGTATGTAATGTGGATAACTTTTTGTCAAGAGCCTATTCTCTGGATTTTTCTAAATTTCTCAAGGTCAAAACAATAAGGGAGATGAATGGGACTGAAAGAAGCGCCCCTGCAATTCCCATAAGATTTCCCCCTATTATTACTCCCAAAATCACTATAACGGGATTAAGACCCACTGCTCTTTGCATAATTCGGGGAACCAGGAGATGGTTCTCAAGCATTTGAATACCTATATAAAGAGCAATAATTATCAGTGCCATATTAGGCGAAATTGTAAGAGCTACTATGACGGCAGGAACTGCGGCAATAATTGGCCCAACAGTTGGCACAATTTCAAATATTCCTGCAAGAACTGCCAATGGAAGGGCAAATGGAACCTGTAAGATGGTAAGGCTAACCCACGTTAAAAGACCGATAGACAAAGATAGTAAAAGCTGTCCCTGAAGCCAAGCCCCCAGCTTATCATTTACTTGCTCAATTATCTCCCCTGCTCTTTGCTGATGTTTTTCTGCAAAGAGTTTTGAGACTCCGGATTTTGCCTTTTCATAAGAAAGAAGCAGATAAAAACTTATGGCAATTGTTGAAACTATAGTGAAAAATCCACCGAAAACTCCCCCGGCAAGCGCAAATGCATTCTGGCCAATCTGTTCTCCCGTAAAAATTTTCCCGAGGTCATCAGAATTAAGGGAGATGCCAATAGACGTAGCTGCCTGCTGTAGGAAGAACGGAAATCTTGTACCTAGAGATTGGATCTGCTGGGTTAAAAAAGGCACTAAGGGGGCGATCAGCAACACAAAAAGACAAAGAGTCGTAAAAAAAGTAAGCATTACCGCTACAGAGTTAGGAACCTTCCTCTTTCTCAAAAAATTAACCACGGGATTGAGGGCTGCAACAATTATATAAGCCATAAAAATGACTGCGATAATCTCTTTTAGCTGATAAATAATAAGAACTAACCCAAGAAGAACCAGACCAGCTATGAATTGGTTTTTTTGTAAATATTCAAAAAGAGTTCTAAGCATGACCCTATTTTAGCTTAAAAGGAGTTAAATTAAAATCAGTTCTTAAACTGTGGGGCAACTTCCAAATCTTTGCCTTTTGGTTTTGCCTCAACTGTATCACCAGGTTTTATCTGGTTTTCAAGAATTTGCATGGCAATTTTATCAACAAGTTCATCTTCGATGTTGCGCTTAAGAGGTCTAGCCCCAAATATTGGGTCGAATCCTTTTTTTGCAAAGTGATCGATGAGCTCATTCGTAATATCCAGCTTGATGTTTGATTCTTCGAGTCTTTTCGCAACCCGTTCAAGCTGCAGGCGGGAAATATCTTTTATTTCTTGCTCTGTCAGCTTGCTGTATATAACAGTTGCGTCAATTCTGTTAAGAAACTCTGGTCTGAAAAATTTGTGTAGGGCCGAGTTGATTTTTGTTTTAAGATCCTCTCTGTTTTTACTTTCAAGAACTAATTCACTACCCAAATTTGAAGTCATAATAATAATCGCATTTTTAAAATCTATTGTTTTGCCTGTGCTGTCAGTAAGTCTTCCCTCATCAAATATCTGCAGGAACAGATTAAAAACTTGAGGATGGGCTTTTTCGATTTCATCAATCAATACGACAGAATAAGGCTTTCTTCTAACAGCTTCTGTTAGCTGACCGCCTTCTTCGTGGCCTACATATCCTGGAGGCGCACCAATAAGTCGAGCAACGCTATGCGCCTCTTGATATTCACTCATGTCGATTCTTGTTATAGCGTGTTCATCTGAAAAAAGAATTTCGGCTAAAGCCTTTGCGGTTTCCGTTTTGCCAACACCCGTCGGACCCAAAAAAAGAAAAGATCCTATTGGCTTATCTTTTGCTCCAAGTCCCGTTCTAGATCTTCTTATGGCTTTAGACAATGTGCTTAATGCCTCTTTCTGCCCAATTACTCTTTTTGATAACTCCTCTTCAAGGTGTGAAAGTTTTTCTGACTCGGTCGATAGAAGTCTGGTTACTGGAATGCCTGTCCATCTTGCGACAACCTTGGCGATATCATCTTCATCAACCTCCTCACGCAAAGCCCTCTCGTCTTGTGGAATTTTACTCCACTCCTCTTGATTCTTCTCGATCTCCTTTTCAAGGTTTGGAATTGTTCCATACGCTAGCTCTGCTGCTCTTTGAAGGTTTACCTCGCGTTGGGCTCTTTCCAACTCTATCCTTGCAGCGTCAAGTTTTGCTCTTTTGTCTTGTATGGTTTTTATTATTTCCCCTTGGGCTTTCCACCGGTTTTCAATTTTTCCCGCTTTCACTTTTAGCTCTTCAAGCTCTTTTTCTCCTTCTTTTCTCCTCATCTCAACACTATCCCTCTTCTCCTTTCTTAGAGCTGCAAGCTCTATTTCAAGGCTTGTAATCTTTCTTTTTAAGGCATCAAGTTCTGTCGGCATGCTTTCAGCTTCAATTTTTATCGCGGCGGCCGCCTCATCAACAAGATCAATTGCCTTATCAGGCAAAAATCTTTGGGGAATATATTGAGCTGAAAGCTTTGCGGCAGCAATAAGCGCGTTGTCAGTAATTCTTATCCCATGATGGAGTTGATATCGTTCTTTAAGACCTCGAAGAACGGATATAGTGTCTTCGATTGATGGCTCGTTGACAGTTACAGGTTGAAATCTTCTTGCCAATGCTTGATCGCTCTCAACGTATTTTCTGTATTCTGAAATTGTTGTGGCCCCCACAACCCTTAATAACCCCCTGGCAAGAGACGGTTTTAAGATGTTTGCCGCATCAACCGCCCCATCAGAGGACCCTCCTCCTACAAGTGTATGCAGTTCGTCTATGAAGACAACATACTCCCCATTAGATTCCTCAACTGCTTTAACGACTGCTTTTAGTCTTTCTTCAAATTCACCCCTAAATTTCGCACCCGCTAAAAGTTGAGCGAAATCCAACACAAGAACAGTTTTATCTTGAAGTGTTGTTGGGACATTGCCTGCTACAATTTTTTGCGCAAGCCCTTCGACAATTGCAGTTTTTCCTACCCCTGGGTCTCCAATTAGGATTGGGTTGTTTTTTGTCCTTCTTGAGAGTATTTCCATTACTCTTCTTATTTCTTCCTCCCGGCCTATCACGGGATCCAGCTTGCCTTCTTTTGCCTGGGCTGTTAGATCTATCGTGAATTTTTTAAGGCCCTCTTCGGGCGTTATGGGTTTGAGGAAGTCTAGGTCCTGGTCTGGCATAACAATATTGTAGCTAAATTAGCAGTTATTGTCAACGAGTGCTAGTTTGTTATACTTTATTCTTATGTGGAAGGTGACTTTTGCTGGCGAATCTGTTTTTTATGTCAGAACAAGCTTGACGGAATGGGTTGTGATATGTGGGGTAAATATTCAAGAGATTATAAGAAGAGCTGATTCTATTTAATCTTGCTACCCCGATGAAAAAAATTATTTTAATTAACAAGAAGTTAGGATCAACTCCACTTGAAGCGATCGATGAATTCAGGAAAATTAATTCTGAATATAGAAATGAAGCTATATCTTATGCTGGACGGCTTGACCCAATGGCTGATGGATTATTGTTGTTGTTGGTTGGAGAGGAGAATAAATATAGAAAAAAGTATGAGAGTCTTTCAAAAAACTATGAAGCCGAGTTTGTTTTGGGCGTGACAACCGATACGTACGATGCTCTTGGGATTATTGAAAAGGTAAATATAAAAAAAATAGGCAGAGAAGATATTAAAAAGACTTTGGAGTCGTTTATCGGAAAACAAAAGCAAAAGTATCCCCACTACTCTTCGATGACAGTTAATGGAAAACCGCTCTATTGGTGGTCAAGAAGAAATAAACTTTCTGAAATCGTAATTCCAGAAAAAGAGGTCGAAATATACTCATTGGAGGTTCTTGGTTTGTCTTTTATATCTTGTAGTGATTTGGTCGCGGAAATAACTAAAAGAATTAGAGAAGTTAAGGGGGATTTTAGGCAAGATGAGATAATAAAACGGTGGGAGGGGTTTGGAGAGAAATACGCAGGGGAAAAATTTAGGACTGTTAAAATTAAAGTATCTTGTTCGTCAGGTACATATGTAAGAAAGTTGGCATCAGACGTTGGTGAGAAGATCTTTTGCGGTGCATTCGCCTTATCAATAAAAAGAATCGGGATCGGAGACTATGTTCTAGAAGACGGTTTGGGTATATCAGATTCTT
This sequence comes from uncultured Gammaproteobacteria bacterium, assembly GCA_964627245.1. Lineage (GTDB taxonomy): Bacteria > Patescibacteriota > Microgenomatia > Levybacterales > GWA1-39-11 > JAUSNA01. The sequence goes on along the minus strand of CAZVGS010000002.1, from coordinate 91,080 downwards.
GTAAAAATGAATAAGGGTGGCAATAATATTTTTTCTTTTCCTCCTTTGGTGTTTTATATTATATTTGCGTTATGATCTTGGTAGACTTTATTTCACCTTTTTAGTAATATTGATTTATGATACTTCTCCTGCATGTTGTAATTGCCATGTCAACAGTTGGTTTTTCCGGTATTACGTTAATAAAACCAACAAAAACAAAACTCTATTTTTCATATAGTTTAATAATTACAACATTTTTAACAGGCGGATATCTGGTTATTCTCAGTCCTGCGCATTTAGTTTCATCATGCATAATTGGTTTGGTTTTTTTGGGTGTTGTTGGGTCAATGTTAATTACTGCAAGCAAGAGGCTTGTGAGCGTTGGTGTAAAAGGCTAGCTTACTTCTTTAATTCTAGACTTTACTATTTTTTCAATTAAATCCCAAGGGATGGGTTTGTCTAGCGCAAATCGCATCGTGCCTTTGCCTGTTTTGTATCTCTCCTCTTCCTTTTCGAGAACATCTATCTCTGAAGGTGTTGGGAAAAAACCAATATGATTTTTGAAGGCCGCAAAATAGACCAAGGGTTTTCCGTTCAGTTTGTAACCGGGCATGCCGTAGCTCATTGACTCATTTGCACCTGGGACAAGCTTTCTTATCTTTTTGCGAAACCCCAAAAGAACTTTTTTCTTATCTTGCGAAAAAGAATTTATATAGTCATCAACATTGTCAAACTTTTCTATCTTCATGAGTTAGATCAAATGGGTTAGCCATGAATTTGGAAAGAAAAGATGAGCAAAATTACTATAGTTATGCCCCCAAATATTCCAAGGGTTGTTAGGAATAAATTTACACCCTGCTTTTTCTTGCCTTCAGTGATCATCTGAAGAGGTTGGGAAAGAAAAATGTATCCCATGGCAGCTGCTGACAATGTAAATAGTGAAAGTGCCATCACTGGTGCAAGAATGCCGATATTGTCATCTTCAATTCTTTGTCCAAAGAAAATGAATGATGAAACGCTAAATATATAAGCAAAAGCCGCAAGCGCGTTAAGAATGGGGTTTTTTGTCATGGATTTATTATAACAAGTAGGCCTTGGGTCAAGCTTCGCGTTCTACGGTTATAGTGCATTCGGTAACAAGCGCCGCAATTGCTCCCAGATGCTATCAGGATATGTGCACCACCACTCCTCTTCTCATAGCGCAAATTTTCAGAAGAAATTTGACAGGGTTATTGCCTTTTTTTGTCTTAAATTATTTTTTGTTTTAAATTTCCTTCGTGAATAACTTCTTGTACTTTTCTTAAAAGCTATTCTCTGTTTATCTGAAAAGTTTACGTTTTCTTAACCATAAAAACATTATATTAAAATGAGACTAAGGTCAAAATTAGAAGGCGCGAAGAGCTATAATCGCGGCAACAAAAAGCATCACCATAAATGCCATCATAAGCATGGAAATAGCAACCCACATTAATAGTTGTTTGTCGTTCATAAACCCAAAAAAAATCCGCCCGTGCGGTGTTTGGTGAAGTGGTTCAAGGGTATTAGCTCTTAAGATTTCACCTTGTGGATATATTATACACGAAATATGTAGGAGTTTGAATAAGACGGTATTCTAGGAACTAATGCAACGCTACTGCGAATGGTTTGTATCAGCAGCTCAAAAAAATGCAAATAATGCAATGCACCACTATTAGGCTTTGGTGGTATTATATAATTGATGTCAAAAATACTCATGAAAAAATTAGGAATGGCAATTCTTTTATTGCCCATAGGTTTTTTGTCTCTATTTTTATTTGGTGAAGTATTCGCGGGAGATTTGAGCGGGATTTCACATTTTATCCAAATTTTGCCAGTTCTTGTTTTGGCATTTGTTGCTTGGAAAAAGCCTTTTATTGGAGGACTTGTGATGGTAATGGCAAGCATTGTAATGGGTATGCTTTATGCACTTGACGCAAAGTTTCAGGTTGCAACAGTCCTTTTGGTTGAGTTGTTCTTATTTTTACCGCCTTTTATTGCGGGGATTCTACTAATCCTTTCATCAAAAAAAATAACTTTTCGCTTTTCCAAAAACGATTCTTAACTCGTTTTTACCTTTTCGAGAATTTTTTTGCTTGGGATTAAGTATCTTTATTGCACGGTTTATGTAAAAATTTAGCCTACTCATGGTTGACCGAAATGGATTTATTTTTCGCCTATCACTATCACCGCGGATTTCTTAAGGGAAAACACAATTTTCTTTAGATTCTTTCATGCAAAGATACCCTCTTCAAGATCAGGGGCTATGCTTTTTCCTCTTGCTACCTGAAACCATCCATGAACAATATTACTTTATGGGTTTAGGAGGCTCCGCGTTTTCTTTATTGTTTATTTCATCGGGGGTAAGTATCTTTATGTGTCTCATGTATCTACGCTTCTCCTTAAATACCGGCTATAATACAAGCATGAGAGTTTGGGATATATCGCCAAACAAGCTTTGTAGAGTGCATCTTCTAGGAGAACACCGCGAGCTTCATGCTATCTGGACGATACTAACTCAAAATAAGAAAGGATATATTAATCATCCCGAGACAAAAAGATGGGTGGGGCATCTTGGGGCGTTACACGAAAGGCACGAGGCTGAGGTTAAGGAAATGAAAAGGAGGGGGTACAATCACGCCTCCCCTCTTGATAAGAAGCTTGCTATCGGAAGAAAATCACAGGATAAATTTGTGAATACGATTTCAGAACAAAGGGAAATATTGAAGCTTAAAAATTGTGAGTGCTTTATTGGTCCTTAGGTTTTCTTTTACCCTTGTAGCCTCTCTTTTTTGCCAAAGCATCAAGCATCTCTGCTTTTGCAGTAAGTCTTTTTGCTGTTTTGGGGGATCTGACCTTTTTTCTTTTGCCGACTCCCGTATCTCTTTTTGCCATAAATACAATTTTACCTCAAAAAAGAAGAATTGCAAGGATTTGGTGTTTTGGAAAACTCAGGGAGAGCGCAGGGTTTTATTTTGGGAGGCTCTCGCATGCCTCTCCGTCTTTATCTCCATCAAGCCTGTTAACATCGTTTCCAGTTCCTCCGACTTTTTCAAAAAATGTTTGTGCCTCAAGTTTAGTAGAAAAGTCGTCGCAATTATATTCATTTGCTCCTCTCCCCTCTGTTTTGTCAGTGGTTACGTTTCCCAACTTATCAAAGAGTATTTTTCCTGTTTCATCAAGCATGATATTTCCTTTTTCATCTCTTCCAACCTTTGATTCTTCAAATGATTTGGTTTCCCACAATTTTTGGATATCCCAGTCATTTTCGAAGATTTCAAGCCCAAAAGCTGTTAGGAGTGCAATTAATGCAATCGCAAAGAAGATTCTCAACTTTTCGAAGAAAATAAATAAAATCGCAACTATGATAAGAAGTATTCCAATTAACCACAAGCGGAATTTCTTGTTGTAACGCAGTTTTGTGAAGATAGAAATGTTTTCCTTTTTTTCTTTGTTAGGCATAGTTTTTTATAACACTTTTTGATATTTGAGACAAGGAGAATTAAGTATTTGCATATGCCAATTACACAATAAAGAGGTGCTGCGTGTTGGCACTAATTATTTATATTTTTGTTATCTCACGAATTTGAGAGGTTGAAAGCGGGTTCCTTCTAAGTGCATTTCCCATATTGCATGATTTTTTTAAATCTACCATTCATAATAACAAGCACGTTTTGTAGTTGTTTGGTTGGAATCTTTTTTGGAACACTTCCCTTCGATCTCGGAATATCCTTCTTTTTCAACTGGATTTATTTTTACACTTCTGCTGTTGATACTAAGAGCTTCAATACTATGTATTTCTCAAAGAGACAATAAGCAAAAATGTTGTTACAAGCGCAAGAAAAAACAAGAAAGTTCCCACAACTTTGAGCAAAAGTATCTTTTTATAAAATCCTATTGTAATTATCACGATAGACAATGTACAAAGCATTAATAAGATAAATGTGCTTGGCATAAAGTTATTTTAGCAAACTAAAAAAATGCGCACAAATATTAATTGGCCAAATTTATTAGCTTTTTACTATTCAGAATCGTATTTGCGGAAATATAGTCTCCGTGCGGTTGTATTGTATATTGTTGCGTCTTTCAAAAAAATGGTGTTTTTGATTTTCAAAGTGTTGATAAAATCTTTTCATCGGACCGCGTCTTGACCAAACGTCATTAAGACCTAGATAGTCGATTGAAAGTGCCGCAATGATTATTGAAGATAAAAAGACCATTAATATAAGAGGAAAGTTCTTATTATAGGAAAAATCATACTTTTTTAGAAGCAAAATTCCCAAGACCGCCCCCAAAACAGCTAATATTGGTATCCAATAAGGAAAGGTGTTGAGCATTATTTCTAGTCTTCCATATCCCGGTCCATGCTTTCTTACTAAAAATACTGTTAAGTTAAATAAAAATATTGCAGAAAGCGTTAAGCTGACCAAACCCATAATCATTAACAGAGAACCAGCTGCAAAATACCATTTGGGTTTCATTTTCGCCTGACCTGATTTTATTTTGTTCATTACAATTTCTTCCAAATTAATTTTGGAGTGACCCTTATTGAGTTGTTGATTTTTAAGTTTTAAGTTTATTTTTGACATATTTTCTTCATTAAAATTTTTGCCCTATTAATTCTTGTTGCGACTGTTCCCATTGGTATTCTTAGAATATCACTGATTTCCTCATATGACTTCTCATCCAAATAGTAAAGAGCTAACGGCTCGGAATACATGGTTGGCATCTGCCTCAAGCAGCTGTGTGCTTGTTTATTAATTTCTTTTCTGTCGAACTCCTCTTCAATTGATTCTTTTGATGGCGCATCAAAGTCGTGATCCATAGGTAGTTCTTTGTGATGCTTTTTCGCTTCATTAATGGCTTCATTATGGGCAATGCGATAAATCCAGCTTGAAAACTTTTTTTTTGTATCAAACCCATAAAGATTAATGTAGGCTTTGATGAAGGTATTTTGGACTACATCATCTGATTTATTTTTGTCGTTTATCAAATATCGTGTGTATCTCATAAGCTTATCCTGATATCTATTGATAATTTCAGCATACCGCTCTTTATCTTTGCTACGAATCAGTTCAACCAATTTTTCATCTGTAAGATTTGAATTCATCATACCGCAATTGTAATACAATTAAATCTCATATTTTCTTTTAACAGAGTTTTTATATACCAAAACCCCGATCTTAAGTCGGGGTCTTGGTATATGGAGAGGGTAATTATTTATTTTGGTATTGACCCATTCCCATTTTTTGACCGGCACCTTTGCCTTTGTGGAGCCCAAGCCCCAGTTCGGCTCTTATTTTATTGGCTTCATCAATTTTGCCTTCCTCTCTAAGCTCGTGCATTTCGGCAAAACGGCTAAAGTTTTTTTCATTGACTACTTGGGTAACTCTACCTTTTCCCTGCACGAGTTTTTTCCAAGCATTGTAGTCTTTGTTCTCGAATGATTTTTCCATTGCCTCGTGCCTTTCGTGTGTATAGTTGGGGCCGGTAGTATTCGGATCACCCCTGAAAGCATCGGCGCTTGGTATCGTAGCAAACAATACTCCCGCTCCTAATGCCAGTACGGATATTGCTAATATTGATTTTTTCATATTTTCACCTCCTTTCTACTATTAATACAAAAGAAGTGACAATTTTCTTTCAGGGAAAAAAACGAAAAAAGAGAGAGTTGGCGCAGTGGTAAGTAATTTTTAGCTTATTTTGCTCGAGAAATGGTATGAATTCGGACGAATTGATTGGATCAGCGAGCTGGAATATCCGGAGTGGACCGTGAAGGAAGTGGGGAGGTTTCTGAGCTTCTGGAAATAGGACCAAGTCGCATGATATTATCAAACCATGAATACACTTGATGCCATAAAAACAAGAAGGGCAACTCGTAACTGGACTACCCAAGATATTCCTGATGATATTCTTCAGCAGATCTTGGACTGTGGCCGATGGGCGCCAAGCCCTCTCAATTCCCACCCGTGGACATTTATTGTCATTAAAAATAAGGAAACAATAGATAGACTCATGCCACATGCTCATCATGGCTCTTTTCTTACAAAGGCAAACATAGTGATTGTTGTGACTGTTGATAAAAATGCTAAAGTTGACGAGTGGTTATCCGAACATGAACAACATGTGCTTAGCGGAGCTTGTGCCATCGAAAATATGTGGTTGGCTGCGTGGGATTTGGGACTTGGTGGGTGTTGGGTAACGCTGGATGATAAAACTACAAAAAAAATGCTCAACATCCCAGACGATCACATTCTTCTTGGTAGTCTTGCACTTGGGTACCAGGCAGAAACGCAAAAAATTCATCAGGAGTCAGACCGCAGACCGCTTGTCGAAATGGTCTCGTATGAACTTTTTAGCAACAGAAAATAATCGTAAATTCGCTAAACTCTTAACTTGCGCCTTGATAAAATGAGTAGAATTATAGTAAAATTAACTCGAATATGAACAAGACAATTTTAATTGCAGTAATAGGAGCGGTCGTACTCGTCGGTGGCGGATATTTTGCATACACCAATATTGGTACTCAGAACCCTGACGGGGATGTGGCAATGGAAGAAAACCTGAAGACAGAAGAAAGTACGAGCGGCACATTTGCTTCTTTTATTTCACGCGGGCAGAATCTCGAATGCACATTTGAACATAATGACGGTACAAATGTTTCGTCAGGCACAGTGTACCTTGCCAATGGCGCCAAGCAAATCCGCGGAGATTTTACTATACAACAGAAGGGCGCAGTACCCATGGAGGCGCACGTAATTCGTGATGGTGGGTACAATTACCTCTGGGGATCAATGTTCCCTCAGGGCATGAAATCCGCTGTTACGCCGGAAGAGCAGGGCAAATTGTTTTCGACCAAAGATGGAGATATCGCCGAAGACACCAAGTTTGATTGTAAGCCATGGATAGTTGACGGAAGCGTTTTCTCTCGCCCCGGAAATATTGAGTTTATGGAGTTCAATGTCCAGACGGGAAATACTGATAGCGGACTCACCATAAAAGATCTGGAGACAGTCAAGAAACAAGAATGTAACAAAGAAGTATGCAACCAAGCACCTGAAGGCATACCTCGCCAACAGTGTCTCCAAGCTCTCGGATGTTAATCTCTCTGTTCTGACTTCACACGCCAACTTTTGATTATCCACCTCAGGGCAACTAATGTTCATTTCTTCAGCAGGCCTTAATGATCACCACGCGCCGTCCGTGTGGTGGGGAATCCGACTCACTCGTTAGGGTATTGAAAAGGTGCAAACGGCAATTACTGAGTTTATTTGGTAGTCTTTTTCTTCCTGAAGAATAGAATAGCGGCAACAATTACCACGACAACTAGTATCCCACCAATGACCGCCTTCTCGATAAAGCCAATAAGTCCGTCTATTGTTCTGTTATTGTCTACTTTATCTCCCACTGCGTTAGCAATAGAGTTACTGGAATCATTTGCTCCTGTTGCCGATTCAGAAGTGCCTGGTTCATTGCTTCCATAAACAGGATTACCTGCCTTGTCCGTTAGCGTGAACGTATAAATAGTATCTTGGGGAATACCATAATTGGATAGTTTTTCCTCGGCCTTTTGCTTGGAGGAGTTGGTATCGCAATTTATACTTTGCTCAGTGCTGGAGTCTTTACAGGGCAAACATTAATTATATTTGCTGTTGCTTTTCTTTCTACACTATTATCATTTCAAAGTATTTTTAGTATTTATTGGATGTTGTATGCATGGGAAGATGCGGAACGAATGGAGAAAGATGCGCCCCCAAAAAATTATGCAGTACCAAAACAATCGTTTAGTGCAATTATCCCTGCAAGACACGAAGAAAAAGTTGTTGGGGATACAATAAAGGCAGTATCAAATATCAATTATCCTGAAGAACTTAAAGAGATAATTATTGTGTGTAGGTATGATGACGTGCTTACTATTTCGAAAGCCAAAGAGATTATTGAATTGCTCGGGAAAAAGAACATACGTCTTGTCGTATTTGATGACACTCCGATTAACAAACCACATAGTCTCAATATTGGACTAAAACACGCAACAAAAGACATTGTTGTTATCTTCGATGCTGAAGACCAACCACATAAAGATATCTATAATATTGTCAACACAATCTTGGAACGAGAAAAAGCAGACGTTGTGCAAGCAGGAGTACAATTAATGAATTTTCGCTCTTCTTGGTTCTCATCTTTGAATGTATTGGAGTATTTCTTTTGGTTTAAATCTACGCTTCATTTCTTTGCAAAAATAGGAATTATTCCACTTGGTGGTAACACTGTATTTTTCAAAAAAACTCGTCTTGAACAGGCTGGAGGCTGGGATGAAAATTGCTTAACGGAAGATGCAGATATTGGTATTCGACTTAGTGCACTTGGAGCAAAAGTCAGAGTTGTATATAGCGAGCAACATGTCACCCAAGAGGAAACACCAACAGATGTAAAGAGCTTCATTCGCCAACGGACAAGATGGAATCAAGGTTTTATGCAGGTACTTTCGAAGGGAGATTGGCTCAAACTTCCACGCCTTACACAGAAACTTCTTGCATTCTACATTTTGGTACTTCCTGAACTCCAAGCGTTGCTATTTTTGCTTATTCCTTTGTCAATTATTACTGTGCTTACCCTAAAGTTACCAGTAGGCATAGCTCTTTTTGCATTTCTCCCACTACTTTTGATGACTCTCCAGTTAATCATCTACAATGTAGGGCTCTACGAATTTACGAAAAGTTACAAGCTGAAGTATCCTTTGTGGTCGCCACTGAAAATCTTATATACTTTTTACCCCTTTCAATTGCTTATTGGTTTTAGCTCCCTCAGAGCATTAACGCGTTTACTCATAGGTCAATCTCATTGGGAAAAAACACAGCACGTCAATGCTCACTAAGCTAGACGATTTTCGAACTATGCAGTGGGTAAATCAAGTACAGTCTCCAGAACTAATGTACAAGATATCAAGTGAAATCCTCACTTCATGATGCAATGCATCACTAAATCTCATGAAAAAGTATATCAATTATTTCTGTATATAAAATATATACTAAGAATAGAGTTTATAAGATGTTTTAAGACTTTAGCTGAATGTGTTTAAGAGTGAAACAACTATCTTCTTCATTGTGCGTACATTAAGTTCTAAAACTCCTCGTACTTAATACCCCCAGGTTGAAAAATCTATTTTTGAACTCTTTTGGATACAACGTTCCTCGCTTCGCCCTACGGAATAAAAATACAAAAGTCGTGAAGCATAGTTACTTATATTTGTATTTATCTATCCTCCCAAGAAAATCCACAATCTCTGCAAACATTAAGAGGTCTAGACCTGTAGCCAATCAATACGCTACTCGCATGCTGTATCCAATTAGGTTTATCCTTATTGAGCTTTTTACTTCCACATCTCAAGCATTTCGTTGTACGTTTTATTCCCAGACCCCACATAAGAGATTTCCACAATAATATTATTGGCCAAAAGAATAAATAAATCAAAAACTTCATCATGCTTTCAAGCTCAACTTTCAGGCTAAATATGAAATATATTTCCTGTTATTTATATGACATATATGTCAGATTAGCAAGGGTATACTATGGCTTCTATTTATCAAAAGTTTGGAGAGAATGTAAAAAGGTTTCGAAGACAAAGAAAACTTACTCAAGAAGAACTTGCAGAAATGACAAAATGCGACCCTAGGACAATAATTGCTATAGAAGCGGGCAAAAGGAATACTACTTTAAGAACAATAAATCTTATTGCTCTAGCTTTAAAAATTCCAGTTTCAGATTTATTAAAATAACATTTTCTATCGACTTCTTTCTGGCCTACTCTGCTATACTAATCAAACTTCAGTCAGTTGACTACAATATTAGAATGTTAAATAATGTTAAATAAGTTATGACAGCAAAGAAACAATACAGAATGAAAAATAGGATTTAGATAGCTTACTAATAACTAAAATGAATTATTGGACAGACTTAAGTATCCAATTTGCAAATCAAAAAAATTATCTTGATGAGCTTTTTACTGTTTATCCATTGGCACCCGATACGATAAGAGAAGTAAATGAAACCGCTTGGGGCAATGTAGAGGTAGCATTTAAGAGTAGAGACGATTCAGAGCTTATGAAGAGTTTGCTTAGTTTAGAATTGTTTCCGATTAAGGACTCATATATTCCTTTCTTGAGAAGAGATAAATCTGCAATAGACAGAAATCCAGAAACAGTTAAGCGAATTTGTGGCAGATTATATGAAATGGGACTGGAGAAAATATATGCTCGCACTTCAGAGCCAAAGGAAACGAATAGGCAAATAGGTCCTCTTTTTAGAAGGTGGCTTAATCAAAAAACTTTAGGATTAGAGGTATTACCAGAACTTGAGTTTATAGCAACAGAAAGAGATGCGATTTTAGATGGAGGCGATGCTCAGCTTAAACAGTTTGCCAAAAATAATTTAGGCTATGAAGAGCAAAAAGGGTTGGATTTTATAGCTCGTATGCATGGTAAATATGTAATTGGTGAAGCCAAATTCTTAACTGATTTTGGAGGACATCAAGATAGGCAGTTCGCTGATGGATTAACTTTATTGAAAAATAATAACGTTAATGCGGTCAAAGTAGCAATATATGATGGTGTACTTTATTTGAGAGGAAGAAGTAATTTTCATCGTTTTTTGACTTCGCATGAGGAAGAATACAACATTTTGAGCAGTTTGCTTCTGAGAGATTTTTTGCACTCATTATAAGAAAACTATGGAATTAACTTATAAAGGTAAGAAAACTAAACAATCTATACTTTCAAACACTAAGCAGGTAAAGCTAGATGCCGAGAACATTTCCTATAAAGATGGAAAAGACATGTTGATTAAAGGAGATAATTTAGGAGTAATGAAAACACTTCTTAATGACTTTAATTTGAAGAGCAAAATCAGTTTGGTCTATATTGACCCTCCATTTTCAACAAACACTGTTTTTAGAGGTAGCGAGGAAAGAACATCGCATGTAAGCAGTAGTCTTAAGGACAGCATTGCTTATAGCGATACTCTAGTTGGGGCAGACTTTCTGGAATTTATCCGTGAAAGACTCATTTTTATCCGTGAATTAATGTCAGATGAAGCCTCTATTTATCTGCATATTGATTATAAAATTGGGCACTATATAAAAGTCATAATGGATGAAGTCTTTGGACAAAAAAATTTTAGAAATGACATAACAAGAATAAAGTGTAATCCTAAAAATTTTAGTAGAAAAGCTTACGGAAACATTAAAGACCTAATACTTTTTTATACTAAAACTGACAAATATATTTGGAATGAGCCTAAACATAAAAGGTCAGAAGGCGAGATAAGTAGGTTATTTAACAAAATAGATGTAAATGGACGCTACTATACTACCAATCCGCTTCATGCTCCAGGTGAAACAAGCAATGGAAATACTGGTAAGCCATGGAAAGGAATGCTTCCTCCCAAAGGAAGACATTGGAGATATGACCCAACGGTATTAGATGAGTTGGAGGCAAAGGGTTTAATCGAGTGGTCAAGCACAGGTAATCCAAGAAAGAAAGTTTACGCTGACGAAATGCCATTTAAGAAGTTGCAAGACATTTGGGAATTTAAGGACCCAACTAGACCAGTCTACCCTACAGAAAAAAATCTTGAATTACTAAAAACGATAATATCAACCTCTTCTAACGAAGGAGATATTGTTTTTGATTGCTTCAGTGGGTCAGGTGGCACACTTGTTGCGGCAGATTCACTTCAACGACACTGGATAGGTATTGATAATTCAGAATTTGCGATTAAAACTTCATTGAAAAGGTTAAATAAAAAACAACCTGATTTATTCAAGAATAAGAAGAACATTCAAGCCCTCTATCAAGCTGGATAAAAATCCCTTTATTTCATTCATGGAAATTGGGAGATTAAATCTAAGCTTTAGATTCAAGAAGTTTTAATATATTATCAGTAAATTTTAATAGTTGTTCAAAATCATAATTCATGTGATTGATTGCCTTAAACATTTCTTGTCCTTTTTTTGTATTCACTACAATCAAGCCTTCTGCAATTAGGCTCATATCATTCTTGTCATACACAGGAGACATAAACAAAGGTTCTCTATGAGCCGCAGGATGCCGTTTGTCTGCAAGATTTGCAAGCCAATCTTTGTTCTCTTTTTCTTTCAGTAAGTTATAAATATCTAGCTTTTTTTCTTTCAATTTCTTTAAATAGTCTTTGCTAATAAAACTTACTTTTGTTGCTGTTTTTTCTATATTAAATCCTAAGTCGTAGAGATGATTTATTACCCAAGCAAGATTATCTATAAAACCCCATAGATTAAGATAGAAACTATTCAAGTGATAGCTTGCAAGGAAATAATGGCTTGCCCTAAGCCCATTGTCCTCGAGCCTTTCAGCTTGAAACATGTTAAATTTTATCTGGTCAATCGCATACCTAATAAATGAATAGCGGTGATAAAACATGCTTCTAAAATACTGGTATACTTGTGCATCTTTCTTAAGTCCTAGAATTTTATTCATAGAAATTTGATATTCCATTAGTTTTGTATCAGTCATAGGATAGAAAACTGCCATTTGGAGTCCGTATATTGGGTTTGCATGAGATATGTAGATATGATGACCCTTTAAAAAAGTTTCGATTTCTTCAAAAATCTCTGGGTAATTTACGGGAAATAATCGGTAGTCGCTGTTTAGCTTCTTTTTCTCCGCATGCAACACTCTATTGGCGGTTAGCAGTAAGTCGCATTCATAAGCAAAATATATATCAATAAGTTCCATAAACCCCTTATGGTAAAGGTAATCAGCATCTCGATACATAAAGAGAGTTCCATCTTTCATGCTATCTAAAAGTTTCTTTAGTCCTTCAGGTGTAGATTGAAATTTTTCAAACTTAAGGTAGGGTTCTTTTTTCGTTTCAAGATAGCTTTTAGTTTGTTCCACCCGTTGTTTTGCCCACTCTGGTAGAGGTTCTTTATTTTCAAGTACTTTAAAGAATTCATCTCCGTAGAATGGATTATCAGCTGGAACATATGCTTGATATCTTTCTTTCCAATCGCCACTCCAAAGGAATTTAGGGAAAACTACCTCCACTGATACTTTGTTGTTAACAATGCCCTTCAAGTAGTGTAAGACGGTATGAATAGCTACCTGGTTGTGGATTAGCTGTTGCGATGCTTCTGTGTGAATATATAGTGGGTCTATTAAAATGGTAAGTTTATTTTGTTGTGTGTGATACATATTGATTTGCAGGGCTATTCTATCACAAGATACAGCAGTCATGATAAAATTACACACAATTATGAAAATGAAAAATGAAGACGAAAATAAAGCTCTTTTCAAGGAAATTAAACAAGACATGCTTGGAAACAATTTCGTAATAAAAGTACTTTGGGGAGAGTTAAAAAAGAAAACCAATAAACTAAAACTTAAAAAACAGACAGCAAAAGACATTGAGAAGCTTGAAAAATTACAGCTCATTACTAGCCTTTTCTACCAGTTAGCATATCTAGGAGGGAAAAAGTTATATAAGTATAAAAACGATAAGGTTGTTGTCAGTGGCCACCCTGTAAAAGTTGAGGAGGAAGGCGTTTATGTCCGATACAACCCATTTATTACAAGAGAACAATGGTTAGAGCTGTATGATGAAGCGTCACTTTTAGTAGAGAAAATGAAGCTATTCAAAAATGCTAATCCAAAAGATTTCAAAAAGAAGAAAGAAAGATACCAGCTAGGGAGTGATGATATTAAGCTAGGGCTCAATCTTTACTTCGAAATAGAAAAAAAGCTTCTTAAATATTGGAAGAAAGGCAAGCCCAACGACATACTATATGCAGAAGAGGATGGAGCATCAATGGTTGATAGAGCGCTCGAGGAAATACTAGTAAAAAAGAATTTAGAAGATGATAAGAAGCTGAATGAACTCAAAAAACAACATAAAGAAGCGTATTATCGAGTTTGTGAGAGGTATGATATCCCTACGATGCGAGAATTGCCTCAGTATTTAAAACTTCTCAACGAAATTGCCAGTTAGAGATTTACAACTGACAACTTTCACGAGCACCCTCTTTTGAGATACTTCATACGAATAAATCGTATGAATATGAATCGTAAAACTATAGAGACTGCTGATTTTTATCTCGCATCTTTCCTTCTGGCAAAAGACGTTCACCTTCTTGAAATCAAAGACTCTATAAACTCAAATAGAAAAATCTTTATCTTCGAACACACAAATGAGGCTGAGCGCTTGGTAAATGCGTTTTGGGCGAGGCAAGAGCTAATTGAGCCCATAATACTACTTAATGCACAAAGATGGCTAAAAACCCGCTTATTTTCGCAATCTGATACAGGTTCAAACAAGGGAGGGCAAAAAGATGAGTAATGAGGCTATCCAAGAGCTAAAAACCATCTTTCTAGAAGAATATGGTGCGCACCTTTCTGAAGAAGAAGCAGAAATAGCTGGCAATTCACTCGTAACCTTTTTTGAAAGTCTAAGAAAAATTGAAGAAAGGAGGTTAAATGAAAATAACAATTGATGAAATAGAAGTCGAGATAAAATCTAGAGACAAAAAGGATAATGTTGTAATAGCAAACATATTAATTAAAGAAGTAGTTGAAATACGCGGATTTGTAGTTAGATATGGAACAACGAAATATTCACCTGTATCGCCTGTATGGTTTGTGTCTCCGCCATCTGTTAAAGGAAGAAACAAAGCATATTTTTGGGTTGCAAGAATTAAGGATTCTGCGTTATGGGAAAAACTAGAGAAGAAAATAATTGAAAAAGCTAAGGAATTCACAAATATATAGTTACTATATAGTACTAGTAATATTACATAGTAATCTTCTAGTAAGGTAATGTGAAGTTAGGTTTAAGTACAGTCTTAGTATAAGTACAGTTTAGTAATGATTTAGTAAGGTTAAGATGATTGAAAGAAAGTTTAAGAATATAAACAATGAGGAGGGTTGACATTTACTCTAGGCTCCTTAATGATATGTGTATATGAGAACAGTTATCTTTTGTAGAGTATCAAGTAAAGAACAGGAAGAAGCAGGTTACTCTCTTCCTGCACAAGAGAAGTATCTTCGAGAATACGCTGAAAAAGAAGGTCTTGAAGTTGTTAAGGTCTTTGCTGTTTCAGAATCAGCTTCTGGAGTTATGCAAAGAAAAGTATTCAATGAAATGATTACATACATCAAGAAGAAAGACATTTTTGGAGTTATTGTCGAGACTACTGATAGATTGACAAGAAATTTTGTTGACGTGCCAATTATTGATAAATGGATTCATGAAGATTCAAACCATCAAATAAGACTTGCAAAAGAAGGCTGTGTTTTACACAGGGATTCAAGGTCTCACGAATGGTTTATGTGGAGAGTTAAATGTGCTACAGCTGAATATTACGTTAAGCTTTTATCAGAAAATGTAAAGAAAGGACAGAAAGAGAAAATAGCTCAAGGTTGGATGCCAACAAAAGCACCTCCTGGATACATCAGTGTAGGAGAAAAAGGGAGAAAGATACATGTAATAGACGAGAAGAAAGCTCCTCTCGTAAGACGAATGTTTGAACTCTATGCAACAGGCGAGATTTCACTTAGCAAGCTAACAGAGATGATGTCACAAGAAGGACTTCGTGGATATACGGGCAATAAGTTAGTTAAGAGTCGAATTCATCAACTACTTTCAGACCCTTTCTATATTGGTAAAATCAGATGGAACAAGAATGTACATCAGGGACAACATGAAGCACTTCTCAGCGAAGAGGTCTTTACTAAGGTTAATAGTGTTCTTAAGAGCAAAACTACTCCTAAATATCGAAAACACCACTTTCTATTTCAAGGAATAGTCAAATGTGTAGGCTGTGAGGGTCGAATCACTTGGGAAATTCAGAAAGGAATTGTCTATGGGCACTGTAATCATTATAGAGATTGCAAACAGCAAGCATGGGCTAAAGAAAAAGAAGTTGAAGAACAGATTGTTGATGCTCTAGATGGACTCCAAATTAAAAATGTGAGGCTAATCGACTGGATAAGAAAATCATTAAAAGAAGCTCACAAGGAAGAGATTAATTACAACAATACAGCGATTACAGAGCTTAATAGAAATTTAGAGCGCATACAAAAGAGAATGGACAATTTATACAAAGACAGACTAGATGAAGTTATATCGAAAGCTAAATACGATACTTTATTTACTGAGTTTTCAGAAGAAAAGAATCAACTTGTAACATCGATTAAACAGCACTCACAATCAAGCACAAAATATCAAGAATTAGGCTCTAATTTATATGAGTTGTCTCAAAAAGCGCAAGAACTATATTTGAAGGGAAATAGAGATGAAAGAAGAAAGCTAATAACCTTAGTATTTGAAAACTTAGCACTTGATGAAGGTAAGTTAGTCTTTAATTTCACAGCTCCTTTCAGTCTTCTGTCAGAACTAGCAGTTGAAGTCAAAAGTTCGAAAGTTAAAAAACAAGCAGTTTTAACAGCTAAAATTTTCGAACAAGAGAAAAAGATTGATATAACAGCGGAAAGTGACTTATTGTATCGTCATCGTCCCATTTTGCTCCGCGACTAGGATTCGAACCTAGAACCTTGAAGTTACAAGAACCCCTCTATTTCTAGAAGGCTTGGACTATCTCATCACCATTTGAGGTGTCGGGTATATAGTCTCTACACATTTATCCTTCTGCTTCGCTCAGGACAAGTCCTTAGTTTGGCTTAGGAATTTAGCTCGGGATTACCCCTCGACATGCTTAGGGTTTCCCCGAATTAGCCCGATTATTCACCTTGAAGTTTCCCTCAAGGGCTGCATTTTTTACAGCTTCCTGCTCTACCATTGAGCTATCGCGGATCAATTTTCAAACTTTCAATAGATATTGAAAGTATCCAATTATACAAAATTATTTTGAGCTTGCAAAGCCTCTGTTCTGCTTAGTCCCTTTTTGCATCATTTGTACATCTTGTAAATAAATATTGCCCGTGTCTTACTAAGAAGAGATGAAGGGAGGTGAATTTATATGAAAATGTTACACAAAGTTGCAATTATTTTAGTCTGGGCTGGAGGTCTTAACTGGGGACTTGTTGGACTTCTTAACTTTAACTTAGTTGAAATGCTGGTTGTTACTAAGATTTTTCTGTTGTGAGAAAATTGCGTAAATCTTTTAGTGCCTCGGCTTCGATTTGCCTTATACGCTCTCTTGTTACTCCAATTTCTTGTCCAATTTCATCAAGGGTGTAAGACCTTTCATACCCAATGCCAAATCTTTTTTCCAAAACATTTCGTTTTCTTTCGCCCAATCTTGCAAGCAGCCTTAATGCTTCTTCCCGGTCATTTTCTCGAATTATTCCCCCTTCTACTTCTTCAGTAACAATTCCTATTGTTCCTTCAAGAGTTTGCCCGTCTTCTCCATTAGGTTTATTAAGGCTGAGCGGATTAACAAGCATCGCCCCTTCTTGAATAAGTTTTATTGCGTGTCCAAAACTTTTAGGTTCAATTTCCAAGATTCTTTTGGCGCAGTTTTTGATATGATCCTCTTCCTTGTCTCTGGGTAATCTGTATTCACCGTCTTTTTCAAAGAAATATACAGAACGAGATCCTAAATATGTCCAGTGAGCATAGTTTTCATTACCAGTTTCAAGATATCTCATAAAAGCCCAATTCATAATATCAACGGGATAGACATGAGAAGAAGGCACCTCTTCAAGGAGAGCCTTATCAACAATCGGATCATGAGAAAAACGACGCATTTCAGCACTCATAATATTCAATAAGATTATTCTAAATAATCCCGGAGCTTGTTGCCTCTGGATGGGTGGCGGAGTTTTCTTAACGCCTTTGCTTCAATTTGTCTTATACGCTCACGAGTAACAGCAAACATGCGTCCCACTTCTTCAAGTGTCTTTGGCTTTCCGTCTTTAAGTCCGAAGCGTTCTTCGAGCACCCTTCTTTCTCTATCGGATAAGGTTCCCAACACCGAGTTTAGCTGTTCTTTCAAAAGCCCTCGAGATGCGGTGTCAAAAAGAGTTGGAGCCGTAGTGTCATAGATAAAGTCCCCTAGATATGAATCTTCCTCATCTCCAACAGGAGTATCAAGCGATGCCGGCTGTTGAGAAATTTTAAGAATTTCTCTGACCTTTTCAGGGTCGGTTTCCAGTTCTTTTGCGATTTCCTCAGGGGTTGGCTGTCTACCAATTTCCTGCATGAGCCTTCTTTGAACACGCATGGTACGGTTGATGTTTTCAACCATGTGGACTGGGATGCGAATTGTTCTTGCTTGGTCTGCGATTGCTCTTGTTATTGCTTGTCTTATCCACCATGTGGCATACGTTGAGAACTTAAAGCCCTTTTTCCAATCGTATTTCTCAACGGCACGGATAAGTCCTTGGTTGCCTTCTTGAATAAGATCGAGAAGAGTCATTCCGCGTCCAACGTATTTTTTGGCGATACTAACCACAAGCCGAAGGTTAGATTCGACCAATTTTTTCCTTGCCGACTCGTCTCCAGCCTCAAGTCTTTTTGCAAGATCTACCTCCTGATCAAAAGTAAGAAGCGGAATTCTTCCTATTTCTTTCAAATACATCCTGACAGGATCTGAGACGGTTCCTCCCTGAATAAGGTTGAGCGCTTCAAGCTCTTTTTCCAAGTCTTCAATTGATTTGTGGTTTTCTTTTTCCTGCTCGACAGTCTCAAAAATATCTACCTCTTTTTTGATAAGCTGATCATAGAGATAATCAAGTTCTACTAGAAAATGTTCTGGTTTTGGGAATTTTTGGAGAATTTCTTCTTGGGTTATGTAGCCCTTTTTCTTGGCAGTTGCCAGGAGTTCGTCAATATGTTCGTTTTTTACAGCACCTACACGCATAGTCAAGTACTCAACAGCAGGATTTCCCCGCGTCTTAAGATTAACGGATATTATAACCTAAATTTGGGCTTTTTTCAAGTAAGACTACTTAAAATGAAGGGCTAGTGAATTAAACTCTTTTCTTAACTTTTCAAGCTCATTTTCATCTTCTTTCTGCTCCGCCTTTTTTATTTTGTCTGAAAGCTCTCTGAGCTTTTCTTTAACGGCTGACTGCTTGACTGCGCGGGCAGTTTTTTCTACTTCTAGAAGGTGTAGCTCACCGGTTTCAAACTGATGAATTGGATTTAAAAAATACATATCAAAAGTCGGTATAACGCTTTCATGCAAAAGCTTGTTGACTTCGGTGACCGATAAATCATCTGAGGTCATGAAGTATTCCCTTAATGTATCAAAGATGCTTTTGGCATTTGGGGTTACAAGATCGACTGTATCAAGGACGCTAACGGCTGCTGCCATCGCATTTTTCGGCTTTGACGACTGCAATATAAGTGTTAGAAGATGATCTTCCAATAATTCTTGTCTGTTTTTTGTGAGCTTTGCAGCGGTTTTGGATTCAATTTTTTTCTCGGGCAATTTTATTTTTTCCGCTTCTCTGACTACCGATTCGTATGAAGTATCCAGTAGTTTTGCAAGTTTTTTGAAATAATGCTCTTTGACTATTTCGTTTTCAATATCGTTCAAGAAAGTTAAAGTACGGGAGAGTATATGTTTTTTACCATCAACAGTTTCAGGATTTTCATTTTGGACGGAACTTTCTAATATGAAATCGTAAATATTGACTTCATTTTTTAAAGCTTTCTTAAAAAGAAGCGGATTCTCTCTCAATAATTCATCGGGATCTTTCCCTTGAGGCGGAATAACAACGCCTGCATCAATACCCTCTTTTGAAATAAGAGCAATTGACCGCCTTTGTGCTTCGGTTCCTGCGGGGTCAGTATCAAAACTGAAAACTAATTTTTTAGCAAATCTCTTTAAGAGATGAATCTGATTTTCTGTTAAGGCCGTTCCTTTGACTGCGATGGCATTGGTAATGCCTTCTTTGAAGGAGGTTATAGCGTCAAACTCCCCTTCCATAACAAGGACTCTGCCTTCTTTTTTGATGGACTCTTTTGCCTGGAAAAGGCCAAAGACGGTGTCCCCCTTGATATAAACAGGAGTTTCTTTGGTGTTAATGTATTTAGGCATGGTCTCATCGGCAAGAGCCCTTCCTGAAAATGCAATAAAATTTCCTCTAGAATCCTGAATAGGGAAAATCAGTCTGTTTTGAAAAAAATCAATCATCCCTCCTCCTCTAAGAGTTGCTACTCCCGCCTCAAGCAGTTCATCCCTCATATAGCCCTTTTTCTTAATAAGGTAGTTGACTAGGGAGTTTCCCGCAGGGGCATAACCAAGAACGTACGTGGAAATAATGGCTTTTGTAAGCCCTCTTCCCATAACATAATCCAACGCTTTTTTTCCCGATCTATGCTCTGTTAGAAGATAATGATAAAATTGCGAAGAAAGATGATTGATCTCATAAATTCTGTTCTTTTTTTCATCCTGCTTTGTCCTGAAAACATTATTTTTAAGTTTTACATTCGCCCTATCGGCTAGAATTTTTAGGCTTTCCGTAAAACCGACCCTCTCATATTCCTCAACAAAAGTAAAAATATCTCCACCCTTTGCACATCCAAAGCAATGCCATATTTGTCTTTCAGGAGAAATGACAAATGAAGGGGATTTTTCATTATGGAAAGGACAATTTGCCTTGAAATTTCTACCGGCCTTTTTTATGGGAATGTAGCTTCCGATTAGATCAGCAACATCTACTTTTTGTTTTATCAAATCAACATCATCCATAATAATTTGAAGTCAGGATCCTGTGATATGTATTGATGGATAACACGTTTGATGTATTATACAACGTGAAACATATAGTTTTTAATTCAAGCTTGCAAGACACTGCTTACTAGATACCAAATACTATATACCATATACTATTTTTATGGTGTCAAAAGTTCTCTCATCAACCGTGGTTGGTCTTGATGGAGTTTTGATAGAAGTTGAGACAGATATACTTAATGGTCTTCCCTCTTTTACCATAGTCGGTCTTCCTGATAAGGCGGTTGAAGAATCAAAAGAAAGAGTTCGTTCAGCAATTAAAAACAGCGGAGTGGAATTTCCTGCAAAAAAAATAACAGTCAATCTTGCTCCGGGAGATCTTCCGAAAGAAGGTCCTACATTCGATCTCCCAATAGCAATTTCAATATTATTATCATCAGGCCAGTTGTCATTTGATAGTGATAAGGCATTATTTATTGGAGAGCTGTCCTTAAATGGCAGAATCAGACTTTCAAAAGGGGTTTTGCCCATGGTTCTTGAAGCAAGAGACAGAGGAATTGAAAGCATTTTTATACCAAAAGCCAACCAAAAAGAAGCCGAAATTGTTCATGGGGTAGATATTTACGCCCCGGAAAGTCTCAAGGAAATATTCAATCATCTAAGCGGAACGAAAAAAATTGATATGGTAAAGCCGGTTGAATTTGAGCTTGAGAAAGCAGAAGAAGAAGCAGAGGGATACGATTTTGATATGAGGGACGTTAAGGGACAAGCCTTTGTTAAAAGAGCCATTGAGGTGGCCGTTGCGGGAGGACACAACATTCTCTTGAAAGGACCACCGGGGGCTGGAAAAACATTGATTGCAAAAACGATTCCATCTATTCTGCCTCCACTCTCTTTTGAAGAAGCATTGGAGGTTACAAAAATATATAGTATCTCGGGACTTTTACAGGGAAAATCAATTTTAAGAAGGCGTCCATTTAGAAATCCCCACCACACAACCTCACACGTTGGTCTTGTAGGCGGGAGCGCCAATCCAAAACCGGGAGAAATATCACTCGCACACAGAGGAGTTTTATTTTTAGATGAGCTTCCTGAATTTTCAAGATACGTTCTTGAGGCTTTGCGCCAACCCCTTGAAGACGGGATAGTAAGTATTTCAAGGGCACGCGAAAGGGTCAACTTCCCCTCCCGTTTTATGTTGGTTGCGGCTGCAAATCCATGCCCATGTGGATACTTTGGAGATACTACAAAAGTGTGTACATGCTCGGCGGGGCAAGTTTTGAAATACCAAAAAAAGCTATCGGGCCCATTGCTTGATAGAATAGACATTCATATAGATGTCCCTGCGGTAAAAGTGGAAAAACTGGTTGATGACAATGAAGAATCTGAAAATTCGTCAGAAATCAGAAAAAGAGTCGTTAAGGCGCTATCTTTGCAGAAGAAAAGATTTTTAGGCAAGAAAATCATAATGAATAGTGAGATGTCGACAAGAGATCTGAAAGAATTACTGTTAATTGATGAAAAAGCACGGGATATAATGAAAGGGGCAATGAAAACACTCTCTTTATCCGCAAGGTCATTTAACAAAGTACTGAAAGTTGCAAGAACAATAGCGGATCTTAATGCAAGCACACGTGTAAAGGAAAGTCATATACTTGAAGCGTTGCAGTATAGGCCAAGAACAATTGAGTAATATGCGTAAATTTTTCATTCTTCTTTTTTATTCTTTCTTTCTGCTTATATTAGGTAGAAATCTGCTTTTTATACCAACAATCAAAATAAGCGGTAAGCAGGAAATAAAAGAGCCTCAAGAAATAAGAGACGAGATAATAAATTTTTTGAAAGACAGAAAAGGTGACTTTAGTATTTACTATGAAGATTTGAGTACTGAGGAGAATTTTAGTATTAATTCTAATGCGGTTGTCACTGCGGCCTCGATAAACAAGCTTCCAATTGTTGCATATTTATATTATTTAGCATCGATTGATGAAATCGACCTTCAGGAGTCTGTCATTATTCAAGCCTCAGATATTCAGGATTATGGGACGGGGAGCTTGAGATATGAAGAGCCCGGCGGACAGTATACGCTTCAGTCTTTAGCAAGGCTTTCGTTGAAAGAATCCGACAATACGGCAGCACATGTTTTGACGGTTAGACTCGGTGAGGAGAATATACAGGCATATGTCTACCAAATAGGAATGGGTTCTACGAGCATGGTTGACAACGAAACAACGGCAAGAGATATTGGTAAATTCTTTCAGATGCTTTATCAAAATAAAATCACCTCAAAGCCATTAACTCTTGAGTTACTGGATCATATGGAAGATACGGAATTTGAAGATAGGATTCCCGTTTTATTGCCTGAAAAGCTTCATATTTATCACAAAACAGGGGATGAAGTAAATTTTATTCACGATGGCGGAATAATCACCGGAGGAACTGCTCCATTTACGCTAGTAGTTTTGTCGAGTAATGTAGTTGATGAAAAGTCTGCAAAGGATACAATTTCAAAAATAGCTGAAATTATCTACAAAAACCGCGGCATCAAGTAAATTCCAAGCAAAACATATATAATACCCTCAGTAAGTTGTGTTCCCGCAATGGATAAAAGCTTTCCAGGGGTGGGAACGCTCCTTGAAATTGCGAGAGCACCTATAACACTAACAGGAGTTTGAGGTGAGGTCTTTGCTGAGGGTTGCCGCACCTGCGGCATTGGTTTTTGTTGTGATGATGGTTGTAACGGCCAGCATCATGACAGATGACGGCAGTGTTGAAGCTACTGCCGACTCGACAGTTGGTTGCATTGCTTTGCCTTATAAAAGTATTGCAATTGACGTGACAAATGGGGGTGGGACTATGTCTCAGCCCCAACCCCAACAGAGCGTTGGGATAACAAAGTCTGTTGGTGGAATTACGTATTACTGCCCACTGGCAGGAACACCTACACCATCGCCAACACCGACAAAAACGGCCACACCATCGGTAATGCCGTTGCAGACTGCAACAAGCACTCCGACGGGTACCGTTTCACCATCGCCAACACCGACAAAAACGGCCACACCATCGGTAACGCCGTTGCAGACTGCAACAAGCACTCCGACGGGTACCGTTTCACCATCGCCAACACCGACAAAAACGGCCACACCCGGGCTTACGGCGACGAATACGCCCGTAACCCCAAGTCCAACGGCTACCAACACACCGGTATCACCCACTCCGACCCAGGTTTCCTGTACACCTGATGCGCAAGGATCATACGGGTATGAAAGCCCGCCCAACAACTTTGTCGCACTGGTTAACCACAGGACAATTTGTCCCGGGGTTCTTGTAAAGGTTTGGTATAAGCCCCCAAGCCAGTCAACGTCTGTTGGTATCCAAATCCTGATGGATAAGACTCTGATGCCTGGGGAGTTTGAGGACGAGATGGTCTTGGAAGGCGACACCTGGACGTACAGTTTTGTGGCAAGGGCATCTGCTCCGTGCCAGCTAGGGTGTTCTCAGGGTGCGCCAAATGTTCCGGACACGTCCCTCATCAACCTCGACATAAACTTTGTTTATGTCGATGGATCCGGACCACACCTGGACTCTGTACCTTTCAAGTAGGAGGTTCTCGCAACCGGCGCCGGGGGACTTGTTCCCCCGGCCCCATCACATTACTGATGAGGTTAGTCTAGCAAATTCTTCTTCAATATCTTGACAACCAAACAGATGGCTGGTTGTTACAAATCTACTTGCCCCGGCTTCTTTAGCCAGCAAAATAGTCTCTCTGTTTATTCCTCCATCAACTTCAATAGGTAAAAAAGAATAATTTTCTTTAATTTTTTTTAGTTTTTCCAACAATTCCGGCTGAAATGGTCTCCCCGACTCTCCTGCTTGTATCGTCATGATAAGTAATGCGTCTAGATTGTTCAAGTTCAAATCTTTTATTCTTTCAAGTTCGGTCGGTCCATCAATTGCAAGCCCGGCAGACCCTAGGAGTTGGGCTTGCGCAATAAATTCAACCGGATCAGGCATTTTCTCAACGTGGCCTAAAAACCGCTCAAAACCTGCTTCGGCAAAAGGTTTTAGGTATTGGATGGGGTTTTCTACCATCATATGAAGTTCAAAAAGAGCTTTATCCGTGTATTTCACGAAGGGTTGTGGGTCTGAGAATGTCTGTCTTTCAACAAAGACTCCATCCATAAAATCTATATGAATAGTTTTTGCAAAAGGAATTACAATCTCTATTTTTTTTTCGATTTCGCTCCACTCTGTTTCATTGATTCCGGGGATAATCTCATTCATTTTCTATTTGAGAGATCTTGTCAATCCTTCTCTGGTGCCTTTCTTCATTTGAAAAGGGAGTATTTATAAAAAGTCTTATTAATGAAACCGCCTCTTCATTAGACATGAGTATCGAGCCAATTGATAATACATTCGCGTTATTATGCTGACGTGAAAGTCTTACATTCTCCTCATTTACAGCAAGAACAGCTCTTACTCCCTTAATTTTATTTGCAACAATTGCCTCACCCGCACCTGATTTTCCAAGGACAACGCCAACTGATTCTGAAGTCTCAACGGTTTTTTTAGCCGCAATTTTTATAAAATCAGGGTAATCATCATTAGGGTCAAATGCATGTGCTCCGCAATCCTCAACTTCATACCCGCCTTCTTGCAGGCGTTTTTTAATGTACTCTTTTAATTCGTAAGCTGCGTGATCTGTTGCAATAAATATTTTCATTCAATAATTTCTGCGCGAAGCTCTGTTTCGGCTGATTTTCTCTCCATCTCCTCAAGCGTTAGTTGTCCGGTATGGGCTCCAACGCGAGACATTACCCCAACGGAATTTAATACTCCTCTTTTCATGCACTCATATACATCATAGCCTTGCATTATGGATGCAAAAAAAGCTCCTGCATATGCGTCTCCTGCACCTGTTTTTTCATGACCGTCTGGTGTAAGGGTGCCAATTTTATAAACCTTGTCTTCTTTGTCGACTGCATACGAGCCGTTTGCGCCGTCTGTTATTGAGAGAAGGTCAAATCCATAAGTCTTGAGGTTTAATAAAAAGTCTTTTACATCTTCAATCTCTTCTCCTGAAAGCTTTTCTCCGATAATTCTTGCCTCTTCCATGTTGCAAAAAAGCATCTTTGACTGGTGGACCGCTTTTATAAATGTTTCATTTATATCTTTCATCTGAGCAGAACCTGGTGAAAAAGCAACTGGAATCGAGTTAGTTGATGCATATCCAAGCAGTTGTTCGTAAGCACCTTCCCACCGTTTGCCTATAGAAGTTAAGAAGATCATGTCGGGTTGTTGAGATACTTTTGTTTCATCAAAAACGTGATCAAATTCAGGGTGATGGGAAAAAATAGTTCTGTCTTGTTCAAAATCAAATATTAACGACAAAGGACCGTCTTTCGAGTCTACGGCTTCTTGATAAACGGTTATGCCCTCATCAGCTAGTTTTTTCGCTATGAATTGGGACAAGGCATCCTGTCCAATGTATGTATAAAATGCACTTGGTATCTCAAGCCTTTTGAGGGCAGACACGACATTAGCGCCGTTGCCGCCTATTGAAAAAGATTTGATATCGACCGGAATTTTATCTCCAAGAGAAAAGCTTGCGGTATTATTCTCTATTTTTAAGTGGGGATTATTTTCAAGCGAGATAATAGCGTCAAAAAGAGAAGATCCAACCACTAAAGCGTGCATAAAATCATTGTATTACATATTAAGACTAAAGCAAATTACCTGTTGATAACTGGGGACTAAATTACTATACTACTATTAGACAAACAGATTTTACTGCCCTCTGTTAGAATTTATCACAAAATCTAGGAGGCTCTATGTCTTTTCTGATCTTTTTATTCTATCTATTTATATTTGCCCTCATCAAATTAGGCGATGTTGCGTACCGCGTTTTGATATTCCCGCCCTTTTTATTGCAGTTGTTGAGTAGAACTTGGGCAAATCTAAAAAAGGAAAAAAGCAAAAGTAGCGCAAAAACTATAAGACGAAATAACTTAAGTTTCTTCGATTTATTTTCGAACATAACGATAAAGTTAGGCAGTATTATCTTAGGTATTGTTAGACACACAAGCAGGATAATATTGAAAATTACCCTAGTTATATTTTCCCCAGTTGCATTTTTTCTATCAATTTTCCGAAATAATAAAAATAAGAAAAAGAAAAAGGAGGAGAAACCAGTAAACACCACAATTTTTTACAAAGTTAAGTATATCTTTATCGGAATGATTTTTGCTCTTGTTTTCTTTTTTATACCTGCGACGCTCCTAATTTTTATTTCAGACCTGCCGAAGCTATCGAGCCTCTCGTTGAATTATATTGCTAAAACTACAAAAATTTTTGATAGAAACGGAACCTTACTATTTGAGATATATGCCAATCAAAACAGAACGATTGTTGCTCTTGATAAAATCCCAAGATATCTTGTAGAGGCAACGATTGCAATTGAAGATAAAGATTTTTATAGACATAGCGGATTTGATATAAAAGGTATTGCAAGAGCAATTTATGTTGATGTTACTGGAAAAGACTTTCAGGGAGGATCAACGATTACCCAGCAGCTAGTAAAATCAGCTCTTTTAACGCCTGAGCCTACAATTTCAAGGAAGGCAAAGGAAATTGTTCTGGCATTTTGGGCAGAGCAAAAATACACAAAAAATGAAATACTTGAGCTTTACTTTAATTACGTTCCTTATGGTGGAACAGCCTGGGGAATTGAAGCCGCGAGTCAAATATATTTTGGAAAAAGCGTTTCAGAACTAAGTCTTTCCGAAAGTGCATACCTTGCCGGCCTTCCGCAAGCACCCTCAAGATACTCGCCTTTCATGAATGGTGGAGATAAAGGCAAAGCAAGGCAAAGAGATGTTTTGAATGCTATGGTTACCCAAGGTTTTATATCTCAAAATGTAGCAAATCAGGCATATCTTGAAGAGCTTAAGTTTGATTCTCCTCAGGTTCCGATTCAAGCACCTCATTTTGTAATGTATATAAAAGATCTCTTGATAAAAAAGTACGGTCTTTTAGAGGTTGAAAGGGGTGGTCTGCAGGTTACAACAAGCCTTGATGCAAATACACAGAAGATTTCTGAAGAGATAGTTTCTGATGAGGTGGATAAAGCTGGAAATCTTGGTGTCGGGAATGGTGCTGCTCTTGTCACAAATCCTCAAAATGGTGACATTTTAGCAATGGTTGGAAGCCGTGATTACTTTGATCTGGAACACGACGGGAACGTTAACGTTGTAACCAGTCTTAGGCAGCCAGGGTCAACAATAAAAATTATTACCTACTCACTGGCTCTCTCAAGCGGCATGACTGAAGCAACCATGCTTGATGATACGCCGTTAACAATTAGAAATCCTGGAGCGCCTTCGTACTCACCTGTTAATTATGACGGGAAGTATCATGGGAAAGTTCCATTAAGAATTGCATTTGCTAATTCATATAATGTGCCAGCAGTGCGTGTGGCGCAGAAATTCGGTGTTGAGCAAATTGTAGATTTTGGAAAGAAGATGGGAATAACATCATGGAATGAAACTGAAAGATATGGAGTTTCAATCACATTGGGTGCAGCAGAGGTTAGTATGACCGACCTGGCAACGGTTTATGGAACGGTTGCCAACAGAGGAGTAAGAGTTGAGATAGATCCTATTCTCAAGGTTACAGATTCTGAGGGTAAAATACTTTATGAAAAAAACCCAAAGGAAGAAGAAGTTTTGGATGAAGGTGTTGCTTATATAGTCTCTGATATTCTGGCAGATAATAAGGCTAGAAGTCTAAGCTTCGGACCAAATTCGCCATTGTCAATTCCTGAGCGCAAAGTCTCTGTTAAGACAGGAACGACGGATAACAAAAGAGACAACTGGACGATCGGATACACCCCAAATTTACTAGTTGCGACGTGGGTTGGTAATAATGACAATACTCCCCTCTCACAAGCCTTATCTTCCGGAATAACAGGGGCAGCTCCTGTGTGGAGCAGAATTATGAACAACCTTATTGCAACGACAGAACCTGCTGAAGAATACGTTCCTTTGAATATAGTTTCAAAGCCTTGTTACGGGTACACTGCATTTTTTATATCCGGTACTGAGACTAAAGAATTTTGCCGATACAGAATTCCGACCCCTACATTTCAACAACAATAAATTAAGCTTGAGGTTTTTAGCTTTTAGTTTGTAGAATTAAATATGAGGATAGTAAATCCAACGGCTGTTTTGGGAGAAAATGCAGCATGCAGATATCTTGAAAAGAAAGGATACGAGATTATAGAGCGTAATTTCAGGAAGGGTTATGGAGAAATAGATATTGTTGCAATCCAAGAAAACACTCTGGTTTTTGTCGAGGTAAAGACTAGGTCATCCGAAAGATTTGGTACTCCATTTGAAGCAATTTCTTCCAGGAAGTTAAAAAAACTGTTAGCAGGCGCAAAGTATTATAAGTATATATTGCATCCCGAGCTTCCTGACGACCTTAGAATTGACGCTATTGGGATAATGGTTAAGGGGGATGAAATTATTTCTATCGAACAAATAGAAAATGTCAGTTCATTTTAGGCCGAGTTTCTTTAGTACTGCTTCAAATGCGTCAATCTTGTTGAGTTGAAAAGTGTTAATAATAAGGTCGTAGTATTTCTTATCCCAATAAACCCAATTGGGATCATTATTAGCGTATAGCCTCCTCCATTTGTCAAGATTTTGCCTATCCCGCTCTTTTAGCTCGTGTTTTGCTTGATCAACAGTCACTTCATCCCTGTTGACCAGCCTATCGATTCTGACATCAGCCTTGTCTTTCCCATTCTTATCTTCACACACAACAAATATCTTAAAAATTCCACTAATTTCTTGTGCATCAAATCCTGCCAGATGGCTCTGGATTACATGGTGAGACTCTTCTCTTAGAATTTTTTTAACCTTTTCCTCATATTCAAGATCAAATTTGTCATCCCTATTTCCGGCAAATCCATGGTCGTTTGTCAATTGTCTAAATATTTTGCCTCCATCTAAAACGTCCCAGTACAAAAAATCAGCCAGGTTTTGCGCCAATGTAGTTGCACCGCTTCCTATTCTTCCTGAAACGGTAATATTGCGAATATTGCCTAGGTCTCTGGGATCCATTTTTATTGTTGTGGAGCAGATTGAGCTTTTCTTCCAAGAATGAGAGTTTCTTCAATCAGTCTATTGGAATAGCCGTACTCATTATCATACCATGCAATCACTTTTACCATATTTCCTCCAACAACTTGGGTAAGAGAGAGATCGGCTATAGAGGAATGAGGGTCGCCTATTATGTCTGATGAGACAATAGGGTCATTTGTAACGGTAAAAATTCCCTTCCACCTTACGTCTTCCGATGCCTGTTTTAGAACATTATTTACTTCTTCAACGGTAGTCTCTCTCTTAAGTAAAAATGTAAAATCCGATAGAGATCCGACTGCTGTTGGAACACGTATAGCAAGTCCATTAAATATACCTTGAAGCTCGGGGATAGCCTTTGCAGCAGCAATAGTGGCTCCTGAGGATGTGGGAATGATGTTTTGAGCGGCTGCGCGAGCCCTTCTATAATCTTTGTGGCCGCCATCCTGAATGCTTTGGTCTGAAGTGTATGAATGTATCGTTGTCATCATAGCTTTTTCTATACCGAATGTATTTTGTAAAATTGCTGCAACCGGCGCTATGCAATTTGTTGTACATGAGGCGTTACTGATTATATTTTCAAGTTTATCTCCCTCATCTTCATTAAGATTGACTCCAAGAACATAAGTCGAACTGCTATTCTCATCCTTGAAGGGTGCAGATAAAATAACTGATTTTGCTCCGCTGTCCAAGTGAGGCTGAATTTTTTCCTGTGTTGTGAAAGCCCCTGTGGACTCTATAACAACATCAACGTTCAATTCTCCCCAGGGAAGTTTTGTAGGATCCTTTTCAGAATAAAATGGAATTACTTTATCATCAATTATAAGGCTTCCAATTGTTGCAAGTGCCGTATCATTCTCTGCTTCCTCAGGTTTTTGAACGAATAGTGAGTGATGCTTGAGCGGTCCGTAATTCGTATCGTATTGTAGAAGAAGTTTCCATCCTTCCATGTCGGTTGAAGAGCCAGCATTGACAGCAACTACCTCGATTTGATCTGAAAATTTTTCAATAATTATCCTATGAGCAATACGGCCGATTCTGCCATACCCATTAATTGCAACACGCACCATGTACTAATCGTAGAAGAAAATCAGAGGGAATTCAATACACAAATAGCCGCGCAACTATATTTTGCTAAAAATACACATTTAGCTGATAAGCTTTGAGTGTTTCCTTTTTGAAGCTTATCAGCTATAATTAGACCTTATGACAGAATTGCTTACCAAAAACAATAAAAAGAAGGGGGCTAAAAAGCACGGTTTTTTGGGTAGACTAAAAACCGCGTCTGGTAAAAAAGTTATAAAGCGAAGAGTTAAAAAGGGAAGAAAGTCGGTTTAATGTTTGGAAGACAAAATAGATTCTCTTTTAGAAAAGGCGTTCCAAAAAAATATTTCCAGACGCCATTTTTTGCTATTAGATACGATAATAATGCGGAAAACGGATTGGAGGTTGCAGTAGTCGTCGGCAAGAAAGTAGATAAAAGGGCAACCCTTAGAAACAAGATAAAAAGAAAAATTGTAGCTTTTGTAAAAAAGTCTGTTTCAACCGACGCGAATTTTAGGTTAGTTATTTACGCAAAAAAACAAGTCAAGACCGAAGAGTCTGAATCAGTATATAAGGATTTGCAGCAGGTATTTGACAAGCTAAATATAAAATAATGAACATTTTTGACATATTCAACCTTATTATCAATCAGCCAATAACAAACCTTTTGGTAGGTTTTTATCAGTTGTTGAGTTTATTGCATATCCCTTATGCATTGGGTTTTTCAATTATTATTCTGACATTTGCAATAAGAGTTATTCTTTTCCCATTAACCGCTTCACAAATTAAGATGAGTAAAAAAATGCTGGACATGGCTCCTCACATCTCAAATCTTAAGGAAAAGCACAAGGATGATAAGAAAAAACAACAGGAAGAAATGATGAAGCTGTATGCTAAGTTTGGTGTAAATCCTGCTGCAGGATGTCTCCCCGTGATCGCTCAAATTCCGATAATATGGGGATTATATCACGTTTTGAGCACCGCAGTCTCGGCCAATTCCCTAGAGAAGCTTAAGGAAATAAACCATCTTATTTATTTTGAAGGACTAAAACTCAACAGGCTTTGGGAAACTACATTTTTTGGCATTCCGCTTGCTCAATCTCCTGCATCCCTTATGCAGCAAAATCCTTTGATAATACTTGTTCCTGTTTTGACAGGCGTTCTACAGCTAATTTTTTCCAAGATGATGGCTCCTGAAAGGGCACATAAGGCAAAACAAGACGATTTCCAGGCGACCTTTGCTAAGCAGTCATTATTTATTTTCCCCGTTATGATTGGAGTCTTTTCCTTCCAGCTTCCTTTTGGACTGTCTTTGTACTGGAATGCATTCACAGTATTTGGTATACTTCAGCAGTACTTTTTAGTAGGTCTTGGAGGACTTAAGCAATGGCAAGCCTATTATGAAAAAAACTATGGAAAAAGAAAGTAAGGTAATAAAAGAAGAAGCAGAAGCACTACTTCTAAAAATAGGGATAAAAGCGGATGTCAATGTTGATACAACCGACGAGGGGTTTACAGCGACTTTTGATGCAGGGGAAGATAACGCTCTTCTTATAGGAAAACACGGAAATACGCTTTCTTCATTTGAGTTGATTTTAACCCTAATCATTTCGAATAAATTGGGTGAATTTAGAAGAGTAACTGTTGAAGTGGGAAGTTATAGAGCAGAACGTGAAAAATATCTTGAAAATTTAGCCGATAAATTAAAAGAAGAGGTTGTAACGGCCGGATATGAAAAGCAGGTAAGAGGGTTAAAGCCATGGGAACGACGCTATGTCCATTTGTATCTTGAAAAGGATGACATGGTTACGACAGAATCGATAGGCGAAGATCGCGACAGGACTCTTATAATTAAGCGTAAGTGAGACAACTAGAGCGGATAATTTTTTTCCTCCTGCTCACAGCAATTCCAATACAATTAGGCAAGCACTTCTGGCCGAATTTTGCATATGTACAAGGTATAAGGGTAGATTATCTTTCTCCAACCCTCTACTTAAGTGATATATTTCTGTTTTTGCTTTTGATTATTTCCTTGAAAAGGTTGTATAAAAAGCTATTTCAGGTACTAAAAAAACGAATTACTATTATTCTTCTTCTAGTATCTATTGTCTCTGCCATACAAGCCATGTCTCCGATTGCAGCGTTTTATGGGATACTGACTTTTCTAAAAATAATCTACTTTGCGTTTTACGTTGCCCAAAATATAAAGGATGATAAGTATTTTTTAATTGTCGCGCTAACGCTGGGAGGAATATGCGAAAGCGTTATCTTACTATTTCAATTCCTATCGCAAGCATCCCTTGGCGGGCCTTTTTATTATTTGGGAGAGCGGACTTTTAGTGTATCTACTCCCGGAATTGCACTTTTTCCTTTCAACGAAACTTTACTTTTAAGACCTTATGGCACTTTTCCCCACCCTAACGTAGCATCTTTTTATCTCTTATTCGGATTTAGTGTCATTCTTTTCTCCTTAGATTTTAAGAAGCACTATCAGTTGTATTTTAGATTTTGTATTCTTGCAATTCTTTTCTTGGGAGTATTAATAACCTTTTCAAGAGTTGTTTCTATTCTTCTTATTCTTACTATTTTTATTTGGTCAAATTATGTTATTAAAAATTTTGGATTAAGTATGAAAAGAGCCTTTGCTTGGTTAATCATTATTATTGTATTTATATTTTTTTCGCTTATTAGATTTGGACCAGGTTACGTAACTGATCTTTTGCTGAGGATGGATCTTATAAAAATATCTTGGGAAATATTTCTAATAAATCCCATCATTGGCGTTGGTTTGAATAACTTCTTCTATTACGAAATAGAATTTCAAAAAAATGTTTCCCCCACCCTTCTTCAGCCTGTTCATAACATTTATCTACTGGTATTAGTTCAACTTGGAATTGCCGGTTTTATTATCGCACTGGCGTTTATAAAAAACATTATTGTTGAAGTAAGACACAATTTACTTCTCTTAGTTTTTTTCTTGAGTGTATTTACAGTTGGAGTTTTTGATCATTACCTGCTGACCCTTCAGCAGGGTCAGTTATTGCTTGGAATAGTGTTGGGTCTTTGCTATTCGAAGATAGCGAGCTTTAAGGCGTAGGGGTGGGTGTTTCTTGTCTCGGGCATGTTGTGCAGTAAGAATCACCCAATGGGTCGGTTGTTATAGCCACGTCCCGCTCTTCAACATTGTCTGTTTTCCCTTCAGGGGCTATTTGTCCTGTCGCTTTATCAATAAATATTTTTCTGGTAGGCGGGTCTACCTTGTTAGGGACTGTCCCTTTTATAAAGTATTCATACCTTGTCGGACAAACATAGGGTGATCCTGCCGGTTGAGGTAAGAGTCCGGAAGTGGCACATACATTTGCTCCGACAACACTATCAGGTCTTGAAAAGCTCTCAGCAGGCTTATCTGTGATAAGCTTTTCCATTACCTGATTCCAAATTGGAGCCGCACCTGTTACACCTGAAACTACCCCTTGGAGGGGAGTGTTGTCATTGTTCCCAACCCAAGTGGCAACAACGTAAGATGGAGTATATCCTATTGTCCAATTATCACGGTAATCATTTGTAGTTCCTGTCTTGACCGCCACATTGTATCCTCTTATGAAAAGCGGAGAATTACTGCCAAATGACGGTGTTCTGGCCCCGTTATCAGACAGAATATTTGAGATGATATAGGCAACTCCTTCGGGTAAAACCTTTTCTCCCAAAAGCGGGCTTTCTACCGGTTTGTATTGGCTCAATACTTTACCTTTGGCATCAGAAACCTTAAGTATGGGGTGTAGGTTTATTTTATACCCTGAATTTGCAAAAACACCGTAAGCTTGCACCATCTCAACCATCGTTACTTCCCCACCGCCAAGGGTCAGAGAGAGACCGTATCTGTCAGGATCAGTGAATGAAGTAATTCCCATTGCCGATGCCGTTGCAATCATTGCCTCAAGACCATTGAGCTTTAGCATTTTGACAGCTGGAATATTAAATGAGTTTGCCAAAGCATACCTCATTTGCTGTACGCCGTGGTAGGTCCGGTCATAATTTTGAGGGCAATATGGTGCTCCTGAAGGGTTAGGAAAGCACTTCTTCTCATCTACGAAAGGAGTTGCAGCAGTATACCCTTTTATAAGCCCTGTTGCATAATTTATTGGCTTTATTGATGAACCGGGCTGCCTGTTGGCAATTGTTACATTTACATTTCCATCCCTTTCACTATCGAAATAATTTCTACTTCCGACCATCGCCAATATCTCTCCAGTCCCGGGTTTTGTTACCATTGCCGCTGCGTTGTACCAGTTATCACCGCGGATTGTAGCCTCTTCTGATGCGATGGCGTCTTCTGCAATTTTTTGTACGTCAAGATCAAGAGAAGTGATTACCGATAATCCCCCCTGCTCTACCATCTTTTCTCCGTACTCCTGTACTAAAAGATCCTTGACATAAAAGACAAAATGAGGGGATATTATATTTGTTTGAATTTGGTTAAATTTCAAGTTCTCTTTTGCGGTTTTTTCTCTTTCTTCTGAAGTTATATACCCCGACTCCTGCATCGCCGCAAGTACCCTTAGCTGTCTTTTCTTTCCTTCCTCAGGATGAGATCCAAATGGTGAATATACGCTTGGCGCCTGCGGAAGACCCGCTAAAAATGAGCTTTCTGAAAGTGTCAGCTCCGAAACGTCTTTTCCGAAATATATCTGGCTTGCCGCTTCTACTCCCCAAGCTGTTCCCCCATAAGAGACCTGATTAAGATACATCTCAAGAATTCTATCTTTTGAGTAAATGAATTCAACTACGAATGACAAAATCACCTCTTTCACTTTTCTTATGATAGTCCTTTCAAGGGTAAGAAGAGAGTTTCTAACAAGCTGTTGGGTTATGGTCGACCCACCCTGCAATGACTCACCCGAGAGCGTAACATAAGCTGCTCTTGCAATTCCTCTTAGGTCAATTGCCCCATGCTTATAGAAATTTTTATCTTCAATAGCAATGGTTGCTTCCTGCAAGTCTTTAGGTATCTTAGAAAGTGGCACGAAGGATTGGTTTCTCCCGGCATAGATTGTGTAAAGCAATGTTCCGTCTTTTGCGTATATCTTGCTTGATTGCGGGAAATTATTGCTTCCGATAACAGTTGCCTTTGGAATATCTTTCAAAACAAGAATAATTGCTGATGCAATTAAAATAACGGGGACTGCGAGAATAAAATAGCTCAAAAGCAGTAATTTACTTCTAAACAAAATTGAAGGATGCTTTACTACTTTACCAAACATCCTGAATGGATAAAGGATTTTATGAGCTTGACGCTGAGCTTTTGAGTACTTCTTTTTTGTGAACATTATTGTATTATACTTTTCTTATAGTTTTTTTTGAAGTTCAAATTCTTCAAGGAGGTCATCACTGATAGTATAGCCCTTTTCCAGGAAGTTGGTTCCGTACGAGTCCGCACTAATCCCTACCGGTGAATAACCTTCAGGATACTCAAATGAAGTCAGAAAACTAAAGGGTTCAATTCCCGGCTGCTTCATTAGAAGCAGTGAGTATTTTGAAATATTAGAAAGATTTTTTTCAGCGCCATTTTCGTACTGGATTTTTATTTCTGTTTTTTTATTTTTTACTGCTGTTGCTTTAAATGAAACATGAGTAAGTCCGTCTTTTGAGTACTGCTCTACTTCAAATCCAGTAGGTGCTACAAAATTATCCAGGTCAAAAATCTGAGGGTCTGTTACGGCAGCTGATAACGGTTGCTCTGCTCCATCAATGAATATCTTTTTAACAGTACTTCCCCCGGGCAAAACAAATGTCAGATATGAAACATAGTCATCCGCCTTTGAGGCATTCGTTAATACCAAGGTCGCTTCACTTACTAAGCTATCCTGCCCGACTGTAGCTCTGTAAAGAATAGTTCTTGAGACTAAGGAATTAACTTTATTAACTCCGATATTTGCTTCATTTATATACAAATAATCGTTTATCTGCTTGTTATTTATTATTCTTGTGTCATTGTAGGAGCCCGCATATCCGTTAGCAGAAAAAACTTTTTGAATGGAATTATCGCTAAAAGCGACAAGTATATCTTTCTTCTCCAAGAGTTCGGGCAAAATCTTTGCGAGTGAAACGTTAAATTTTGGGTCCTGCTCGACTTTTTCTAGAAGTTTTGAAAAAACGCTGTTTAGGACATCCTTCTTCTGAGTCGATCCCGGAAAGAAGTTCTCTTTAATAGTACTTTGTAAAAACTGGGAAACTGTATTATTGTCTACAGTGACGTTATATGACGGAATATTTATTGGGCCCGAAATTTTAAGAATTTCTTTTAGAACATTGAGATTAACTGCAATAACAGCGACAGGTTCCTTGCCTGTCTCAAGATTGTAGATGAATGCCGATTTGCTCGCAGTTTCCTGAAAGTCTAGGCCAAAGTTGCTGTCTCTTAAATATAAATGAGGCTGAAGATATCTTCTTACTGCAAAAGGGGGCTCAACGTGATTCTTGAGCTGACCGTCAAGATCATAAACATCAAATATCTTAAACTCCATGACCTTACCTTCCTTGATGGTAAGATCCCCCACCGAGCCGATGAAGCCTCCCGTCGGTCTTAATTCTTCATTGTTTTGAAAAAGGATCAGGTAATTTTTGTCACCTTCAAAGCCCAAGGCAAAAGGCAAAACTTGCGAAAGACTTAGGAAATTTGAATATGTCATCTTAAGTTCCTTAGACAAAGAGGCATTTTGAGTTTTTGAGTTTATCCTCTCCCCTTCCTGGTAGATAAAAGTAAAGTTTGCAATGGAAGATAATAATTGTGATTCTGAAATTGAAGTTGATTTTAAGATGTTTGAAATTGTACTTCCTCCTATCTCTGAGAGTTCACCTGCTTTTCTCAGCAGACGGTATGTCTGTTGTGTCTGACCCTGCTTATCAATTGATGAGATGGCGTCAAAGGTAAGTTCGATAGTTGGCTTAATAGCAGTTAAGAAAAAGTTTGATCTTTTAGCGCTTACTGCTGCTTCGGCAAATTTTCCGTTTTGGATACTTGAAATTGATTGTTTCAGATAAAGCATTCCAAGTCCCAAGAAAAGAAAATTAAGAAAGACAAAAAGAAAAGCACCGGCAGTAAAAATTATTACTGAAAGTCTAACAGCTTTATAAGCGGGGTTGTTTGTTCCTCTTTTCTTTTTTCTTTTGCCTCTTTGGATTACCGCTTCTTCAAAATTATTCTTCTCTGAAAAAAAACGTTCAATCTCTTTTTCAAAGCCGGCGAGTGAGTCAATGTATGAAACATCCATACCGATTTTTTCCTGAATAATTTTTTGGAAGTTTTCTCTTCCATTTTTTTCTTTTGCCGAAATTCCGTCTGAAAAAAGTATTTTAGTTTCCGGCTCCGCTTTTGCAATCAGATGAGTTGCTTCCAAAATAGTTTCGGGATGTCTGTAGAAAAGGTAGTAAAAAACATCCTTTCTAAAATTTCCAAACAAAAGTCTTTGGATCGCCGTCGCGGCATCATCCAAAGTTATACAAAAAACCTCATCACTTGTATTCTCAGAAAGTTTTATTTCCTGGTTTAAAATCGCATTCTCAATAATTTTCGAAAGATCAGACTCACGTCTTCTTTTTGGTGTTAATATTTCACCAATAGCGCACACTCGTAAATTCGAAACACTTTTCACAAGTTGTAGGTTGTCAAGGTCCTGAGAGAGGGAGGCTGGTTCTAAAACGGCCAAGGTTTGAGACCCATCCTTACTTACTTTTTCAGTAAAAAGTGCAATGTTTTTTACACTATCGGTGTCGGAAAGAAAAAGTATTGCGTAGTCCACTTTTTCTTCAAGCTTTGATAGAACTCTGGCATTTTTGTAGGTTAAAAAGTAAACCTCGGGGTATTCTTCGAGAAAGCCGGGCTTTCTAGTGCCGACTATTATTATTCGAAATTTATTAGAATTTAGCTTCACTAATTCTTCACGTAAGTTAGGTGCATATCCGAAGATCAACATTACAGGAAGCAGTTTCTCTCCTTTTTCAATACTTAAAATATTTGGCATTCCCTTAATTGTAGTAGAAATGAGGATGATTTGTCGAGATCGTTTGAGGCTGAAGAATTTAGATGAGATAGTCTAAAGCTTCATTAACCAGCTTGTCGGCAATTTTGTTTTGTGCTCTGGGAACCTGGAAATATTCTACTTTTGCACCTATGTTTTTTTCAATGCCCTTGGCTTCAAGATAAAGCTTTCTCATGGATGGGTGTTTAACCTTGAACTCGCCAGACATTTGGCTAGCTACAAGCATCGAGTCAAGGTAAAACTCAATGGTATTCACTTCCCCGGCATTTCTTGCAATCCATTTAAGGGACTCCACAACAGCAGAGTATTCAGCAACATTATTTGTTGCTATTCCAAGCCTCTTGCCTTCCTTGTAAACAAGGTTTTTATCTTCATCGAAGATAGCAAAGCCATAAGCTGCTTCGCCCGGGTTTCCCCTCGATCCGCCATCTCCATGAACAGTCAATTTTAGAGTCTTTTTCATTTAATGATTGTAGTTTTTTTCGATGCTTGTAGTAGTAAACATTGTCAATTCAAGCCAGTTTAACTTTCAAAACCCTTGTGATAATTCAACTAACTACTTAGCGTTTTTTTACTTTTATAAAAATACCACAGCATCAAAATAAAAACCAGGGCTTCTGAGAAGACAGTAATAGATGCGGAGGCGATGTATGAGAAATCTGGAATAAATTTAATATTAAGCAAAATGCTTACTAAGAATGCAAACGCATAAAGGGGAAGCAAAAAAGTCAGTTTGCCTTTTATCAAAAAGTGCCACTGCAAAAGACTTGTCCCAAAAAAGAAGGGTAATGAGATTGCCAAAATCTGTAACGGCAGAATAGAGTGAATGAATTGAATGCCTAAGGTTTTTATAAGTGGAGAAAAGATCAAAACTAAAAGCATAGTAGCTATCGAAAGTAAAATATAAAGTTTCAGGTATTTCAAAAAAAGTGACAAATATTCTTTTTTATTTTCGGAGGCTCTTAACAAAAGCGGATACGTGCTGTTTGCAAGAAAGGCTGGAAGTGCAAGTGCTATTTCAAAAAATCTGTAAGAAATTCCATAAGTGCCGACATCAGAAGAGGATTTCAAAAATGTCAGGATAAATATATCCGCTCGGGAATAGAGTAAGTTGATAAATAGCATTACTCCAAGAGGCCACGAAGAAAGAAGTATAAGCTTTGAGAATGAACTAAATTTAGAGAGCTTTAACTTGGTTTTGAATTTACTCTTAATTTGAAAATAGGAGAGTATTGCCATTAGGGTACCGGAAAAAATATAAGCACTCACAAGAAGATAAAAGTTACCAACAAAAACGGCATACAAAACAACAGCGATTAAAATTGCATTTGATGCCAAGCTTGGGAGAACAAGCAGAGAATAATTTAATTTTCTTTGCAAAAACGCTTGAAGAGTGTTGTTTATTGCAAGGGCAATCAGGGTTAATGAATAGATCAATATTGCACCTTTTTCAACGTCTGAAAAGCCGGTGCCGGCGATCTCATTATGCGGTAGCAAAAAGGAAAAGACGAGTATTACCGGTAGAAGGATAGCGGTAATCAAAAGACGCAGCACAATAAGATTGCCGAGCTGCTCCTCAACTGTTTTGTAAAAGTGTTTTATTACTATTGAATTCAGGCCAAAATCTATTAGGAGATAAAATATGCTAACAAACGCAATTACCTTCGTAAAACTTCCAACCGCATCAAGGCCTAAAAAGTAGGTTATCAAAAGAGTAGTAAGCAGAGTAGAAATGCTCCCGACAAGTCTTACAATAAATTGCATTAGGGTATTTATGGAAATTTTTCGAAGCTCAAGCCCTGAAAAACGCTGCATAAGGAAAGTATATAGTTGAAAAAGAAATTCTACAAGAAAAGCCTTAAATGGCTAAGATCAAACTCTCCTGCACAAAACATTCAGTAGCTGGTGAGAGAGTGTGAAAAACCTGGGCCAGCCGTAATGCTTCTTCATACGGAATTGGTTTTGATTGACTTGCCAGTTCGATAGTTTTTTTAAGTTGATTTATGTCGGCTGTTGAAAGTGATACGGGCAGTTCGGGAAGCCAGACTGCTTGTTCTGGGGTAAGCGGTGTTATTGGGCAGGGTTCTGGTGCGATGTCTTCATAAAAACCAAGAGGCAATTGCGAGTGGTTTGATTCGGTTTCTATTCTTTCTCCATTAAATCCAAACTTTCCCGATATTTTTCCACCGCGATTTCCCAAGTTAGCAAATCCAAATAAAAGATGAGTATTGTTAATTTGTGCAACGCGCGCAATGTTAGTTCCATTGTCCTTTATAACAAATTGATCATGGCGTTCTCCTGGTGTGATTGCTATTGTTGTTATAGGATTTTCGTTATTTTGTTTTTTTCTAACGTGAAGCACTCTGGTAGTTTTAGTATCTGCCCTGCTTTTATTTGTTTTCAATTCAATAACTTCAGGTTTATTTCCAGCCGACATTTTGAGAGTTCCTATTCCATGAGAAGAAGGCTTATATTCTAACAAAACTGATGAGGGTAGTTCAGCTTGTGACATCTAAAAATAACTTCTTTATTTAATGTAACAAAATTGAGAAAGCGGTGCAACGTGTCATAATAGTTCAATATAATTGAACTCAAATGAGGCTCATGATACAATCAATGCTCAATGGACAAAGTCTATGAACATAAAAATGTAGAAGAGGATCTCTATAAAGAGTGGGAAGAGAAGGGGTATTTCAAGCCTGAAGTAAATCCAAACGGTAAGCCATTTTCAATTATTTTGCCTCCTCCGAATGCAAATGCGCCTCTTCATTTTGGGCATGCAATGTATGTGGTTGAAGACATTCTGGCCCGCTACCACCGCATGAAAGGAGATAGGACTCTTTGGCTACCAGGAGCGGATCATGCTGGTTTTGAAACCCAATTTGTTTTTGAGAAAAAGCTAGCAGCGGAAGGAAAGACCAGGTTTGATTTTAAGCGCGATGAGCTGTATGAGATGATTCTGGAGTTTGTGAAGGGCAATAGGCCGATTATGGAGGGGCAGTTGCGAAAAATGGGATTTTCTCTTGACTGGTCTCGGAAGAAAATGACCATAGATCCTGAAATTGTTGAAATTGTTCATGCTAATTTCAAGAGACTTTTCGATGATGGATTGGCTTACAGAGCAGAGAGATTGGTTAACTATTGTACATTTGACGGAACCTCCTTTTCAGATTTGGAGGTTATACATGAAGAAAGAAAAAGTCCTTTGTATTATATAAAATACGGGACGTTGGTTTTGGCAACGACACGTCCTGAGACAAAATTCGGAGACACTGCAGTTGCTGTTAACCCGAATGATCACCGATACAAAGAATACATTGGAAAAGATTTAGAAATTGAAACAGTACTTGGAAAAGCAACGATAAAAGTTGTTGCTGATGAAATGGTTGATATGGAATTTGGAACCGGAGTTGTAAAAATAACACCTGCTCATGATTTCAATGATTTCGAGGTTGCAAAAAGACACGGGCTTCCCCTAAAGCAAGTTATCGGATTTGACGGAAAAATGAATGAGCATGCTGGGGAGTTTGCTGGACTTTATGTGAAGCAGGCAAGACGCGCAATAGTTGAGCGGATGCAGGAAAAAGGGCTCCTTGAGAAAATTGACGAGGAGTACCAGAATAGAGTTTCTCTTTGTTATAAATGTAAAAATATTTTAGAACCGCTTCCTAAAGAGCAGTGGTTTCTGAAAATGGAACCGCTTGCAAAGCCAGCAATTTATGCGGTTAAGAATGGAGATATCAAGATTTTTCCAAGTAGCTTTGAAAAAGTGTATTTCCAGTTTTTAGAAAATATCCGTGACTGGAATATCTCAAGACAGGTTGTATGGGGAATTCGCATACCTGCATTTAGTTGTGAAAAATGCTCGAACTGGACGGTAACTACGGGTTTAAGTCCTGAAAAATGTTCGAATTGTGATTCAAAAGAGTTGGTTCAAGACCCTGACACATTTGATACGTGGTTCTCCTCAAGTCAATGGCCTTTTGCAACTCTTAAAACAACAAATGAAGCAGATTTTGAATCATTCTATCCGACATCTGTTATGGAAACAGGATATGACATTTTAAGATGGTGGGTTGCCAGAATGGTGATGATGGGTATTTACGCAACCGGCAGGGTTCCATTCGAAAATGTCGTGTTACATGGTCTTGTAAATGATCCGCTTGGAAAAAAGATGAGTAAGTCAAAAGGAAATGTTGTAAATCCATTGGAGTTGGTCGAGCAGTATGGTGCTGATGCAGTGCGCTTTGCATTGGTTTATGGTAATTCTACGGGAAACGATCAGAGCCTTTCTTATACAAAATTGGAAGCCGCAAGGAGATTTACAAATAAATTATGGAATATGGCAAGATTTATAGAACTACAAAAAGAAAAAATTAAAGAGCAAAAAGAAAAAAGTTTGGGAATCAAAGAATTGGAGAGTTTTGCAAAAAATAAAACCGATAGGGAGTGGGTTGAGAAGGTCTCAGAGTTGGTCTCAGAGGTATCAAAGCATTTGGATAATTATCAATTCAATTTAGCATCAGAAAGGTTGTATGATTTTGTTTGGCACGAGTTTGCCGATAAATATATTGAGGATGTAAAAGGAAGAATTGATGAAAACAGTTTCGTAGTTCTTAATTCATTATTCTTAATTCTAGATTCCTTACTGCATCCAATAATGCCATATGTTACTGATGAGATTTATAAAAAGCTTACCGATTCTAACGATAGCTTGATGATTGCTCCTTGGCCGTTGCAGAGAAAATCCTAAGGTTGCGTGCAGGGTTTATAATAGAGTTAGGAATTCATGTCGGTAGAAGTAAGATTGGAGCACCAAGACGAACTACCCCAAACCAGGACCGTCCAGGATATAATGAGTTGTAAAAATAACGGATTTAGTATAGGTTTGGTTACGGCTTGGGATATTAACGAGCGTTACGCTTCACACTTAATTGTTATGTACGAAGGCGAAACATTTGATGAAGCAATGCAGATATGGCATGAAATAGCTCCTCAAACAGGCCAGCAAGTTCTTATTCTTGAAAGGAAAAGTCAGGATAGGTTGACATCAGGTACAAATCCTTTTCTTGTCTAGCAATAATTACTTTACAGTGACTGATTTTGCCAAATTCCTCGGTTTATCAGGGTCCAGTTTTAATTTGATCGCTAAAAAATAAGCAAGAAGCTGCATTGGAACTATTTGCAAAAGCAATGTTGCATCACCATAGTCTTTTACCTCAATATATTCATCAAAAATTTCAGAGTTCTTAAAACTTACTCCTATTATCATCCCGCCTCTTGCTTTTATTTCGGTTGCATTTGAAATCATAGCTTCATATGTTTCATCATTTGGTGCAAAAATGATAACCGGTACCTCTTTTTCGATAAGCGCAATGGTACCGTGTTTAAGCTCCCCGCCCGCTAATCCCTCGGTTGGGATATAGCTGACTTCCTTAATCTTAAGCGCTGCTTCAAGAGCGGTGGGGTAGGAGGCACCTCTCCCAAGAGTATAGATGTGACTTTTTTTTGAAAGTGTATTGGCAATTTTTTTTATCTTTTCAGTAAATTTCTTTTCGGTCATTTTTTTCATTTCGTCTGT
This sequence comes from uncultured Gammaproteobacteria bacterium, assembly GCA_964627245.1. GTDB lineage: Bacteria > Patescibacteriota > Microgenomatia > Levybacterales > GWA1-39-11 > JAUSNA01. The sequence goes on along the minus strand of CAZVGS010000002.1, from coordinate 46,608 downwards.
AGCATTAAGAATTAAAGGTTCAATAACTGAAAGCTTATTTGTGAGTTTGTATGCAGTTAATAACAATACGGTAAGCTTTGCAGTATAAGCTTTCGTTGATGCAACTGCTTTTTCGGGTCCTGCGCCAAGCAGAAGTTTGAAATCTGACATTCTATATAGAGTTGAACCAAGAGTATTGATAATGCTTGCAATAAATACACTTTTTCCCCTAGCCGCATTAAGAGGTTCTATAACATCAATTGTTTCTCCGCTTTGAGAAAGGGCTATAATAAGACTTTGGGGAGTCAAAAAATCAAGAAGGTAATTAAACTCTGAAGCTAGAGCAGTATTTACATGCCTACGTGCTACCCTTGAGAAAAGGTAAACACCACCCAATGTTGCATTATATGCAGTACCTGCTGCAATAAAAAAAGTACCCCGCGCGTTTTTGATAAGACCTGAGAGTTGAACTATTTGTTCGGAACAGTTGTTGGTAATGTTTTTTATAACCGCTGATTGTTCATTTATTTCTTTGAGCATGAAATGGTCAAACTTTCCTTTTGTGCTTGTTTCGATATTCCAATCAATTGTTTCTACTGCCGGTTTAATACTTTTACCTGACGGCAGAGTGAAAAGTTTTAGTGAATCTCCGATTATTGCCATTTCATAATCTTTTAAAATTACAATTTTTTGTGTTGTTTGAAGGATGGGTGACAGATCTGAAGCTACCACATATCCATTCTTTTCGATTCCGACTATAAGAGGAGAGCCATTCTTGGCAGCGACTATTTCTTTAGACACTGCGTTCAGAACAACAATTGCATTAAGACCTCGGAGACTGTTAAAAGCTTTTTTAACAGAAGTCGCAAATCCATTAATTTTTAGATAGTCCTCAATTAGATGAGCTATAACTTCTGTGTCAGTTTCGGAAATAAATTTGTGGCCTTTTTTTATGAGTTTTTTCTTTAAATCTTGATAATTCTCAACAATACCATTATGAACTACGGATATAGATTTTGTACAGTCTAAATGAGGATGGGAATTTTTTGTTGTAACACCGCCATGTGTGGCCCATCTGGTGTGTCCTATCCCTAAATTACTTTTTGGGAGTTTGACCTTGGCATCTCCTATTTTGCCAGTATGCTTATTCACTTCAATTTTTGTTCCAACTTTTACGCTAACGCCCCAGGAGTCATATCCGCGGTATTCGAGTTCCTTAAGTCCATCAAGTATTGTTGAGGTATTTTTTGGTATTCTTGATACGAATCCGAATATTCCGCACATAATTAAGACATTAAATTAGCTCTGTCCTGAAGCTTTTCAATGCTTTTAACAATATAGTTTCTTGATGCTCTTTTGACAAGCCCTTCATTCATGAGTTTTTTTATCTCAATGCTTGTTGTTTCGCGGCTTATGCCTATCAATTCAGAAATATCCTGTTGGGTTAGGGTTAGTGAAATGCTTATTCCTTTTGGGCCAATTTTTCCAAATCTTTCAGCAAGTATTGCAAAAATTGAACTAACTTTTTGAGAAGCGGTACCGAATGCCATGTGTTCTATTCTTTGCATTAGACCCCTTAGTCTTATGACAATATTTTGAGAAATCATAAATTGAACATCGGGATTTTCTTCAAGAAAAAGAAGCAGGTTTTCTCGTGTTTTTTCGTATACTACGCAATCGGTCATTGCCTTAAAAGAATGTACATTCGGAATTTTGTTATAAATCCAGTTGTATGAAAAAAGATCACCGGGCTTGAAAATAAAAAGAGTAAACTCCCTGCCATCTGATGATACGCTTGAGTCTTTAATATAGCCGTTTTTTACGTAAAAAGCAGATCCCGTTTCACCGATTCTGAGCACAATTTGACCCTTTTTATAAAAAATTGGTCTTGAGGTAGCAAAAAACCTTTTGAGTTTTTGGCTTGGGAATTGCTCCATTCTCCTTGAAAGGAGTATAGCAGTTGTAAAAAGTGTTAGCAAGCTCACAGTTTTGCTGTAAGAATACTTACTGAACCAACAATCATATACAGCTAGTATAAGCTAACATGAAATTTAAGGAATTTTTTCTAAGAGACAGACTTAACGACTCGCAAATTGAAAAGTTCAAGCTTTTCGAAGATGAAGAGTTGATATTTGCAACCCGCGAACATTGGCTGCCTCTTGTTGTGCGGCTCATTCAAAAAACTTTCGTCTCACTTCTTATTGCGGTAATTATTTCTTCGGCACTCCTACTGGCACTTAACAGCATTAGTCTCGCATTTAGCACTTTTTTTCTCGTTGTTTTAATTGGAAGCATAGCTTCGCTTAGGGATTTAATCCATTGGAGTTTCCATCTATATATTGCAACAAACAAGCAGATTATTGAGGTGCATTACAGCCCGTTGGTCTCAGAAGCAATTAATTCCGTGTTACTGGATCAGATAAGATGCACTGAAATTGACGTTGAGATGTATGGATTAATCCCTGAGCTAATAGGGATAGGCAATGTTGAGTTGACCTTTGATAGACCAACACACAAGGAAGAATTTATAATTAAAGACATAAGATCTCCAAGAAAAATTGCAAATCTTCTTTCAGCGCAAATTCATCAGAGCCCGCAGACAGTGCAGAAATACTCACAACAGCTTTGGTTAAAAGAAAAAGAACTAAAGCCTAACAAATACAAATTTTTAGGAGATGTAGGCTATGGATATACTGCCAACTAACATAATACCGATGATAACAACCTCATTTAAGGCAATAGTGCTAATCGGGGCTTGCGCAATTGTTGCAGTCAATTATTTTCATACTAAAGAGGCGAGAAAAATGGAAAGAAAGTTAAGTATAAGTTTTCCTGGAAGCGTAAATCTTGCAATGTCGCTTCAAATGCTTCTTTCAGTCGCCTTTCTGTTTGTTTCAACAATTCTTCTTTTCTTCTTCTAAGTAATGAGGACTTGAACTTTAGCGGGTAAAGCCATAAAATTTAGTATGAAAATTAATTCCCGAATTATTACCGCGATATTTCCGAAGAAATATAAAAAATATATAAAGGCCTCGTCTCTTGCCTATCACTTGAGGAATTTTTTACTAGCTGTTTTGATACTTTTTGCGCTTTTTCAGCTTCAATTATTAGTCATTCTGACAAATGGATACGGTAATGCGCTAGCAATTCATGAAAACAAAGCTAAGAAGTATGAGTACTGGAAAAGTGTCATCAGTCAATTCCCCAATGTCCCTGACATCTTATACAATACATCATTGAGTGCATTTAACGCCGGATATAAATTGGAAGCACTGGATTACGTTGAAAAAGCTTTAAGAATAGATCCATTATTTGAAGATGCCGTTAAATTAAAGAATGAAATGCTTAAGGGTTGATTATTCGGAAGCTTTATCTTTGTCTTCCGAAGTGTTGCTTTCTCCTTTTTCTCCACCTTCTCCGCTGGACTCATTTGACGCGCCCTCTTTTCCTTCACTCTCACTTTCCTCTGATGCTGCTTGAGCTTCCGCTTCTTCTTCGGCTGCAAGCTCTTCCGCCGCTTCAGATACGAGTTCATCGATTCTAAAGATCATTTCGTGAGGTTCTGCCAATATTTCAACGCCGTTAGGTGCCTTGAGGTCGGCAATTGTAAGGTTGTCATCAATTGCTACAAGCTTTTCTACATTGATTTCCAAATTCTCAGGCAAGTCGGCAGGTAGAGCTTCAACCTCTACTTCAGAAAGGGGTTGAAGAAGAACTCCGATTTTCTCACTAACAGCCTTGGGTTCCCCAACAGCAATTATCGGAATGGATGCCCTCACCTTTTCTTTTAGATTTACCTTAAAAAAGTCGGCATGAATTGGAGTATGGGTAATCGGGTGAATTTGTACATTTTGTATCAAAATAGGATGCACTTCACTTCCTATAGATAGATCAACAAGACCTGTTTCGTGAACTTTTTTGTAGATTTCTTCAAAATCTTTTAGGGCAAGTTGCAGAGACTGTGATTTAACCCCCTTACCAAACATATTTGCAGGAAGAATGCCATTCCGCCTCAAATGTTTAACTTTTTTTCCGACAACTTCTCTTTTCTCAACTTTTAGTGACTCTCTTTTCATAACAAGATATTTTACTAGAAAGAGACGTAGAAAACAAGCAGCGCAGCTTGTAATTGAGGCTGGAAAAAGTTATAATAAATACCTTACACACCGCGGGGTAGTGTACGGCTGCACGCGAGGCTCATAATCTTGCAGATAAGGTTCAACTCCTTACCCCGCAACACGTTTAGGCTTAGTGTGGGGGGCAAGTTTCGTTTACCTCTCAGCAAGGATTTGAAAAAGCTTATTTGTCTTGGAAAAAGAGGTTCCACCATTTTTTCCAATTTGGAGGAGAGGCAAGTGCAACTTTCTTTTTTTCCTCAATCTTTGGAGGAGGGGCAAGTACAACGTATTCACCCGGTTTTACCATTCCCAATTTTTCCCTTGCCTGATTTTCAATAAATTCGGGTGTATTAGAAAAATATAACTGTTGTTTTAAGAATTCCCTTTTTTGCTTTTCCGCTACTTCCTGTTGACGCAGAGTTGTTACTATATGACTGTTTTGCCTCAAAGAGAGGATTGAACTCACAATATTCTTGATAAGGAGGAGAAGTATTATTATAATTCCCAGAAGAATAAATGTTTTTGTGTTGACAAAGCGCATTTTTACTGATATTATAGGCTCAAATTAATTTAAGATAAGCTAAAACTTCCAAATTATAGATTTATTGTTTTGTTATAGCTTATTATAAACTTTTTATGGCAACAGAATTAAAGCTACGAGATGCGCACGGAAAGTTCCAGGACTTTCTAAAATCAAAGAATAGGGCATCTGCGACCATATTAGCATATGGTAAAGATATTCAGCAATTGATTGAATTCCTCGAGTCGCTGGAGAAAAACCATGTTCATGAAATCGGTGGAGATGATATTCAGGCTTTTTTAACCAAACTCAAAGATGAAGGTTATACGCCTAAATCCCTCTCAAGAAAGCTCAACTCAACAAGAACTTTTTACAGATATCTTAAGGTAAATGAATTAATCACTGATGATCCATCACTTTTAGTAGAGCATCCCAAGTATGAATTGAATCCACCAAGGATGTTGTCGCCTCTAGAATACAGAGCATTAAGAGATGCGGCTTCAGTTGATCCTAGAATTTACGCCATAATTGAAGTTTTGCTTCAAACAGGAATTAGAATTGGTGAGCTTGCAAATCTTCGGGTTGATGATATCAACGACAACACACTTCACATAAGGCCGTATGAGGGCCATGAAGCACGCGAAGTGCCTCTTAATAGACGCGCAAAGGAAGCATTAAAAAGATATATGGAAAGCAGAGTTAATTCTGAAGACCAACACGTGTTTGTGACCAAGACGGGAAGGCCATTTTTAGTCAGGAACATAAGAGATGCTGTTGAGAGATATTTCAAAAAGGCAGGAATAGAAAAAGTTAAGATCAATGACCTAAGACATACTTTTGTAGCGCACCACCTCAAAAATGGAATTTCTTTGGTTTTTCTTTCGAAAGTATTGGGACACAAAAGATTATCTTCAACAGAGCGCTATCTTCAGTATGTCCGGGACTACAAGTCTGGTGAAGGCACATCTCTTCAAGAGCTTTAATTTGAGTTGATTTTCCGCCTCAATTTTGCCATAGTGTAACTATGGAACATTCCAACGACAATCAATCATATAAACACCATTATTCAGATATAAAAACACTAATTTCCTGGTCAGCGCCGGGCAGACCCTACAGGAAAAAAAGCAGAGAGTTTTATGTAACAGGTCTTATGTTGGTTTTTTTAATAGATATAATCTTGTTTGTATTTTCTGAATATCTTTTAATGTTTGTTGTTTTGGCGCTTTATTTTTTTTCAGTTGCGCTAGGCTCAACCCCTCCTCAAAATTTTCACTATAGAATAAGCAATCAGGGAGTAAAAATAGAGGACCATTTTTTTATTTGGAAAGAACTTTATGACTTTTATTTCAAGAAGATGGACGGAATGGAAGTTCTTATTATAAGAACGAAAAGTATTATTCCGGGTGAGCTCAAAATTACGCTTGGAGATGTACCATCAGACCATGTTAGAAGAGTAATGGCAGGATATATACCATACCGTGAAGTTATGAAGCCAACCTTTATGGAAAAAAGCAGTGATTGGCTAGCAAAGACTTTTCCTCTGGAGAGATAATTTTTTTGCCTCAAAAACTGATATAATACTACCCTAGGCTTCAATAGCATAGCTTGCGTGTTTGCACCCGTAGCTCAATGGATAGAGCACTGGATTGCGGATCCAGAGGTTGATGGTTCGACCCCATTCGGGTGCGCAAAAAGTATATTGGAGGGTTCGCATAGTGGCCAATTGCACGAGTTTCGAAAACTCGATCCGTTCGCGGATTCACAGGTTCAAATCCTGTACCCTCCGCAGGGTAAGAGTGTAAAAATTATGAGATTTGAATTTTCAGCAGGCGGGGTTGTTTTTAATAAAACAAGTAACGGAATTGATATTCTGTTGTGCCAGCATTCCCAGCACCATGGCTGGGGATTTCCTAAAGGTCTTATAGGAGACAAGAAGGAAAAAGAAACAAAGGAAGAGACAGCCTTAAGAGAGGTTGAGGAAGAAACGGGCGCGAGAGGAAAAATATTGGAAGAACTAGAGCCCGTTACTTATTGGTACGTTTTTGAAGGAGAAAAGGTTAAAAAAACAGTGTATTATTACTTAATGAAATTTATAGGCGGGGATATTACGAAACACGATTTTGAAATGGAGAATGTCGAGTGGGTTAAGAAAGATAAGGTCATTGAAAGACTCACTTTCAATGCCGATAAAAAAGTTTACGAGAAAGCCTTACCGATAATTATGAAGCTAATGTCTAATGGCTAATGTCTAATGGCTAATGAATGGAGGGGTCGCATAGTTGGTCTAGTGCGCACGCTTGGAAAGTGTGTATGCCCGTAAGGGTATCGGGGGTTCGAATCCCCCCTCCTCCGCCAAATTCCTATAGTTCTAGTAGACCCATAGGCTATGCGAGAATTGCCCAATGGGGCTTGCTAATTTAGCTCGTTTTGGACATTTTTCAGTTTTGCAGCCTGGAGAAGAGAAAAACTGTTAAACCTGCAAAACCTCGATTTGCTCCTGTTTTTCTTCTAAAACCACTAAAAACTACCTTGAACCAGTTTTATTTTATATATCCTGTAAGAAGTGTTAAGAGGATTACTTTATTCTCAATTCCCTATGGGTGAGGATGAATTTGGTCTTGATTGCGGAGAGTATTAATTGCCGTTCTTCTGAAGTCCCAGCTTTTAGTACATGCAGCAGGTATGCTTTTGCAGTATCTGATGGAATAGGATCTTTTTCTGGGTAGTCAAATTGGTTTAAGTTCCCATCAAGGTATTCCTGATGAAGTACTTGGGATCGTAAAGCATGGAAGCGTTCAATCTCGGATTTTAATCTGGTAGTGATTAATTTTTCGTTGATTTTAATGTTGTTGATATGGCCGATTAATTGTTGGATTAAATCCTCCTCAGTGATATATGGTTCGTCACATTCGTAATCAACCGATCTTCCGCAGTGATAATAAACGTGTTTGGTAAATCCACCGTATTTGAGTTTTTTGTATTTCTCTTCAGCTGTTACTCCTCCTCCGCAGGAGCCGCAAGTGCACAAAGTTTTGAAAGGAAATACTTTCTTGTGCCATTCCTTGGGTGGTACGGCTAGTTGTTGTTGTGCTTTATCAAATATCGCTTTAGTAACAATTGCCGGATGATTTCCTTTATATTTCACCCCGTTAAATTCAAATGAGCCGCAGTAAAAGGGATTGTTAAGAGTAGAGTAAATCTTGCTTAATGCCAGCGGTTTATCATTTTTTGTCCTAAATCCGATTCGATCTAACCATTGTTTGATTGTTCGACCTGAGTGTCCTTTTTCGGCAACTCGTTCAAATATCTGCCTAATAATTGAGGCTCGTTCTTCATCTAAAACTATTTCACTTATTCGATTATTTGCCATCACGTTTTTGTAACCGATTGGTGCAACTCCTGGTCGCCATCCCATTTCGCATTTTGCTCGAAGCCCTCTCTTTACATTTAAGCCTCGGTTATCATTTTCCAGCTTAGCTTGAGAGCAGAGAATCATCAGTAGAAACTTCTCATTAGGATTATTGGAAAATGTTTGTGAGTAGGTTTTGATCTGTTTGAGCTTTTCCTGATCCATTAAATCAACCAGTTTTCCTAAATCACCTGCGTTTCTACTTAGCCTGTCTGGTGCCCAAGTTAAGATGCCTCCAAATTCTCCTTGTTCAATGTCTATCAAAAGTTGATTAAATACCGGCCGTTGCCCTGATAGTTTAGCTGAGTGGCTTTCTTCCCGAATTTCCTTGACTTCTAGTTCTTCCCGTTTGGCAACGATCTGCATCTCCTTAATTTGCGAGTCGATTGACATTGCCTGACGCTCGTCTGATTCACTAGATTTCCTCGCATACAGGCAGTACTCGATTACGTTCGTTTTTCCTTTGGTTGTCATCCTTTTCATACAACACAAGGAATGACGCAAAGGCTTTGTGAAGTCAAGGAGATGGACTAAAACCTCGAGTTAAGTGTCAGTGGATCTCTATCCAGGGAATCGTGATAAAGTCCTCTCATGGGGTCGTATTGATCATAAATACTTCCGGTACAAATTATAGTAACACTGGGTCCTGATTTATTGTCCTCCTCAATTATCTTCAATAAAAGTAAAGAAAACGCATCTGCCAGGTCATCCTGTTTTTCAATCCCAAAACCCGTTAGCTGCATGATTAACGATTCTGCTCCACGTCGAGGAAATAATACTTTTCCTTGCTGAATTAAATGGGTAACAAGAGTAAGTCTGGCTCTTTTATCTTGCCCCATGGTTTTAAACGGTTCAGCTGGGACATTTTGTGCAACAAGCTGATCGATAAGAGCTTTTTGATAACCGACTTCTTCAATATATAGTTTGGTATAGGTACCGTTTCCCAGCGATTTAGATATATCCTTCGCTTTTGTCACTGTCATCGGAAAGTCCATTTTTGCGTTTACCGGATTAGGAAGAATGTATACACGAAGCTTCTCCCGGTAGCCGTACACGTGTGCTGATACCATAGCAGTAAAATCAGACCATTCGTTTAAAGTAATGGCTAAATCAATGCCAGTTGCCGTAAAGCGTAACTTGTTAGAAGAATCTTGAGGTAGCTCGTCATAATACTGGATCCATTCGGGTTTAACCAGCCTATCTTCATCGGAGATAATTTTTAACAAATATTCTCGGTACCACGCAGTATCCGAAGCAATGGATGCTTTTTGCTTTTCAATAGATACCATATCAGGAAATTTCCCCAGCCACGTAATTTGATTATCTTCAGTCAAGAGAGGGTAGGCGAAAAATTTGCCAGCAAGCCGTTCCTGATCAATAGTGTTTTTTAACCTCATGAGTAAACAATCTTCATGAAGGAGGTTTCCAATAATAATGGTTTTGGTGTACCGGTCACCAATCGGCATTACTTCACCTGTCAACCAGTTAAATATCTTGTCTCTGCCTTCTTTTGTCTTAACGCTGTTTAAGTCTTCAACATCGTCACAAATAACCAGATCAGGCCTATACTTACCATGTCTGATACCTCGGATACTTTGCTCAGTTGAGGCAATAGCAATTTTGGCATCGTAGTTTGATAGAACAATCGAGGTTGCTCCCCATTCATCACTGTATTCCTGAAATGGTCCAATGTCCGCTTTGAGTAGGTCGTTTGTTTCAAGTTCCCGCTTAATATTGGTTAAATGTTGTCGGGCTTGGTTATGTGTCTGACCTAAAATCAAGACGAACTTCTTTTGTTGTGCTCCAATTATCGACCAGATGGGATATGACGAACTGAACAGCGTTGATTTGCCTGATCCCCTGAAGGCAACTATCACGGCAAGCGATAAACCTGGATCTTCACTCACCGAAAACATTTCGTGATGAAATGGTGCAAATGAATAATCCATATAGTCTCCCAAGTAAATGGCAAAGAACCAGTAGTGGCTCTTTTTTGCCAGTGTGCGTCTGACTTTGCGGTTTTTCTTTAACTCATTAAGCTCTTCAGTGGTTAATGTATGGATTATCATGATTGCCCCTCCTTTGTTTTTGGTTGAACCGCTTCTTGTGTGGCATCACTTGTAATATTAGGATCGGGAAGAAGAGCTGCCAATTTAAGTGCTTTCATAACCAACGCTTCCTGGTCAGGAGTTAAGGTTTCATCATCATGTTTTAATTTAGCCGTTACCTCAACTCTGGTGGCATATCGAGGGTGATGGTGCTTGAGCCAGAAGATGATTCCGCCTAAATTACCATCCCGAATTGCTGCCATTAATTGTGATTCTGCCATGTCGTTTACCAGTTCGTTGCCTTCAGCAATCGCTTCATCTGCTAAGCCAGCAAATTCACTGTCCTCTTTCCGCCAGCGATAATAGGTAGCCCGACCAACACCCGTCTTTTCGCAGGCTATTTGAACAATGGGCGTTTTCTTGAGCTGATCAATCAACAACTCTTTGTTGATGTCCATCCGTTTTTGAATACTGGTTTCAGGCGTATTATCTGTCATACGTTTAATGTTTCCACCTCTTTAGGTTTAATTTTTGTCATCATTTCAAACCGATCACAAATGACTTGGCAATACTCAGGATCCAGTTCAATCATCAAACACTTCCGTTTGGTTTGTTCACAAGCAATTAAAGTCGATCCCGATCCTCCAAATCCATCAAAAACAATATCTCCAACTTGAGTACTGTTTAATATAAGTCGTCTCAGAAGCGGTACTGGCTTCATGGTTGGGTGCAATTTGCTCTTATTGGGTTTTGGACAGAGTAAGACACTTTTGTCTTTTGATTTCATAAATTCATGGGTACCATACCAACCATAGAGAACCATTTCGTGCTGGGGCAAGTAATCAAGTCTCCCAAGAACGTTGTGATTTTTTACCCACACAAGAAGTTGCCCGAAGCTGATACCAGCATGAGCCATCGCTTCCCGTACCGGAAAGAGCATGATGTCAGAGCTAAAAATATACAGTGAATTCTTTTTGGTTAGATGTGGAATAACTGAAGATAACCATGAGTAGGAAAACTTGTAATATTCTGGTTCTGAAGTTATCCAGTCATTGATAATTGGTCTGTGTTTGACAGTTCCGGTTTGGAGAAATTCTTTGCTTTCGGTATAGTGAACACCATAGGGTGGGTCGAAGATGACAGATTTTATCTTCAGGTCTTTAATAAACATTTTCACTGTATATTCATCAGTACTATCCCCACAAAGGAGGTAATGCTCTCCAAGCTGGCGAATTTCACCTAATTTAAATGACATATTCTGCCTCCTTCCCGGTTAATTCCTGGAATCGCTTAATGATTACATCGCAGAAAATCGGCTCTAACTCGCACAAGAATGCTCGCCGTTTCAATTGCTCACAGGCTATTAATGTGGTACCTGAACCGCCAAATACATCCAAAACTGAATCTCCAGGTTTCGTACAACGACGTAATGACTTCTCATATACCGTTGGTGGCTTTTGTGTCGGGTGTTCATACTCGCTTGTGGGCAACCTTTTTGCCAACCAAATGTTAAAGAGATCAAGAATGTCATCTGGGAGTCGATTACCTGTTCCGACCTCTTTATTGAGTATCTCGTTCAGGTTAGTAGGCGTTGGTGCGAGATGTGGTTTACCTTTAATTCCATACACGCATGGTTCGTAGGCTTTATTGAAAGCAATCTGAGGGGTGGCGTTTTGATTATTCTTGATCCATAAACACACCCGCTTATTTTCAATATCAAGTTCTTGGTATATTCCCTGAACTAATCCGATATACGTTTCATCACACCAGCAAAAGACATGACAGACATCGTTAGCAACTATTAGCCCATTCTGAAGTGTTTTTAAAAGAAAACTTCGATAGTCTTCATCCGTTTTATTGTCATTTGTCTGTTTTCCTCCATATTTACCATTTGTGCCAATCCCTTTATGGTAATCAAGTAAAATGTTATACGGAGGGTCGTAATTTAAAATATGGATCTTATTTGCTCCAACTAGTCTTTTTACAGCTGTCGGATCAGTTGCAGCACCGCAAATCAAGAAATTGTTGCCGAGTTTAATCAAATCCCCAAGTTTTGTTTTTGGAGTACCGATTTCTTCAATGGCTTTTTCAGTATCGAAATTGTCATCTTCAATTGATAGCGCATCATCCCAGATATGGGAAAGGTCCGTATCATCAAAGCCAACATTAAGAAGAAGATTAACGTCAAATTCTTTCAGAAGCTCAAAATCCCAGGCTCCGGTATTGCGGTTAAGCCTGAGGTTTAATTCTTTTTCTTTATCAATGTCAGGAATGGTGACGTAAACGACAGGTACCTGTTTATATCCCAAGCGTTTGGCTATCTCCAACCTAAAGTGACCACCGATGACAATATTTCCCCGACCTTTGACATTATTAACGATTAACGGATCGACAATATCAAAACCTTTAATACTTGATGTGAGATTTTTAATTGCCGCTTCATCCCAAGTGCGAGGGTTATATACAGCTGGAATCAGTTTCTCTACGTCAACATATTCAATTTTTAGATTGTGTTGTGGCTGTTTAATCATAGTTTTGTACCTCTACTCAAATTGTATGGATAAACCACTGAAAACTTATACATTTTCAGAATTCAGTAGTTTAAGGAAATTGTAGGGGAGGGGGAAAAGAAGCGATACGTTACGAATTAAGCGTGATTCTTAACCGAAGCGTTTCTTATACCTTTTAAGGGCGTTAGATACATCCGTATACATAAAATTAGAACTTATAGGGAATTCGCTTTTAATTACCTCAGCAATTTGCTCATAGGTATTGTCACCAGCTTTCCATAATTCATGCACTCGTTTATCAAGTTCCAGGTTAGGTTTGTATCTGCCTTTAACTACAGAATAATCGTGCAGTTTTCTAAGCTCGGGCATAACTAGTGGTTTCCAAACAGCTTTAACATCATCCATCGTTGAATCTGCTGTTAGCAGAAGGGAGAGTTGGCGTTCACCTGTTTGCTCATTCCAAGTTATTTGTACCGTAACATTATTTAACGGTACTCGAGCTGAACCTAAATCATTACTTAACAAGTAAAGTCGCATTCCGCTATACCAGGAAGTTGGAATCTTATGTTTAAACAATAAATTGTGGATTTCATAATGAAAAGCGTTTCTAGGTGACTGATGATTAAATTTCCTATTTAACTCCTCTCGTTCGCTTAGTTTGCCTTGTTTTGACAGTTCTTGAAGTTCCGCTCGGCATTTACTCCAGTTTTCATCAATGTATTTATCAGTCTGTGTTTCTAGCCATCCCATCCACTCCCGATACCCATCTTCCGTTTTAAAACCACCTTTCGAAATGTTCCACTTCTTTCGAAAAACTGCAATATCAGTTTGAAAATCTTTTCTTTCAAGTAGAATTTTCAGCTTCTGATTGACCCTTAATTCACGCTCTTCAAAGTATTTTTGCTTTCCCATAGCGCAATTATACTAACCCCACAATTATTGCAAAATATTTAAAAGCGGACGGGGACGTAACTTGTTATGAATATATTAAAGTAATAGTGAATAAGCACAGCAAGAACAAATCCAGCACCCAATAGCCACCAGCTTTTTCTTCCCAGGATATAGATTAGGACGCAGGTGGCGCTATGAAGAATTCCGGTTACAATAATTCTTTGTGGAATAAGTGAAAAATTATCCATTTGGAAAGAATTAACCAAATAGAGCACGCTTTCTGAAATGGTAAAAAGTACGCCTACTAAAACAGCCACCATTAAATAATTTTTCTTGCCTTGTTTTGATTGAAAGATTATTAGTGTTACCGCGAGAAGCTTAACTGCTTCTTCTATAATATGGGGATAATTCAATATTTGCTCTACAGGCAACAAGATAATCGGAGCAATAAAAGACAAAAGCAAAGCAAAAACAATTTTCATACTAGTTTGAAGCTTTTTCTACATACTTTCCCAAAACCCAACCTTCGATCTCATTATTTAATCTGATTTTTATCCACTCTTCCTGTAAATCGTTTTCTTCTCTGTCAAGTTCTGTATACGTTTTATCAACGTCTGCCTTGCCTAGAACTTCACTTTTTATAGTCGGTTCTTCCCTGACGTTTAACCATCCTGTTTCGGTTTCCAGCACTGTTACTTTTTTCTCAACAGGCGTTGGGCTAGGTATTGGAGATGGAATAGATGTTGGTGAGACTGTTGGAATAGAAGTTGGATTGGTTATTAATGCTTGCCATGGGTTGGAAACAAACCCTTTATAAAAAGCAAAAATAATTATTATTACCAAACCCAACAACGCCAGCCATTTTAACTTGTAAATTGCCGTCAAGAAATGAAGATTCAGTCGAGGTATACTTAATGCTACCATCGGCTTTTTTATCTCATCCAAGACATTACTACCAACTAATTCAGGCGACAATCTTCTTTTGCCATCCTGAAGCTTACCGGAAGCCAGAGCTGTTACCATCATCTGGTGCTTCCACATTGTGTAAGAGAAAACTCCTAAAATTACAAAACCGGCTATAAGCATGACAATAATTCCCCACGAGGCGACAGTCTGTATCCCTCCGACTGATGCCAACATCCCTCTTCCTGCTCCAGCAGAAGTGACAAGATCTGTCATTTTTTTCAGATTATCCTTTATAGATATCAGATCATCCTGATTATTGCGGAAGGTTTGGATATGTTCGGTGGGATCGGCGTTATTTTCTTTTTGAGAGCGTAGAATTTTATCAATCCGGTTATTCGTATCATTTTTCAAAACCAACGCTTGAGCCGAGTAAGCAGTAGACTTGGCTTCATTGTATAAATCATTTGCCTGAGTTTTATATCCATTCAATTCGCTTTCATCTATCAACCAAATGTCCTTGATTTCAACCTGTTTAGTAATAGAATCGCCTGCATCTAAATCAAACTCACCGCTGACATAATACGCATTTGCACCCTCATCATATTCCACCTTCATCCCGCCGGAGGAGATGATGTGCTCGGGTTTGGCCTCTTTTGGCAGATAGGCTTTAAAGGGAATTGTCGCGTCACGATCTGTCGGATTGGCAATCAGCATATTCAATACCACGGAATTAAATGTATACCAGGTGGAAAATACAGAATTTTGATCACCCGAAAGCATGGCCTTGGTGATTTCCATAGCTGCTTGCAGATCAAGAATTTTATTTTTTAAATATTTGATATCGTCTTTATTGGCAGGAGAAAGATCATAAAGTGCCTCGGCTCCGTTGCCTTTGATAGCCCCGAGTGATGAGAGCTGATTGGTTATAGTTACAAGCTGGTCATAAACACCCGAGAAGTTTGACGGCAGAGTCCCCGATAGGGAGTTGAGTTTTGTTTGGACTGATTCGATCGTTGACTTGGCCGAGCCAGAAAGTTCCTCTGCTCGGACAGAGCCTACATTAATAACAAAAGTATCTCCATCGGCAGGGGTATAAGAGAATGACGGATCGACGCTTATTTTCTTGTCAGACTGGGAATAGCTGGATATTCTTCTGGATTGGCCGGAATTGTCACCAGATGTAAAAGTAATTACCATATTTTTATAAAAATCATCTTTCCCGGCAGTCAAATTGGTTTTGAAAGATGAATCAGACGGAGAAGAGTCAGAGATTACTCCTGTCACACTTACTGTAGCGTTTTTTATGGCAGAAACATTCGTATTGATAGTATTAATATTGGTGTTGGCAGTATTGAGATTTGTGTTGATGGTAGAAAGGGTCGATTGATTTGACACAGCTGCTGATTGAGCGGATTCGGCTGCCGATTTGGCAGAACTGATATCAGAAACGATTGTCCTTACCTCAAAGTTTTCGGCTCCGTATCCTGTGGTGCTTCCCGAAGTTGCCGTCACATCATACAGATAACTTCCGCTGGTTGAAGGGATGGTATATGAATATCTGTATATACCGTTTGAACTTGCGATATAACTCATTGTCTGCGCAGTTACAACCAGGGTTCCGCTTGGGTTATAAATATTTATAGTCGCAGTTGCGTCATTTATAGGTGCGCCTGCAGAGGACAAGAATTGCGCGTCAATTTTTACAGCATCTCCCTGGTCTACGACTGTGCTCCCAAACAAAGGTGTCAACTTTGCTATCGAACTTGAAGTCGATTGCTGGACAAGAAAACGCGTAGCGGTAGAATATGATGACCATTGGCTAGTTGAATCCTGATATCGGACTCTCCAATAATAAACATTCCCATTTGAAAGCGTTGCGGAGGGAACAACCAAGGAAGCACCGTAGCTTACAGTTCCCGAGTCATAAATAGGACTTGAAAAAGAACTGGATGCACTTATCTGCCATTGGGCATTGGCAGATGTATGTCCGCTTTGGGTATCCGAAAATGCTGAGGTTGTTAGTGTGGGTGTAAGTGTGGTGACGGTTGCCTGGTCTGCCGGAGATGAATGTGTTGGTGTAGAAATAGTATTTGTTGTAAAACTTGTTCCGGTGGACCACGAAGAATATGTACCGTCTGAGTACCTTACCCGCCAGTAATAGGTAGTTGCATGATCCAGCTCTGTCTTGCCGCTCAGCTCATTGGCAAACGTCCCATTTGCGGAAGTTACAGATGTTGTTACGCCGCTTGCACCTGCTGTTCTGGTCCAAACAGGTGTCGCAAAGTCAGAATCATCATCCACCTGCCACTGCGAATCCGTTTGAGCGTTGGAATCGGGATCAGAATATGCCGAGCCGGTAAGTGTGGCGTTTAAGTTTTGCGCTGTCGCACCACCAGCGGGGGATGAATTGGTTGGCGTACTCGGCGGGTTGCTGGAGGTTGAACTATCCCAAGCTGCGTACCTGTAGGTCCCGCCCGAAGTATTTACTTCAGCAGAGTTACCAAGCGTAAAGCCGTCGGATGTAAAAGTTTTTATGTCATTGGTGTCGTTTGCCAGGTTCATAAAATGCTGGGAATAATTACTGGCAATCCCGCTGTCGCTTGATTTATGAACTGCGGCAATTGCCGAATTTCTTTTGGTCCAGACAAAATCAGGCTGGAAACCCACGCCGGTAATTTCTTTATCTGCCACCCCATCGCCCGCATAAGAGCCGATATCAAAATTGGCACCTTCTTTAAAAGCAAACCAGTTATATGTGGCGCCGGCGGCATTCGTACCCGCGTTACTTCCAAGCGTAAAACCGCCGGAATCAAGTGTCTTAACCAATACTCCCGTCGTGTCATCAGTTGTTGCAGAAAAATATGCCGTTGTGTTATCGGTCATAACCGGGCTAGTCGTCTTCCAGAAGGACTGGTTTGCAGTGCCGTTAGTCCTTTTGATTACGACCATATCCGCGCCAATACCAAGGTGATCAATCTTTCTCCCGTCAAGGCCGTTTCCGGTGTAAGATCCTATATAGAAATCTGCCGCTCCATTTCCCAGCCGGGGTGAAGTCGCGTTACCAAACGCGATGTATTCATACGTAATACCATTTGAGTTTACAGTCGCGTTTGTGCCGACGGTAAATCCGCTCGTGTCGGTTATTATATTTATTCCGGAAGTAAAAGCAGCACCCGCAGCGGCGAAATACTCGGTTGCGTCTCCTTCCAGGCTGGTACTCCATACTGCGTACTGGATGGTGTCGCCCTTGACTATGACGAGATTCGGAACAAAAGAGGTACTTATAACATGGCTTACACCCGTGCCGGTGTAATTACCCCGTTCCATCAGGAAGCTTCCCGCCGGTGACGGGTCCGGCGATCCGCCGATGGCAAAATAGTGACTCACTATACCTGCAGCATTGACACTGGTACTGTTACCGACCTGGAATCCGTCAGAATCCAGTGATTGGATATTGTTAACGGCATTGGCAGCAGCCGTAGTAAAGGCAGAGTAGTCCCCGTACATATCTGTTGTGTTAAAAACCGGTGTGACGGCGCTATCTTGCTTTACGAAAACAAAGTCCGGCTCAAATCCCACGCCAGAAATATCCCGGTTATCCACTCCATTGCCCGTAAATTGACCAACCGTTGTCTTTCCGGCAATATTTTTGAAAGCTACATAATAGTACTTGCCCCCGTTAGTGTTATTGGTTAGTCCTGCGGTAAAGCCGGTACCGTCCAGCGTCGTAAAAAAGGTCCCGGTTGTATTATTTGCGGTTGCGGAAAAATAGCCTGCATGGTTAGTGCTCATTGATGAGGTTCTGAATACTCCGGCCAAGGCCGTCGTACGCTTGGCCCACACTAAATCTGGCTGGAAACCAGTTGTAATGCTCTTTGTGCTGGCGCCATCTCCGGTATAAGAACCAACACAAAATACACCCGCTGAGGTGCAATCAGAACCTGCCAAAGCTACATAGGTGTAATTGACGTTGGCGGTATTGACCTCCAGGGCGGCTGAAACCGTAAAACCGTCGGCATCAAGCGTAATTTCAGTCTCCGTGTTGTCTGCGGTAGCGACACCAAGGTAAGTGCTTACATTAGCGGGCATTGCCGACGACTTCCACACCAACTGCCCTGCCGCTGTGTCTGATTTGATAATTACTAATTCCGGTTGAAAACCAAGACCGGTAATAGACCTTGTTACCCCCGATCCAAGAAAATATCCTGTCTTTATAGAAAAATCGCCAGCTGCTTGTGTCGGACTAGCATTCGCAAGAAAGTAAATTCCAGAACTTGAAAATGAAATAGAGATGATAAGCCAGAACGCAATTGCTTTTCTTAAGGCTCCGAAATATGGGTGAAAGAGTAGAAACAGAAAATTATCTTTCAGGGTATATGGTTGGTGGGCGTGATTCTTCACCTTCGTGGGCTGAAGTTTGAAGGGAAGATGCTTTAATAGCCAAAGGTGGTATTTTATATCTGAGAAATTATCATGCGCTTTATGACTGCCCGCTGCACCTGTGTATTCATGTTCCCTGTGGCGATGTTTTAAATAAATTAAAATCCAGGCCAAGCTTAATCCTAATGATAAAACCAAGACTACGGACAAAATAATTTCCAAGATAGTGTTGTTACTATTAACTAAGCCAGTTTGTGATAAGAATGATTGAGAAGCAAAAACTTGAGATGTCAAAAAAAGAGAGGAGAAAGTAAATAAGAAAAATAGGGCTAGTAAAGGTTTTCTAATTCCGCTGAAAAATCCTTTAAGTTTTTGTGTGAGTGGTTTTTTTATACTCACTCTTTGTTTCATATTCATACATGTTTATTGAGTCAAATTTCAAAAATATTCCCTACTATCAGTATAGCAATTTTTAAACAAAAGCATACTATCTCTTATCAAGTTTGTCTTAAAAGTTAAAACTACCAGCCAGTATTGTTTGAATAGATCAAAAAATCTGCATTGATTACTTTGTGGTAGGAGTAGGTGACAAAAAAGACACCCTTTTTAACTACTGTCTCATTTGTCTCATTTCGCCTCGGGTGGATTTTATAGCCTGGAGATTGATACAATATGTGGGTAAGGAGCTGGTGGGTGTTATAAGGACGTGGGGTTCCAGACCCGCATGCTCCGCCAAAATTTTGTTTTTCTAACCTCAAAATGGTACAATTAACACCATTAAATTTTTGGCTGGAGAGCTCGGTTGGTTCGTAGCACCGCATTCATAACGCGGCGGTCGTGGGTTCAAGTCCCACTCCAGCTACTCACACTTGTGTCTGTAATACTTATATGAATAACCAACCGATTGGCGTTTTTGACTCCGGAGTAGGCGGCCTTTCTATACTTCTTGAGATCAAAAAACTTCTCCCAAATGAAGCATTCATATTTCTTGCAGACCAGAAAAACGTTCCCTATGGAGGACAAACCAAAGACAGACTTTTGAAGTATCTTGAACAGGCTCTTAATTTTTTTGAATCTAAAGATGTTAAGGCTGTTGTTTTTGCGTGTAATACAGCAACCGTATATACCATCGATGAAATGAGGCAAAAGTTTAAGTTCCCTATAATAGGAACCGTTCCCGTTATAAAAACAATAGCAAGCATTACAAAAACAAAAAAAACAGCTGTTTTCTCAACTCCTGCGACTGCAAAAAGCCCCTATCTTGCTAATCTTGTGAATAAGTTTGCCAAGGGAGTTGAGGTTACTTGCGTAGGCGGTTCAAATCTTGAAGAATTAGTTGAAGATGGCAAAATCAACGATCGGAAGACAATAAAAGTTTTAGAAAAGCAATTGATTCCGCTTGTTAAGTCAGGCGTTGATGCAATCGCTCTAGGTTGTACTCATTATCCTTTTTTGAGGCAAAATATAGAAAAAATTGTAGGCCCTAACGTTAAAATAGTCGACAGCGGAGGAGCGGTTGCCAGAAGATTGAAGGAAGTTTTGACCAATGAGGATATCTTGGGTTCAAAAAAGCTAGTTGATGCTTATTTTACAACGGGGGATAGCGAAAAATTCACCAACGTGGCTTCAAAATTGATGAATGAAAAAATTTTAGGGCTTCACATAAATATTTAGTATGGAAAACTTTCAGAATAAGAAAATCGCGGTTTTGGGATTTGGTATTGAAGGACAAAGTATTTGCGATTTCTTGCCTGATTCGGCAATAATCACTGTATTTGATGAAAAGAATAGGGAAAGTTTTGAAGATGATTTGTTAAAAAAGTACGAGAAATTAGGCGTAAATTTTAAGTTTGGTGATTTTGAAGATCTTGATGAGTTTGACATAATATTCAGGTCTCCCGGGATAAAGCCTGATATAAGTATTCTTCTTGAGGCTAAAATGAAAGGTACTGAGGTAACAAGCGCGGTAAAAACTTTTTTTGATCTTTGTCCATGTGAAATCATTGGTGTAACCGGAACAAAAGGCAAGGGCACAACTAGTACACTAGTGTATGAAATGCTCAAAAAAGAGGGATTTAACGCGCATTTAGGGGGTAATATAGGAACGCCTCCGCTGAATTTTTTACGTGACTTAAAAGAGAATTCAAAAGTTGTTTTAGAGCTTTCCAGCTTTCAGCTGATAGATATTGAGAAAAGTCCTCACGTTGGGATAATGCTTATGACAACAAGCGAGCACTTAGATTATCACAAAGATGTTTACGAGTATGTTGAGGCTAAAAGGAATATTTTTAGATTTCAGGGAGAAAATGATTTTGCGATCGTCAACCGTGATTATCCGGCAAGCAACGAGTCCGACATTTTTTCAAATGGAAAAGTTTATAGAGTCAGCAGGGAGCAGGATGTTGATCAAGGATGTTTTGTGAAAAATGAGGCTATATATCTTAAAATGGACGGGCGCGAAGAAGAGGTCATAAAGACCAAGGAAATAGCTCTTCGAGGAAGGCATAATTTCGAGAATGTATGCGCTGCAACTGTTGGAGCTATATGCATGGGGGCAACAATGAAGTCTGTAATTCCTGTTTTGAAGTCTTTTAAGGGGTTACCGCATAGGATAGAGTTTGTTGCAACCACAAAAGGTGTTTCATATTATGATGATTCTTTCTCGACAACCCCAGAGACTGCAATTGCGGCAATCGAGAGTTTTTCCGAGCCAAAAATACTTATTCTTGGCGGTTCAAGTAAGAAAAGTGATTTTTCCGAGCTTGGTCACATGATTTCAACCTCAACTTCCATAAAGGCAATTATTGGAATAGGAGAAGAATGGCCAAAAATTAAAGAAAAAATTAGAAATCAGAGAATAAAAATGGTTGAGGGGAGCAGGAATATGAGTGAAATTGTAGAAAAATGCCAAGAAATAGGAGAAATTGGAGATGTTGTTTTGCTTTCCCCGGCTTGTGCTTCATTTGATATGTTCAAATCGTACAAAGACCGCGGCGAGCAGTTTAAGCAAGAGATAAAAAAGAATGACAATTAAAGCATCGTCAACCTCAAAATTTTGATACAATACGCATATATGAAAAAAAGGGTACTTTCTGGGATACGCGCTACAGGGCGATTGCATTTGGGTAATTACTTAGGTGCTGTAAAAGGGATGCTTGAGCTTCAAAACGGTACGGATTACGAAACGTTATATATGGTTGCAGATGTTCATACGATAACAACTCCGTATAACGTCGAAGAACTAAGGCGCAATAGACGTGAGGTAATACTCGATTATTTAGCAGCTGGTCTTGATCCCGAAAAATCGGTTATTTTCCAGCAAAGTGAGGTTAATGAGCACTTAGAATTGGCTTTTTATCTCTCATCCGTTGTTACAATTGCAAAAATGCAGCATCTGCCTACATTTAAGGATAAGGTCAAGCAATACCCGCAAAATTCAACCATGGCTCTTCTTAACTACCCGATTCTTATGAGCGCTGACATTTTGGTATACAAAGCGGATATGGTACCTGTAGGGATTGACCAAGAGCCCCATTTGGAAGTAGCCCGTGAAATTGCCCGGCGCTTTAACCAAGACTATGGAACAGATTTTCCTGAGCCTCAAAGGTTCAAGACTACGGGTGAATATGTCCCTTCACTTACAGGAGAGGGCAAAATGAGTAAATCGGTTGAGGGAAGTTTTATTAATTTAACCGATACTTTAGACGAAATAAAGTCAAAGATTGCAAAAATACCTACAGATAGCGGACAGGGGCAGGAAATCGCGGGTGGAGTAAAAAGCCTGTTTGAGTTTGTCGAGCTTTTCCAAGGCAAAGACAAGCGCGAGGGTTTGGAGAATGCTTATAGGGGAGAAGGAGTAAGATACGGAGACATTAAAAATGAACTTTCTGAGGCTATTTACGAAGAATTAAGGCCTATCCAGGAGAAAAGAGCAGATCTTGAAAATAACCCCGATTATGTTGAAAAGGTTATTCGTGAGGGGGCTTCCCGTGCTCGGGAAATTGCAAGTGAAACTGTCAACGAAGTAAGAGAAAAAATAGGCCTCAAATAATTCTTCTATGAAGCAAGCACATCTTTATGTTTCAGGCTTTGTGCAGGGTGTCGGGTACCGGGCGTATGTCAGGTCAAAAGCAAAAAAGTTGGGACTTACGGGCTGGGTTAGAAACCTCTCCGATAATAGGGTTGAAGCAATATTGCAGGGAGAAAAAGAAAAAATTGAAAAGCTCCTAAAGCTTTGCAATAGGGGTCCCTTTTTTGCGAAAGTGAGTAATATTGTAGTTGATTGGGAAAATTCTACGGAGGAATTTTTAGAGTTTAAAAAACTGCCTACACTTTGAGGCTGATATGAAGAAGATAATACTCAAGCTCATAAAGCTTTATCAGAAAACCCTATTTTTTCATAATGAAGTTTTTAAGACATTATTTCTGTCTGACCGGGTGTGCAGGTTTGAGCCTACATGTTCAAATTATACCTATAAGTCGGTAGAAAAATATGGAGTTGTAAGGGGATTGTACCTTGGTGCCCGTAGAATTTTAAGATGCCATCCTTTTTCAAGGGGGGGGTATGATCCCGTCAAGTAACTTCCAAATTAAGCTCATTTATGGTATACTTTCCCAGGTTAAAATTGCCCCCCAAATTTCCGGCAGGAAATCATGAATATTAAAAAGCAAGGTAAAAAAAGACATTTTCGTATTGGTTGGAAAGACCTGATTTTGTATGGGTTTTTGTTCTTGTTTCTTCTCTTTTTAACTATTGGTATAGGTGATTTTTCTTACACAAATTCTTCTGATATAAAAGACGTTTCTTTATCTCAAATGATATCAGATATAAAGGCTGATAAGGTTAAGGAAATTATCGTATCTGACAATAAAATAGATATCCTTTACAAGGATAATGTGAAAGCAGTTACAAAAAAAGAGCCCGGATCATCTTTTTACGAAGTGTTAAAAGACACAGAAACAGATTCAAGCAAGGTAAAAGTTACGGTTAAGGATTCCTCCGCATTAAATACTTGGATAGGAATTTTAGCAAACTTCCTGCCCGTACTTCTCATAATCGGATTTTTCTATTTTGTTTTTCGTCAGGCAAGGGGCGCTCAGGAGAATATCTTTTCTTTTGGAAGCAATAAGGCTAAATCATTTAATAAGATTTTCCCAAAAGTTACATTTAATGACGTCGCAGGTGTAAATGAAGCAAAGCAAGAGCTTTCCGAGGTGGTTGATTTTCTTAAAAATCCTCAAAAGTACCATGCGATGGGTGCAAGAACACCAAAGGGGGTATTGTTAGTAGGTCCTGCAGGAACGGGAAAAACTTTGCTTGCAAGAGCAGTTGCCGGCGAGGCAAAAGTTGCATTTTTTTCGATCGCCGGTTCCGAATTTATGGAAATGCTTGTGGGTGTTGGAGCGGCAAGGGTTAGGGATCTTTTTATGAATGCGAAAAAATCCCAGCCTGCAATTATCTTTATCGACGAAATTGACGCGATAGGAAGGCAAAGGGGAGTTGGAATGATGGGGGGGCACGATGAGCGTGAGCAAACCTTGAATCAAATATTGGTTGAGATGGACGGCTTCACTCCGACCGAACAGCTTGTTGTTATTGCGGCAACTAATAGACCAGATATTTTGGACAATGCACTTGTCCGCCCCGGAAGATTTGACAGAAGAGTAATGCTTTCATACCCTGATATTGAGGGTAGAAAAGATATCTTGGCCATTCACTCACAAGGAAAACCATTCGTAAAAGATCTTTCATGGGAAAGCGTTGCCAAAAGAACCGTAGGTTTTTCGGGAGCAGACCTTGAGAATATGTTAAATGAAGCTGCTATTTTGGCCGCGCGGGGGAATAAAAAGACAATTGATATGTCAGATATCGAAGAAGCGGCGACAAAGGTCAAGATGGGACCTGAAAAAAAGAGACTACAGTCTGAAGACGATAAAAAAATCACAGCTTATCACGAGTCCGGGCATGCGATAGTAAGTTATGCTATGCCTCATGCAGATCCTGTCCACAGGATCTCAATTGTAGGGCGCGGCATGAGCCTGGGGCACACTTTAATTCCTCCGCAATTTGATAGGGTTCATGAAACAAAAACCCGCCTCTTGGAGCAAATTGCGACAATGCTTGGGGGAAGAACAGCCGAGGAGCTTATGTTTGCCGATGTTACAACCGGCGCAGCAAACGATATAGAAAAAGCAACAGAGGTTGCAAAGACGATGGTAGTTGAGTACGGAATGAGTAGGCTGGGGCCTGTCAACTTGGAAAGTAATGGAAATCCAATGTTTGGGGGAGAAGGCAATCAGATCTCAGAATCCATGCAATCTGCAATAGACAAAGAAGTTACTTTTATTATAGAAGAGGCGCATAAAAGGGCTGCTTTGGCATTGAAGCAAAATCGAAAAAAACTTGATGAGGTAGCCGAAATTTTAATGAAGAAAGAAACTTTAGAAGGTGAGGAATTTGAAAACATAATGAAAGGCACTAAGACAATTGATAGAAAAACCTCTTCTAGGAAATAAAATCTCTTAACTTTTCTGAGCTTCGATTTAATATATAATTAAATGATGAATAATCCTGTTTACCTTCATGTAAGAAATCCTAAAGACGATGAGTTAGGGGTATCTCCAGCAAATCAGATTTTCTCAGCACTGCTTCCGTCTCACGTTGGATTTATGAAGCGTATTTTTAACAAGCCGAAAGCATTTTCATTTGAAATTTTTCTTCTTAATAAAACCATTCATTACTACATAACAGCGCCTCGTGAAAATCAAACTCTAGTAGCAAGTCTTTTGGCATCATCTTATCCACGATCCGTTGCAGTTGGGACAACAGACCCTATGGATATTGTGACAAAATACAAGCAGGTTGAGGTGGGTGAGCTGGTGTTAAGTTCTTATTACTATTTACCCATAAAGACACATAAAGAATTCTCGGAAGTCGATCCATTATCTGCCGTTATCGGATTTTTGGCAAAGCAGGAAGGGGATATTGCAGTTGGAGTACAGTATATTGTAACCCCATCAACTTTTCATTGGGCAAATAGCGCTATTGCATCGACCGAGCCAAAGATAAATTCTGATGGAACGGCAGGAAAAGCACAGGCTAATTCCTCTATGGTTACCAGAAAGACAGAATTTCAGGGAGGTAAGGTAGGAATAAGAATAATTGTCGGTTCAAATGAGTCAAATCCGTGGCATATTATTCAAAATATAGCTGGAACTTACGGAAGCTTTGCTCTGGGTGAAGGAAATAGTTTTAAGCTAAAAAAGCCTCACTTGCATAAAAGCAGTCTGCTTAAAAGAGTTAAAAAAAGAGAAATAAAACTTTTTGAAAGGAGTAACCAGATATTAAATGCTGATGAGCTAGCAACAATTTGGCATCCTCCGGGAAAGGCTTTAGCTGGAGTTAAAAATATTTCATGGGGCAGGACGCTTGCCGGTGAGCCACCTGAAAATATACCGACGGCAATAAATATAACAGATGAGGAAAAGAAACATGTTAATTTTTTCGGGGCTACGGAATTTAAAAATCAACAGACAATTTTTGGAATAAAAGATGCTGACAGAAGAAAGCACGTTTATATAATGGGTAAAACAGGTGCCGGAAAGTCTACGCTAATTGCAAATATGGCTATTGATGACATTAGAAAAGGAAGGGGAATTGGAATAATTGATCCCCATGGTGATTTGTGCGAAACGGTTCTGGATTTTATACCAAAAAGAAGGCTAAATGACGTTGTTTACTTAGAGCCATTTGATACAGAGCGTACATTTTCTCTGAATGTTTTGGAAATAAAGAATAAGCAGCACAAAGATCTTATAGCCTCAGGAATTGTCAGTATTTTCGCCAAAATTTATGCCGATTCATGGGGGCCAAGACTTGAGTATATTTTGAGAAACACCATTTTTTCACTTCTAGAAATCCCCGGAACAACGCTAATTGATGCACTGAGAATTTTGTCAGATAAGTCTTACAGGGATAAAGTTGTGCCTGACATTCAAGATCCTGTTATTCGTGCCTTCTGGACACAAGAGTTTGACAAAATGACTGATAAATTGCGCGTTGAGGCAATTTCCCCAATTCAGAATAAGGTTGGACAATTCGTCAGTTCTAAAATGATAAGAAACATTATAGGCAATCCTAAGTCCACAATTGATTTGGAGGAGATAATGAACGGTAAGAAGATACTTCTTTTAAATTTGTCGCAAGGAAAGCTTGGTGAGGACAATGCTTCCCTTTTGGGAGCTATGATAATAACTCAAATACAGTTGGCTGCTATGAACAGGGCATTTATGAAAGAAGAGGATAGGCAGGATTTTTTCTTGTATGTTGATGAGTTCCAGAATTTTGCTACATCAAGTTTTATAAAAATATTATCTGAAGCAAGAAAGTATAGACTTGCTATAACTTTGGCAAATCAGTATATAGATCAGCTTGATGTGACCATCCAAAAAGCAATTTTTGGTAACGCAGGAACACTCGTCTCCTTTGTCACGGGAGCCGGGGATGCAGCGCTTTTGCAGCAGGAATTTGCCGGAATTTACACTCAAAATGATATGGTTTCACTAGGTAAATTTGAAATAGTTCTAAAGTTATCAATTGATGGTATGACTTCAGGCCCATTCCCTGCAAAGACACTGCCCCTTCCAAGTCTTAAAAATGATAACCGCGATGTTGTTATACGCCTCTCAAAAGAACGGTATGGGCGCAACGTAAGTTAGGCTTGTAATTTAATTCCCTCAGTACTAAAATTACAAAAGTAAGTTGTGATTTTGTCTTATATGCATAGGCAAATAATCATTTCGCACATTAAAAATTGGTTTGCGAAAAATTATTTGCCGAAGGCAGAAAGAAGATAGTAGGTTTGTCTTTTTCCTGTCTTCGGCAAAAGGAGGCGAAGTCATGCCAAACGGCATGAATAGTCATTCAGCCGGAAAGGTTGGTTTTATTGCTTGGAGGCAAATATCGCTACGGTGGATAGACATCCACCCCTTCCTGTCTGAGTATATCCCGAAGAAACCCTTACGGTTCTTACTTTGATCTACTCAGGCTCACAGAACGGAGTACACATTTCCCGTTTTACTTGGCGTTCACGCGCCCTTAATGCTCAGGCTGTCCTGAGCTCGATGACCGACCACACCGTCGCTCATCTAGATCCCGGGGGTTTTCTGTCCCACCTTTGAGAGGACAGCTCCGTCGGTGAGGTACCGGCATATGGCTTGAGGGCCCCTCCGGGGGCCCCGGGTCAACATTACAGTTGTCGGGTTTGTCCTAGGATTTAGACAGCCGGCATGTCCGGTTCGGGGGGGAGCGGCCCCCCATTTTCAGGAGAACGGAACTGACCATCCGTTCTTGGGCACTCCCGCCCGTGCCTCCTGGCCCCTCGAAAGAGGGGCCAAACAAATTCACAGGAGTTGAGAGGACTTCTGTTTTCATGGGTTGAGTTTGGCTTTGGCTACAGCCAGCGTCAAGACAGTGTTTCTTGCCAGCCCCTTTTTCAAGAGAGCCATTTACCGTGGTGGCTCTTCTCGCCGCCCCTCGTTGGGAGGAGAAATGGCTAGAATCCCTTCCTAGCTACCTGATGTCTCGACTCATCGGGCTTGTTTCTCCTCCCTTCGGGGGGGAAAAGTTTTCGCAAACCGCCAGGTTATGTATCCCATTCTTCGCAAAAGATGCGAAGATGTTTGGGGTCGTTCCCTGCTTTTTTTGGCCTCCTCCTGTAATTCAGGAGGAGGCCAATTTCGTATTTAGGCCCTAAAATTTGTAAATTTCCAAAAATAGGCATAAAATTCCAATATAACCTTATAATTCAGCATAAATTGCGTTTTGCATGCAGTTTGATGCTAGTTATAAGCTAGTTCTTTAATAAATTGGTTTGCAAAAAATAACATTCTTGGCGAAGACTCTATGGGAAAAAGATTTTTTTCTATGGAGTCTTCGCTGAAGAAGGGAAGATGAGGGGAGAAAGGAAGACAGAAAGGAATTGCCCATCATATATCTTGGCTAGGACTTCAGTTGGAAGCTAGGACTTCGCTCCAGAAAGGTTCAACTTTTTGAGTAAGGAAATAGTGCAGACAGTCGGCGGCAAAAAGATAGCCTGGATCCTTGCGATCTTAGCCTTCTTTGCCAGCATGGCGGTATTCGGTTCTCGGCACGGAGCTGGGGAGGGGGAAAATCAGCGGGAACCTGCTGACAACTCTCAGACCGTGGCCGCTGAAATGTCCGATCAGCTAGTCAGAATGGAGGTGGCAGCGGCGTCATATGCCACTGTTTGCGACTCCGTTTTAGCGATGAGTCTGTGGGATACACTGACGTCAATCACACGCTCCCAGCCCGCAGTTTTTAGCTTGCTGCAGACAGATCAGTTTGTGGCGGGCCAGGCTTCATCTCTTGTCATCAACTTGGCTAGCAAAAACCCACATTTCAGGGTTTTGGGTCACGGGGATGTAAATCCGCCACCGGCTACTGAAGACCAGTTTTGGCCGGTCAATCAGATGGGCAGCGCTCTTCTTGTTGCCTCTACGGCTATGGGGGTTGAGTATGCACCATATGCCATTGTAGGCAACAGGGTTGTCCTGAATCTTGTTGGACTCAATCTGCCTGCCCGGTCGGGTGATTCATCGTCTTTTACGTAGTGGGGGATAAGCAAACGGTTCGGCCACCGACTCTAACCGGCCTCGTCGGCTAATACAGCCTCATTAACGAGTCTGTAGCTGCGAAGCGCATCTCCACGCAAACCAATTTCACCTGAGCCCCCGCAGCCAGCGGGGGCTCCTATCAAATCCAGTTCTTATTTCCAAATTTTTTTATACTCTGTATAATACCCCTATGGAAAAGGACATGAAAAAAAACATTTTTCTTCTTATTGACGGTTCTGCTATTGTGCATCGTGCGTATCATGCATTGCCTCATTTTACTTCAGAAAAGGGTGAGGCAACAGGTGCTGTCCATGGGTTTTTTTCTATGGTCTTTAAGGTCATGCAAGAGCTATCTCCAACGAGAGTGGCAATAGCTTTCGACAGGCCAAAGCCTACCTTTAGGCAGCAAATGTACGTGGGATATCAGGCTCAAAGACCGAAAATGGAAACAGAGCTTTCCGACCAATTCAAAATGATTCTTGAGATTCTTCAGAAGGCGCACATTGCAACATTTGCTGTTGATGGATATGAGGCTGATGATGTCATAGGTACAATTTCTGAAAAGGCTAGCAAGAAAGGAATTTTTACATACATTGTGACAGGGGACAGGGATATGCTTCAGCTAGTAGATAAAGATACAAGAGTTTTAATGCCTATAAAAGGTATTTCGGAAGTAAGTATTATGGATGAGGATAAAGTGCGGGAAAAATACGGTATTAATCCACCCCAAATTGTGGAATTAAAGGCACTTATGGGAGATGCATCAGATAATTATCCTGGCGTTCTCGGTGTTGGTCCCAAAACAGCTTCAAATTTGATTAACGATTATGGAACAATTGACAATATTTATAAGAGTATTGATGATATAGCCTCAAAAAACCAAAAACTTGCCCAAAAACTTATAGATGGTCACGATAGCTGCAGGATTTCCCATAAATTGGCAAAGATAATCGATGACGTACCATTTGTATTTGATTTTTCAGACTGTGAGACAAAATTAATACTAGTACACGACCTTAAAGATACACTTATTGCCCGTGGATTTAAGACTTTGCCTAATAGAGTAGATGATGTTTTTGGCGAGAATGGAAAGTTTAAGCAGGAAAATAAAGGACAAATGAAACTTTTATAAGATTTATTCTAATTACTAATTAATCTAATTGACTTAAATAATTTTGAGCTGAGATTTTATTAGAAATTAGAATAATTAGAGCAATTAGAAATTTATTATGCGTATCGCGATAGTACACGACTATATTAAAGAATACGGTGGGGCCGAAAGAGTATTGGAAAGATTAATAAAGATTTTTCCCAATGCTCATGTTTACACTTCGTTATTTGCACCGGAATTTTTAGGTCCCCATCGGGAAAGATTTGAGAATTATGACATCAGAACTACCTGGATTAACAGTATACCTGCAAGGGAAAAACTCATTTCACCCCTGAGACTTTTATCGCCATTTGCATTCAAAAACCTTGATCTAAGTGCATACGATGTAGTAATTGTGAGTCAGACGGGTGCATATTTTCCCAATCTAGTTAAAGTCCGTTCGGCAAACTCAAGGCATAAAGCAAAACTCATCTGCTATACGCATACGCCTCCAAGATATTTATATGGATATATGACAGCGCGAAAGGTTTCAGGGCTAAGTAAGGCCATATCTGCTATAGCCTTTAATGCTTTAAGGATAGTTGATAGTAACGCTTCAAAAAATGTTGATCAATTTATCGCTAATTCTAAAGAAGTAAAAAAAAGAATAGAGAAGTTCTATAGGCGTGATGCGATCGTCATTTATCCTCCCGTTTCAGTTCCAAGCGTTGTTCAAACTTCTAACTCCAAACTTCAAACTTCTAATTTCTATGTTGCTGGAGGAAGACTGGCTCGGGCAAAAGGAATTGACGTAATAGTTAAAGCTTTCAATAAAAATGGTTTGATACTGAAAATATTTGGGAAAGGGTTTGCGGGATATGGAGAGGAGCTTAAAAATAAGGCTAAAAAGAATATGGAATTTTTAGGTGAAGTCAATGATGAAAGAAAGTTTGAGTTACTCGCAAGCGCAAAGGCTTATATTTTTGCATCACATGATGAGGATTTTGGGATAACACCTGTTGAGGCTATGGGAGTTGGTACTCCGGTTATAGCTTTTAAATCAGGAGGCGTAAAAGAGACAGTAGTTGATGGTAAAACTGGATTGTTTTTCAATGAAAATACGCCTGAAAGTTTGAATTTAGCAATAGAAAAGTTTGAAAAAATGAGAATTAACTCTGATGATTGCGTGAAACAGGCAGATAAATTCTCAGAAAAGGAATTTGATAGGAAAATTAAGGATATCATAAATGCCTGAATTGCCGGAAGTTGAAACATTGAAATTGGGTCTTCAAAAATATACCTGCGGTAAGACAATTACTGATGTAAATGTAATTGATCCAACTTTAGTTTCGGGGAATAATAAGGATATAATAGGTTCAAAAATTATAGATGTTAATAGATACGCCAAGGGTGTTGTCTTGAATTTATCAAATGGATATTGCATTGCATTCCACATAAAACTTACAGGGCAATTAATTTATAGGGATAAAACAAACCAAGATTTGAAGGTTATGAAACCTTTTCCTGTGAAAGTACCGAATAAGCATACCAGGGTTGATATTGTCTTGGATAAAGACGGTCATCTGTATTTTCAGGAAGTAAGGCGTTTTGCGTGGATGAAAATTGTTAAGACAAATGAACTTAAAAGTTTGCCGTTTTTCAAAACCTTGGGGCCTGAGCCAATTCCTTCCCCCGGGTCAGGTACTCCAAAGTTGACTCTAGGGATGTTTGAGGAGAAAGTAAATAAGTCCGGTTTGCCAATTAAAGTCCTACTTATGGATCAGCAAAAAATTGGGGGAATAGGTAATATTTATGCAAATGATGCGTGTTTTGATGCACGTATTGATCCGAGAAAGAAGGCTAATAGTTTGTCTGAAAAGGAAATTGGAGTATTGTTTGAATCGATTCTAACAGTATTAAAAAACGGCATGAAGTACCGAGGCTCTAGTGAGCTTAATTTTGTAGATGTTTTGGGTCAACTCGGGGAATATCAGAAGCACTTTCTGGTTTATGGCCGCAAAAACAAGCCTTGCATAAGGGATGACGGTGGAGTAGTCGAAAAAATATATCTTGCAGGCCGCGGAACATTTTATTGTACAAAATGCCAGCATTAACTTTTGTTGATATTACACGCTTTGACTAATGTGTGTAGGTTATAAAATAAGGATGCTAAAAGGAGAAGTATTCCCACAAAATAAAGTTCAATGCCGTGAAAGGGAAGTATTGCAATAGCTGCAGAAAGACCCACGACAGAGGCAAGGGAGAGTCCGCATGAAGCACAGCCAGTTGCAACAAGTGTTATAAATCCTGCTCCGAAGGTTAGGTGAAGGCTGCCACGGGATCTTAAAAACCTAAGCTTTCTAAGTACCAATTCCATATTAAGTCCAAACAAAACTGAAGAAACCAAAAGTAGCACTGCATCTCTTTCAGAAATAATGTGAAATGAGCCTGAAATAATGATTGAAATTATTCTAAATTTTGAAATCAAAGAATAATCACTTGAAGCTATGCTGGTGATTGATTGAAAATTAATTAGAGCAAATCCGATTAATAGATAGAGTGTGGCAAGGAGCAACGATTTCAGTAAGAAATTTCTTTTTCTTGATTCTTGAGAAAGTACTTTTAGAAGAAAAGTAAGATATTGCACTTAATTTACTTTAGCTCTTCATCGATGATTGCCTTAAAAGCGGAGAAGGGTTGTGCGCCAACAAGTTGCTTGCCATTAATATAGAAAGTGGGTGTTCCTGAGACTCCTACTGCGCCCCCTGCTTCAAAATCCTCATCAACTTTGTCCTGATGGGTTTTGTTGTCAAGACAGTTGTTAAATGTGTCGGCATTAAGTCCAAGATCAACAGCCCATTGTTTCATAGTATCCGCTGTTGCTGTGCTTGATGTGCCTGCAGCCGTAGCTTCAAAGATAATATCATGCATTTCCCAAAATTTGCCTTGATCATTTGCGCATTCTGACGCAAGAGCAAGAGGTGTTGCATTTGGATGGAATGAAAGAGGGTAATGTCTGTAGTAAAGCTTTGCTTTTCCGGTATCGATGTACTCAGTAACTATTTGAGATAGAGTATCAGCGTAGAATCTTCCGCAGAAAGGACACTCAAAATCGGAGAATTCAACGATTGTAACGGGAGCGTCTTCTTGTCCCTTGACAGGGAAATGACCCATATCAAGGGATTTTAGTACCTCTTCAGGGTTAGGAGCAGCGGGCGCTTGTGGCGCTGCTGCATTTGGATCCTGTCCTTGTGGTGCTGCTGCATTATTTCCCAGTGCAGTTACTCCCCCGCCTTTTAGTGGAAAAATGCTTCCGACAAGATAGCCAATTATCAAAAAAGCTAAAAGAAGTACGATATAGACAATTTTTGTTCCTAAGTCCTGAAGCGTTACGCTAGAAACAATACTTCCAATTGTTCTGACTTCAGACTTTTGAACCGGTTTGCGGGTTGGCATATGTATCAATATGCCAGATAAAATAAACGCTGTCAAGCAGTTTCTTGAGACTCATTTGAAAATAATTGTTTTTATTCAATGATTTTGATATAGTATGCAAAACTACATCCAAAAACAGGTTGCAAGGCCTGTTTTTTTACGGGAATATGAGTACAAATGGTAAGGAAAAAATAGTACTGTCACTTGGAGGATCACTAGTTGTCCCCGAAGGTGGAATTGATGTAGCTTTTTTGAAAGATTTCAATAAATTCATCCGCACCAGTCTTGAAAAAAAACCCGATATGCAGTTCTTTATTGTTGTCGGTGGAGGAACAATTGCCAGGCAATACAGAGATGCCGGAGAGGAAGTTTTGGGTCATGAGCTAACGCATGAGGATTTAGACTGGCTGGGAATCCACGCAACGAGACTAAATGCTCAGTTGATAAGAACCATTTTCAGAGATATTGCTCATCCTCATTTGATCAAGCACTACGAGATAATTAGAAAAGTCGTTGAGCCTGTTGTCGTTGCAGCAGGGTGGAAACCGGGTTGGTCAACTGACTTTTGCGCGGCATTGGTTTGTGAAGATTATGACGTAAAAAGAATTGTTAACATGAGCAACATCGATAGAGCATACGATAGTGATCCAAGACAAAATCCCAACGCCAAACCAATTGATAAATGTACTTGGGATGAATTTAGAAGGTTGGTCGGTGAAAAGTGGACGCCCGGGATGAATGCGCCATTTGATCCTGTTGCATCGCGACACGCTCAAGAACTGGAACTTACAACCATTATTTTAAAAGGAACGGATTTTGGAAATTTAGCAAATTACATGGAAGGAAAAGATTTTGTCGGAACAACAATAGAAGGTTAGAAGAATGTTTAGTTAATAGCGTTTAGACTTTTATTGCAGTAAACTATCCTCATGGTAGAGTTTGATCCTCATATCTTAAAACAACTTTATACTCCTTCCTCCTCTTCACATAAAGGACAAAACGGTAAAGTCATGTTAATTGTTGGCAGTAAACTTTTTCACGCAGCTTCAATTTGGCCATTAACGGTTATGAGTAGAATGTGTGACATGGTTTTCTATGCTTCAGTTCATGACAACAATGAAATCGTCCAAAAGATGAAGGAACAGTTTTTGAATGGCATCGTTATTCCAAGAGATAAGATAGACGACTATATAAATGAGGCTGACGCAATTTTAATAGGACCCGGTTTGCCTAGGGAAGAAGGAAAGCAGGAAGGCGATGATGATACCAAAGAATTGACAGAGAGCTTACTTAGGAAATATCCTAATAAAAAATGGGTGATCGATGGAGGAAGTTTGCAAACAATGGACCCTCGCGTTCTGCTTGAGCTAGAAGAAATGCCAATTCTTACTCCTCACAGAAGGGAATTTGATTACATTAAGATATTGCCAGAGCCTTCGACAGGAAGTGAACCCATAGAGCAGCTTGTTGAACTTTTTGCAACAGCCTACAATTGCACAGTGTTGCTTAAGGGGGAAAAGGACATTGTTGCAAGCCATTTCAAGAAAACGATTTGCATAAAAGGTGGGAATGCAGGTATGACAAAAGGTGGGACAGGGGATGTTCTGGCAGGATTGGCCACTGCTCTATATGTTAAGAATGATGCTTATCTATCAGCATGTGCGGCAAGTTATATTAATAAAAAAGCAGGGGAGAGTTTGGAAAAATCGGTGGGAATATACTTCAACGCTTCAGATCTAGCAAATGAAATCCCGAAGGTCATGACGGAGCTTTTTGTATGAGTATAAAAAAATTTTTTATTTTACTCCAACTTTTTTCCTTCGGATCTCTAATAGTTATCTATCTATCATTACTTTACGATTCAATGTCTGGAAATATCAGTTCATCTGGAGGGCTTGCAACGCTTATACTAGTTATCATTTTCGCCATAATTATTACTTTGTTTGTGAACCCCCCAATTCTTTATATGCTTCTTAAGAGGCAAAAGAAAAAATATCCATTACTTAAAACATCATTAATTTCTACACTAATATTTTTAACTCTGATTGTGTTTGCGGGAACTGTGTTAGGAGGAAAAGAAGTATTTATCGGTCTTTTTAATAATACGCTATTGGGATTTGAACTAATGTTCTCAGGAAAGTGGTAGAGAGAACTATAACTCAATGATTTCAACATCCTCCTTTGAAATGACTTTTTTAGGTACAAATTCCTTGTGAGTTGTTGTTAAAATTACCTGTTGGTGGGGCAAAAGATCAAGCACTCTATGGATATTATTGTCGTCTAATTCCGAGAAGATTTGTTGATCTGGGAAAGCTTTTTGATACAGATTCGGAGAACGAGCTACACTCTTTATTTGAACCAAGACCACAAAAGGTCAAGCAAGATATTCCTTCCTCCGTGTCTTCCCCAAAAGTAGAATTAGTTCCTAAAATGGTAATGGTCGAAAATGCTTTTGGTGTGGAAATTTCTATTGAAGATTTTATTATCGATGAGGGAAGTGTCACTCCATTATTTGAAGAAGTTACAGCTCAATAATTTCAACGCGCCAGACCTCGCTGGGGAATTCCAGGAACAATAATTTTTTTTACAGAATCTTGACTTTTCCTTTGAAAGGATTATCATTAAGAAATGAATGAGGGTGGAGAAATAAGCTCTGGAAATGAGCCAACGGTGGATTCTATAGGAATAGCAGTCGATAGAAGTGTTCCTGAACGCCCAATTTCTGAATTTGGGACTCCACCCGTCGCGCCAGATTCTATTACTCTAGGTCTTGATGCGGAATTCGGTCAAAGAGCTTCAAACTGGCTTAATGGCCAGGTTAGAGAATTTGCACAAAAGCTAAGAGTTGGAGACCCTGATGTTGTGAAGGTTGCAGATCAGTTTTTGCCTCCAAGCTTGAAGAATCCAGACCAAATTGATAGTTGGATTGATGAACAATTAGCAAAAATTAACACCACAAATCCTTCAGAAAGTCAACTTAGTCAGAAACAAGGCCGCTAAACGCGCTAAGCGGTAGGCTGCCAATCTTTTATAATTCGATTACTTCAACATTCTCTTTAGAAATGATTTTTTTAGGGACAAATTCTTTGTGTGTGGTTGTTAAAATTACTTGTCTGTGGGGTAGAAGGTCGAGTACTTTGTGGATATTTCTATCATCCAGTTCTGAAAATATGTCGTCCAAAAGTAGAGTTGGAATTTCCCCAGTCATCTCCTTTATATAAAACATCTCAATTATCTTCATCTGAAAAATAGTAAGACGTTGTTCTCCACGGGAGCCGAATTCTGAAATTGGCTTTTGTGTACCTTCAAATCGGAAGAAAAAGTCATCTCTGTTGGGTCCGACTAAAGTCCTAGCGCTTGCCCTTTCTGCATCATGATATTTATCTAACCTTTCGCGGGTAATAGTACTTTTGTCATAAAATATAACGAAAGGAAAAACTTCTTTCTCATGAGTATTTACATATTCAACAAGCTCATTTCTTTTTTCGGTTAATATCTCTCCATTGTTAATTAGTATATTATCCCAGTATTCAAAATCAGCTTGACTAAAGAATTTTTTTCCTTCCCGAAGTAACCATAGCATTCTATTTCTTTGTCTTAAGGCTTTTTCATATATAGAGAGTGCAATTCTGTATTTTTTGTCTGTTTGGGTAAGAATTGAATTGAAATATTCGCGCCTCAAAGAAGGCGAGTCGGTTATTATTTCCAAATCTTCAGGTGTAAAAAGAACTGACAAAAAACGGGAGGTAAAATCCGCAGCCCGGCGGCCTACATTGTTAACTAAAAATTTCTTTGAGAGTCTGCCGTCTTTTAGGGCAATGATAAGTTTTAAGTTGGTTGTTCCTTCAGAATCCGTTACTTTAGCTTCTATGTTGGTAAAGTCTTTGCCTTCACTTATTGCGTCCTGGTCGTGTTCTGCCTTAAAGCTTTTACCGTATGATAGAAATTGAATAGATTCTAAAATAGAAGTTTTACCAACTGTATTTTGACCGATTATAAGTGTCGTTAATGGGAACGTGAAGTAAAAATCTTTGTGGTTGCGGAAGTTTTTAAGTTTTAACGAAACAAGACTCATTGTCCCGCTAATATATCACATCTGACATTAGTTTCCAGTTCTCAATTCACAGGTCTTAGTAAGTTCCCATTTGAAAATTGTTAACGGATTATTTACTGATAAATGAAAACTAAAAAACGAAAACTGAGTGGAGTTACTTTTTCTCGTCTTTTGCTTCAAATTTGCGGAGAATTTTTGAGAGTTGGTAGGTCACAAAAACCGCAAGAATAGTAACAATTAAAGCGTAAATTAGAAGTGTAACTGTTTCTCCAAAATCAGGCAGCCAGACTTTAATATAATTCTCGACCAATGCTTGGATAAGTGAATTCCATGCAAGTGCTGCGACTAACCCAAAGCCTGCGGTGGCCAAAGTCAGCATTTGTCTTATAATTTCTATTGTCAATTTGTTTTGCTCTTTTGTGTTAAGCTTTGCCATGTTTGAGCTCATTATAGCACACAAGGGAAATTTGACAAATGAGGTTAATTACCGCATAATTAACGCACTATTACCGTATGTATAGACCGGATTTTGTAATTACTAACAACATTCTAAGATATATCGGTGAAATTGAAGCCGCCAAAGAAATAATTGAGCATGCGCCGTTACTCCCTTATTGGGAGAAAAAATTTCAGGATGAGGCAATGCTTAGGACCACTCACCATGGGACACACATTGAGGGAAACGAATTGTCTCTTTCTCAAGTTCAAAAGGTGCTTGATGGTGAAAGAATTGTAGCTCGCGATCGTGATGTACAGGAAATTATAAATTACAGGAAAGTTGTTGAGTATATAGGAGATAAAAAGGACGTTGAGATAGGCGAGGGGACAATTAAAAAACTCCATAAGCTGACAGTTGAAGGTATTTTAGATGAGTCAGGTAAATACCGTGAAAAAGAGGTCGTTATTAGAAATAGCATAACAGGCGACGTAAGCTTTCGGCCCCCAAGGGCTGTTGAGGTAGAGTGGCAGATGAAGGATTTGGTGGAGTTTATCCGACAGGAAAAAGATATACATCCGGTTCTAACCGCAGGTATCGTTCACTATGAATTCGTAAGGATTCACCCATTTTTGGATGGAAATGGCAGGGTAGGGCGGGCTTTATCCATGCTTGTGCTTTTTGCAAAAGGATATGATATACGTGAATTTTTCTCGCTTGAGGAGCATTTTGACAGAAATGCGACTGAATATTACAAGGCATTACAAAGCGTAGCTCTTAACAATGGGGATGTGACTGTATGGTTGGAGTATTTTACCCAGTGTCTGGCTGTCGAGTTGTCTAAGATAAAGGAGAAAATTGAGCGTATTTCAGTTGATAACAGGATGAAGGAAAAGCTTGGCGGGACTCCTGTCATGCTAACTGATAGACAGTTAAAGATAATTGAATATATTCAAGAAGTAGGTTATCTTGAGAATAAAGTTTTTGCTTCACTTTTTCCTGATGTATCAGAGGACACAGCTTTAAGAGAAGTTCAAGATCTTGTCAAAAAGAAGATTTTGGTTAAAAAAGGAAAGACAAAGGGAGTGAAATATTTGATAAACAAGGAATAGTATGACTGAATCACAATCCGAACAGCCTGTTCAGGCAGAGGTTCTTAATATGGCAAGAGATATGACCCCAGCCGAACATCTAATCTTGCTTGGTAGTTCAACGGAATTCATGGATCATACCGTGAATACTGAAAGTCTTCCTGATCTTATGGAAGATTCCATGTTTTTAGGTTTTTTTCTAAAGCCGCTTGGCGTAAGAAGCAGAACAACAGAAGAAGAGGTAAATGCGCTTAATAGTAGAAGATCCCAAGGGCTAACAATTTCTGCTTCAGGATTTATTCCAAAAGGCAGGATGGAGGAGTTTTTAGGTAAAAAATATAAAATTAGCCTTCCCGAATATGATTTCAAATCACGTTTAACGGGTACAAAATGGCAAGTTCAGGTTATTGATTCGCATGGAAACGAAGTTAGTCTCGACAATACTGCTGACTTTGAACGAGATAATCCTTATTTTTCGGTAGGAGTGGACAAGACAGGTAACCGGCTAGTTATAGACTTTGATCCTAACGGTTCTATATGACTTTCAAAGATTTATCTGAGTTTTATAAAAACGAAGAAAGGAGGAATTCAAATTGATTATGACTTTTTCCGACTTATCCATATATTTACAAAAGCTAGAGGGGACTGCTTCCCGCAATGACATGATAGAAATTCTGTCAGAGCTTTTTAAGAAAGTTCCTGTTAATGACTTTGATAAAGT
Organism: uncultured Gammaproteobacteria bacterium; assembly: GCA_964627245.1. Lineage (GTDB taxonomy): Bacteria > Patescibacteriota > Microgenomatia > Levybacterales > GWA1-39-11 > JAUSNA01. The sequence goes on along the minus strand of CAZVGS010000002.1, from coordinate 6,385 downwards.
GATGTATTTGCTCCAAGGAAGACTTGCTCCCCTTTATATAAATCTGGAATTTGGAATGGCCGATAAGATGGTGGTCAAAGCATTGGCAAATGCCTACGAAATAGAAGAAAAAGAAGTTTTAACGGATTTCAAAAAGATTGGAGATATCGGGGAACTTGCTGAAAAACTATCCTCAGAAAAAGGTAAAAGACAAGAAAATATTTCAATTTCTTATGTTTATGGTGAATTGGAAAAGACCGCAATAATAGCGGGTATCGGAAGTGTTGATAAGAAAATTGATACACTATCAAAATTGCTACAATCAGCAGACCCTCTCTCATGCAGGTATATCGCAAGAATTCCTGTAGGGCGTCTTAGACTTGGATTTTCTGACATGACTATCCTTGATGCTTTGTCATGGATGCTAGGCGGTGATAAAAAACACCGTCCTATAATTGAGAAGGCTTTTAACATAAGACCAGACTTGGGTTATATCGGAAAAGTTATAAAGGAGGAGGGGGTTAATGGTTTGAATAGTACTAAGCCTGCGGTTGGAACGCCAATACTTATGGCGCGCGCTGAAAGGCTTTCATCCGGACATGAGATCATAGATAAAATAGGTGAGTGCGCGGTGGAGCCAAAATTTGATGGCTTCAGACTTCAGGCGCATTATGAAAATGGCAAGGTAACACTTTTTACACGCAATTTGGAGGAGGTTACTTTTATGTATCCAGATGTTGAAGCGGGAATTAGAGCTCAAGTTAAGGCAAAAAGTGCAATATTTGAGGGGGAAGCAATTGCATACAATCCCGCTACGAATGAGTATCTGCCTTTCCAACTGACTTCCCAAAGAAAGAGAAAATATGACATTGAGGAAATGGCAAAAAAAATCCCGTTAAAGTATATGGTTTTTGATTGTTTGTATCTTGATGGTAAGAATTTAATACAAAAGCCTTACAAAGAAAGAAGAGCTGAGTTCAAAAACTTACTTAAAAGCGGTGACGTCCTATATCCAGCAGATGAGACAGTTTTTTCAGATGGAAAAGAGATGGAGAACTATTTTGATAAATGCATAGCAGATGGGCTCGAGGGGATACTAGCCAAAAAGCTTGATGGTGAGTATCAGGCTGGAGCACGTGGCTGGAGTTGGATAAAGTTGAAGAGATCCTATCAGTCAAAATTAAATGACACTATAGATTGCGTTGTGATGGGTTTTAACAGAGGTCAGGGGAAGAGAACCTCATTTGGGATTGGAGCCTTTCTAATAGGCATTTATAACGCGAAAAAGGATAATTTTGAGACAATTGCAAAAGTCGGAACAGGGCTTACTGATATTGAGTGGCGTGAGTTGGCCAAAAGAGGAGAGATACTCAAGAGCAAAGAAAAACCTGCACTTTACAGTGTCGATAAATGGCTTGAGCCAGATGTATGGATAAAGCCTGAAATTGTAGTTGAAATAAGGGCAGATGAGTTAACAAGAAGCCCTGTTCATACGGCGGGAAGAGTCATGAAAGCCTCAAAATCAGGCAGCGCATTTGATGTTGACGTGCCGGGATATGCACTACGTTTTCCAAGACTCGAACGCTTCCGCGACGACAAGAAACCAACCGACGCAACAACATTAAAAGAAGTTGAAGAAATTTTTCAATTGCAGAAGAAATAATATGGTAGAAAAAGAACCAAAAAGAGAGTATCGCTCAAAACTATTGGAAGATGCCGAAAGGGGTAGGCAAGAAAACTACACAAATCACCTCTTTGCATTACATCATAGTGAAATGCCGGACTGGTCAGAAGAAGTTTTGAGAAGAGTCAGGGGAGAAGCTCAGTCAATTCCAGATGCTTCACAAGAGGGAGAGACTCAAGACATATTACCAACTCCCTCCACCTCCTCCACCTCCTCCACCACCGGAGGAGCCACCGGAGAAGCCTGATGAAGAGGAAGAAGAAGGCGGGGTCGATGATACCGCAAAATTTGAATAGGAATGGGAAAGATGAGATGCAAATAGGGCAGTGTTAAAATGAGTCATTGAAGTCCCTTCATACCAATCAGGATTTTTGAGGTCAAATTTTTCAAATCTTTTTGCCCACTGCTTCTCAACTCCGAATGCGACTGCGTAAGATAATAATTTTTCAAATAACATTTGCTTGTCTCCTTGATAGTTTAATTGCCTTTCTTGGGATTGTAAGAAATTCTTAAGGCCTTGAGCTTTTGCTGCGGTTTGAGAACCCAGAAGTGTTTTTGCAGGCATATGACGGCCGAAAAGAAAGGCAATAAATGCCAGAACTAAATTTAAGGTAGGTATTGCTAAGCCTCCCAACGCGTAGTAAAGCGAGCGTGTAGTTTTTGGATTATTTACAAAATACTTATGTTCAACTAGTATTTTATATATCATGCCTTCAACTTTTATCGCGGTTGTATAGAATTTAACCTTCTTAAGTTCAACATCATTACCGTCCTCAAAAATCCCATCATAAAGAGCTTGCTCAAAGGGAAGAAGGACATCTTTCTTTGTACTCGCGTTTTTAACAAGATGGAACTCGTTATTTTTTGGCTCTGAGATTTTTAAGTGTCCTCTAAATGCAAGATCGATTATTGTCGAGAATAAATCTCTTTTCTCAACGTGCTCATCAAGCAGTGAACCGGTTTCTGCAGGTGTCAGGTTCCGTTTGCCTGTCTTTGGAGGGTCAAATGAGGCGGTTACCGGTATTCCCGCGAAAGGGTCGCGCCCGTACCTGAACCATTTAACCACTAGATATACCGGTAAGAAAATGTACCAAAAGATTCCACCCAAGATAATTCCGGCTAAGGTTAATTTCCCATACCACCTGTCAAAAAATGGAACGTATTCGACAGGTTTTAGGACAGCAACATTCCCTTTTGGAAAGGTTACAGCAATGGTCAGTCCTTCATTTGCTGAAATAAATCCGGTTGTGTTGAGATGTGTTTTTCCATCCGTTATTTCGCCGGTACAGTTTGATCGATCCGACCCGTATGAACCTGTAAAGCATGCAGTTTTAAGCTCTGCCTCCTTAATATTGTGAGGCAATAAAACAGTAGTTTCTGCTTTCTTTATAGGTACATCCCACCCGTTTCCGGTTACATTCCAATACAACTCATCATGATCATCAAAATATCTTAAAGCGCCTTTTACTGAATAAGAGATGATATAAGTATGAAGTCCTGTAACTGTTCTGTTGGGATCACCGATTTTAAGTACCCAATCGTTCCCGTTATTGGAAACCTCATACTTATACTTTTTTCCATTTTCATCAATTACATCTCCAAATGTAAATTCCATGTCGTATCTCTTTCCATTATCCTGAAGGGTGTAAGGAATATATCTGTAAATTCCGTGCCTTTCAGTGTCAAAGTAATAAATAATTTCTTCTCTAATATCGACTGACCCATCGGCAAGAATTGTTATATTTGAATTAAAATTTTCTATGCGCTCGCCAGTAATATAACTATTTGCTATCTCTGCTGTCTGTTTTTCAATATCACTCTGTGGGTTTATCTCAATTGCTTCGGCTGATTTGGAAGATGCTAATAATAAGGCAAGAAAAAGCAGGACTTTTTTCATACGATAAATTCTTTTTCTATATGTGTTTCGTCTTTGAATTTAATTCCTTCTTTTTCAAGCAGCTGCTTTTGAATTCCAGCTCCACCAAATGCAAATCCCGGAGCAACCCGTCCGTCACGGTTAACCACTCTGTGACAAGGAACCACTCCTTCATAAGGGTTTAGATGCAATGCAGTCCCAACTGTACGGGGACTCATGTGAAGCTTTTTTGCGATAGATCCATAAGTTGTAACCTTTCCTTTTGGAATTTTTTTTACTTCACTATAAATTTTTTCGCGGTAGTTCATCGTAGTGCAATCTTAGCAGAAACATATGCTATTACAATATATCTTAAGAGCCTTCCGATAAATGTAAGAATCAAGAATTTTTTTACAGGGAATTTCGAAAGCCCTGCGATCATGCCGATTCCGTCAAAAAGAGGGTTAGGAGTAAATGCAAAGAAGAGGATTACGGCATTTCCGTATTTATCAAAAACATTCTTCTTAAATTTCTTTATGAATTTATGCTTTTCAAGATCTAAAAGTTTGTTGGAGGTATAGCCGAAAAGGAAAGTTGTTCCTTCACCAATGGATGCCCCCAGCGCGCCAATTATTGCAACAAGTAAAGGATCAGATTGTGTTGCTGATATACCAACAGAGAGCAATCCAGGTGCCGGCAGGAAAATTGTTGCGCTCCCAAAAAGATTTATAAAAAAGACACCGACTAAGCCAAAGGAGCGGAGGGAGTGAAATCTTACTTGAAAAAAAACAGGGAGAAAAAGTATAAATCCCAAAAGAATTAATAGTGCAAAATATAATTTTTTGTGGTGCTTTTCTGATCTTCGGATTTTGGCAAGGATGGCAGTTAATTTCATTTTTTTGCTTTCGCCCCTGCCTCTTTGAGCTGTTTTAGCTTCCACATAAAAAGCGCTCCCGGCTTATTAACATTTGCATCTTTGCAGTAAGAAAGAGCTTTTTCTAAAATCGAGCGGTGGACAGTTTTAGCAAGCTTTATATAAAGCGATTTATGTTTGTGGTCGTTTAATTCCTCCGAAAGATATATTCCGTAATTCTGGAATTCGCGGGATATATATTTATCTTCGGTCGGGTTGAATTTTTTTAAGATATCTGCGATTTGGTCCATTTATATATTTCATTGTATCAAAGAATTATGTTAAGATAACGCAAAGTTTTGAAATGAAATATCCGGTCAATTTCGAGATAGAATTAAAAAGAAATCCATACAAAGGACTATATATTGCACTTGAAGGCATTGACGGGTCCGGTAAAACGACTCAAGTCGAAAAACTTTCAGACTATTTCAAAAGTCAAGGAAGGGAAGTAATCACAACAAGAGAGCCACGAAAAAATGGGTTAATTGGGGAACTGGTGCACAAAGTTTTGCTTGGTCAGGAAAAATTGCCGACGGTTGCTATCCAGTATCTTTTCTCTGCAGATAGATCAGCTCATCACCAGGAATTGGTTATACCATCTTTGAAAGAAGGAAAAATCGTAATTACCGACAGGTGTTTTTGGTCTGCAATAGTTTATGGAATTTTGGATAGAACAGGCGGGGACTATGATAAAAACGACGCTGATTTACTGCTAATAAACCAGTCAATACTTTCAATGTACCACCAGTTCACTGTCCCGGATCTTTCTTTTTACCTCAAAATTTCAGCCGAAGAGTCACTTAAAAGAATAAAACAGAAGAAAGAGGCGATTGAAATTTATGAAAAAAAAGAATTAATTGAGAAAGTTTATACGGGATATGAGTATTTGCTCGATAGATTTCCAAATGAAATTACAGTTCTTAACGGAGAGGGTAAAGTTGAGGATGTTACCAAAAGTATGATTGAGGAGATAGAAAAAAAGGAAAAATGATACTCGGACCTAAAAAATTATTAGAGTTGGTAAAAAAAGAAAAGCTTGTTATAGGGCTTGCCAAGCGCGAGCTTACCAATCCTGAAGGTGCGGGGTTTGATCTCAGGCTTGGCGAAGTGCACAAAATTACCGGTGGAACAGCATTTTTGGGTGAGGAAGAGCGTCAGACACCGGACATAGAAACAATTTTGAAGTATAGTCCCAAGAAAAGACAGTCAATTACTATTTTCCCCAACGAGTTTTATCTGGTAACGACTATTGAGGAGGTCAATCTACCAAAAGACCTGACGGCAAATTTCAAGCCCCGAACAACAACATTCAGAAGCGGACTTTTCTTACGTACGGGGAATGTGGCTCCGGGATATAAAGGAAAACTTTCTTTTGCAATAAAAAACGAGGGACCACTACCTGTCATAATTGAGCTTGGAGCACGTATCATTCATATCCAATTCATCTGGGTCGACGGCGGAGGAGCAATGTATAGGGGACAGTGGCAAGGAGGACGGGTTGCCGCAACAAAGAAAGAGAAGCAAGTCTGATTGAGCATAAAGTAGCAAGTATAAAGTATTATGGAGATGGAAATAAGTTTTGAAGAAAGAGTATCTCAAGTAGATAATGATAGCTGGAAAAGCGTTGGTGGATATTTGAGAAGAGCATTAGCAGAGGTGTCGTACAGAATTGGTGGAGAGAATTTTATGGAGGAGATAATGTCATCAGCAGGAGATCCGGATGAAAATATTTTTCCAGATCCTGTATCATTTTTGTTAATTAATAAAGTCAATCCGGAAGGATCTCAGATGGTCATTAATAGAGCTGAAGAAATGCAAATGGTAAACAATAAATACTGATATTCTTTCTCCAAAAAATATTTGACTGGGGAATTAAATATTTGTATTATCTGCATACTATATAATGCTTCCAACGTATTTCCCTCGAGGGCGTAAGCCCAGGGAAGTAGTCAAT
>CAZVGS010000001.1:22230-225696 GCA_964627245.1 uncultured Gammaproteobacteria bacterium | reverse complement strand
TGAATAAACTTGCACTGTCCCTTCTTTGTATAACTTTTATTTTAACAACGCTTGGCCTTTTTATTCTTTACGAGAGTTCTTCGTATACCGCATTATTTGAGTTAAAAGATAAATACTATTTCATCAAAAATCAGAGCATTTGGATTGTCTTTGGAATTATTGCCGCATTTGTCGTTTCAAGGCAAAAGGAAGGTTTATTATATAATTTATCTTTACCGCTTCTGCTTTGCACTCTAGGATTGTTGGTCCTGGTCTTCTTTCCTGGTATCGGTCTTGAGCTTAACGGGTCACATAGGTGGATAAATTTAGGAATTGGTAGTATGCAACCTTCTGAATTTTTGAAAGTAACTCTTTCTTTATATTTAGCTTCATGGCTATCGGTGAAAGAAAAAGGAAGGCTGATGGCTTTTTTGATATTAATAGGAGTTGCAAGCGGTCTTGTTTTGCTTCAGCCCGATCTTAAGACATCATTTATTATTGTTGCAACATCGCTCGCAGTCTATTTTATTTCAGGAGCTCCCTTTAGGGAGATTTCACCAATTTTAATAGTTGCAGCACTATTAATTGTAATTGTTGCCGGCGCCTCCCCCTATAGACTTCAAAGACTTACGGCTTTTCAAAATTTTAATGTCGAAAATCTAAATTCAACCTCATACCACACAAAGCAAATTGTGATTGCGCTTGGTTCAGGAGGACTAACGGGTGTAGGTTTTGGCAATTCAGTTTCAAAATATTCTTATTTGCCCGAACATACTACGGATTCAATTTTTGCAATATTCGCTGAAGAAGCCGGATATATTGGAAGTGTTATATTAATATCACTTTATATTGCTCTTACGGCGATTGGTATAGTAATTGCTGCTAATGCAAAAACCCAATTCGGAAGACTATTAGCTTCGGGTATTACTGTTTTTATAACCATTCAAACACTCATTAATCTTGCATCTCAGGCTGTATTGATACCATTAACAGGAGTTCCGTTGCCTTTTATTTCTTACGGAGGAAGTAACATGTTTATTAATTATGTGGCTATTGGCTTGCTTTTCAACATCGCTCTAAGTAAAGGAAATACACCTAGAAAGAATAGCCGTTTGTTAAGATTTAAGAAAAGATGAGAATTGTAATAACCGGTGGACATTTCAGTCCTGCGTATTCGGTGCTAACAAATATAATAAAGGACAATGACGTACTTGTCATCGGAAGGAAGAATGCATTTGAGGGTGAAACCAGTCAGACCTTTGAATACAAAATTTGTAAAGAGCAAAATATTCCTTTTGAGGAGCTTGTTACCGGTAGATTGCAAAGAAATTTTTCACTAAAAAGTCTTATTTCTATTTCTAGATTTCCTTCAGGTATTTATAGTTCGCTAAAAATGCTGAAAAAATTTTCTCCGGATGTTGTTGTAACATTTGGAGGGTATATTGGACTTCCCGTTGCAATAGCATCAAGGATTCTCGGAATTCCGGTTATATTGCATGAGCAAACCCAAAGAGCAGGACTTTCTTCAAGATTGATAGCAAAATTTGCATCTATAATTTTAATATCATTTGAATCATCCAGAGAATATTTTAAGAATAAAGAGGTTATTCTGACAGGCAATCCTCTGCGTCAAGAGTTTTTTGAAAATGAAGGTAACGAGTTTGATGTAAACGGTCCTTTAATATACATAACAGGAGGGAGTACGGGTTCGCATTTCATAAATGTGACCATTGAAAAAATTCTTCCTCAACTATTGCCGCATTTTCAGATATTCCATCAGGCTGGTAACTCTTCCGAATTTAATGATTACGGGAGGTTAAGAAAAATAAATCACAAAAACTACAATGTAAAAGATTTTTTTACACCCTCACAAGTATTTGAATTGCTAAGAAAAGCTGATTTAGTTATCTCAAGATCGGGAATAAATACGGTGAATGAAATTATTGCATCCGGTGCCGTTAGTCTTTTAATACCATTGCCCATTGGGCAGCTTAACGAGCAACTGGACAATGCAAAGCTTGTAAAAAAATTAGGAATAGGAGAATATGTTGTTCAAAAACAAACTTCTCCTAAAGACTTACTATTCATGATAAATGATATGATAAAGGAGAAAGAAAAATACAAAAAAAATATAGCTGTTGCTCAAAAAAGTATAATATTTGATGGGACACATAAAATAATCGAGCAGATATATCACTATGGACAAGGAAGAGAGAGAAAAGAGCTACACCCGAACAAATAAAAGAGTTTCTCTTTTTAAAAGAAGAAAAAAGCCCCTAGAAAGACCCCTTGTTAGGGTGCACAAACAAAAGAGCTATAAAAGATTGGTGATAAATGCAAGCCTGGTTGTGTTGAGTTTGTTCATATTGGTAACAGCTCTGTATATTGTAAGAGTTACAGTTGTTTCCAAATTTATTGAGGGGGAAAAAGACATTATTGCTCCTCAAGCAAATCCATACCCCGATGATAACCAGATAAGAAATGCTATTCAAAATTCCGGTTTTGAAACTGCAGGAATAAATTTTGCATCAAATTCGGCAACTGTGACTTTTTACTTCAAAAAGGACACTCTTGTCTTAATGTCTACGAAAAAAGATATTAGAAATCAGTTAGACTTGGTTGAGGCAATAAGCCAGCAACTTATGAGTGAAGGAAAGCGGGCAATTTATGTTGATTTGAGGTACAATAAACCTATTGTAAAATTTTAGTGCTTTTACTAAACTAATTTAACTATGAAGAACGCTGATATTGTCGTTGGTATTGATATTGGATCCTCAAAAATCGCCACGTTAATTGCAAGAGTAGATGATGACATTGTGAATGTCTTGGGTGTTTCGGAATCCCCTTCAAAAGGAGTTAAGAAAGGACAAATTGTTAATATTGAGGAGGCATCTGATACGATTAACGCTTCTCTTGATAGTGCGGAGCGCATGGCAGGACACTCAATTGATCGAGTTTTTGTATCGGTTTCGGGAGTTAATATCGAATCTCAAAATTCAAAAGGAGTTGTAGCTGTAAGCCAGCCGGATGGAGAAATAACCGAGTACGATGTAGAAAGAGTACTTGAGGCAGCAGGCGCAGTGTCTTTACCCTCAACAAGAGAGATAATACATGTAATACCAAAAACTTTTACGGTTGATGGGGAAGGAGGCATAAAGGATCCGGTGGGAATGTCCGGTGTGAGACTTGAAGTAGATACGCATATAATAACTGCGAATTCAGCAGGTGTTAAGAATATTGAGAAAATATTATCCTCCGAAGCCGGTGTAAATGTTCAAAGTCTTGTTTTTTCCGGTCTTGCTTCCTCACTTTCGGTCTTGTCGGATACGGAAAAAGAGCTTGGGGTTGTTCTGGCAGATATAGGATCAGGAGTAACAAACATTGCAATATTCGTAGACGGATCTTTATCCTACACAAGCGTAATTCCGATTGGAGCAAGACATATAACCAACGATTTAGCAATAGGTCTTAAAATCTCACTTGAAAGTGCTGAAAAAATTAAATTATATCTTTCCAAGCATTACACAGGGCGGGTGCGTGTTCCAGTTGTTGAGGGTGAAAGAAGAAACCGACGGGAAGAAGACGAATTGGATCTTAATGAGCTTCACCTTCCTGAAGATATTAAAAAAGTTTCATCAAAGACCCTGGTTGAAGGAATCATAAAACCAAGGTTAAATGAATTATTTACAATGATTGCTTTGGAGATAAAAAAAAGCGGTTTTGCTACGCAGACGCCTGCAGGTCTAGTAATTACAGGAGGAGGTGCCAAGACGGTTGGTGCCGAAGAATCTGCAAAAAGAATGTTGTCAATGACAGTAAGAGTTGGTGTTCCTCAAAATATTTCTGGTCTTATTGACGATGTCCAGTCGCCAACTTTTGCAACAACAGTCGGGCTATTGGAATACTCAAAAGGGTTCAGAGGGGAAGGAATGTCAGGTCCGGGGTTGACTAGTATGTTCTCGGGCTTTAGACTCAATTTTACAAGTATAAATTCCTTAACAAAACTTCTTAAGAAATTTCTACCCAAAAGATAGAAAAATCCCTCAATTGAAAAACAAAATAGACTGTGATAGTATTGGTCTACTTTCCTATGTTGATAAAACCTCAAACAGCTAGCTTCGCGAAGATAAGAGTAATGGGTATAGGAGGCGGAGGTGGTAATGCCACTAATTCAATGATACTTGACGGGCAAATCGAGGGTGTTGATTTTATTGCTGTAAATACGGATGCTCAAGCGCTTCTTTCTTCCCAGTCACAAGCAAAGCTCCAAATTGGTGAAAATATTACACGTGGTTTGGGATCTGGAGGCAACCCCGACATTGGTAGAGCCGCTGCTGAGGAGAGCGTTGAGCGCATAAAGCAATATTTAGAAGGCTCTGATATGGTTTTTTTGACTGCGGGAATGGGCGGAGGAACGGGAACCGGCGCTTCACCAATTGTAGCTCGTGTGGCAAAAGAAATTGGAGCGCTAACTGTTGCAGTTGTTACAAAGCCATTTAATTTTGAAGGAACCAGAAGAATGGTATCGGCAGAAGATGGGATTGAGGAGCTTAAAGAGTATGTTGACACGCTCATAGTTGTACCTAACCAGCGAATTTTAGATAGTGTAGACAAAAAATTATCACTTCTTGAGGCCTTCAGGGTTGCTGATTCGGTTCTTGGGCATGGTGTTAAAGGAATATCGGATCTTATAACTCAGTCAGGATACGTTAACGTTGATTTTGCAGACGTTAAGGCTATTATGAATGATGCCGGAACTGCTCTTATGGGTCTGGGGGTTGGTGTTGGAGAGAATAGAGCTCAAATCGCAGCGCGTCAGGCAATTTCGTCTCCTCTTCTTGAGGTAAGTATGGATGGAGCCCGCGGTGTACTGTTTAATATAGCCGGAGGAGAAGACCTATCACTTCAAGAAGTAGAAGAGGCATCAAGAATTATTACTCAAGCAGCAGACCCTGATGCAAATATTATATTTGGGGCAACTATAGATAAAGGAGCTTTTGATAGTATCAGAATTACTCTTATTGCGACAGGATTTGACGAATCAAGAAAAAGACTCCAGCAAATGGTCCAAAGTACTTTGGAGGAACAAAATCAGGATTACCCTGAACAACAACGCGTTTCGGGAAGTCCTTTTATTAATAATGGAAATGGCAATGACCTATCTTTTCAAGAAGAGCCATCGACTCCAAAGAACGATGACGATGAGGAATCGGTCTTTGACATCCCCGCATTTCTAAGACAGAAGAACTAAATTTTAATATTTCCCCAAAAACTGATATTATCTTTTTGTGATAGATTTACCTAATTTCAAGTTAACGCGATCAAATCGTTCGTCTATTTCCATTTCAATACTTTCAGACGGAGGCATTTCGGTAAAAGCGCCCTATCTAATACCCCGTATGCTTATTGACCAATTTGTAAAAGGTAAGAGTGATTGGATTGAAAATCGTCAAAAATTTATTCTTGAAAATAAAAAAAAACCTAAGGAGTTTGAGAATGGAGAAAAGTTTCTATTTTTAGGAAAAGATTATTCTTTAGAACTTGGATCTTCTAATACACAGATAGAAATAAAAGATAGCAAGCTTCTTTTCCCGCTTGCACTTGTAAAGCACGGTCAACAAATGATGGAAAAATGGTATATCCGTCAGGCCAAAAAAAATATTCAAAGCATGGTGGATGATTATGCGGTCAAAATGAACACTTCATACAATGGGATAACTTTTTCAGATACAAAGTCTCAGTGGGGAAGGTGTACTCATGACAATAGACTACAATTCAGCTGGAGGCTTGTTATGGCTCCTCTTTTGGTTATCAGGTATGTTGTCATTCACGAGCTTGCACACACCAAAGAAAAAAATCATTCTGCAAAATTTTGGAGTATCGTAAGAATGGCCAATCCCTCATACAAAATGCAGATAAAGTGGCTAAAAGAAAATGGGAGAGGCTTAAGTATTTAGCTAATCTTCAACAATACTATTTGGAAATTGCAACGATTGATTCTTTCCAAATATTCTAAATCCAAGTTCTGGGACTCTAATCGGTGAGTTATTAGCGATAAGATCTGCCGCATTCATTTACGGAGTATGTGTAAAACATATAGTAATACCGGGATTACGACCGGGATTACGAGACGATTCGTGAACGAGATCTGTCATATTTTTGAAATTTGCGCATCGGTGCCGTCTCCGCAAACAGAGTCAACAATACGTTTATCCCAGATGAGGGCTCGGTTATTATTCTCACTAATTCTTCCTATTAGGTCTTCATCGGAAACATCATTGGGATAATTAACGCATGTCTTATATTCGCCCATTTGCAATACTCACAATAGCTGTAATATCAGCCGCTCTTGCGTTTCTTGAAGTCAGAATATTAACCGGTAACTTCAAACTTTCAGAAATATCTTTTATTACTACAGCAAGCCTTGCTGCCTCGGCAAGCGACTGCGCTTCAGCAGGGTCTTCATTAAAGGAAGCTGCATGAGGTTAATTTTTCTTTTGGAACCGGCTAAAACTTTTCTTTCCTCCTGCTCGATATATTGTTTTCCATGGCGCATTACAATTAGTCCTTTTCTATTTCTTGCTTTGACTGGGGAAACCGAGCGTACACTATCACCCTCAAGAGGCAAACACAGCAGCACGTCTTGCTGGAGTTTTGATGCCAGCGAGATAACATCTCTAGAAAGGCGGGATTTCCTAACTGTCTTGATGCTTCTTCAGCAAGAAAATAGGTAGTTTTGATCCAGCTATCATTTTCGGTTAGTTGATTGAGTACTTCGATTCCGTTAGATGCTTCAACATGCGGCATATTTTAAAAAATAAGTTTATTATTCTTTTCAAATAGTTCTTTCAATTCTATAAGTGATGTAACGGTAAATGTCGGTTTTTCCGTTGCCGATTCTGGTATTTCTCCGGCGAATTCACCTTGTTTTACCCAAATTGTTGTCATTTTAAGTGACTTTCCAATTTTTAATTCCGAACGGATTCTATCGCCGATAACAATTGTTTCTTCGGTTTTGCCTTTAGTGATAAACTTTTCAAAAAGCGCTGTTTGCTTTTCTCCCTCGTTAAAAAAGATCTTACTGAAATATTTCTTCTGATTAAGTCTTTCCACTTCATCGTACATTTCTTGCGATCCCTTCCCAATTAATATCATTCTTACGTCTTTAGTAAACAAAAAATTAAGGATTTCCAATGCTCCTTCAATACATACCCTTTTATCGGGATCATATAGAGTCCTCTTCCAATCAAAAATAATATATTTCACATTCTAGCTTACGGCATTATTTAGCTTTTTGTACGCTATATTCAAATAAACTAAATTTTCCTGTCCTAAAGCTTTAACAACCTAATAGTTTTAGGAAATTATATTTTTTAATCCTTTTATGTTTTGCAATACTAGAATTATCAGAAGGCTTATAACAAAAATAACTAAAGAATTAATAAAGGGATCAAATACAACCCCAAAATTATATGGGTATTTTAACTCGGCATTTTGCAGGAATTTAATTACTATTCCGTGGATAAAATAAATCCCAAGTACAGCTTTGCTTACTTTTTCAATAACCGTTTTTGTATAGCGATTCATGGAAGTTTCAAAATAGGTGACCGTTTTTTTGATGAGGATAAAAAATACTGCAGTAAGTATAATAATTCCCGGAGAAATATATTCAAAATTAGTCAAAATAAGATCCCCTCCTGATTTTAAAGATTCACTTACCGTTGATGAAACAATCCATGTGATCGAAATCAAGGCCAGAACAATGCTACAAACAACCGTCTTTTGATTTAACCGGATTTTTAGAAGCAGGTAGCCAAGGAGAAAATATCCAGAGTATAGAGTAACTTGTCTTACCAATCCGTTATCTGTGTGCAGGGGAAATGCTAAGGAGTTATTAAAAAAAGGTAAAACAGATAGTGACAAGAACCATAATAGGATAAGCAGGAAAACATCTTTGGCTTTGGCCTTTTGCAGGAATAATCTGACAAAGGGTGTCAGAAGATATAAGGATGCAATCATTGGAAGAAACCAAAATGAAAGAAAAGTCGATCGGATTGTACCTGGAATATCGTTATGATTGCCGATGTCTGCTAAAATAATAACTGTGCTTACAGCTGTCCAAAAAATCCATGGCGGGAGAAGGCGGGCAAACCTTCTCTTATAAAAATTCAGGTAAGATCCTACATTTCCAAGAAGTAGTGCTCCGCTCAGCATAACAAAGAGAGGAACGCATGTTTTTACAATTGCAAAGCCGGCTAAATTCAGTATGCCTGTTAATGTTACATTTGTAGAATTCTCAAAAAAATGGAACGAGTGGGTAGTCAACACTAAATATATCGCTATAACTCTAACTACATCAAGCCAAATAACCCTTTTAATGCGAGATTTTTCCACAAAAGGATTATATCAGTATCGAAAGTTGAATTAAATCATTGTAGACAATTTTCTAAGTTTTTCGACTTCTTTTCCTGTAAGCTCTCTGTATTCACCTGTCTTTAGATCGCCCAGCTCTATATTGCCAAATCTTACTCTTTCAAGATCCACTAAATTTAGCTTTATCTCTTCGCACATTCTTCTGATCTGTCTCTTTCGTCCTTCATAAATAGTTAACTCCAAAAATGTGCCGTCTTTTCTTATCTGCAAAACATTTACTTTTGCAGGGGCAGTCATTCCATCCGCAAGTTCAATTCCTTTCTCTAATTTTTCGAGTTGATTACTTGAAACTTGCCCTTTAATTTTAAGAATATATACTTTCCCAATATGATACTTTGGATGGATTAGCATGTTTGTAAGGCTTCCGTCATTAGTGAGAATCAAAAGCCCATGGGTGTTTCGGTCAAGTCTTCCAATGGGAAATATGCGGTCGTCCGTTTTAATAAGATCAACAACATTTTTTCTTCTGAATTCATCGGACGCCGTTGAAACAATTCCTTTGGGTTTGTTGAGTAAATAATAGACTTTCTTTGGCTTTCTAATTTCTCTTCCGTCAATTTTAATAATTCCCTTGAATGGAATTCTTTGACCGTGTTCGATTATTCGCATATTATCTGATGTAACTTTGTGTTTTTTTATGTATTCTTCCACGCCACGCCTAGAGCAAAGACCTAGTGACGAAAGCAATTTGTCTGCCCGGACTGCTTTGCTATCCCCCTGAGAGAACTGTTTTTTTCTTTTAGAGCCTAAAATAATTTTATCCTGTGATTTTTGAGGCATAGGGAATTTTGTGAACAGTAAATGCAATCAAAAATGAAATAGAGCACACTAAAATAAAAATAAGCGGATCAAACCAAAAATTTTTTAAGAAGCCGTTTCCACCTTTTTCAATTAAGCCGTTTATTACACCAATCCGTACGTTCTGTAGTATCAGAACGTGAATAAAAAAAACAAAAAAAGAAAGTTTTGAAAGTATAATAAAAAATCTCTTCAGAATTTGTTTTTTTTCAATAATATATGAAAGAACAAGTGCAAAAAGGACAGTATGTATGTAATGTAGAGGACCGTATTGATTATAAATAAAGCTTGTTGTTTGGAATCTTACAGTCAAATCATACACATGTATATAAATATATGCGGTAACTCCAAGCAGGATAATAGATAAGAATAAAAGGTATTTTTTTGTAAAACTGAAGATTTGATCTTTATAATGACTTGATGCCATGCCTATAAAAAACATAGAAAAGACAAGTATTGCAACCTGTAGATCCTGATGAACAGGTATGGATTGTACGTAGTAATTGTAAAAAGCAATGACAATTTGAAAAACAAAAATTAAAATGAAAAATAGGGGATTTTTTATATACGTTAAAATTTTATGAAGAAATGGAAATAACAGATAAAAAATAATTAGTGTTGGTATGAAATAAAGATGATATGCTGATTGCCCAGTAACTAAATCCTCAATAAAACGGAAGCTAAAAAGACTTTCGATATTGAATTTGTGCCCGATATAAAAATATAATCCACTCCAAAATATAAAAGGTACTAGTATTCTTGATGCTCTTTTTTTAAAAAAAACAGGATATGAAAAGTGATTTTTATTATTCAACTCCAGAACATATCCTGAAATCAAAAAAAACAATGGTACTGCAAATCGGGAAGCTTGGTTAAACAATAAAGAAAATGGTGCTGCCGACACATTGTGATTTAATATTTGCAGAGTTATGGTTGTTTGGTGTATAAAAATAACTGCAAGTATTGCAATTACCCTTAAGGCATCAATCGAAAATAGATAAGTGCTTTTTTTTGAGTGATCCATCAAAAACAATATTAAAATCCTGCCTGTTTCTTAAAAGTTAACCACAGTTTTCCTAAAAAAGAAGCTTCTTTAATTTTTCTTGAATACTCCTTCTCTTTCTCAAGTCCTTTAAGGTAAGATGCGCGCTTTTTGTGATCTTTGGTTCCCTCAAGCGGCGGATCCATCCAGGCAGATAAAATAACCCATTCTCCTATGTAATTTTTCTTGCCAATACAGCTAACTTTTCTATCACCTATTTTTTTTATAAATTCAGTGGTGTGTTTTTCTTTGCCGGGAGACTTAACATCTGGTGTTTTTACCGTTTGCCACACCATCTCTCCTGTTATTCCCCTCTCTTTTAACCTCTGGATAGAATGATTGGTAAATACAATATCATTTATTTTCATAGCTTAATTATACATTTTGTGCGATAGACCTTGCTTTGCGGTCTTTTTAAGTATATCTTAGAAGATACATTCTATGCAGCAGGATAAATATTCCGCAACTTGGGTTTCTCATACATCAATCTCAGACTTCAATAAATGTCCCAGGTCGTATTTTCTCAAACACGTCTATAAAGATCCTCTAACGGGGCATAAGGTAAAGATTATGATGCCACCGTTAGCTTTGGGACAGGCTGTTCATGAGGTTATCGAAAGTCTTTCAATTCTTCCGGTGGATAAACGCTTTGATACACCCCTTCTTGAACTATTTGAAAACTCTTGGAAAAAAATTGCGGGAAAAAAAGGAGGATTTCTTTCTGCAAACACAGAAAGAATCTATAAAGAAAGAGGTGAAGAAATGCTAAGAAGGGTAACAAAAAATCCCGGTCTAATAAAAAGGCAGGCAGTCAAGATAAAAATGGACTTGCCTAATTTCTGGCTATCTGAGGAAGAGGGCATTATTCTTTGCGGTAAGTTAGACTGGCTTGAATATATTCCCGAAAATGATAGTATTCATATAATTGATTTTAAGACAGGCAAGAAGGATGAAGATGATGATTCACTGCAGTTGCCTATTTATTTACTTCTTGCAACAAATTGCCAAAACAGGAAAATCGAAAAAGCCAGCTACTGGTACATAGAGCGCAATGACGATCTCTCCGAATGCATTCTTCCGGATTACGGCCTTGCATATAAGAAAGTCTTGGAGATTGCACGCAAGATAAAACTCGCAAGATCACTTCAGAAATTCTCATGTCCTTTCAATGGCTGCCGCAGCTGTAGTGATTTGGAAACCTTAATAAAAGGAGGAGCTGAGCTTGTTGGCCAGGATGAATACGGAGCGGATGTGTATATTCTTGGTCAAGAAAACACCGAAGAAAGTGAAATTCTCTAACCGAGTTGACAAGCGTCTCTTAAAAGTTCTAAAGTTATTTATATGCCGAATAAAAAAGTAAAGAAGCATCCCAAGAAAAGACTCTCAAATACTAAGCTTATGTTTTTGAGTTTTTTGCTGCTTTTTATTGTTTTTGAGGCTCTTTTTATACTCAAGGCTCAAACTATAAAAACACCTTCAGAGGTTGCAGGTGTTAGCACTTCAAAATAGTCTTTGATCTTCTTGAACTAAATCAGCTTTTCGGCTAAAATTGAACCCATATGTTCAAAGCTGTAAGCCCCAAGGTAAATTTCTCCGAAATGGAGGATAGTGTTACAAAATACTGGAAAGACAATAAAATTTTTGAAAAATCAGTATTGGCAAGACCTGAGGGTAAAAAGTGGACTTTTCTTGACGGCCCACCATTTGTAACCGGAATGCCTCACTACGGATCCTTACTCTCATCACTGCCGAAGGATCTTTTTGGAAGATATTACACAATGAAAGGCTATAGGGTTAGGCGGGTTTGGGGATGGGATGGCCATGGACTTCCAATTGAGAACAAGGTTGAAGGAAAACTTCATATAAAAAGAAAAAAGGATATTGAAGAACATGTTGGAGTAGACAAATTCATCGCGGAATGTAAAAGGTATGTCGAGGAGGTTTCAGGAGAGTGGGAATGGTACATAGATAAAATCGGAAGGTGGGTGGATTTTAAGAACGCATACAGAACGTGGGATTTGTCATATATGGAATCCGTCATGTGGGTTTTTTCCCAAATGTACAAGGGCGGACATATTTATAAGGGGCTAAGAGTTTCTTTGTATTGTCCCCATTGTTCAACTCCAATATCAAATTTTGAGGTAGCTATGGATCAAGACAATTATAAAGTTATTCCCGACGCAGCAACAACCTACAAATATCAATTAAAGGGGAAAGAAAACACTTTTTTTCTTGCTTGGTCGACAACTCCCTGGAATAAAATCGTTACTCCCGCTTTAGCTGTAAATCCAAAGCTTTCTTATATAAAAATTAAGCAGGGAGATGAGTTTTATATTCTTGCAAAAGACACAGTTAAAATGCTTAACGACGCACCTTATGAAATTGCGGAAGAATTCGAAGGCAAAGATCTATTGGGTAAAGAGTTTATTCCTCATTACGACTATTATAAGGTTGATGAGGGTAAGAAAGCTTTTATTGTCATAGCGGGAGACTTTGTTACTTCCGATGAAGGTACCGGGATAGTGACTATTGCAGTTTATGGTGAGGAAGATTTGGGAGTTATGCAAAGGGATAACATCCACCTCGAATTTTTAGTTGATGATGAGGGAGTAATAAATTCTGATGTTCCAAAGTTTGGGGGGATGTTTTATTTAGATGCGAATAAGTCTGTAAATGAAGATCTTGACGCACGTGGCCTTGTTTATAGCGATAGCGATCTACCTCATAATGTGCCGCACTGCTGGAGGTGTTCAACCAGGCTGTTTTACAATCCTCAAAACGCATGGTATGTGAATATTCAGAATTTGAAGGAGAGACTTCAAAAAACTAATGAAACTGTGAATTGGTATCCCGGTCATTTCAAAAAAGGGAGATTTGCCAAGAGTTTGGAAAATGCTCCGGATTGGAATATTTCAAGAAGCAGATATTGGGGAAGCCCCGTTCCTGTTTGGGAATGTGAGTGTGGTGAAAGATATGTTCCTGAATCGATCAAAGAATTAGAACAATTGTCTGGTTCAAAAGTAGCCGATCTGCACAAACCCATCATTGACACTATAGAAATAAAGTGCAAAAAATGTGATCGAAATGCAAAAAGAGTACAAGAAGTGCTCGATAGTTGGATTGAAGCTGGAAGTGCGTCTTTTGCTGAAAGACATTATCCATTTGAATCAGGTGAGAAACTTGAGAATTTTTACCCTCCTGATTTTATTGCGGAATATACCGGGCAAATTAGAGCATGGTTTTACGTTCTTCAAGTTATTGGCTGTGCTTTGTATGATTCACCGGCCTTTAAGAATGTTGTAGTTGAGGGTGTCATTCTCGGAACTGATGGCCGCAAGATGAGCAAAAACTACGGAAATTTTCCTGACCCAAAAAAATTAATTGAAGAATACGGAGGAGATGCTCTGCGTATGTATCTTCTAGGGTCACCGGTTATGAATGGAGAAGATATTAGGATATCTGAGGTTGATTACCGCGATCAAGTTAGAGGATCACTGCTGATTTTATGGAATATTTATAATTTTTTTGTAACTTATGCAAATATCGACGATTGGAATGATGCTATGGATTTTGAGATCAAAAATCCGTTAGACCGATGGATAATATCACTTTTGAACAATCTCGTAAAAGAGGTTACGAAGGAGCTAGATCAATACAATACAGTTAATGCAATAAATGCGGTTAAGAAGTTTATTGATGAACTGTCTACTTGGTATATACGGCGCTCGCGGGACCGGGTTGGACCGAGCGTAGAGGATAAAAATGACAGCAATGATTTTTACCATACAACAAACGCAGTCTTGCAGAAGCTTTCCCTTCTAATTGCACCGATTACACCCTTCATATCAGAGGAGATATTTAGAAATCTGACGGGGAAAGAGTCAGTGCATCTTGAATTGTGGCCGGAGTTTAATGGGGATTTGGTAAATCCTGATCTTGAATTTGAAATGAAAAAGGCCCAGGAGTTGTCGACTTGTCTTAATGCATTCAGAAAGCAAAATGGAATAAAGGTGAAAATTCCTCTAAAAAAAATTGAATACTCAGGTTTTAAGCTTTCGGATGAAGTACTTGAAATTGTTAAAAGCGAAACCAATATAGAATCTCTTGAACTTAAAAAAGAACAGCCACAGTATGAAGTATCCGGAGATCCTGGTGAGAACAACCAGAATATTGAGGCTGGCCAGGCAAGGGATATCATCCGTAACATTCAAAAAAAGAGAAAAGAGATCGGCACAACGCTTACACAAAAAGTTGAAGTTGAAGCCCCCTTTTGGCCGGAAGCCTATGAAGAGGAAATTAAGAAAAAGGCTTTAGTTTCAAAACTTACCAAATCAACCACCTTTGAGGTGAAACTTTCATAAATGAACCGTTTTTCCATCCATAGGATAGACTTTTCACTGCTTATACCTGCCCTGCTTTTAGTAGCAATAAGTCTGTCAACACTTTTTTCAATTGATGTAACTTTTTTCAGACAACAGTCCATTTTTCTTCTTGCAGGAATATTTTTATATTTTATTTTTCTTAACATTGATTACAGGTTCTTTGCTATGTATCCGAAGCTAGTTTATGCATTCATAATTGTAATGTTTTTGGTGGTTTTGACCTTTGGTGTAGAAATAAACAGCAGCAGAAGCTGGTTGGTAATTTTCGGGATCAGCCTTCAAATAGAGGAACTCTTAAAACCCTTTTTTATAGTTTCAATAGCATATTTTCTGGCATATAAAAAATACTCGATGGCTATAAAATACATCATGACGATACTAATTTCTTTGCCGGTATTTTTTCTTATTTTGCGTCAGCCGGATACCGGAACCGCACTAATGTATCTCGGAACTATTTCAGGTATGCTTTTGATGTATGGATTCCCAATTTATTTTTACGCCGCCTCTTTCTTGCTGGTTGTCTTGCCTGCACCAATTATTTTCCAGCTTCTAAAGCCTTACCAGCGTGAAAGAATAACAACACTTTTCAATCTTACATCCGATCCGTCAGGTTCATCATACAATGCAATCCAAGCCCTGATTTCAATCGGCAGCGGAGGGTTTTTTGGTAAAGGGCTTGGTGAAGGTACCCAGTCGGTTTTACGGTTTTTGCCTGAAAGGCAAACTGATTTCATTTTCGCTTCAATTTCTGAGGGTTTGGGATTTTTAGGAGGATTAAGTGTTATTTTGCTTCTCTTCTTTCTGCTGTACCGTATTTACAAAATAGCCTCAAGACTGGATGAAACTTACGCTTACCTTATCGTAATCGGTGTTTTTTTCCTCTTTTTAACTCAGTCCGTTACGAATATCGGAATGAACATAGGAATAATGCCGATAATTGGAGTAACTTTACCTCTTGTGTCGTACGGAGGAAGTTCGCTTATAACCAGTTTTATCCTGTTGGGGATCGTGTCCTCGATTGGTTATGAGAGTAAGAGGCACAAGACTCTTGAGATAGGTTAAGATCTCCGGAATTGGAAGAGAAATTTATTGAATATTTGAACCTTTTCTGCTACAATACTTTCCATTATGAATTTTGCAGTAATCAAAGCGTCAGGGAAACAATACAAGGTCAGTCCGGGTAACATACTTGAGATTGATAAAATTGAAGGAGAAAACGGAAAGAATATATCGTTTGATGAAGTTCTTTTGACCTCAGACGGCGGAAAAACAGATCTTGGAAAGCCTTACATTACAGGAGCAGCAGTTACAGCAAAAATAATAGAACAGTCTAAGGGAGATAAGGTAAGAGTCGCAAAATTCAGAGCCAAATCAAAATACAGAAGAGCAACAGGATTTAGGGCTCAACTGACTAAGATTGAGATTGTCAGCATCAAGGGAGGAAAAGCTTAAATGGCACATACAAAGTCGGCAGGATCGGTAAAAGGAAATAAAGATTCTATAGCAAAGCGCTTGGGCGTAAAAGTTTACGGCGGAGAAAAAGTAGTCTCCGGCAATATCATCGTTAGACAAAAAGGTACTAAGTTTCATCCTGGAATAGGAGTAGGGATGGGAAAAGATTATACTATTTATGCTATTTCCGACGGGACTGTCCAGTTCAAAATTGCCCGTGGAAAAAAGGTAATAGAAGTTGTATAGTATTGACTTATTATGGATGATCACGCGACAATGTCTATTGTCGAACTGGACTTGACTCTGCTCCAACCAAACCCCCTTCAGCCCAGAGGGCTAATTTCACCTGAATCATTAACAGATTTAGTTAACTCGATTCGCGAACAAGGAATTCTTGAGCCTATCGTTGTTGCCGAAACTCCGGCGGGATTTCAAATTATTGCAGGTGAAAGGCGATGGAGAGCTGCAAAAATTCTCGGACTTGTTAAAGTTCCTGTTGTGGTAAAGCAAACTACTCCCCAACAAATGCTTGAAATGTCAATAGTTGAGAATGTCCAGCGTGAAGACCTTAATCCGATAGAGCGGGCACAAGCATACAAGAGGCTAATCGATGAGTTCAATTTATCGGTAACCGAAGTTGCCAAAAGAGTCGGAAAATCATTGCCTTACATTTCAAACTCGATCAGGCTTTTAACCCTTCCCGATGCTATAAAAGATGCTCTTGCTGCCGGAGTGATAACAGAAGGGCATGTGAGGCCGCTTATTTCTATCGGCGATCCAAAACTTATGCTTCAGGCATTCAAGAAGATCCTTGTTGAGGGTATAAGCGTAAGGGGCGCGGAAGATGTTGCAAGGCAGGTAAAATCAGAAATTCAGAAGAAAGAGCCTCAAAAGAAGAGCGACAAGATCTATATTCCCGAGCAGGATGAAATGGCTAAGAATTTAGGTGAAAAATACGGTTGGAACGTCAAATTTGACCAATCAAGAGCTCTTGGAAAGATAATAATAACCATTAAAGGATCGGAAGATAAGACTGGAGAAGAGTTGAAAAAGATTTATCAGAGGCTTTTGGAGATTTGAGCTTCGTAAATATGCCCCCTAAGGCCTAGAAATGGCCCAAATTTACGTTTTTAAGGTAAAGACTTGTGTTCTACCACCCTCATATGATTTAGTGGCCAGTAAACGAAAAATGATTTTCCAATTATTTTATCCTTAGTTACAAATCCCCACTCTCTGGAATCGGAACTAAATTCGCGATTATCACCCATAGTAAAATATTGGCCCTCGGGAACGACAACTTCGTCTCCCTCACCAAGAAAAGAACCGCCATTAGTGTAAACCCCGGCATCCAAAAATGAGAGCTGATCCAATTTTGTCCCGTTCAAAAAAACTTCGCCATTCAAAACCTTGACTCTGTCACCGGGGAGACCGATAACCCTTTTGATATAATCTTTTTCCTTGTCGGGAGGAGCATGAAACACTATTATGTCTCCTCTTTTTAGATCCGAGAGCCTTAATGATATCAGGTTTGTAAGAACATATTCACCATTTTCAAAAGTCGGATCCATAGAATGTCCATTTACTTGATATGGGCGGAATAAGAAGGCATATATGACAACAAAAATAGCACCCGCAATAACGAGAGTCTGTATAAGGTCGAACAGAATGTAGTAAATTTTCCTAAAAATATTCATCTTTATTTCCCGGCTTTTTATATTCTCCTTACTCTTGGTATTTTTGTCAATCAATACCATGTGATAGTTTGATACAATACACGAATAGTAAGACGGTTCATTGCAGTTTAGCAGTTTGTTAATGAGAGTGCTAAATCGAGTATTGAAAATGTTTAGACCGCCAAATCAATCCAAAATGAAATTATCAAAATATATAAAAATGATATTATCTATATCAGAGTGAAACAGAAAAAAACAATTTTATTCCTTACAAGATTATACCATCCTCATATAGGCGGTGTCGAGAATCATGTAAGAATTTTAACTCAAGAGCTGCTTAACAAGGGTTATCAGGTCGTTGTTTTGACAGAGCAATTCGAGCCAGGTCTCAAAAGAACGGAAATTATTGACAGGGTAAAGGTTGTAAGAATTCCTATTGGACCAAACAGCCTGGTTAAGAAGTTCTATATATGGAAATGGGTTGTTTTTAATGCGGTGTTCTTTTATAGATTTGACATAGTCCACGTACATGACGTTTTCTTTTGGCTGTACCCATTGCTGCCTTTCGGTTTTTATAAAAGGAGTGCTATTACTTTTCACGGCTATGAGGGATTTCCAATTAAAAAGTCCTGGATAATTCAAAGAAAAATTGCTGAATTTACAACTAAGGGGTCGATTTGTGTCGGAGATTTCATGAAAAAATGGTATTTTGCAAGACCAACCTATGTTACCTATGGTGGCGTGAGGCTAACAAGGGAAAATGCTAAAGTAAGTTCTCAATCCGCGGTTTTTTTTGGAAGACTTGATGACCAAACAGGAATTTTGCAATATATAAAAGCCTATAAGATAATCAAAAAAAAATATCCAAAATTTATACTAACGGTGGTCGGAGAAGGAAGTTTAGGCTCAAAAATACCTGATGATGTAAACATTTTAGGGTTTCAGGAAAACGTAGAAGACTTAATAGCCTCAAACAGATTTGTTTTTGTTTCGCGTTATCTCTCAATGCTTGAGGCTTTAGTTCAAAAAAAAGAAGTTATTGCTGTATATAACTCGCCAATAATGAAAGATTATTTGGAAATGTCGCCTTTTAAGAAATACGTCCAAATTGCAAGGGATGAAAATGATATTGTTAATTTTGTAAGGAAAAGCATAGAAAAAGGAACTGCTACGAATAAAATCGATAAAGGCTACTATTGGGCAAGTAGGCAAACTTGGAATAAGGTATGCGATTTTTATCTAAGATTATGGGATCCTTAGAAATAGTTTGGAATTTATGACAATAATAAATTTGATTGCGATCAGTATTTTACTGATTGGAATATTAGTATATAGGAACCTTAATCCCCAAAAAAAAATAAATTTCACTTTTATTCTTTTACTTCTTCTTACAATTCCGGTGCTTAGTACTTTTCGAATAGGTTCATATGAGAGCGGTGATTTTAATCTACATTTATATAGAACGGTTGATTTTATCACGTCATTAAAAGAAGGAAATTTGATGCCTTCGTGGGCTGGGACTCTTAACAACACCTATGGATATCCGCTTTTTATTTTTAATTACGTTCTCCCATACTATATTTTAAGCCTATTTTATTTCTTAGGATTTGGATTAATTACGAGCATGAAACTTTTTCTTGCTATTAATTTTTTCATATCGGGATTATTTATGTACATATTAGGAGTTAAGATGTTTAACAACAAGCTTGCTGGATTTAGTTCTGCAGTATTGTATCAATTCGCTCCTTACCACTTAGTTAATCAATACTTCAAAATTCCTATCGGTGAGATACTAGCATTTACACTCTTGCCGCTCATATTTTACTTCAGCTTAAAAATTCTAAAAAAAAACAGCCTATTTAATGCACTTGCAATGTCAATTGTATTGTCGATGTTAATATTGTCTCATGCGCTAATTTCGTTTGTCTCTATATTATTGCTAATCTCTTACGCGTTGATTTCAAGCATAGTTCTTAAGAACTTCAAGTTAATATTCTTGTTTTTTCTTGCGGTTATTGTAGCACTACTATCAACCTCATATATGTGGCTAGGTCCTATATTACTTTCAAAATTCACAATTACTACAAAAATGAGTTTTGAGGACATAAATACAGGGCTTCGCATGAACGAACTACTTTTTTCACCCTACTTCTTTGGGTTTTTGTATCAAGGCCCATTTGGCCAAATAAGCTCACCAATTGGATATACAAGTATTATTGTTTTTTTCCTACTTAGCCACTTCGTTCTTTTTAGTAAGAATGAACTCAAAGGAAAAATCAATACAATTTTTTGGACTTTGGCATTTGTTGTTTTTATATTTTTATCTTCCACTTACTCTGAGTTTTTGTGGGGAAATAGCTCATTTCTTTCAACAGCATCCTCTAGAATGATGTTACTAGTTACCTTTACTGGTGCTATATTGGCGGGTAATTTGGCGATATTGTTAAAAGAGAAGAAGTTTGTTATATATATACTTTTGGTTTTTACTATCATTAACTCCATGCTCAACTGGTCCCACAGGTCAATGGTTAATATCGATGACGACTTCATAATAAGTGGAGTAAGAGGCAGTACTAATGTTGTTGAAGGGCACTGGTATGCTAACTCGAAATGGAGAGAGGTAGACAATATGTGGTTTCAGAACTTGCCTGTCGGACCGATAGAAGAAAGAGAAGGTTTACATGTAAGTCCTGTATTTAGAAATAGTACTAAGCATTCATATTTAGTAAGCAGCAGGGAGGATATAGATCTTGTTGAGAATACGTTATATTTCCCCGGTTGGAGTGCATTTGTAGACGGCAAAAAAATAAATTTGCAGCCTGATACTGAAGGACGCAACAATATTTATTTGAAGAAGGGAATTCACTTCCTTGAATTTTCGTATCAAGATGTGTTTCATTTGAGACTGCTAAAAATTATTAGTATGGTTATGCTATTGAGCACAATTATGTACATTATTAATGTTGTTAAAGGGAAAACTAGAAATTAAGAAGTTACTTAGGAATTATCTTAACCCTTGGCAGGGGGACAATAAATTTTGTTCCCGATTTGATTAATTTTCTTTCTCTTTCAACAAAAGCATACGTGAAGCTATATGGAAGCGAAAGTAAATAATCAGGTTTTGACTTTCTCATTTTTTCCTCATCAAATATTGGGATCTCCGACCCGATCATTATTTTATTAAATTTGAACGGATTTGAATCAGCGGCTGCAGTAATAAATTTTGTATCAATTCCGCAAAATTGGAGTATGGTATTCCCTTTTGTTGAGGCCCCGTAAACCCAGATAGATTTATTGCTCTTTTTTAGTTTTGTAAGAAGTGTTAGAAGATCAGCTTTTGTTTTGCTAATACTTTTCATGAAATTTCTATAAGTGCTCAATTTATAAATTCCAATTTTTTCTTCATCTGACAAGATTTTTGCTACCCTTTTATTTACCCTTATGCTTTTATTGTTCTTTTTCTTTATAAAAATCCTAAAACTCCCTCCATAAACATCATTCAGCTCGCAATCAAATATCTCAAGTCCTACGCGCTCCATGATCCATTTCATTGTATTGAGAGAGTAGTATCCTGCGTGTTCGTGAACTATATTGTCATACATATTTGTTTTTAGCATCGATGGCAGATATGCCATCTGAATTATCCAAATTCCATTTTCGTCAAGACATTTTTCAACATCTTTAGAAAATTCTACCGGATTTGAAAGGTGGTAAAACATTGCAATAGAGAAAATAAGCTTGGATTTCTTGTCTGTAGAATTGTCATAAGTTTTTTTACTGAAATAATCATTAACATACTTAAATTTCTTGTACGAAAATTCTTGCTTTATATTTTTTGCTGGATCGATTGTTAACATAGAAGCTTTAGTTTTTGTGAGGTTTGAAAGAAGCGTACCGTCGTTCCCTCCGATATCAAGGATGGTATCGTCTTTAGTTAATTCAATATGCTTTAAGGAACTTTTTGCTATATCTTCCAAAAGTAATTTCATTGAAGAATTTGTTGCGCTCAAATAGGGGTAATTTGTATACATTTCAGTAAGATCAATAAAATATTCAAGCTGTAGTGTTCCGCAAGTATTATTACGCTTTTTACACAGAACCAATGATAGCGGATATTTCGACTGGTTTTTTTTGTAATTTTTATTCTTTGGGAATATGGAGGAGAGGTACTGCTTGCCGATATCTATGCACGGGACTAAATCTTTATTATTACAAACTCTGCACTTGAGAATTCTTTTGGCTTTTATCATTATCAATAAACCAAAATAACACAGAAATATGCATCTATCAAGATTTATTTAATTTGATTTTTCATAAAATCAATAACGAGCTTAGCATTGGGGAATTTGCTTTCCGGATTTCTAATTACTTGCGTGTCTATTCTTCCGCTGAATTTTATATCAAGTTTCATTTTTTTTACGATCTCCTCAAGCGAAATTGAATTTTTTGCACCAACTTCAATAACGCCTTTTTTTCCTGTGTTTTGCGATATCCATTCGCACACAAAATCCAGACTTGAAAATGAATAACGGCTTTTACCGCTTACAAAAACCTGGTTGCCTTTTAGAATATCAATAAGCACACCTTTTTTTAGCGATTTATCAAAAGTAGATGTAAGTCTTACTATTAGATCCCGCTTTGGGTTGCAAAGTTTTTCTGCCATCAGCTTATGCCTCCCGTAAATAGAGGAGGCCTCTGCTCTTGCAGAAATTGTACTAATCTGGATAATTTTGCCGTATTTCCATTCGTACACAATGTCTGCGGTTTTTGCGACTGTTTCATTAAAATCCTCTCTAGGGTTATTTAATGCCCAGTATCTTGCAGATGGCAGTGCTGAATTTATAACAAAATCGTAATTCTCCCGCTTGAACTTGGCGTAATTCTCTCTTATTACAGGAATTACAAACATTTTCTTGTTAGTGCGAAGTTTATTGTAAAGTGCTGTGCCAATGTAGCCGTTTGCGCCGATAAGAGCAATTTTTAGCATAATTTGCCGGATTAATTTAGATAATGTCAATTCTTACAATGGGAGTTTTGCAATCATCCCATGGTTTTGATAGAAGGGCAATTGCTGTAACGTTTGTTATGGCCTTAAATGCATGAGCAACTCCCGGAGGTGTTCTTACGCAAGTCCCTTTGCTCATATGAACTACCTGGTTTAATTTTCCCTGCTGATCTTTGTATACCATTGCACCTTCTCCCTGAACAACCAAAAAATATTCAGTAAATTCAGGATGATAATGATTGCCCCTCTTTATTCCGGGGTTAAAGTAGAGTATATTAAATTCTTTTATATCGTCCTCAGGAACCCAGGTAAAGATGGCTCCTCTCCCATCAACCAGAGTATCTATATTACAAGTGGGTAGTAGTATTTTTTGTTTGACTCTTTTTGCCACGGATTTAATTGGGATTATTGTAACAACAAAAAATTAATAACACAATCATGTTATTTTGAAAAATGACAATAGGATTTTTCGTATTTGTTGCTATAATAAGTCGGCAAATTGAATGTCAAAAATCACTTTTATTGCGACAGTTTTTAACGATAAGAAAGGCATAGACTTACTTCTGGATTCTTTAAGCAAGCAAGTAGTTAAACCGGATGAAGTAATTATTGTTGATGCGGGATCCAAGGATGGGACATTAAATTCTATTAAAAAATTTTCTCAAAAGCTTCCACTTAAGGTCTTTAGAAAAAAAGGCAACAGGTCAATTGGACGTAATTTTGCAATAAGTAAATCAAGAGGAGATATAATTGCTGCATCCGACGCAGGATGCATACTGGATAAGCATTGGCTGGAAAGGATAACAAAGCCATTTAGTAATAGAAAGATTGATGTGGTGGCAGGCTTCTATAAGCCGGTTGTTAAAAATTCATTCGAGAAGTCTCTGGCCGCTTACACTTGCTATCCGGAAGATAAAGTTGATGGGAATTTCTTGCCGTCGTCAAGATCTATAGCCTTCAAAAAAAAGACCTGGCAAGATGTTGGAGGATATCCTGAAAATCTTGATACTTGCGAAGATCTGTTTTTTGCCAAGAGTCTTAAAGAAAAAGGGTTCAGGTTCCGCGTAAAAAAAGATGCTCTGGTTTATTGGCCGCAGAGGGAGAATGTGATAAGTGCCGCTAAGCAATTCTACGGATATGCCGTAGGGGATGGCAAGGCTCTTTATGTTAGATCTCAGACGCCGTTACTTTTTATAAGATATTTTTTAGGAGTAGTTCTGATGATAGCATTTATATATTTTGGAAATATTTTGATCTTGTACTTTGCTTTTTTACTTTTTTCTTTTTATATTCTCTGGTCAATACTGAAGAATTTTGATTATGTTAACCACATAAGTGCACTTTTTTATCTTCCATTTCTGCAGTTAGTTTCGGATATAATGGTTATCATTGGATTTGTTGTGGGATTTGGCTCAAGAGTATGGGATACAAGAAAATAGCAATTAAAGGTATTGGGTGGATGGGAATTCTCCATTTTCTAGTAAAGGGAATTTCAGTTATAAAAATTATAGTTATAGCCCGGTTTTTGACTCCTTATGATCTGGGAATCTATGGAATCAGCTTTTTAGTTCTCTCACTGTTTGAAACATTTAGTGAATTCAGCCTTGGTGCCTTTATCATTCAATCAAAAGATAAAATCGAAAAATATGTAGATTCGATTTTTTTTGTGCAGCTACTTAGAGGGGTTATTCTTATGGTTCTTGTAGTTATAGCAGCAGTGCCGATTTCCTACTTTTTTGGAGATACAAACCTTATTTTGATATTAATAGCCCTTTCATTAGTGCCGGTAATAAAGTCGTTTGAAAATCCTTATATTGTGCTGTTTCAGAAGGAATTATATTTTAAGAAGGAGTTTCAAATCCGTCTGCTCTCTTTTACAATAGATCTGCTGATTACTGCAATAGCTGTTTTAATATTTAAGTCAATATTTGGAGCAATTTTGGGTTTTATTTTTGCTACCGCAATATATATTGTTTTAAGCTGGCTTGTAGTTAAAAGGCATCCTGGAGTGAGTTTTGACAGAGAAAAGGTTTTACGGATCTTGCAGTTCGCAAGAACAACTGGTGTATTAGGTATCGTTACGTACGTCGCTACAAGAATTGATGCCTTTTTGATTGGGAGATTTGCGGGTGTTGCAGTTTTGGGTGGTTACCAATTTGCTCAGAGGATTTCTTTTGAAATTATGAATGACTCATCTGCAATAGTCGGGAAAGTGACCTTCCCTATATATTCAAAAATAGGAAAGGGAAATAAAAAAAGATTGAGGAAGGCATTCTTGAGGAGTTTTTATTCGGTGCTAGCAATCGAAGGCATATTTGCTGTCTTTGTTATCCTCTTTTCAAAACCCATAATTCTTATTGCCGGCGGAAATAAATGGCTTGCTTACCATAATTTTCTTACACTTTTTGCAATATATGGCTTTCTAATATCAACTTGGGGATGCATCGGTTCTCTATTTTTCTCCGTAGGAAAGCAGAGCAGGCTTGTGCAAATAACTGTCGTAAGGTTAGTTTTGCTTACTCCATTTCTCTACCTTGCCTATCAAGCAAAAAATCCCGAGGGTGTGCTTTTATCGTTGATTGTAACTCTCGTGATGATTTTCCCGTTAACTTACTACTTCGTGCGGAAAGTTCTCTACTAGAAACTACATAGAGGACGCAAAGCTCATGAATTTAACATAAATAGCCTTGGTATTATCAAATCTTTTGTTTATAATAACGAGATTAATATGAGCAGAGAAAAAGTTGTATTGATTACTGGTGGAGCAGGGTTCATAGGCATTAATACCGCTGATTATTACGTCAAGAAAAACCATAACATAATAATTCTTGATAATTTTTCAAGAAAGGGTGTTGAAAAAAATGTTTCCTGGTTCAAAAAAACCCATAAAAAGGGTTACTCGATCGTTAAATATGACTTAAAGAAAAAAAGCCCAAAACTTGATTCTATTGTTGCAAAAGCGGATATCATTTTTCATTTTGCAGGACAAGTCGCTGTAACAACTTCTGTAATAAATCCATATGATGACTTTTTGACAAATGCTTTAGGTACCATAAACCTCTTGGAGGCAATCAGAAAAAGCAGCAAAAAACCAATTTTAATATACAGTTCAACCAATAAGGTTTATGGAGATTTGGAGGGAATTTCCATTAAAGAGTTAAAAACGAGATATGCTTTTAAGAACTTACCTAAAGGAATTGATGAGAGAACACAACTGGATTTTCATTCGCCATACGGATGCAGTAAGGGCTGTTCGGATCAATACATTAGGGATTACTCAAGAATTTACGGTATAAAAAGCGTTGTTTTCAGACAGTCATGCATCTACGGCCCGCATCAGTATGGATTTGAAGATCAGGGGTGGGTTGCTTGGTTTTTGATTGCTGGTTTTTTGGGAAGAAAGTTAACAATATATGGTAACGGGAAGCAGGTGCGTGATCTACTGCACATCCAGGACTTAATTAGAGCATATGATTTAGCTATTAAAAACATAAACAAAACACACGGACAAATTTATAATATTGGCGGAGGTTCAGCCAACTCTCTTTCTATTTGGCTTGAGTTTGGTCCGTTGCTTGAGAAATATCTGCAAAAGAAAATTGCTGTTAAGTTTGCAAAAACCAGACCGGGTGATCAAGCAATATTTATCTCTGATAATTCTAAAGCCAAAAAAGACTTTGGATGGACGCCAAAGATTAATTTAGAAGAGGGAATTAAAAGTTTGTATGAATGGATTAAAGAAAATGAATCAGACTTCAGTTAAGAAAATCGCCTTCTTTCATGAATTGGATAAAGGAGGGGCTAGGCGGTCTTCAAATGAGTTTTCCAAACTACTTGGAAGTGATTTTGAAATAGATCTCTATCTTGTAGATGAAAAGCTTGATAAGAATGAGTGTTCCTATTATCATTCAATCCGTTTTTTCAAATTCAAACCTAAGAAATGGAAAGGTCATAACTGGAAGGTAAGATTGTATAAGGACACAATTGAACTTTTCCGCCTATATCTGCTTCACAGAAAGATTGCAAAAGAAATAAGTGATAAAAAGTACGACTTGGTGTTTTCCTTTCCCTCCAAATATACGCAGGCACCCTTTCTGTTGAGATTTCTAAGAACTCCGGTTATATATTATTGCCAAGAACCTTTACGTATGGTTTATGAGGATCTTTTTAGGGTTGGACCTGAAGTTGGTATAGGAAAGTACTACTACGAAAAAATTAACAGATTTGTACGAAAGATTATTGATAGAGAGAATATCAAAAAAGCTGATTTGATTCTTTCAAATTCGTTATACACGAGTAAAAATATTTACTCTGCCTATAAGCTTAAAAGTTACCCGGTTTATATGGGTGTTGATGTAAATTTTTTTAAGCCCTCTAATAAACCTAAAAAGTACGATGTTTTATACATCGGGGCTTATGACAAGTCTGAGAATTTCGACCTTTTGCAAACAGCTTTGAAAAAACTAAATTATCCTCCCCAAAAAATTAGGCTGGTTATTAAAGAAAAGGAGTGGATTTCGGGAAATAAAGCTATGAGAAATCTATATCAAAGCGCAAAAGTTATCATCTGCATTGGGTACAAAGAGCCATTTGGTCTTATTCCCATCGAGGCACTATCCTGCGGACTGCCTGTTATTGCTTTGAACGACGGCGGGTATAAAGAAACCGTTAAAAATAATAAAAATGGAATTTTGATTAAGCAGGATGCGACGGAGTTGAGCAGAGCAATTGAAGAAATAATATCAGATGAAAAAACTTATAAAAGAATGTCAAAAGAGGCGCGGAATAGTGCTTTGAATTCATGGTCATGGCTTAATTCTAAAGAAAAACTCTTACGCATGATCAATAAGGTTACCAACTAATGAAAATTTCTATAATTTATGTTTACTTCAATACGCCCTTAGAGATTGTAAAATCAATTAATTCGATAGTCAGATCCGCTGGTAAGAATAAATATGAAATTATCATTGTCGACAATAATTCTTCGAAAAAGCTGCCAAAAATTATTTCCAGCGATAAAGACATCAAAATTATAAAAAGCAGAGTAAATAATGGATTTGCATTCGGTTGTAATTTAGGCGCAAGCAAAGCAAAAGGCGAGTATCTGCTTTTCTTAAATCCTGACACAGTGCTTTTGAAAAATTCGATAGCAAAATTACTTAAATCTTTTTCAACTTTGAATAAGGTGGGGATTGCCGGTCCGGCAATGATTGACAGTAATAATCTAAAGCTCCCGACTATAAATGCTTTTATTACTATTCCAAGAGCAATATTTGCATATTCATTTCTAAATAAACTATTTCCAAAAAATTCTGTATCAAAAAAATTCTGGATGCTGAATTCAGACAGAAGAAAAATATTATCAGTGGATGTGATTAGCGGAGCATGTATGCTGATAAAAAAAGAACTTTTTGAGAAAATTGGGGGATTTGATGAAAGATTTTTCATGTATTTTGAGGAGCAAGATCTTTGTTATCGTGTTAAAAAGGCAGGTTTTAAGGTAATTTTTAACCCGGAAGTGGAAATAATTCACACCATTGGAGCAAGCTTGTCCGATAAAGAAGTTATAAAAAATTACTTTCAGAAAAGCAGATATTTATATAACGTAAAATATTTTGGGCAAATGAAAGCCGTTATTACCGAGTTATTCCTCCGTTTTATTACTCCATTTAATTTCTTAATAAGCTTGGCAGTTTTACTATCGTTATTTCTAAATCTTTACAAGCAAGACACATTAATGCTTCTTATTGGAGATAGTGCCCGTGACTTCTTGGCTGCAAGAGACATGGTTGTAACCGGCAGGATTCCTGTTGTCGGTATACCTTCTTCAGTTGTCTGGTTACACCAAGGACCGACATCTGTATGGCTTATAGGTTTGTCATTTTTATTGACCAATTTCAATCCGGTAGCACCGGCCTTTTTCTTCGGGCTAATTGGGGTTGTTGCAACTACTCTTGTTTGGTATTTAGGTAAAAATTTATTTAATGAAAGAGTGGGACTTATTTCAGCCTTTTTTTATGCAAGCACGCCTTCGATTGTAGTAAATGCGCGAATGCCGTATCACACGTCTCTAATTCCATTTTTTACAGTCATTTTCTTTATATTCCTTTGGAAATCATTTCATAACAAAAAACTTTTCCCCTTACTATTTTTTAGCATGGGACTATTGCTGCTCGTTGAGCTGTCTAACATCGTTGTATTGGGGATCGTCATTTTAGCTTTTTATTTTCTGAAAATTAGACTAACAAAGAATGAAATCCTAAAAAGTCTTGCTGGATTTAGTGTCGGGATACTTCCTTTTATTTTATATGAAATTCAATATGGGCCTGCATATATAAAATTTCCTTTGTGGATAGTAAACCGCATTAGACTTTTTTTTATGCAGGAAAGTTCTACTGTTGAACAGTCTTTACCCATATCGGCCTTGCGTTCAATGTATCAGGAAATTTCTGCTTCATTTATTCCTAGCTTGTCATATATCGGCATTATTCTGTTTATTATTGCCATTACGACTATTTTTATAAAAATTAAAAAAGGAAGAAATAATAAAGCTCACATCTTGCTTCTGATTTGGATCATCTTTCCGCTTTGTGCCTTTTTCCTTCACACGTCACCCGGACAAGCATATTTTACGTTACTTTTTCCCGCAATATCAATTCTATTTGGTTATTTAGTTTATGAGTATACAAAATATAATTTGAAAATTTTGTTTCTGATTACGGTTAGTGTAATTTTTATAAATAGTTATTCACTCTTAACCAATGAATTCTATATTCAAACAAAGAGCGGACAGCATTTGATGCCCCCAACCGGCTATAGTTTTGGAAATTCATGGATCGTTACTAGAAACGCTTCGAAGGCTATTATAAAAGACGCAGGAGAAAGAGAATTTTCCATAATCCCGTTAGGGACATACAGACTTTATAGAACAAGTCTCGATCCATATAATTTTCTGATCTGGAAATATGGGGGGAAAATTAGAATTAATTCCAGTTTAACCTACGGTATATTAAAAGCCAGAGACATGCATAGCAAAAAATTTATCGTTGTTTATGATGACGGGATTGACAAAGTAATTAAAATTAATGACTAAAATGAAATTTACAAACTCAGCTGCCAAAATACTACTCAAATTTTATATGGTAAATTTTTTTACATTTTTTATCATAGGTATTTATTTAATCTTTCTTCTTAGTGTGATTGAGTGGGGTTTGCCGGGTTATAATCATCCATTTCCATACCATATGGATGAATGGCATCAATTAGAATTTGTAAAAAATGTTTTTTCTATAGGAACTGTTGACAAAAGCGGAGCAACCCAAATACCAATGTTCCATTTCCTCTTAACGGGGGTACTTGTTTCCCCGTTCTATCTTTTTGGGTATGTAAATCCATTCCTGATAGATACGGCTATTAGCAGTATCTCTGAACAGCATAAATTGTTTGTTATTCTTAGACTAACAACACTTTTATTCGGCAGTTTGTCGATATTTACGGTTGTACTCACGGGGAGAAAATATTTTAATACTAACGCAGGGCTTTCTGCATTGCTTTTTACGGTTAACCCAGTATGGTTGTCATTAAGTAATTATTTTAAGTACGACATAGCTTTGGTTTTTTGGATCACTTTGACCCTTTTGCTCCTGCTAAGAATAGAGAAGAAAAGAAAATTAAGGGATTATATGCTTGCAGGGTGCGCAACAGGCTTGGCAGTCGGAACTAAAATCAGTGCCGCGCCATTGTTACTCTTTATTCCGATTGGTAGTTTGCTGTTTGAGAAAAGAGTAAATTTTCGAAAAGTGTTTGGCGCATATTTGGCTTTTTTACTAACTTTTCTTGTGTTAGGTGTTCCTGACATTTTTTTAAGATTTAGCAATTATGTCAGTTTTACTGCCCAGATTACTCAAGATTTATCCAATGCCAATGAAGGACTTGCTCTTGATTATCCACTTTTAGTGTATATTTTTATAAAGCAAATACCAACTTCATTTGGATATCCATTCTATTTCTTATTTTTGTTTTCGATAGTTTTTCAAACAATAGGCAGTCTAAAGCGTTTTATTGAGAAAAAAGAAGTAAAAAACAGCAAGACACTTATTCTCGTTGGACTATTAATTTTCATTGCTTCTCTTGCGCCATTAAAGTTAGAATCAGGTTCTAACAGAATTTTAGTATTATTACCTTTTCTTGCATTGCTGACAGCAATTACACTTAAAGAGTTGTATACAAAGTTGAATAAATTTAAGTTTCTATTTTCCCTGTTTTTAAGCATTGTTATTCTAGTTCAATTCATTCAATCAATTACATGGGTATTCATGAGATATACCCCACCGGTACAAGAGAGAGCATCAAAATTTATAATAGCTAAATATGAATCTCCAACAACAATTGGAATAGAAAGTATACCAATCTATCAGCTTTTACCGGATATTGCGATTAAAAATTACTACAATAAGATCTATAAGGTTAGTTCTAGGAGTAATCTTGAGTTTCAGGTTGTTGATGCTTCGACGAAGTCTCTTCCTGATGTTGTTATTGTTACAAATGATATAATTTTTGAAAATTTTAAGTCTAGAGTACCTAAAAAGGAATTGCTTGAGAGATTGGAAAAAGAAGGCTACAAAAAAGTAAATACGTTTACACCAAACTTGATACTATTTAGATATTTTGGAAATTATGCAGACTATTATCTTTCCGGTCTTCTTGCCGAGCCAATTTCAACATCAATATATCAAAAGTAGTAGTATAATGTCTCAATATGGTTGCCAAAAAAAAGAATAAGGTTTTGAAAAAGGAGAAATTGAAGGGAAAAAGCATACTAATCACAGGAGGTACGGGTTCTTTTGGTAATGTAGTAACGGAAAAGCTTCTTGATTATAATCCAAAAAAAGTAGTTATATTCAGCCGTGATGAAAAAAAGCAATTTGACATGAGGAACAAATTCAATGATAACCCAAAGCTAAAATTTGTTATTGGTGATGTAAGAGATAGGAAAAGTATTGACAGGATTATTCCGGGTATAGATTTTGTTTTTCACGCCGCCGCATTAAAGCAAGTCCCTACTTGTGAATTTTTTCCTCTAGAAGCTATTAAAACTAATTCGCTGGGAGCTGAAAATATAATCCGTTCATCAATTGATAACAATGTGGAATCTGTAGTCGTACTTAGCACAGACAAGGCAGTTTATCCCATAAATGTAGTTGGTATGACCAAGGCATTAATGGAGAAGATAATGATTTCTGAAGCCAAGAACTTAAATGGCGCCAAAAGTAAAACTCAATTGAACGGGGTGAGATACGGTAACGTTTTATATACAAGAGGTTCGGTAATTCCCTATTTTGTTAAGCTTATCAAGCAAAATAAAAGGCTTCCTGTTACTCAGTATGATATGACACGTTTTTTGCTTCCATTGGGGGATGCAGTTTCATTGGTGCTTTTTGCCCTTGATAGTGGAAAAAATGGGAGTATTTATGTGAAAAAATCTCCTTCGTGCACAATGGAAACTTTGGCAAAAGCTCTTTGCAATCTTTTTGATCATAAAAAAGGATATTATCAGGTGGGAATAAGAGCAGGAGAAAAAATGCATGAAACGTTGATAACTGAAGAAGAGTTTATAAGGGCGATTGATCTGGGAGATTACTTTGAGATACCTCCGGAGAGTCAAGGATTGGATTATGGAAGGTATTTTTCTAGAGGTGAAAAATTCAAAAATAAAATTGAGCCTTACACATCATCGAATACTAGGATATTGGCATTGAATGAAGTTGAAAAACTACTGCTATCGATACCCGAAATAAAGCGAGAGCTAAAATTATATAAGGAGATGGTACCGTTCAATAAGTAAATGGCTCGAATTTATTTTATATTGATATTACTCTGGTTTACGGTTTCATTTGCAAGATCAATTTTTAATATAGTTAAAGGTATACATGAATTACCGCATGAATTTAGCTCGTCATCTTACGAAAAGAGAGTTGGTATATTTGGTGCTGAGTATGAGAAATTTAGCCAACTTCAAGAAACGACAAATGAAAACTCAAGAATTTTAATCATTGCAACTCACGATATGGTTGCGCGAGGTTTACTTTATAAATCCTATTATTTTTTGTATCCCCGAAAAATAGAAATTGCTTTAAGGAACTATCAAAAGAATAATTCACTGTATGACCATGTAATAGATTTTCGTTAAAAAAATTATGTATGAATAACGTTATTGTAGTCCTATCATTAATTTCTTTTATATGGATAGGGTATGTATTTGCATTTATGTTCGGTTTTTTTAGGAATTATTCATTGTTTCAAAAGATTCCTTATTTTTTTGGCCTTG
The DNA here is from genome assembly GCA_964627245.1 of uncultured Gammaproteobacteria bacterium. GTDB lineage: Bacteria > Patescibacteriota > Microgenomatia > Levybacterales > GWA1-39-11 > JAUSNA01. The sequence goes on along the minus strand of CAZVGS010000001.1, from coordinate 192,605 downwards.
GAGTTGGTCTTGTTGGAATGCAATTATTTTTTTATTCATATTTTTCATTGGAATGGAGTTTGGAGCTAATTTTTGCGCCGTGGTTAGTTTTCTCAATTGCGGCTATTATTAAGAATAATTATACAATTCCAAAATTTGCAGTTAAATTTTCAATTCTTGAGAAGTTTTTGGCTATTCTTACTGCGATGCTTGTTATCCATGTCTGCTTAGAAGCTGTTCTTAGACCCTTATCTGCTTGGGATGGATGGGCCATTTGGGTACTGAAGGCAAGAATGTTTTTTGTAGACGGCTATGTTAATACGGAAGTTTATCATTTGCTGCATGAGAATTACCCATACATCATAAATCTTTCGATTGTATTTTTATTAAAATTTTTAACAGTTTTTGATGACACTGCAATACTTTTGTATTTTTTCGCATTTTATTTATTTACGGGAATAGCTTTTTACACATCTCTTAGAATGCATGCAGCGAGATCCATAGCAATATTTTTTACTTTTTTGCTTTTCGCAACACAAAATTTTCTTAGACATGGCGGAAGATTTGAGGCAGGTTATGCCGATCTTGTACTGGGTTTTTATATATTTTGCTCATTAATGCTTTTGTTTCAATTTTTTGCACGAAGGAGGAGGGAAGATTTAATTATTTTTGGAATTTTTCTTACGATAACTTCATTAATAAAAGAAGAAGGATTAATTTTTAGTTTAACTCTTTTTTTAATTGCATCTGCATACTCCTTGCAAAAAAGAAAGTATATACATCTTGCGATTTTGCTTTTGACTTTGTTACCCACGTTTTTTTGGCAAATTTTCAAGTTTCAAAACGGTCTTGCATACTCCCTTTACTCAAACTCTGCTTTGCATACATCAAGATTATTAAATGTCCTGATTGAAGTATTTTACGAAATGATCAATATTAAAAATTGGAACTTACTCTGGTTAACTTTTTTAATAGCTTCTTATCTTGGATGGAAATTCAAAATATATAGAGGAAGATTGATTCTTATTGTGATTGGCGCTCAATTGGTGTCTTATATTTTTGTTTTCTTGCTGTCACCGCATAGCCCTGCGGAACATGTTTCCAGTACTATGAATAGGCTCTTTTTGCACATTTTTCCTCTTGCAGTTTTTTATACGGCGCTGGTATTCTCAATAATGATCCGCAAAAATTTAATCAATGAAAGCAGCGAGTAGAGTATATTTGAAGTAATCATAAAATACTTTCGGTTTGTATGAAAAATGTGATGCGGAATCCTTTCTTACGGTAAGCGTATTCGGTATCTCCATAAATGTCGCTCTCTTTTTCTTTAGGTAATATAACTCCTCTAAAATAATTGAAAAATTATTTTCTCGAAATCTTACATTTTTTAATAAAGAGGTTTTAACCATGCGAAACCCATTCGTGCAGTCTGTTACTCCTATATTGAACAGTATGCTGGCTAATTTATTTCCTACATAAGAAACAAACACTCTGTATGCAGGCACATTTATGACTCTTCCTCCTTTTATATACCTCGAGGCTTTAACACAATCGATATTTGTTTTGCTTGCCTCTATAAATGCATGAATGTATTTAGGATCATTAGTAAGATCCGAGTCCATGGTTAAAGTGTAAATGTAGCCAAGTTTTATTGCCTCTTTAATTCCGGTTTGGATAGCACCTCCATATCCTTTATTTTTTTTGTAATGGACAATTTTAAGAAATTTTTTTTTCTTTCTTTGCCACTCCTCAAGAATCGAAAAAGTTTTGTCTGTGCTTCCGTCATTGATCACAATAAGAATGGAACCTACAGACTCTTTATTTAATTGAGTAAGAACTCTTTCAATGCAGCGGTTTGCAACTTTTTCCTCATTATACATAGGAATAATTACTGCTAGAAGTTTTTTAGATTTTGATACCATCTTCAATGAATGACCTTTCTATGGGCAGATGGTTGTTTTCCGGCAAGTGTCCTCTCACATTGTTGCTGCGTAACCTGGCCGCAATATCTTTTGCAATTTGCTGTGATGCGCCCTTAGGGCCAAAGGGTTGTCTCCATTGCCGCTTTGCTACAATAGCAAGCTTTTTATAAATATCACCTGGCTTGTATTTATCGGGCAGGCTGGAATCAAATTTGATGCAGCCTCCGGTGTCATAAACTTGGGGTCTTTCAGTGGCTTTTCTCATATTAATGCAAGGCACTCCAAGAACACACGCTTCCTCGTTGAGAGTTCCTGAATCTGTGATAACACCCTTAGAATTTGTCATGAGGATTAAAATTTCTTCATAGCCGATAGGGTCCACCATAATCACATTCTTTGGCAACGAGATTTTCATTTCCTTGATGACCTTTTGGGTTCTATAACTGGCCGGGAAATAAACCGGGTACGGCGATTTTGAAACTAAATTAATTATAGCCTTAAATGAAGATGGAATATGAACGTTTTCTCTCCTATGACAAGTCATCAAAAGATAATTATTACGTCTAAGTTTTCGGGATGCAAAAAATTTATCCGTTGTTAATTTATCTAAACGTTTTTTTTGAGAAAAATAGTACTCATCCAGCAAATCAATAACCGGATGTCCGGTCACCACAATATTTTTTGGATTTAGACCTTCTGCAATCCCTCTTTCTTTGTATTCATCTGCATATGTGTAAATTACATCTGCCATATGATCAGCAAGGGTTCTATACTTTTCCTCAGGCATCCGCCAATCGTAAGAGTGCCAACATCCTTCTATGTGAATAATTGGGATGTTGAGCTGCATCGCGGCTATGCATCCCACAGTAGTATTTGTGTCTCCTAAAAAGGCAACAGCATCAGGCTGCGTCTTCTCAAGGACAGGATACAATTTTGCAATTAACTTTGAAGTTATCTCAGCGTCCGTATCGCCGCTGCACTTAAGGTCAATATCGGGTTTGCGGACTCCTAATTCTCTAAAAAATATACCTTTCAAATTATCTGAATAGTTTTGACCTGACCAGATGAAAATAGTTTTGATATCTTTCTCTCTCTCAAGTTGCTTTATAATAAGGGCCGCTCTAATTAAATCCGGCCGTAATCCTAGTACGAAGGCAATTTTTTTTACTTTAGTCATGAGTTTTTATAAAAATCAATCAGTTCCGATAGGGCTTTAGTAATTTCGAAAGTATACTTAGATTTCTGTTTTTTGTCAAAATAAATGGAAACCAGAAAGCGGTTTATAGTTATATCGTCTACCCCTTTTAATATTCTCTCATTTATTATCCCGACTGTTTTGGCTGATTGTAGAATATCGTACTTGCTAACCTTTTGAATAGGAGAAAAATGGATAATTCTACCTTTGCCGGCTTTAGTTTTGTTCCAGTTGTTAATTAGGTAATTGCAAAATATACTTAGCTGTAAACTGGTGCATCCTGACCACTGTTGATTTGTATAGCCTTTAATTGGATCTGAAGTTTGGCTTCTAGCCCAGTCAAGAAGTCCATTTTTTTTAGATTTGCTGAGTCCAAGGATTGATGTTCTTACAACAAAACAATTCGGAAAATGCGGCTCGCCAAGCAATTTCGATGCTCCATACAAAGTATCAGGTAATGGACGCGTTTTTTCGGAAGCACTACGCTGCTCCCTGTTGAAAACGGCGTCAGTTGAGATATGTATCAATTTTATTTTTTTTGAGTTGAGAAATTCAGCAAGATATTGGGGAAAAAGCGAATTTACTTCAATGAGATTTTTTATCTGAGGGTCTTTGCTTGTTTCACCAATGCAATTTATTATTGTTGATATAGATTTATTTTCTTTAAGTATTTTTTCTATGTCCTTCTTAAAACTCTTGACATCCAAGTAGAAGAAAGCATCTTTCTTTCGGGAGGTGCCAAAGGTGTTAAATTTATCCTGGTGGCTAAAATATCTTAAAATTGTGTTTCCAACCATACCATCAGCACCAAAAACTAATATATTTTTTTTTATCATTTTACGATTTTGATTTTAGGAAGCGGCAAAAGGAATTTGCCTCCCAGTTGTAGGTATTTTGCATTTTTAGATATAATCTCATCAAAAAATGACCAAGCAAAAAGTAAAACGTAGTCCGGGCGTTTCTTGGTAGTTAGAATGGACGAATTAATTATTTCCAGCTTATTTCCGGGCGTATATGCCCCTTGCTTGAGGGGTGAATCATCAATTATATAATCAAGTGTCTCTTTTCCTATACCGCAATAACCCATTATTGTATTTGCCCTGCCGGAAGCACCGTATCCTGCAATAGACTTTGATTCCCTTTTTAAGGCTGTAAGTTTGGTTAGCAGTAATTGCTTTTTTCTTTTCATGGTTTCATTAAATTGAAAAAAGGTTTCTAGTTCATTTATTTTTTGATTGTCTTCCTCGTCAAGAAATAATTTAACATTCCCAGAAGTCTTTCTCGGTCCATTTTTGTGTTGAATATAAAATCTGATAGAACCCGCATGAATTGGGATTTTTTTAACGTCATACATTTCCAGCTCATATAATTTTAGAATGTTTTGCATAGAGCTTACAGAGTAATAATACAAGTGCTCATGATAAATCATGTCGTACTGGAATTCTTGTATTAAATTTTGCAAATAATGTACTTCAATAATGGCAAAGCCGTTTTTTTTGAGCAATATTTTTATTCCTCTGTAGACACTTGCAATATCTTCAATATGGGCCATTGTATTTGAGCTGGTTATGACATCTGCCGTTCCAAATTTTGAAATAATTTTTTTTGCTGTTGTTTTATTAAAATAAGCACACATAAGAGACAGCTTTTTTTTAATTTTGGGGAGGACAAGATTTCTAGCAGGGTCAACGCCTAATGATTTAACTTTATTTTTAGTAAGTCTTCTTATCAGTACACCGTCATTAGATCCTATTTCGACAACAAACCCTTGCTTGTTTTTTAATGAAGACGTTATTTCATCTGCCAATTTGTTAAGGTGAGAGGTTAATGTTCTAATTTTAGAGGTAGCGTAATAATAGTTTTCAAACAGCGTGTTTTCATCAACGGTTTCAATTGTTTGAAGCATTTTACATTTCTGGCAAAATCCCAGCGACAAAGGATAGTAGAATTGGATTTTACTATTAATGTCGGATTTTTTAACAAATCCTCCCGCAAGCGGAACCTGCCCGATATTAATTACCTTAGTCAATTCGCCTTTATTGCAAAAACGGCACAGATTAAAAACTTTGTGCTCACCAATAATTACATATCCCTCCACATTTTTTATATTTGAATTCATTTTGCCCCAAAAAGTATACTATAATATAGTATATGTTTGGAGGTAATACAATCTTTTACATAAGCGTTATAATTGCCGAGTCTTGCTTGCTTCTTACACTCCGTTTTTTGAGGGAATTATTTAATCCGCCGGGACTTGATAGTAGTCAAGCAATAGGATACTCACAATTTTATAATTATCCAATATTTTTTGATTTTGTATTATTCTTTCTTATGTGTGCTTTGCCGGTAGTATTAGCATTTAGTATTGGTAAAATCCTCAAAAGACATGTTAAGTAAAAAATTTTTGGGAAAAGACACGTTATTCGTATTTATTGTTGTTCTTGTACTTCTTCTTCCTTCATTTGCTGTCACGTGTAATATATATTCAAACCTGAATTTCGATTCGCAATCATTTCTGACTTGGCTATATGCAGCTGAAAAAAATTATATGCCGTATAAGGATGTTTTTTACCCCTACGGCTTCTTTTTATTCTACAAGCAAACAAGCCCAATATTGGGTTTTATTGATCTGCTTTTAAAGACGTTCCTTTTTGTCTTTTACTATCGGATTTTTAGGTTAATTTTTGTAAAAAAACTTTATTCTATAATTTACTTTTTCTTTTTCGTTGCCTTTATTCTTCAAATAGCCGGAGTTGATATCTTTTTAAGATACGGCTTGATAATTGCATTTTCTGTTGCTTCTTTTTTGACATTCCACGCTACTTCTATGAAATCTAGAAATGCTAATTTATTATTAGGTTTGTTTTGTGGAGGAATTTTTTCTCTTATGCCGGATCAGGGTATTTACGCATTCTTGATATACCTTTTCATATTAATTCTGACACTTCTAAAAGGCACTACTAAAAACATTCACAAAAGCATCAAAAGCAGCATATCTATTGCGGCTTGGTTTATAACCGGAAGTTCTATATTTTTAGTTCCATTTTTGGCATATCTACTATACAACGGAGCATTAGCCCCCTTTCTAAATTCGTTTAGCGAGTATAAAAACATTGCGCTGCTAGCAAAAATTCCTTTTCCTCCCTCCCTTTTTTCTATTGATAACATTTTTACTATATCGCTTCTGATTTTGACAATTTCAGTGTTAAGCAAAAAAATACTTGTGAATAGCGAAAAGTTTTCAAGGAAAGAGTACCTCGGAATTGGCATAATAGTCGCCCTTTTTTTACTGGAGCAAAAAAATGTCGCACGTTCAATTGATGCTCAGCTTTCATTCATCGGATTTTTACTCTTTTGCTATCTATTCTCTTTCTTAACAAATAACGCTAAGAAGGCAGGTCTTGTTACTTTTTCCTTCATCTCATTTATTATTATTTTTGGAATTGGGTTAAAAGAAAACAACGTATTTATTGAAAGTAAAAACTTACTAAATCTTGATAAATCATCAAGCTGTCTTTCACAAAACTTAAATTATAACGATAGAGCCGGTTCTCACTTCAAAGTATTGAACAAAATTTCTTCCTATAATGGACCTATGTCCATATTTGGCTATCCTCAAGACCCCATTTTTTACATTATTTTTGATCAAAAAACTCCATATTATTTTAGTGTTTATGAAGCATCCTATCTTGCCGGCCAAAAGAGGATCCTTGAATATTTCAAGGAGTATAATCCGGAGTATGTCATTGTAAATACAAAGACCTCGGCAATTCAAGATAGTGTGCCGGATATCGTTAGAGGAAATATTGAGCTGGCATATATTCTAAGAAATTACATTTTCAAAGAAAAAGTGGATGATTTTTTAATACTCAAGCGGTCTTTGGAATCAGATTATTTCAGTTCACCGGGATGGAATACTTCAGCTTGGGGGGAGAAGTTGCTTGATGTGGATTTTGGAGGAATTCCTTATCTGGAAGCCAGGGATAAAAGGAATGAACTTAAAAAACCAATTGCACATTTCGATAACATTCAACAGTTAAATTCATTTCTCATGTACAGTAAGATAAGTTCTGTAAATAAATTTATTCTTTTTAAAGCAAATTCGAAAGAGCGAATTCAGCTTACGGTCAAGTCGGATAGTGGTATTCCTTCCAAGGTATCGCTTACTAATTGTGCGCATTCTTGCTTGGTGCATCTTGACCGCTTACCCTTGTTTTTTTCTCCAAAGCTAGTGCATTCAATTGAATCAGAAGAAAATAATCAAATTACGGATATTCAGTTATTTGAAGACGCTAGTTCACTTTATTGGTAGTTTGCGTGCAACCAGAATCATCTCTCCTACATAGAAGGGTAATACTGCGTTGCGAATTGATGGCGGTAGTATCTTGTATATTGGAGAAAATATTTTTCTAAATTCCGGACCGAAGTTTTTAAGCATTTGAAACACGTAGGAAATTGGAAGTTTTTTTATGTGTTTACTCTTAAAGATAATCTCATAATTATTTTGTTCAAGCAATTTGATAAGAGATTGTTGTGAAAACAAGTGAATATGTTCAACGGGGGAATATGGTGGCCAGTACTTTCTTAGAATTCTTGCTGGAAGACTTGAGGAGTCAGGCGTTTGGATTAGGAGCATTCCATTGTCATCTTGATATTTAGAACATTTTTTGATTAATTTGCTTGGATTGTTAACGTGCTCTATAAGTCCAAGCATGCAAATAATGTCGTATCTCTTACCAGGAAGTTTGTCTGTCATTACATCGGCAACAATAACATCCGAAGGGAGTTTCTTTCTAGCAATTTTAACTGCCTCTTTTTGCAATTCAAGTCCAGTGACATTGAATCCGCTTTTTTTTAACATTTGTAAAAAACTACCTGTAAAACAACCGACGTCAAGAACTCTAAGATTTTTTGGTTTCAGTCTTTTATTCTTCAAGATCTTTAGAAGAATTGAAATGAAATCTTGATACACCCGCTTGTATTCTTCCTCGTATTTAAGTAGCAGTGAATAATTTCCCTCTCTAAATCGCTTTGAATAATGCCTTTCAATAATTACTTTTGTAGGAAGAGGTAGTGTGGTAACTAGGCCACAGGAACAGCATTTATAATATTTGTATTTCTTGTATGAAAAATAGTACTCTTGTTTTTGATTGCAGACATTACACATCTTCATAATTTGGAGTATCCGGAAATTATACCAGACTGCTTGCTAACCGCATAGGATTAAATATTGTGGTGAACAATTTTATCACTTATAATTCTTAAGTTAAGTTGGAAAGAACTTATTTTTTAATGTCAAAATACAAAGGTACAAAAACTCTTGAGGTTTTGGAAGGTGCTGATAATTACAATAAATGGATTGCTGAGACAATTAGGCCTTTTATAAAAAGTCCTGCTCTTGAAATTGGTGCCGGTCTGGGAAACATCTCCGAACAGCTTGCAAAAATAAGAGATTTAACCCTAAGTGATATCGACCCAAACTTAGTAGCTATACTCCAAAAAAAATTTATTAGCAGCAAGAATATTAGGGTAGAAATTTTTGATATCTCAAAAACAATCTCAACCGTTAAAAGTAAATTCAATTCGATTTATTCCGTGAATGTTCTGGAGCATATAAAAGATGACAAAAAAGCTTTAAGGAACATGAATACACTATTAAGTAGTGGGGGTAGAGTGGTTTTGCTTGTTCCCGCCAAAAAATCTGTATATTCAAAAATAGATAAAAGACTTGGACATTTTAGAAGATATGAAAGGGAAGAATTAATTCTAAAAATGAAAGGTGCCGGTTTTTCGAATATTAAAGTCGAATACTTCAATGCCTTGGGTCTTTTAAGTTGGTATGTAAGAGATAAGATAGATAGAAATAATAATCATCTTAAACCTTCACATGTTAAAGCTTTCGATGTAATTGTGCCTATTCTAAAAGCAATTGAGCCTAAAAAAAATCTCCCATTCGGCATTTCGCTGATTGCAGTAGGTATAAAGAAATAATATTTTCGTTTCAGATTTCAAACTAATGTTCTTGTTTTGGTATGTACAGGCAGTATGTGGCATGAATTCTAAGTTTTAGATAGAATGGTATATATGAACAAAAAGATAACAGCCGTAGTTTTGACACATAATGATGAGTTAAGGATAGTTGATTGCTTGGAAAAACTTTCCTTTGCCGATGAATTAATAATTGTGGATGATAATTCTACCGACAGAACAATTGAACTCTGTAAGAATTTTACATCGAAAATCTACGTAAGGGATTTGAATAATAATTTTGCAAGTCAAAGAAATTACGCTCTAAACTTTGCGAGCGGACAATGGGTACTTTTTATTGATTCCGATGAAATTGTCAGCATCACATTAAGGGACGAGATATTAGAGAAGATTAACGAAAGTGAAAATGCAGGATATTATATTAAAAGAATTGACAGGATGTGGGGAATTGAATTGAAGCATGGTGAGGTTGGTCAAGTTAGACTTTTGAGATTAGCTAAAAAAGGAAGCGGAAAATGGCATGGTAAAGTTCACGAGACCTGGAAAGTTATTGGAAAGACTGAGGATTTATCTTCCCCCCTCATACACGTGCCTCACCAAAGCGTTTACGAATTCTTAAAAGAAATCGACGATTATTCAACTCTCAGAGCTGATGAACTCTACGAAAATAGTAAATCCGTAAAGCCTATCAGCATAATTGCCTTCCCAATAGGAAAATTCGTTAAAAACTATATCCTTAATAAGGGATATAAAGACGGAACTCCGGGATTTATCTACGCTATGATGATGAGTTTTCACTCATTTTTAGTAAGAGCAAAATTATTTCTTAAGAACTAGGTTATCTCTAGCATAAGCTTAATGAAGATCAAAATCTCACTTAAAGACTTCTTGATAATTTTTTGGATGGCTTTGATCCTTTTTATCTATTTTCAACATATCGTTTGCAGCAAAATAATATGCTAATTATTGCTTTAACTCTGGGGATATATTCATACGGAATTTTGTTAATAGGCTTGCTTGGGATTTTGAAGCCATTTCCTGTTCTTGTTTTTAGTATTTTAACAGGTATTTCTTTGATATGGAGATTTAGGAATTACTCGATAAATATCAGTATTCAATCTGCTAATTTAAGTACTCTTGAGAAAATAACAATCGGTTTAACCGGAGCGTTGTTTTTGACAGGTCTTGTTGGAGTTTTGGGACCAGAAATTGGATTTGATGCTTTATGGTATCACCTTACTATTCCAAAAATATTTATTCAAAGAGAAGCAATAAATTTTATTGAGGGTAATCTCTTTTATTATTCACTTATGCCAAAACTTGCGGAAATGCTGTATATTCCATCATTAATGTTGGGAGGAGAAGTTGCTGCCAAAATGGTTCAATACTTTTTTTCTGTCACAACTTCTGTTGTTTTATATCAGTTAATAAGACTTTATCTGTCGAGAAAATGGGCTCTACTGGGAATACTTATATTTAATTCAAACCTAGTTGTAGCTTGGCTCATGGCTTCTTCGTATGTCGAGATGGCAAGAACATTCTATGAAACCATTGCCTTATTTTATATTCTTAAATTCAGTGTTACAGGTATTAGAAAACACTTGTTAATATCTTCGGTTCTATTGGGTCTTGCTGTTTCGGTAAAGATAATTTCCTTAGTATCAATGCTTGCATTTGTTCTGGTTATTCTTTTTAGTTCTAAAAAGTTAACGTATTCATTAAAAAATGCTTTTTGTTTTATTTTTTTAACTTTACTAATTCCCATGCCATGGTTTATAGTATCCTTCTTTTATACAAAAAACCCCTTTTATCCTGTTTTTTCAAACTACGGTCCAAGCGGATTGGAGATTTGGTCGCTCAACCCGCTAGTAATTATTAAGAATGTGTTTTCTGCGTTTCTTTTGTCACCTGATCCTATAAATCCCGTTTACATTATTGCATTGCCGTTGCTATTTATTTTATGGAATAGACTAAAAAAACACTTAGCCATAATTATTTATGTATTCTCTTCTGTCGTAATGTGGTATTTGGCAACTTATATTGGCGTCTGGCATGCTACAGATCAAGCAGGAGGTTCCCGATTCTTGACTCCTTACCTTCCCGGAATTACTTTGCTGGCAGTTATTGTGTTGAGTAAGGTTAAGACCAAAAGAACACGTAATATATTTATTATAACGATAGTTTTAATTTCTATGTCTGCAGTCTTCTACAGATTTTTTGCGTCTTTGAAATATGTGCCGGTTGTGCTCGGCTTACAATCAAAACAAGAATTCTTAATGCAAAAATTAAATTTTGACTTTGGTGATTTCTATGATGAGAATGGAGAAATTAAACAAATTGTTAAGAACGATAAAGTTTTGGTTATAGGGATTCACAACTTGTACTATGCAGATTTTAAGTTTACGCTTCCTGAATGGAGAGATAGTAAGGAAGCAAAATATGTTCTGATAAGAAACGGTGAGATGGAGTCCGGCTTTGATAAGGAAATATATCAAAACACAAAAACACATGTTAAACTCTACAAGTTATGAGCTTGATCAAAGTGTTTACGTACCTATTCTTTTTACTTTTTCCGCTTGGCCAAATATTTAGATTACGTTTAGGTTCAAACATTGCAGTCAATCCGCTGGATATAGTGATACTGATTTTGTTCTTTCTTTTACTTAGCAAAGCAAAAGAAAGAACCGGATTGCTGTTGAAAAGCAATTTCATAAAATTTCAGTTAATTTTCCTTTTGGTCGGCTTTGTAAGTCTTCTTCTGAATTTTTATTTTTTCCAGGATATAAATTTGCTGACAGCAAGTTTGCATATGATACGTTATCTTGCCTGCATCAGCTTGATTATGCTTGCATCCTTTACGGAAAGAAATTTTAACATCAATAAAGCTATCCTCTTGTCAGGCACTGCGTTTCTTTTTCTTGGTTTTATACAGTACTTTTTCTTTTACGATTTAGGTCCTTATACCTCGCTTGGTTGGGATAATCATTTATACAGACTGTTTTCAACTTTCCTGGATCCAAATTTTGCCGGAATTTTCTATGTTTGCTTCTTTATATTTTTAATTTACAACATCTCGAAAAACTCTTTGAGTAAATCCTATTTTCATATTTTTATTGCCTTTTTCACATTCGTTGCGATTTATGTAACTTATTCAAGAACGGCTTTTCTAGCTTTGCTTGCAGGAATATTAAGCATAATGATTTTAAAGAGAAAATTTAAGGAAATATTGCTGGTTTTGATAGTTCTTTTAGGTTTTCTTTTGCTATTCACAGACGCGAGGATAGAAGGCTCAAACCCATTTAGAATGGTTTCATCGCAAAACAGGCTTGATTCTCTAAAAGACGCTTTTACAATTATTGAAAAGAACCCTTATTTTGGAACCGGCTTTAATGCTTATAGATATGCACAGCTCCGGTATTCTACAAGGGAAACCGTTGGCTCGATGAAAAGTAATGCGGATGCAGGAAGCGACAATAGTCTTATTTTTGTATTTGCCACCGTCGGAATATTGGGGTTTGCGCCTTTTGTTGCGAGTTACTTCTTTCTTTATAAAGAACTTTTTTACGAACAAGCAGAATTTGGCATTTTTTTAATCGGTATCTTAGTCAGTCTTCTGATTGGAGGGTTTTTTGTGAATGCACTTTTTTATACTCCAATAATTTCATGGGTGTTTTTAGTTATCGGGTTTAGGAAGAATATTATTGAGGCTGATAAATGACTTTAATATTCTTCTGCTCAACTGCTCCTGCCTGATTTGTTGACACTACCTGAATTTGATTTTCGCCGTCATTTAACTGCAGTAAATAGCTAAAACTTCCGTCAGATTCTACTATTGCTCTAAAATTATTGATCGTAACAATTGCTTCGGGATCAGTATTGCCGGTAACATTAATGTTTTTGTCGGCCTTTGTAAAGGTTTGGCCGTCTGATGGTGTAGCAATATCAAGTTTTGGTTTTTCGGTAGTGTAGGTTATAAAAATATCCTCGGAAAACGGGCTTGTCTTTGTGTCTAGAATATATCTTGCTTTAACACTATTTTTACCTTTTTTAACACTTATTTCCACATTAAAGCTTGATTTGTTATCGAGCTCAATCTCTTCCTCCAGCTCGTCATTAAGGTAAATTTCAATTATTCCCTCGTTGCTTGGAGCAACACCTGAAAATGAAATTTTAGCGCTTTGTGTTGCCAGTGGAATATCGAGTAACGTTGGCGGTTGAAGCAACGTATTTCCGGTAATCTGACTATTATCTGAGTTATCACCGCCTCTTAATGTATATACAGCATTTCCGAAAACGTTTATAAGTAAGGGTCCAAATTGTAGAAGAACTATAATTACGAAAATAGTACTTGCAGCAAAAATAATTGCTTGTCTTTTATTTTGCCGTTCACTTGTTCTTGCAAGCCGGGTGTTCCGTTTTCGGCGCATATTATGTGTGGTGTTTTATTTTATCAGCAACTTTAAGCTCTAATAATGACCTTTGCAACTCCTTCTCTGCCATTAGTAAATCTGCAGTACTTTGTTTGTTAACTAAAAAACTTTCTGCCTGCTTCTTAGCCTCAAGAGCTTTTGCGGTATGAATGTTTTCAGCTTTGATTGCGTAATCGGAAAGAACTGTAACTACGTCATTTTTGACCTCAAGGAAACCTCCGAGAATTGCAATTGAACTTTTTCTTCCCCCCTTTGAAATAATAGCCAATCCTTCCGAAAGTTTAGAAAAAAGTGGAATATGGTGGGTAAGTATTGAAATATCACCGCTCATGGTTGGAAGTGTAACTTCATCAACTGTGTCATTATAAGCTTCTCCAATGGGGGATAATATTGCAAATTGGAACATAATGCCTATTTAGATTTTTTCGTTTCTTCAATTGTGCCTATCATATAAAAGTCACTTTCGGAGAGTTTGTCATACTTTCCTTCCAGAAGTTCCTTAAAACCTTTCACTGTATCTTCAATTTTAACGTACTTTCCTGGGTGACCGGTAAATATTTCGGCAACGAACATGGGCTGAGTCAAAAATCTTTGAATTTTTCTGGCTCTTGCTACGGTCAGTTTATCTTCATCAGATAGCTCATCAATTCCAAGTATTGCAATTATGTCTTGGAGGTCTTTGTATCTCTGTAAGACTCTTTTTACTTCGGAGGCAACTTCATAGTGGTCTTTCCCAACAATATTAGGATCTAACAGCCTTGACGATGATGTAAGAGGGTCAACAGCAGGATAAAGACCCTGTTCGGCGATTGACCTTTCAAGCGTTACAGTAGCGTCCAGATGGCTGAAAATTGTCGCAGGTGCCGGATCAGTATAGTCATCCGCTGGAACATAGACTGCCTGAACCGAAGTAATTGAGCCTTTATGTGTTGATGTTATTCTTTCTTGAAGGCCGCCTATATCTGCTGCCAAGGTCGGTTGATATCCAACTGCGGATGGTGTTCGTCCTAGAAGAGCAGATACTTCACTTCCTGCTTGAGCAAATCTAAAAACATTATCTATAAATAGAAGTACGTCTTCCTTTTTCTCATCTCTAAAATACTCAGCCATTGTTAGAGCAGTTAATCCTATTCTCAATCTGTTGCCTGGTGGTTCGTTCATTTGCCCGAATACCATGACAGTTTTGTCTAGCACATTAGCTTCTTTCATCTCAAGCCAAAGATCCGTACCCTCGCGGGTCCTCTCGCCAACACCAGCAAAAACCGAGTGGCCATGATGTACCATTGCAATATTTCGAATAAGTTCTTTTACCACAACAGTTTTACCAACTCCTGCGCCTCCGAAAATTCCTATTTTACCTCCTTTAGTAAACGGAGCTATAAGATCGATAACCTTAATGCCGGTTTCAAGCATCTCGGGTTTTGTGCTCTGTTCTGATAAGGGAGGAGCCTCTTTATGAATAACGTCAGTCCTGGTCTTTGAAGTTAATTCCTTTAGTCCATCGATGGGTTCTCCTAAAACATTAAATATCCTACCCAAAGTTTCTTGTCCGACAGGAACAGTTATTGCCTTTCCTGTTGCCTCTACTTCTATACCTCTGGAGAGACCTTCTGTTGGTCCCATAGCAATTGTTCTTACTTCATTATTGCCAAGTTCAAATTCTGTCTCAAGGACTAATGTTGTTTTGTTGTCAAGATTTATTTTAAGAGCTTCATAAATTGCAGGCACATCTTTATCAAATCTGACATCAACTATTGCGCCCTGAATTCTTATGACTTTTCCTGTATTTTTCATATGTATGAACTGTTCGCTAGATCTAAAATCTCATTTGTTATTCGTTCTTGACGAGACTTATTATAAACAAGGTTGAGGTATTCGGCAATATCAAAGGCGTTATTTTTAGCATTTTGCATTGCAACCATTTGCGCTGCCTGTTCTGAAGTGAAGGCTTGTAGCAAGGCATTATAGAGCTGTATTTCCAGATAGTAGGGAAACAGATCTTTCAATAATGCTTCTTTGCTTGGCTCAAAGATTGAAGCGTCTTTTTCTTCGTAATATTTTTCATCAACATCTCCTTCAAGAAGGCCAAGATCTAACGGCAACAAATTCTTAACAGAGGGTTTTTGTGTAAAAAGAGAAACGAAATCAGCGTAAAGTATATCAACTTTTGAAATTTTTTCTTTTTTCATTGCCTCATCTATTTGAGTCTTGAGTTCGTATACTGTTGAGTAGTCGGGAATCGTGCTTCCCATCGGGTATGAAGCAACTAATTCATAGCTTAGCTTTGAAGCAAAAAGTCCTACTTTTTTTCCGACAGTTATTAACTTAATCCTGGAGTCATCCAACTCTATGAGCTTTTTATAAATGTTTGTGTTTAGGGATCCACAGAGGCCTCTGTCGGGGCTTATTGCAATCATATAATGTGTCCCGTCTTCAGAATTTGTTAAGTATGGATGGACAAAACTCTTAGTGTCGATTGAATCAAGAACATGGCCGGTCATTTGAGTGATTCTGTCCGCATACGGTTTGTTATTTTGTGCAGCCAATTGCGCTTTCTTTATTTTTGACGCAGCTATCATCTCAAGCGCTTTTGCTATTTGGGCTATGTTTTTTGAGGTTTTTATCCTTCTTTTTAGAAGTTGTAGATTTTGGGCCATTATTTAATAGTTTTTTTAAAGCTTTCTATTACCTTTTTAAGCTCTTCAGACGTTTTGTCGTCCATTTTTTCTCCAGTTTTGAGTCTTTCAACCAGTTTTTTATTCCTGATTTTAATAAAATCAAATATTTTCTCCTCAAATTCTGCAATTCTCTCAATCGGAAAATCATCAAGTAATCCGGTTGAGGCGGCATAGATGCTTATTACCTGCTCGTACTCGGATAGTGGAGTATATTGCGGTTGTTTGAGAATTTCTGCAACTCTTTTTCCTCTTTCAATTTTTCTGAGAGTTGCTTCATCAAGGTCACTTCCGAATTGAGCAAATGCTGCTAGCTCGCGGAACTGTGCACTCTCAAGTCTTAACGGTCCTGCTATTTGTTTCATTACTTTAGTCTGGGCAGCTCCTCCGACCCGGGAAACTGAGAGTCCGGTATTTATGGCAGGTCTGACGCCTGAATTGAAAAGATCATTTTCAAGATAAATCTGCCCGTCTGTTATTGAAATTACATTTGTCGGAATATATGCTGAGCTATCGGCTGCTTGAGTCTCGATTATTGGAAGAGCAGTTAGCGAGCCCCCTCCAAGCTTATCTTGCATTCTTGCCGAGCGCTCCAAAATCCTAGAATGAAGGTAGAAAATATCACCAGGATACGCTTCACGACCGGCAGGTCTTTTCAGAAGCAGTGATAATTGTCTATATGCCCATGCATGTTTGGAAAAATCGTCAAAAACAACTAAAACATCTTCACCTTGATCCATGAAGTACTCACCAATGGCTGTTGCTGTGAATGGTGCAAGATACTGCAGAGCTGCTGAATCTGATGCTGATGCGGCTACCACAATTGTGTAATCCATCGCTCCTTCTTCTTCAAGCTTGCCGATAATTCTTGCGATATTGCTCCTTTTTTGTCCAATTGCACAATAAATACAAATGACTTTCTTAAGGCCAAGGTCTTTCTTTTTTTGATTTATTATCGTATCAATTGCAATAGCCGTTTTTCCCGTATTTCTGTCACCGATAATAAGCTCTCTTTGTCCGCGTCCAATTGGCGTCATGCTGTCAATCGCTTTGATACCGGTTTTTAGAGGAGTGTCAACAGGTTGTCGTTCGATTACTCCGGGGGCAATTTTTTCAAGCGGGTAGAGGTCACCTTTTGTGTCCAGTTTTTTTCCGTCCAGGGGGTTTTGAAGTGGATCCAAAACCCTTCCGATTAGATCCCTGTTCCCATTAATGCCCAGTATTTTCCCTGTCGTTTTTATTTTATCGCCTTCCTTGATTTCAAGATTATCCGAAAGTAGTATTATCGAGATGGAGTCTTCGTTTAGATTGAATGCCATGCCTCTTACTCCATTGCTAAACTCCACTTCTTCACCAAATCCTACTTTTGATAGGCCTGTGGCTTGTACAATTCCGTCACTTACACTTTCAACATTGCCCACATTTTCAATTTTAGGATCAAAATGAACTGTTGCCAGCCTTTTTTCTATTTGATTGATAAAATCATCCCTTTTCATATTTAGTTTTTAATTTTTTCAATTGTGTCATTTATAAATGTTTTAAATGAAAAATCTATTACAAGATCATTGTCTTTTATTTTAATGCCTCCTCCGATGGTTTGATCAAGAGATTCGATAAGTTCTTTGTCTGCATACTGCTTTTTAAGACTGTTCAAGTTATCTTTTGAGATTGCGTCTGATGATACAACATAGACACGCTTTTTATCAAGCTCAAGTCTGAAGTATTTTAAGAAATCCTTCAGCTCCTGCTTTGACATTTTTGTCAACACGAATTCCTCGACATCTCTTGGTATTTGCGGCTTTTCAGCAGCAATTTGAGCTAATTTTTTAATTTTTTGCTTGTTTATCATGTTCTATAAGGCTAAGACCTTTTTTAACTAGAATATCTTTTTGTTTTGGGTCAAATAACGATCCTAATGTTCGATTTAATATTTGTCTTGAAAGTTCCAAAGACAAATCTTCAGCTTCCTTTTTGAAGTTTTCTCGTTCAAGATCTATTTGCAATTTGGTTTCAGCCATCATTTTTTCAATATCCGATTTGGTTTTTGCTACCATTTCTTCTCTTGCTTCCTGTGCTTGTGTTTTCGCTTCGTCAATCAATTTCTCTGCTTCTTTACTTGCCTTATTAAGAAGTTCTTCGCTTTTGATTTCTGCCTTCTCAAGCTCCTTTTGCGCCCTCTCAGCATCCAAAAGACCCTTTTTAATGGTAAGTTTCCTTTGGTCAAGGATACTCAGAATGGGCTTGTATAAAAACTTTTTAAAGACAAAAGCAATCACTAAAAAGTTAACTATTTGTGCAACAAATAGTTTTAAATCAAAACCAAATTGATTTAGTATTTCCATAGTCTTATCTTTTACATCCTAAAACTAACCAATAAAGGCTAGAATTAGAGCATAAATTGCGATAGCTTCGGCAAACGCCATTCCTAAAAGCATGGCTGGTAATATTCTTGTTGAAGCCTCGGGATTTCTTCCGATTGCTTCCATAGCCTTAAAACCAATTATTCCAATAGCAATTGCTGGAAATATTCCCCCAAATGCGATTGTAGCTCCTCCTGTTAATGCAAAATCCATATTAGTGACCACCTCCTTCCGATGACGTAGTTGCCAAAAGTGACATAAAAACCATTGTTAACATTGCAAATACTAGGGCTTGGACTAGCGCGACAATCGTTTCTAATAATAAGAACGGAATAGGCGCTAAAAATGCTGAATATGCAGCAAGACCTGCTACAGTTATCAAAACAATTTCTCCTGCGAATATATTACCAAAAAGCCTGAAAGAAAGCGAGAAGATCTTAACAAACTCTAAGGCAAATTCTAAAAGTCCAATGAACAGATTTATAGGATTTTTAGAAAGGAATTTATTAGCGTATCCAAAAATACCGTTGTACTGGATAGAAATGATATGGGTTGCTAATATTGATATTGTACCTAGTGCTAGAGTCATATTGAAATCGCTAGTTGCTGCTCTTAAAACCGGGATCAAATGTTTCTCAGTTTCGTGCTCATCACTGCCTGATTGCGTATCTGAATGCTTATCTTCTGCTAGTTGTTCAGCAGTTGGCGGATTTGTCGTTTTGGCAGCCACATTTGTATCGGCTTCTTCGGAATGAATGGAAGTATCTTTTGTGATGGCCAAACTTTCTTCAGAATTTGGTTGATGAGCATCTTTGGAGGAAGATTCAGTTATTGAATTGTGTTCATTTTCAGCTTTTGGCTGGCTGGTGTGTGCCGATCCTTCCTCCCAAATACCGATAGTTCCAAATCCCGGCATGAGTCCGATTATGTTAGCAAAAAATATAAAAAAGAAAAAGGAAGCAAACCAAGGGAAGATAGTTTTTGCTTTCGCTCCGGATATTTGATGCGTTAAATCGTAGAAATAATCAATAATTGCTTCGAATACCGACTGAAGACCTGTCGGTATAAGGGAGATTTTTTTGTTCACTGTAAAGACAACAGCAAAAATTACCGCGTCAACAACTAATGTTGTTATGAGCGTGTTAGTAATTGGCATGGGGCCAATTTGCGCAATAAGTTCTGGTCCTAGTGAGGCCATTTGACGGTACTAATTGTAAGCGACAGTAAAATTTAAGTCAATACATATATACATTGACTTTTTAATTCAGTATTCTTACCCCATCAACGATTATGACCGGGAGATCTTCCTTAAAATCTAATTTACCTTCGATCACAACTATTGCATCTTTAACCAGATAACTTTTGGTTCTTTCAAATATTTTTGGAAAAACTACGCATTCGATGGTTGCTCCCAAGTTGTCCTCAATTGCCACAAATGCCATCTCTTCATTGGATCTTTTAGTGAATATTTTTTTTATCGATGCAACCAAGCCTCCAATTTTTACCTTATTTCCATTTTTTACTTCGGCAAGTTCAGGTATCTTGTGTGTTGTAAAGGCGAATAAAGAGTTTAATTTTTGGTTCAATGGATGGTCGGTTAAAAAGAAGCCCAAGAGTTCTCTCTCAAACATTAATTTTTCACTCTTGGTAAAGTCTTCGATATCAAATATCTCAACATCCATTTTAATTCCTACTGTTTCAGGCAAATCCCCAAATAAACTCGCTTGTGGTGACGTTTTTTTTACCGCTTTTTTTGTAATTGATGCAACAATGCTTGAGACGGATGACAGAAGTGAGGCCCTGTTCCCGAATTTGTCAAATGCCCCGGTCTTGATAAGGCTCTCCAGGGTTTTTTTGTTAACCTTAGATAGGTCAACCCTATTGCAAAAGTCCGCAAGATCCTTGAACTCGCCGCTTTCTCTAGCTTCAAGAATTGTAGAAATAGCTGCTGAGCCGACATTTTTGACCGCCGACAACCCAAAGCGGATTTTATTGTCTTCTATGGAAAAATCGGCCTTAGATTTATTTACATCGGGACCCAAAACTTCAATCTTAAGCCTTTTGCACTCAGCAACCGCAACCGATATTTTCTCATTTTTCTGAGGACCAGTTATTCCTCTTGATTCGGCTGTAAGCAAGGCTGTCATAAATTCAACGGAGTAGTGTGCTTTAAGATAAGCCGTTCTAAAAGCAATTGTTGCATAGCAGGAAGCGTGTGCCTTGTTAAATCCATACCCCGCAAATGGAGCAATTAATTCAAAGATCTCATCTGCCTTCTTTTGAGTCAAACCATTTTTGACGGCTCCTTGTACAAATGTTTCTTTCTGTTTTTTCATTTCTGCAGGTATTTTCTTTCCCATCGCCTTCCGAAATTTATCTGCATCAAGCCAAGTGTACCCGGCGAGCGCAATCGTCGTTAAAAGAACATCATCCTGATACGTTAATATTCCGTAGGAATTTGCAAGAATTTCCTCTAGTCTTGGGTCAGGGTAGGAAATTCTTGAAGGATTGTGCTTTCTTGAAATAAACTCCGGTATATTTTGCATTGGACCAGGTCTGTACAAAGCAACCATTGCCATAACGTCAAATATTGTCGTAGGTTTTAGCTCTTTTATATACCGGCGCATCCCGGAAGACTCGAGTTGGAAAATTCCCGTTGTTTCCCCGCTTGCTAAAAGTTTGTACGTTGGTTCATCTTCATATGAAATTTTTTGAAAATCAATTTCTTTATTTTGATTTTCCTTTATAAATCTTAACGCTTCTTGAATAATTGTAAGATTGCGAAGACCTAAAAAGTCCATTTTCAAAAGGCCAACGCCGTCTTCACCGACAGTATACATATCGTATTGGGTTACAATTTTGTCGCCATTCGTTTCTTTTTGAAGAGGAACGTATTCTGTGAGATCTTTATCCGCAATCACAACCCCTGCTGCATGTACAGATGCGTGCCTTGCGACACCATTCAATTTACTTGCGATATCCAATAGTCTCTTTGTTTCGGGTTCCGAATTATATACGGCTTTCAGTTCACTGCTTTGCTGAAGTGCAAGATCAATTGTCATGTGATGTCCCTGCCAGCCCGGAGGTATCATTTTTGCAATTCTATCAGGCTGTGCATAAGGCATACCCAATGCACGTCCAGCGTCTCTAACGGATCCTCTTGCTTCCATTGTTCCGAAAGTGATTATTTGCGCAACCTTATCTCTGCCGTACTTTTCAGTTACATATTCTATTACTTCATCCCGTCTGGTATCCGCGAAATCAAGGTCAATATCGGGCGCTGAGGGTCTTTGAGGATTTAGAAATCGTTCAAAAGGTAAATTGAAATAGAATGGATCAACGTCGGTTATCCTTAAGGCGTAAGAGACAACCGATCCTGCAGCAGAGCCCCTGCCTGGACCGACGCTAATACCTCTGTCTTTTGCCCAATTAACAAAGTCTGCAACAGTTAAAAAGTAGGTTTCGTAGCCTTTCTTTAAGATGATATCAACTTCATAATCTACTCTCTCTCTTATTTCTTTTGTTATTTCTTTGTATCTTAACGGCAGCCTTTCTTCGATCATTTTCTTGAAGTACTCTGCAGGCGTCAGATTTTCAGGCACCTCATATGTCGGCATAATCCATTTTCCAAGAGTCAGTTCAAGATTGCATTTTTCTGCAATCTGTACAGTATTTGCGATTGCTTCCGGTAAGTCATTAAATAGTTCAGTCATTTCCTTTTCTGTTTTTATGTAAAAATCAGGTGAGTCGATCATTGAGAGCTTGCGGTTTTCATCAAGGAGTGTTGTTTGGGTTCCTATGCAAAGCAAAAGTTCCTGTGCTTCAGCGTCGTCCTTTGAAATATAGTGATTGTCATTCGTTGCAACAATCCCTAAATTGAATTCTTTTGACAGCAGTATAAGTTTTTTGTTCAGTTCTTCCTGACCGGGAACTTTTATATGTCTTTGAAGTTCAAGATATAAGTCATCCTTACCATAGATATCTATTAATTTTTGAAGTCTTTCTTTTGCAAGTTTTTCATCACCTGTAATGAGGGGTTCGCTTACAAATCCGTTAAGGCATGCAGTCAAACAAATCAATCCCTTACTATATTTTTTGAGAAGGTTTAGATCAGTTCTTGGTTTGTAGTAATATCCTTCTAAGTGCGATATGGTAATTATCTTCATTAAGTTCTTATAACCTTCATTGTCCTTTGCGAGAAGTATTAAGTGATTGTAATCTTTATCAACGCCCGCCTCTTTATCATGCAGATTTCTTCTTGCTACATAAATTTCACATCCAATAATAGGTTTTATTCCCTCGTCAATGCATTTCTTGTAAAATTTAATTGTTCCGTACAAATTTCCATGATCAGTAATAGCCATTGCTTTCATGCCTAGTTTTTTTGCATGCTCTACCATTGGATCAATTCTTGACAGTCCGTCAAGCAATGAATACTCGGAATGGTTATGTAGGTGGACAAATTCTGCCATAAGTTATGCTGCTTGCGCTTGGTTCCTATTTGAGAACAATTGGATTGCCGTTTTACTTATTTCTGTTCCGTGGTGGCACAAAACCTCGACCGTCTTGCCGGCTCTAAAGTTTAAGACCAATTTGCCATCATTAGCAGGTAGACTCTCTCTTTCCTTATCTGGATATATTGGATCCTCGATATAGCCAATAATGACCCCTTTTTCTATCAGAGGCTTCAATGACTTAAGAGCTAAACTTTTCCATCCGTCAAACTCCAATCTGTACTTTCCAACTGGAGCAAGTTTTGATGTATCCCCAAGTTCTTGTTCTATCCCCATCAATAAATCTATGTCCTTTCTTTCTTGCGGATTTTGGGATATTGTCGTTCCACCAACAGCAAAAATAAACCCTTTCACACCTTCAGTTTGAAGTGTATCAGCGAATGACTTAGTAAGAATTCTTAGGTTCTCTCTGTCAACCGCACCAATCCTTTCGAGATATTTTTCAGCTGTTTGGTTTTGCTCTTGCGGGTGGGGAGTGTCTCTAATTTCATCAGTCATTGAATCATTCTAGCATTTTAATGAGGGTTTTTCTAATCTGATCCATGTCTTTTGCTTTGGGTAAAGCGTTTCTTATTTGTCCTATCAGAAAGCCCAAAACCTGCACCTTGCCTGATCTGTATTCTTCGGCAAGAGTCTTATTTTCTTCAAGCACTTTTTTAATCGTATCTTCTAAAGTTTTTTCATCCAGACTCTCAACGTTTGTTTCTTCCTTTATCATTTTGACAAGTCCTGCCGGTTCTACTTTTGAAAGATCAGGCTTCTTATTTATAATGTAATTTGCGATTGTTCTGGCATCAATTCCAATAGTCTTTCCGTCCTCTACTGCTTTCTCGAAGAAGCTTGCAGTTTGCAGATCCCGTGTAAGAATCTCCGAAGTGTATTCGGAAATACCAAGCTCAGAGACAAACCTTTTTGCTTTCGCATCGGGAAGTTCGGGAATTTCATGTTTAATTTTTGAAATTTCATCATCAGTAAATTCTATCGGTGGTATATCAGGTTCCGGAAAATAGCGGTAGTCGTGTGCCTCTTCTTTAGATCTCTGGCTGACAGTTTTATTCTTAAATTCATTCCAGCCTCGCGTTTCCTGAACGGGCGTGTCACCTTTGTCCAAAAGTTCTTTGTGCCTTTTTTCTTCGAATTGTATTGCTTTATCTACAAATTTGAACGAATTAATGTTTTTAACCTCCACCTTATATTTGGCAAGTTCAGTTTGTCCGGTAGGGCGGAGTGAGATATTCGGCTCAAGTCTCATTTGTCCTTTATCCATATCTGCATTGCTTACTCCAAGGTAACGGATGATTTTTTGTAATTCCGTTAAGAATAATTTGGCTTCCTCTCCAGATCTGATGTCGGGTTCGGTAACAATTTCGACCAAAGGAACACTTGAGCGATTGAAGTCGATAAGCGATACTTCTTTTCCGTCTACAGTTGCATGGGTCAGCTTTCCGGTGTCTTCTTCCATATGGACCCGTGTTATTCCTATTCTTTTTGTTGTACCGTTCAATTTAATGTCCAAGTAGCCCTTTTCTCCAAAAGGATGAAGGAATTGAGATGTTTGAAATCCTTTAGAAAGATCGGGGTAAAAGTAATTTTTTCTTTCGAAGAAAGACTTTTTGTTGATAGTACAGTTGAGTGCAAGGCCAATTTTTATACAGTCCTCAATTGCTCTTGAATTCGGAAAGGGAAGTGCCCCAGGAAGGCCAAGACAAATGGGACATGTTCGTGTGTTTGGTTTGTCTGACAATGCCGGTACGGGGCAGCGGCAAAACATTTTTGTCATAGTCGAAAGCTCGACATGGATTTCCATTCCGACTACTGTTTCGTAATTAGTGTTCATAAATTTGGTTTTTCTAAGTAAAATTTCGTTTCTTCTTCAAACGCATGACCGACTTGAAATAAGAGTTTTTCTGAGAAATGCGGTCCTAAAAATTGGATGCCTATCGGGAGTTTGTCACTGGAAAACCCTGCGGGTACGGCAAGGCCGGGAATACCCGCTAAATTAACAGTTACTGTCAAAGCGTCAGACAAATACATCTGTAAAGGGTCGCTTGCTTTTTCACCAAATTTCCAAGGCGGAGTCGGGGAGACTGGGGAGATAAGAAGATCTGCTTTTTTGTAAGCCTCATCAAAGTCATTCTTTATTAAGGTTCTTACCTGCATTGCTTTTTTATAGTATGCGTCATAATAGCCGGAAGAAAGCGTGAATGTCCCAAGCATTATGCGCCTCTTTGCCTCTTTTCCAAAATATGATCTTTCATTTCCATAGCGAATTCCATCGTACCTAGCCAAGTTTGATGACACTTCAGAAGGCTGAATAATGTAATATACTGCAATCCCCTCATCAGTGTGGGGAAGTGATATCTCAATGATATCCGCTCCCAATTTTTCAAGAGTTTTTAGTGCATCATCAAACACGCCTTTTACTTCTCTTGAAAGGCCCTCGATATACTCTTTTGGTACGCCAATTTTTAATCCTTTTATGTCTTGTCCAATTTTTTCTGTATAGTCTTCCTTTTTTCGTTCTGAAACAGTGGAATCATAACCGTCGGATCCTGCAGTAATGTTTAGTATTTCTGCGCTATCGCGAACGTTTATTGAAAAATGTCCAATTGAATCGAGTGAAGATGCCATGGCTATCACTCCATATCGGGAAACTAAACCATATGTTGGCTTTAAGCCGACTGTATTTGTAAAACTTGCTGGTAGTCTTATTGAGCCACCGGTATCTGTTCCTGTTGAAAATGGGACCATTCCTGCAGCAACGGATGCACCGGATCCTGAGGAAGAACCTCCGGGAATAAAGTCTTGATTCCAAGGATTTAGAGTATTTCCAAAATCTGAATTTTCACCCGATGAGCCATGAGCCCATGCGTCGTGATTGAGTTTTCCTAAAGAAATTGCCCCTGCTGCTTCGAGCCTGTCTATAGCCGAGGACGAATAGGGCGGTATGTAATTTTTAAGCACATTTGATGCAGCAGTAGTTTTGACACCTTTTGTTAAAAACATATCTTTTATTCCGAATGGGATTCCGTGAAGCGCATTTGTTGTTCCTTTATTGTCTAATTCTTTTGCCTTCCTTTTCGCATTTTCAGCATCAATGGTGATAAAAGCATTGAGAGTTGTGTTTAATTTCTCTACCCTTTCAAGATAAGAGTTTATTACTTCAGAAACGGAAAATTTCTTGGCTTTATAACCTTCATTAATGTCTGAAATTGTAAAATCTTGTATTTGCATTTTCTAATGTCTAACGTCTAATGACTTTTAACTCTTGGCTATGTTGTATCGACCAATTTGTCAACAACAAACAAACCATTGTGAGTTTTCTTGCCTCCTGCGAGTGCTTCTTCTTGTGAAAGAGTATCGTCGGAAAAGTTATCATTGCGTCTTTTATTTTTAAGACCTGTTACCTGTGCTGTTGGTTCCACGTTGGAAGTATCGACTGAATTTAGTTTTTCAATATAGCCGACGATATTATTCAATTGCTTATCAAACTCGTCCTCTTCTTCGGGAGTTAGAGTTAAATTGGCAAGTCTTGCTACCTTCTTTACATCAATTTTCATTACCTTATTGTAATGTGCCTAAGTTCAAACCGCAAGCGTTAGGAGTTTTAACTATATCTTTGTAGAATAGTCTCTTTTGCTTTCTGGGAGATTGCATCATCAAATACAAGTTTAACTTTTTTATCGTATTTTTTTACTAAGGCAGTTTCCAGAATTTTTATTGCTAAGCTTGGATTTGAAGGAAGGATTGGGCCGTGGAGGTAAGTTCCAATTGAATTTTTATAAATTATTCCCTCTGTTCCGTCCTCTCCATTGTTGCCGTATCCTTTTATTACTTTAGCGAATGCTTGGGATTTGTCTTTTAGATAAGTTCTTCCTCCATGATTTTCAAAACCAACAAATAAGGATTTAGGGTTTAGATAGGGTTTAGTTGGAGAAATAATAATATTTCCTATGAGGCGGGGCTTTGTTCTGTGACTTTCTGTGTGCATGTCAAATACTCCAAGCCCTTTTATTTCTGTTCCATACGCGTCTTTATAGTAGTTTCCTAAAAATTGATATGCGCCGCACACATAAAGTCCCGGAATTTCATTCTCAACCATTTCCAAAAGGACTTTTCCTTTACTTGAAATCAAATCCGTATTGACTATCTCCTGCTGTAGATCCTGTGCGCCGCCCATAAATAAAATATCACTTTCTTTAAGAATGCCCGGGTCAGACGCGTGGTTGACTCTTAAGATGTCAATATTTATATTGTTATCCTCAGCAATTTTTTTAAGAACAATGATATTGCCCCGGTCACCATATGTCGACATCATCTCTGGATAAAGCCAGGCAATTGTTAGTTTTGGATTGAGGATATTCATTTTTTTCATAGTATTTTTCTGCCTGAAATTTCTTTCCTTATCTCAAGCATTGCAGAATATGTCGGCAGAATGGTTAGCCTCTTTCCACTTTCTGTATGCATTAGGCTTTCCCACAATGCCTCCTTTTGATTTTCTATAGCTGTGTGGCTAACATTTGCAAATAACAATCTGTTAGATATGTCGTAGCATCTGTCTCCTGAAACAATAATTTTTTTCTTAGAATACCTTAAATTTTCAAAATCTACGTCCCATATCCATGAGATGTCTCTCCCGTCGGGCACGCGGTCGTTTAAGAGCAATAAAAGGGTTGTGTCAGAATTGCTTGAAGCGACCTTCAGGCTTTGATTAAAACCGGTAGGATTCTTTGAGAGAAGAAGCATTACTTCCTTATTGTCAATTCTAAAGATCTCTTGGCGGCCAAAAGCAGGCTTGAGTGACTCAAAACTTTTTAATATATCATTTTCTCTGATATTGAAGACCTCTTTAAGAACGCATAACGCTGCATTCAAATTGTATTGATTGTAAGATCCCAAGAGGGATGTTTGAATATCCAAACCTGTAGCCTTAGAGTTTGTAAATCCGCATTTTTCGCAAAGGTAATTGCCTAGATGTGAATAGGATACAGAAATGTATCTGAGAGGAGAAGTACATTTTGGGCATGTTGTTGAGTCAACAGCATGTTCCAAAGTTCTTTCTGATCTATGTTTAGAATTAACTGTAAAAAACTTCGTGTTTTTTGAGAACGAAGCTACATGAGATACGACTGGATCATCTGCATTTGCGACAACAAGAGTTCTTGGATCTAAATTTTGAATTGCCGCCCGCCACTTTTCAGCCGTACTATTTACTTCTCCATATCGGTCCAGTTGATCTCTGAAAAGATTGAGCATAACAATGCAAGAAGGATTTGGTATCTGGTTTGTAACATTCGGCAGAGTGTTCTCATCAACTTCAAAAATTATTACTTTGTGCTGAAGTTTTCCTGAGATTTTAACACTTTCTGCGATAAGAGTTGCTAAGCCATTAAGAAGATTAGCTCCGGCATCATTTGCTACTACAGAATATCCTGATATTTCCAATACATGAGCAAGCGCTTTTGTTGTAGTGGTTTTTCCATTGGTTCCTGCAATTAGAATTATTTTTGTTCCCGGATTTTGATCGATAATCTTTTTAATAAATTTTTTATCTAATTTCAAAGCTACGTGACCCGGCCAGGTTGAGCCTGATCCAAGATTGAATTTCTTTGATATCCTCAAAACAGTTTTTGCTGCGACTATTGCGTGATGCATGGAATAAGTATAACAAAACCAAAAAGGATTTTAGGCCGCTTTACATCGAACGGAGTATCCGGATTCTCTCCGCAGCGGGCGGATGGGTAGAGAAGAGGTTTGAAAAAAATGAAACTTTTTTTCTTGAGTCCGTTTTGAATGGGTTCTCTATGTAAAGGTGGGCGATAGCATTTGATGCATTTTTCATCTTATGATTGTCTGATGCTATTTTTTCCAAAGCCCTTGCTAAAGCCTCCGGGTGGCGTGTTAAAAGAGCTCCAGAGGCATCAGCCAAAAACTCTCTTTTCCGGGAAACTGCAAATTGTATAAGCATCGCTGCAATCGGAGCCAGTATAGCTGCAACTATAGCAAGTAAAAAAAAGATAGGATGAGTGTTTTTGTTGTTATTATCTCCTCCAATTCCTCCCCAAAAAAGGCTTCGGAGGAAAAAATCCGCAATTATTGCAATCGAGCCGGCTAATATTGCGACTACTCCCATAAGTCTCGTGTCATAATTCTTGATATGCGAAAGCTCATGGCCAATTACTCCTTCAAGCTCTGCTTCGGAAAGAATTGATAGCAGTCCGGTCGTCGCAGCAATAACAGCATGGTCCGGATCCCTTCCGGTTGCGAAAGCATTGGGTGCTGTTTCATTTATCACGTATACTTTTGGTTTTGGCATTCCGGAAGCAATACATAAATTTTCAACAGAGTTAAAGAGAGCTCTATGTTCATCTCTATTTGCTATTTTCGCACCGCTCATTGAAAGAACAATCTTGTCGGAGTAATAGTAGCTTACAAATGACATGACTCCTGAAATAATCAAGAATATTCCAACGAATGATAATCCATACCCAAGAGATTTGCCGATAAAATATGAAACGACTAAGAAAAGCAATATGAAGCTCCCCATCATGAGATAAGTTTTCCATTTGTTAGATGAAATCTGATTGTAGATTGTCATACGTAAAGAGGGATAGAATTGATACTAAAACTTTACCTTGGGAGCTTTTCTTTCAGACTCCTCGTCGACTTCGAAGAACTCGTATGCTTTGAAGCCAAACTGAGATGCAATCAAATTTGCAGGAAATGTTTGGATTTTAGTATTGAATGCCAGAACATTTGAATTGTAGAATTGTCTTGAATAGCTGACTTTGTCCTCCGTATCGGCCAGTTCATCCTGCAATTCTTTGAAGTTTTCGCTTGCTTTAAGATCAGGATACGCTTCAGCTACAGCAAAAAGAGATTTAAGAGCTCCAGTCAACATGTTGTCCGCAGCTGCTTTATCAGGAAGTGAGTCTGCCTTCATAAGCATGCTTCTTGCCTTCGTGACATTCTCAAAAACTTCCTTTTCATGTTTTGCGTATCCTTTAACTGTCTCAAGGAGGTTTGGAATAAGATCCGCCCTTCTTTTAAGCTGAACGTCGATTCCTGAAAGTGCTTCTTTGATTCTTTCTCTGAGGGTGATAAGGGAGTTGTATGTCAGCCAGATATAGGCTATTACTCCTAGTGCTAAAAATGCAATTATTCCTATCCAAATATTCATAACTTATACATTATCTCATAACACAGATTTGCTGTCAATTGAGGCTGAAATGTCCTAAGAGGAAATCCACCTCAAAAGCTTGTCTGTTGGCAATGTGTTAATGATATCTTCCTTTTCGCACCATCCTCGTCTTGCAACTGCAACGCCGTATGGCATATTTTTCATATGGGCGACTGCATGGCTGTCCGTGTTAACAATAAATTTGCAGTTGTAGGTCTTTGCCTCCTTTACCAAACTGTCTGACAGATCCAGTCTTGTCGGCCATGAGTTGATTTCAAGCGCCTTATTATTTTTTGCTGTGAATTTGAACAGTTTGCGCCAATCAACCTCATAAGGCTCCCGTTGGTTTATGAGTCTTCCTGAAGGATGTGCAAATATCTTTGCCTTTGGATGAGACAGTCCTTTTATAATTCTACTAGTCATTATTTCTTTTGGGGTTCTAAAAGAAGAGTGTATAGAAACTATTGCCATATCCAGAAGCTCAAGACACCGATCGCTTAATGCAAGTTCGCCGCTAACCAAAATATCAACTTCAAGTAAATTAATTATACGTATACTTTTATTACTCTTACGAAGTTGTTCTATTTTTTTGTTCCTTTTAAGAAGAATAGAGTAAATTTGTTCTTCACTGTGATTTCCAA
This sequence comes from uncultured Gammaproteobacteria bacterium, assembly GCA_964627245.1. Taxonomy (GTDB): domain Bacteria; phylum Patescibacteriota; class Microgenomatia; order Levybacterales; family GWA1-39-11; genus JAUSNA01. The sequence continues at coordinate 161,721 of CAZVGS010000001.1, read as the reverse complement.
CGCTTGGGTTGTGTTCTGAGAAACCGAAATATTTATAACCCAATGCTTTTGCATCGGAAAGCATTTCTTCCATTGTGTTAGCTCCCAGGTCATGACTCGGCTCTATTGGATAGCTGGAATGTATATGAAAATCGCCTCGAATGTCCTTTAACTCAACCAGTCGAGGTAAATTATTTTTTTTTGCTAATTCAATTTCACCTTGATTCTCTCTCAATTCGGGGGGAATCCAGTCAAGACCAAGAAAATTATAAAAGTCCTCCTCTTTCCCGAAAGTTTTTAGTGTGCCATCTTTTAGCTTGATTCCTTTTTCTGAAAGTGAATAGCCTTTCTTAATTGCGAATTCTCGAAGCGCCACGTTGTGCTCCTTGCTGCCGGTGAAGTGTTGGAGTAAGGATCCCATCATTTCTGGCTTTAACACCATAAGGTCTACCTGCTTATTGCCCGATAAAATTATGGACGATGTTATCTCTCCACGCTCAATTATTCTATCTTTATATGGGAAAGCGGTGAAATAATCCAGTACCTTTTCTGGCGCATTCGAACTTACAGCAATATCAATGTCGCCAATTGTTGATTTCATCCTCCTTAGACTTCCCAGGGTGTAGGCCTCAATAACGTTTTTATCTTTTTTCAGATAAGATAGCATGTTATCTGATATTTCCGACGCCAAAGCTAAGACCATTCTTGAGGATTTGGTTTTGCCCAACTTATATTCATCAATAGCTCTTTTAATATCATTTTGGGATTTTTCCCCAAACCCATCAAGGGGTGAAATTCTATTTTCCACACAGAGCATATACACCTCTTGTATAACAGTATTTGGATCTTTAAGTTCAAAAGCGTTAACGAGCTTAAATGCCTTTTTTGGTCCGAAAGTAGGAATGTCAAGCAATGGAAAAACGGCGGGTGACACTTTCCCAAGAACTTTATCAAAATGTTCAACTTTTCCGGTCTCAATAAGTTCGAAAAGGTAGGTTTTTATACTGTAGCCTATACCCGGAATTTCATCGATTTTGTTGTCCGTAGCAAAATCCTTGACTTCTCTGGAAAGCGACTCGATTGAGTCTGCCGCTTTTTGATAAGCAAGAATCTGGAATCTATGTTTTTTGTCGTCAAGGATTGTATATGAGGCTGCTACATGTCTTAAAAGTTTTGCTATATCAGAATTTGTGTTTGTCATACCGATAATATAACATAAATCAGATTTGAACCCATTGACTGTGTAGTTTTGAGTTGGTAGAATAGCTGAACCAAGAGTTTGGGTGCTTTGCTTTTCGTAAGGTATAAGAGGTGTGCTTGGAGAAAATCCTTGTTCATCGCAAAAGCTGAGCTTTTGGGGTGGTAGCTCAGTTGATTAGAGCGCTTCCCTGTCACGGAAGAGGTCGCGGGTTTGAGTCCCGTTCACCCCGCAAAAAGAGAAATTAGACTGCTCATTCTGCCTAGTACTTTCTGCCTGGAAAGGAGTTATATGCCAACAAAAAAATCATTAAAAACTGAAAAATCTTTTGATATACAAAAGCTTATGCAAGATTCGGATTCTTATAAGAGTCTTGTCTATGGAATAGTAACAGTAATTGTGCTTTTTATAGTAATTGCTTTGGGAGTTAGAACCTTATCACAAAATAAAGCGCAGATCGATGACCAAGCAGCAATGGTTGATGAGTCGGAGGACCTATTAACCGGTAGCTATACTGTCGCAGAAGGAGAGACATTGTGGAGCATTGCAGAAAAGTCATACAACGACGGTTATGCATGGGTTGATATCGCAAAAACGAACAACTTAAAAGAACCTTACGAGCTTGAAAAAGGCCAAAAACTTGTTATTCCTAAAAGAAGTGTGACATCTGCACCAGAAGAAAACATGAGTCAAGTAATTTCTCCAACTGCAGTGCCAACCGTAACGGTTGCACCTAAAACGGAGGTTAAAACAATTGAAGTACCCGCTGATCAGAAAATCACAGGTGCTTACTATAAAATTGCTGAAGGAGACAATCTTTGGACAATTGCAGAAAGAGCCTATGGTGACGGTTATAGGTGGGTTGATATTGCAAAAGCTAACAATCTTGTTAATCCTGACCTCATCTATGCTGGAGATTCTCTGAAATTTTCAAGACCATAATCTGCCCAAGGGTCTTGAAGAGCTTTTTTGGATAGGACGTATTGTATACTTGAATCAGGCGCATAATCTTACTTGCAAGAATAATCAACTTTGTCTTAAAGATATTTGTTATTTTTTAGGCAAGATATCGTGGAAAAAGAATCCTAGCAAGCCATTATAGGATATTGCTAAATTGGTTTTTTTGAGTTAGTAAGTGAAAGCTTGCGACAAACATAAGGCGGTGGTAGATGACTTCTTTCCCCGTTTGTTTTGCCTTTGCGGGCGTAGTTGAGTGGTACAATGCCTCCTTCCCAAGGAGGAGTTCGGCGGTTCGATTCCGCTCGCCCGCTCAAGATTTGGTGGACAGGCCAAGGAGTGGTCATCTCTGGGTTGGAGTTTGGGTTGAAAAAGCAGATTGAATTGTCTATTCTAGAGAAGTGAGTAACCGTTTTTTTGGTACAGTAGTTGGGTTTTTGATTAGCAGTATTGGATTTACACTTTTTTATTTGTGGGTATCAAATCCCTTTATGGCAACTCCTCTTCGCGTAATACTTTCTTTTGTTATGATTCCTCTTGGAATTTTTTTCTTAATAAAGGCAGGCAGGCATGAGCAAAAAATTACGTTTAAAGAAACCGGCCGGAAAAAAGAACAATCTATACTTGAAAAAAATAATGAAAGGATTTTAGAATACGGAAAAACTACCGAACTTCGGGATAGATTAAGAGTTCTTAAGCACCTTTGAGAAGTAGAGTTTGCAAAAATATTGATTTTCAAATATTCTTGATATCATGAAAAAAGTATTGATAGGGACAATTCTTGGATTTTTTCTCTTTGGATCAGGATTATATGTGGGGTATCTAACAATCGGAAATATTAGAGATGGCGGGAGTCCTTTGCTTATACTCGGATCGGTTATTTTGTGTGTAGCCGGAATGTTTTTGCTTTACAAAGCGGGAAGGATAGATACTTTTAAGTCAAAGATAGCACCGCTTAACACAAACGCTTCAGCAAAAAGTATGCTTGAGAAAAATCAAGAAATTATTAAAGAATGGAACGATACAAACGACAAGCGAGACAAGCTTAAGATGCTTGAGGCAGCAGGTGCTGCAGAAGAAGGACAATAATTTCCTCGTTGACACGTTTTTCCCTATTTGATAATATAAATCGTGCCGCTCAAGAAATTCAACACTAAATACATTTTTGTATCAGGAGGAGTCATTTCTGGAATTGGAAAGGGACTCACTTCATCTTCAATATCATTTTTACTAAAATCTGCCGGTTATAAAGTCGCTCCAATAAAATTTGAGAATTACCTGAATCTTGATGCTGGAACAATAAATCCTATAGAGCATGGAGACCCATTTCTTTGTGAAGATGGAACCGAGGCGGACATGGACATAGGCTCATACGAGAAATTTCTCGATGAGAATATGGGTAAGGAAAATTTTGTCACAATGGGCAAAATCTATCAGACAGTCATAGACCGTGAAAGGAGATTTGAATATAACGGAGAAGACGTTGAGGCAATTCCTCATATTACTGATGAAATCATATCACGGATAAATCACGTTGCTAAAGTAAAAAATGCTGAGATTGTCGTAATAGAATTAGGCGGAACTGCCGGCGAATACCAAAACCTATTCTATTATGAAGCATCAAGAATTTTAACATTGAAAAACCCGGGCGATGTAATTCATGTCCATGTAAGTTATGTTCCGACGCCTTCACATTTGGGGGAGCCTAAGACAAAACCTACGCAACTTTCAGTTAGAACACTTAATTCTATGGGGATACAACCGGATTTTATTATTGCAAGATCTACGAGATATCTTGACCAGAGAAGAAAGGATAGGTTTGCGCTTTTTTGCAACATGCATCCTGAAGATATAATTTCAAACCCCGACGTTGAAACTGTTTACGAAATCCCGCTGGTTTTACATAAGCAAGGTCTTGAGAATAGGATATTCATGAAATTAGGACTTGAATCAAGGAATCCACAAATTGATAAATGGAAGAAAATGATCGAAAGAATTAAGTCGCCGAAAAGCAAGAAAATTGAGATTGCTATTGTCGGCAAATATTTTGGAACAGGGGAATATCAGTTACGAGATTCGTATGCCGCACTGCTTGATGCTATTGAGCACGCATCGTGGGAGGCCGATGTTGAGGTTGAGACTAGATGGGTGGATGCTCAAAAAGTTGAAAAAGAAGGGGCAGAAAAAGCAATAGGTAAGCCGGATGGAATAATTGTTCCGATAGGCTGGGGAGAGAGAGGAGCGGAGGGGATGATAAGGGCTGCTGAGTATTCTTTAAATAAGAAAATTCCCTATCTTGGGCTTTGCTATGGAATGCAGCTTGCCGTTGTCGGTTTTTCAAGGTACGTGTTGGGTTGGAAGGATGCAAATACTGCGGAAAACGACCAAGAAACAAAGCATCCGGTTATTCATATGATAGAAAACCAAAAAGAGCTTATGAAGAGACGTGCATATGGAGGAACAATGCGTCTGGGAGCATGGGAGGCAGTTGTTAAAAAAGGGACAAGAGCATATGAAATATATAAAAAATCTGGCCCTTTTATTAAAGGGAAAGAAGGGTTAACTTCCGAAAGACATAGACATCGATATGAATTTAACAATAAATATGCAAAGGAAATTGAGGATGCGGGTCTTATAATCTCAGCTAGGTCAGTTGTTGAAAATTTAGTTGAGATAATAGAACTTTCTTCAGAAAGTCACCCCTTCTTCATGGGGACTCAAGGCCATCCTGAGTACAAAAGCAGACCGCAAAAGCCCCATCCTATATTTGTAGAATTTCTCAAGGCTTCCCGTTAATTCATTCAAGGCATCTTCGGTTGAAATTTAGGCTGTTTTTACTGTATAATATGGCTCTATGGAAAATAATCTAGATCTTAGACGCGGAAATGCAGTCAAGGTGTATCAGAAAATAATCGAAGGCAAGAAAGAGCGAATAATTGCTTTTCAAGGAAAAATTGTAAAGTCTAGAGGCAAAGGGGATGACAAGATGCTAACTGTAAGGCAATTTGTTGACGGGGTTGATATTGATAGACTTTTTCCTCTCAATTCTCCTGTGATAGTTAAAGTTGAAAATATTGAAATAAAAAAGAAAAAATCAAGGAAGAAAGCCTCAAAAAAGTCAGTAAAAGTGTCTAAGAAAAGCTTAAGTTCAAAGAAATAGTTTATTCCTCTATATCATCTTCAGGGTCATAAGGCTGATCATTTATGGGTTTGATTAGAAAGTCCTTCATATCCCTGTGTCCGACAATTACCGGATATTTCATGCTAGATCTATCAACTATAGATACGACCGTATTGATCTTTTTCCCACCCATGATAAATGATGTTTTTGCGGTTGGACGAAAACTTTCGCCACTTGCTGATTTTACATAAACTTTTTCGCTTAGAGTGGAAAGTCCTAGAAGATCGGCAAAGTTTTTGTCTATTGAGGTTCTAAAAGCACCGGTATCAAGTTTTGCCTTAACAGTTATTGGTTCTCCGTTCCTGTGAAATGTAACTTCTTGGATAATTGTAAGAATTTTTGGTGATATAGAAACTTTTTCGGAAAAAGACTCCGTGAATAGATTTTTTGCAATTTCAACACCCCGCTCAGGAGTGGGGGTTATAATATTTTCGACTCTTTCGAGTCTTGACCTTAGGGAGTCCTTGTTGGCATTTTGAATTGAAAGACCCGGCCTTGCATTTAACTCAAGTACCATCGGACCTTCATTTCCGTCAAAAACGATGTCAATTCCGGCATAACCAAGACCGGTTATTTGCTGAGATCTTGCAGCGAGGAGTAAAACCTCTTCCCAATCAGGTATTTTAATACCTCTCGTTTTTATCTTTGTATTTGGTATTACCGAAATCTTCTGATCATAAAGTATTGCGTTTGTTGTTATTCCTGTTCTGATGTCAATGCCAAATCCGATAGCCCCTTGGTGTAAATTCGCCTTTCCCTGGGATTCGGCGGTTGATAAGCGCATCATTGCCATAACCGGGATACTATTGAAGACTATTACCCGTATATCAGGAATACCTACTCCGGTTAATTTTTTAAAGAAAGGATGGGGATGAAGCCTTTCTTCGATAAAAGCGTTGTCCGGCAAGAATTTTAGCGAGTAAGCTCCTTCAAGGATATCTAATATATGGGATTCAAGCTGCTTAATGGAAAAAGTTTGACCGTTAGCTGTTATTGCTGTCGAGTTTTCCCATTTTTTTACAGGAAGAATTCCGGATCCGGCAAATCCTCTTGCAGGCTTTATAACAAACCCGCGGCTTGGGAGATCATCCCATGCATATTTTAAGATAGAATCCCTGTCATAAAATATGGTCATAAGATTGGGCGTTTTTATACCGTTTTGAATTAGAACGCTTTTCATAAGCAGCTTATCATCAGCAATTTTTTTTGCCTCCGAAGAATTATACTTACGTATGTATAAGAAATTTCGGGCATTCATGCCCAGTATGTCTCTACTTACCGGCATGGCTTATTGAGGAAAATCTAAAATATTCCATTAATCTAAGTCCAAAATACCTGCCTATCACAATGTTGAGAGGAATGAGAGTCAATATAAATTCAGGATAGAGCAATATAGTGTTTCTTAGGTAATTTGAAGAGAGAAGAAGAAAGCCAAGTATTCCTATTGCAAAAGTAACCATAGAGATGATAAGCATTTCTTGCACACTTCTTTCAGTCTGGACAGCAATTATTTGTTCTGATAGAAGAATTAACAGAAGAACAGGAAATATCGAAAGCTGTTTTACAACCAAAATGCCACCCATTGCGCTTAGGGTAAGTGTAAAAAAGAGAAAGATTGATACTATAAACATTGATAAAGCCATCTTTGGAAGCTGCATTATTCGAACCCTTTTAAGCAGAATCCTTGCAAAGGTTGAGCCAAAGATAATTGTTCCCAAAAGTATAAGACCCGCCGTTATGCCTGTTGAAAGAAGGGTAATTGAAAGTGCAACAGGAACAAGCATTCCGATGCTGGGAAGGCCGATAACGTGTCTTATAAATGCAATAATTGTTGCAAGCATAGGAAGCAGAAGAATAAGTATTACTGTCCGCGAAGGGACACCTGCTTTGACGGAGGTCTGAACCAAAAATGCCATTATGTTTGTTGGTGAAAGATTGTCTGCAGGTCTCTGCTTGAAAAGTCTTAAAGCTTGGTCATTCTCAGGCCCTTCAGGTCTAGTCACGTCTTCTAATTTTATCTTCGAGATAGCTTCTGCCTCTTTAGCTGATTGCGATGCGGTAGCCGAATCAGTCGAAGTTACTTCTTCAAGGGTTGGAAGATCAAGGAAATCCTGGGCAAAAGACCCTGTAGGAAAAGTTAAAAAGAATAAAAATATTACAATAGCAACAATACTTTTCATATGCTAATGTTATCAGATTGACCAAACTGCATCAAGAAATGGCTTTTCTTGACTTGATCTTTCTCTCCGTCGCAGAAAGATATTTTTTTCGGATTCTGATACTTTTAGGTGTGATCTCTAACAGTTCATCAGAATTTATAAAATCAAGAGCTTGCTCTAGAGACAACTCTGTCGGAGTGTCTATTTGCACAGACATATCTGAGGTCGAGGATCTTATGTTTGTCATTTTTTTGCCTTTTGTTACATTTATTTCCATATCTTGATCTCTTGTCGAGATACCAATTATCATCCCCTCATAGACTGGAGTATTTGGTTTAATAAAAAGTGTGCCTCTTTCTTGGGCGTTTTCAAGTCCATAAGAAAGTGCGGTTCCGGAATCAAAAGAAATAAGAACTCCTGGTCTTTCTTCCTCAACAGTTGAGTTTTCCTTAGGAAAATAGCCTAGAAAGAAAGTATTAAGCTCAACAGTGCCTCTTGTTTTTGTCAGAAGAATATTTCGAATTCCAAGTAGATTTTTACTTGAAACCTTATACACGAAGCGCGTAATCTCGCCAGGTTCCTGAGTCATATTTATCATATTTGCTTTTCTTTTGGCAAATTCTTCGGTTATTGCTCCAATGTAATCCTTACCTACGTCAATTGTAACTTCTTCGTAAGGCTCAACTGTTACACCGTCAACTGTTTTGTAAATTACCTGCGGTTTTGAGATTTCCATCTCAAAACCTTCTCTCCTCATGTTCTCAATAAGAACAGCTAAATGAAGCTCTCCGCGGCCTGAAACTGCAAAATTTGATGATGCTTCATCCTGTTCAATTTTAAGACCGAGATTTGTCTCTTTCTCCCGCATAAGCCTTTCTTTTATCTGGGAAGAAGATAAAAGCTTGCCTTCTTTTCCTAAAAAAGGACTGGTGTTAGGTCCGATTGTAATTCTAATTGTCGGGTCATCAACATGGATTTTAGGCAGACTTACAGGATTTGAAGGGTCTGCGACGGTTTGGCCAATTGTAAGATTTGGAATTCCTGCAATTGCTACAATATCTCCTGCAGTTACTTCATCAACTTCAACCCTCTCAAGACCGATGCTTGTAAATAATTTCTGGACCCTGTTGGTTCCAATTACTCTATCCTCATCAACCAGCGCTACCATGTCTCCTTTTTTCAATTTTCCCTGAGTTACCTTTCCGATACATATCTTTCCGACATGAGGATCTGCATCAAGTGTTGAGATAAGCATTTGAAAAGGTTTATTCTGATCTTTAATACTGTTCGGAATTTCTGAAACAATCGCTTCAAACAATGGTTTGAGATCCCCTTGCGTATTTGTGTCGTAATTCTGAGGAAGCTTGTCAAAAGCCTTGCCATCACGGCCCACAGCATATAGGGTTTTGAAATTTAGGTGGTCATCGTGTGTTGCTAATTCTAGAAAAAGTCCTTCGACTTCCTGAATAATTTCATTGGGGCGTGCGTCTTTTTTGTCTATTTTATTAATAAGAAGAATTATTTTAAGATGTCTCTCAAGAGCTTTTTTAAGTACGAATTTGGTTTGGGGAAGAGGTCCTTCAACTGCGTCAACCAATAGAATTGCTCCATCCGCCATATTGAGTATCCTCTCAACTTCACCGCCAAAATCGGCATGCCCTGGAGTATCGATAATATTTATTTTTACACCGTGTGGCATACTGTCATTGTTATATTTAACCGAGTTATTTTTTGACAGAATTGTAATACCTTTTTCTTTCTCAAGATCATTTGAGTCCATGATAAGATTTTCACTCATTTCTTTTTGGTTATCCCTGAATGTATGAGTTTGCTTGAGCATAGAATCGACAAGGGTTGTTTTGCCGTGGTCGACGTGAGCAATTATTGCAATATTTCTTATTTGATCGCTGTCCATGTTAGTCAAAAAAAGACACGAGTTGCTCGTGTCCTGTAGTATGTGTTAATTATACCACAGAATAGGGTATAATACACTTTATTGTGATTAAGAAAATTAAAAGAATTCCCGTAACAAAGGAGGGATACCAAAAACTTCAAGATGAGCTTCAAAAACTCAAAAAAGAAAGACCTGAGGCAGTCAGAACCTTGGCTGATGCTCGAGGTATGGGGGATCTTTCGGAAAACGGGCTATATACTGCTGCTAAAGCAAGGCTTAGGTCAATTGACAACCAAATATTCAGACTCGATATTCAGATAAAGCTTGCTGAAGTTTCTGATACAGCAGGTTCGGATAGAGTATGTATAGGGTCAAAAGTTACCGTGGAAAACAATAAAAACCAAGCGGTCTTTTCAATAGTAGGAGACTATGAAGCTGATCCTTCAAATAGAAAAATTTCTCAGCATTCACCTTTGGGAAAGGTACTTATTGGTAAAAAAGTTGGAGATATGGCAGTGCTAAATGCTCCGAAAGGCGAAGTCTTCTATATGATTATAAAAATAGACTAGCTTCTTGCTATCATCTCTTCCCTTGAAGGACCTGTTGAGATGTATGCGACTTTTACTCCTGTCTGCTTTTCAATCTCCGCGATGTAAGCTTTTGCTTCTCTAGGAAGCTTATCAAATAAGGTTACGCCTTTTGTGCTTGATTGCCAGCCTTTCATCGTCTTGTATACAGGTTCTACGTTATCAAGAAAGATTTCATCACCGTCATAATACCTCAGGATTTTGCCTTCCAATTTGTAGCCGGTGCAGAGCTTTATTTCTTTGTATGTATCTAGGACATCAATTTTGGTTAGTGCAAGGTCAGTAATTCCATTCAACTCGACTGCAAATCTTACCATCTCCAAATCAAGCCATCCGCACCTTCTTGCCCTTCCTGTCGTTGCTCCAAATTCCAGGCCAAGGTTTCTGATATGCTCACTTTCGCTAGCATCAAATTCAGTCGGAAAAGGTCCTTCACCAACTCTTGTGGTATATGCTTTGATTACTCCAATAATTTCTTTCAGGTATTTAGGTGCAATTCCCGCACCTCCCGTTATGCCGCCAGAAACGATGGTTGAAGCAGTCACGAATGGGTAGGTTCCCCAGTCGTTGTCAAGAAAAACAGCTTGCGCGCCCTCGATCATAATTTTTTTATTTTTCTTTAATGCTTCTTGGATGAAGGGAAAGGGTTCATTAATATACGGCAGCAACTTTTTTCGTATAGGTTTCATTGTTTTTTCTATGGTGCTAAATGACAAAGGTTTTATTCCGTATGATTTAAGAATTGCATTTTTTAACCCAAGCTGAATTTCAAGCTTGTTCTTAAATTTTTTAGGATCCATTAAGTCATAAAGTCTGATGCCGTTGTAGCCGACTTTATCCGAATAGACAGGACCTATTCCACGCCCCGTGGTTCCTGTTTTGCCTTTTCCTTTTGCCTCCTCATACACCTTTTCCAAAAGCTTATGATAAGGCAAAATAATATGGCATCTTGGAGATATGTATAGCCTATTTTTGAGATCAATTCCTGCTTTTTCAAGACTTTCAATTTCTTCAACAAGTACTTCAGGATCAATTACAACACCATTTGCTATTGCTACTTTTGATTTTTTTTCAAATACACCAGCAGGAATTAGGTGAAGTTTGAATTCTCCAAGAGGATTTATGACCGTATGTCCTGCGTTGTTACCGCCCTGGAAGCGGACAACGAATTCCGAGTTTTTGCTCAGCGCATCGATAACTTTTCCCTTTCCCTCATCTCCCCACTGAGTTCCTAAAATAAGTACTACACCCATAATGACAAAATAAATCTCAACCAAAGTGAGCAAGTTAATTGTGACCCCAGCGGGAGTCGAACCCGCGATTTTCGGGATGAAAGCCCGACGTCCTAGGCCACTAGACGATGGGGCCTTTTGTTGCAATCGTATTATACGAAAAATTTTGTTTCAACTCAAATCAAAGTCTTTTTTTAAATTTTTCGATAATATCTTTGGCGGTATCTTTACCTCCAAGCCCAAAAGCCAGACCTCCTGCAATAGCGATCATTGCTACAATTCCAGAGAAGAGAATTTGTATTAGATCGCTTGCAATACCAAGCTGATTTAATACTATCAAAAAAACAAATGCCAAGACAGCCCATTTCCCGGTTAAAGCAATGCTCTTGGCACCGTCTCTAGAAAGCCCTTGTACAGATGCAATCAAAAGGTCATAAACAAGCTTTGATACAACAAATCCTACCAAAAGCAGTAATACAGATATAAAAACATTTGGTAAGAAGAGAAGTAAGTTATTCAAAACATCTCCAAATTTTCCAAGTCCCCAGATTTGAGCTGCTGGTATCAGAAAGACAATTATAATAAACCATCTGGCGATTTCTGATAGGATTGTGCTCCAGTCGGCTGCTTCTTTTGTTTGCGGTACTCCGTATTTTCTTAGAAAACTCTCGAACTTAATAAATTTCAAGCTTTCTCTTACAATTTGTCTTAAAAAAGTTGAAGCTATTACTCCAATTAGAAGAATTATGAAGCCTGATAGAAAGAGCGGAATAAAAGATATTATTGTTGTGACCGAGCCGTTGAGGGTGTTAATTAAAATGTCATTAACACTATTCATTATCTTTCACCTCCTTTCACGCATAGTATGGGCAACTTTTTACTTTTTGTCAAATTAACGGGGTATTTGCGTAGACAAGGCTAAATTTGGTAAAATTAGGGTCGGTTCAATTGAGGTTATGTGGAACAAGGCCAAGGTTGAGCCGAATGGTCCGGTAGCTCAATGGTAGAGCAAAAGCCTTTTAAGCTTTGGGTTCAGGGTTCGAGTCCCTGCCGGATCACAACATTTCTTTTTGACCTCAAAACTTGGTTCGAAAACACTATTTCCACTTTTAACTTTTAATTTATAGCTTCACTTTTCGTTCGAGTCCCTTATGGCTGTGGTGTATAATCAACTTAGTGAAACAGGAATTTAAATCAGCTTTAACAAACGGTCTAAACGCTGGGTATGCTGGAGGCAAACCTGAAAGTATAAATCGTGGAGATTTTTCTGGTAATGTGAGTCATGTTGAGCTTCCAGAGGGTGCAACTTATCATGACGAGTGGTTTGCTAGTAGCTCTGGTGGGGGACAGGAACTGGTCCGTGTAGGAGATGAAACCTTTACTCGTTTGTATGCTGGCGGAACACCAAATGATGAAGTTTTATCGTCATTAGGTATATCTGATAAAGAAGTGGGCTCATATTTAAAACATATGATATTAGAACTTGGAGAGAAGACTAGATTAATGGAAGATTGTGAACCTGAACCTGAGGGAGATTGGCAATACAGATATAAACTAACCGGTAGTTACCCTGAAACAAGTGTTACTACCTCTCTTGAATCAATAGAATATAAAAATACTATTGTTCATCATCATGCTTTTATATTATGTCCCGTCAGGTAGTTAAGAAAAAGAAAACTGAAGATGAAATATTAGATGAGCTTGCAGAATTACTAGCTGATGATTTCCTAGCTAGAGAAGCTGCTGGTACACTTCCCAAACCTTTAAAGCGTGAGAAACAATCCGTTCGAAAATAGGGTCGGGTAGCTCACAACAGTTATGCGACCAACTAAATTAATGCCTCAAACAAATCAGGATTTAATAACAAAATTTAAGTAATTGACCTTAGATAGCCTAATTTTAGTATATTTTCTCGTTCCCAATCAGTTTTTCATATAATATTAATTTGATTAACATGTTGAATGGGTGACTATTCAAGGTTATTAACCTAGTTATTCTACGAGATTGAAGTTATTATGCGGAATTGTCTGGATTAATCCAAATATAAAATCTGAAAGTATCAAGATTTTTAATAGAACTTATAGTGTGGGGATATCATCTATTGCAATAAGTGGGAGCATTTGGCGTCCTTGCTTTTTGTCTTCAGGAATTACTATGTTTTTGCCATTCTCGTTCATGAGATTTGCATAGCAATACGGATCTTCTCCTTTTAATTTACCGTCCGATATTTCTCCTCCATACCCAAGAACTGTTGCCTTGCATGCACCCCTGCACCCTTTTGATAGATGTCCGCAATTAGAGCAGCCTTGCGTTTTCTCGGCAGTTCTGAATGTGTCAATATGTAAGTCGTTCCATGCGTCTTCCACTGATGACGTAATCATATTGGGGCCAACGAATTTATTATTAACATCAAATTCTATTACGAAGGGGCATGCGAAAACCCTTCCATCTGGAAACATGCTTATAGCTGTGGTTGTTGCTCCACACTCAGCATAGTTAAAGGGATAAGGTTTATTGGATTGATCAGGAGCAGTAGGGCAGAACAGATCTTTATATTTATGACTGAGTTTAATTCCTGAATCTTTTATTTCGGGATCCGATCTAAGTTCGTTTACTTTTCTTGAAAATTCCATCCATTCCCTTGGGCTTAGCATCGTGGTTTGCAGTCCATGTCTTGCTCTTCCGCTGGGTTTTAATGGAAGAAAGTTCATATCGTGTCCATATTTTGCAGCCAGTCTTACCACAAATTCTACGTCATTTATATTATCCCTGCCTACCGCGGTATTTATAATTACATTCATATATTTATCCGGATATAATTTATTGTGATGCGCCACTTTATCGAGAGTGTCGACTACATGATCATAAGAACCCACCTTTCTTCTTAAGTCATTTGTTCCTGGTTCACCTTCAATGCTAATTACCATTTCTGATATTCCAGCACTAAGTACTTTTTTTGCAGTATTTTCGCTCCACCATCCATTTGAATTCAGGCTAACATTCATACCTAATCCTTGCGCAACATCAATAGCGTCAAATAAGTCAGGGTAAACTGTGGGTTCCCCACCCGTGAAGCGCCATTCTATAGCTCCGGCATCATAAAACTTCCTCATGATATCTGCTGTCTGATCTAAGGTGCGTCTATCCTCTTTAATAAATGGATTGCTTGCAGCGTAGCAATGTTCGCAGGTGAGATTGCATTTTCTGGTATACATATCGTATACACGTATGGGAGCGGTAAGAACGCCTTCGCGGATTGTTTGAGGAGGATCCACAAGTCTGATGTTTGTCAAAAGAATTTCACCATTAGGACCTTTTTCCACAAATCCAGTCTGGGCAAAAGCATCAACTCTTTGGGCTAAATTGGGATTATTTTGGGCGACTTGATCATATATAGCCGCTTCTGTTTCTTTTAATTCGCTTAAAAACTCATATTCATCTGGCTGGATAAATTCATTCTTGGGTGAATGGGAATCAAGGACCAGACCGCCAAAGTATTCTTTTCGGAGCGTAAATCTATTGGGTGCACCTTGACTTCTTTCAGCGCTCATAATTTATAGGCTTCAAAAGTATTCTCTCAGCTGATCTATTTGACATTATAATAAACCTAAATTTATTCACTTGCAAACACAGATTGAAATCATCTGGTGCGTATTTAGTTAAAGGTTTTTTAAGAAACCCTTCAGATATTGGATGTTTGGTCAAATCTTCCTTTATTTTTTGAAAGTCAAGAGATTTTCCTATAAAGTTGCTTACTATATATTTTGCACACATGTAATCCTCGTTATCATTGAAGGAGTCGTCTGTGCATATAAGGCTCACTATTTCATATTTGCTTTTTTTTATGTAGTTAATAATGGCCGATGCATTAACAAAACTTCCAGTAATAAATTCTTTGCCTTTTGATAATGTGTACAAATCAAGAAGAGTTGAGGTCCCCAGGGAAGTTGTCATCACGACAGTCTTATCTAAAAGACTGGCTTGTTTTATTTCAAATGGAGAGTTTCCATAATCATATCCTGTGAGTTTTAGCCCCTTACGCTCACCTACTAAAAGATATTTAGGATACTGCTTTTTCAAAAGAAGTCCCTCCTCGGGAGTTGATGCAAGCACGATTTCTTTTGCTCCTTTTGAAAATATGTAGCATGCTGTTGTAAACGCTCTGAGGACGTCTATTACCACAACGAGACCTGAAGCCTTCTCAATAGTATTCCTTCCTAGTATTTGAAATCTCATGGACTAGAGCCTGATATTTACAACAGGATTTTCAGAATTAAATTTTTTCGCCATTGAAAGATATGTTCCACTCATAAGTTTAACAGTAGATTCATGAGATAGCAGACTAGATTTTTGTTTTATGTGATTACCTTTCGCGCATTCTATAAATTCAATAATCGAGTTTCTTCGTGCATCTTCTTGATGACCCCTAGAATAACCTCTTAGTCTATTTTCTGATAAATCCTCAACCGAGAACTTTTCATAGTCTTTCCACTCTGGATTATAATTGTTATTTCTAAAAACATGTACGTCCAAGTGGTACTCACCGCCTATATCATAAACTTTTTTATTAGAATTTTTATTTATTTCATTTGACTGATAAGAGACGAGCGAAATAGACTGAAAGGGGCCTTGTTCGATGAACATTGCTTCCTGTCTCACTCTTCCATTTCCCTTGTACAAATCTTTCTTAGGTAATAGCCAACCTCGCTGAGAGAAACCATTATGCATTAAATTTGAGCTACTCAAAGTAATTACATCAGAATTATGTTTGAAAGCGAAATTGATAAATGTGTCAATTTCTCCGTATTTTTTTGTTATTTCTCTAAATTCTTTTTCGGAATATTTGTTTATTTTGGAAAAATCTGCAAATAAATTTTTGTAATCAGAAAAATTTATTTGAGAGATAAAATCAGTAGGACGCATTGCTTGCGCAAAAATGTCAACATTATTTACCTTCTTCTTCTCTGTAGTAGCAGCGCTTATAAGCCAGCAAATCATATCTAGGAAGTGATACCCAGAATGAGAAATCTTGCCTAAGCCCTGATCAAAAGAATGATAATCCATATCAATTATTTCCGATGGAAGTCTCCATTGACCGTCAGAGTGAGCGGTTTGAATAGAAGTAATAGGACAATTAGTTTTTTTGAAAATTTCCTCTACCATTTTGCGTACTTTTATATATGTTTGATGAAACCGCCTTTGAGCCATGATACTAAATATTGCATCTTTACCTGTTTTGATATGAGCTTTCTTCAGTAAATAAAAATCAGAAAGAATTTCACTTGCTGCTGTCTCATTTACTGATGATCCTGGGACTGCAGAGATAGGTTTATCCATCAATACGTGAAGATTTTGGCTAATGGCCCACAAGCCATAGCGAAGGTGAGCTAAAGGATCAGTTGAAATGATTACTCCATCGACTTGATATTTTCGTACAAGCTTGTTAAGTGCTGCTGCTGTTTGTTTTGTTAGTTTTTTAGAATATGCATTCTTAGCCACATAATGCATGGGCATTCTATCTTGATATTTTTCAAAGTATTCCTCAATGTCGTTCCTTTTTTCTATTAAATCAACCCCACATACAATTTTAACGCCTAAAGACTTTTCCTGTTTGCAAATTGGATAATAAATCCGCTTTGCATGCGGACCCACGCCAATAAGCATTAAATTTAATTTTTTCACGCTTTCAAATAAGTAAATATTGTAGTCCAATCTGAAGTTTTGAGATTTACCTGAAAAATGTTTTCGATTCTATTCATTATCGGTATTTTCATGTCTTGCGGAATATTTGGTGCCGGATATGGAATTTTACCTCCTAATCGGTATCTTACTATTCCCAATGCAATTTTTTTAAGCATATCTTCATCAAACTTTTCTATTCCATAACCGCTTGTATAGTCATCCGCTAATTCGCTCGCTTTTTTTGGATCCAAAAGATTATGTAATAATATATGACCAAGCAAATAGCCACAGTCAAAGATGGGATTACCTTGATGAGCATCTTCGAGATCAAAGAAGATAAAGAGTAGTCCATTATTATTGATGCCAATGTTTTTAGGGGCTGGGTCCCCCAAAATTAATTGTTTTTTTTGTTTTTTTAATTTCTCAACTACCTCATCGAGTCCATCGTTTTTAGCGAATTCAAATCTATGCAATAGCTTCAGATCATAATGGGTGCTATCCCCCTCTTCCCTGATATCATCCGTGTATGCTGCAGTTGAAGTATGAATCTCCTTCAATGTTGATCCAAGATTATAAACCATTTCTCCTGTAGCGTCTCCACTTATTAAAGTTTCCTGGAACAACATACCATTGAATGTTGCGTCTGTAGTTATTAGGTAGTGTTTTTGGTCACTAAAAGAGACTATTTGGGGGAAATTATTTGGCATGAAAGATTCGTAAATGGTTAGTGCTTTATATTCACTCTTAATGTCCTCTGGTCTTATTGCAATTTCAGGAAGCCTTGAAAAGTGATTCTCTCGTATCTTCAAAAAAAAATTATCTTTGTCTGTAGTAATTTTATATACGTAATGAGAAACACCATTTGAAACAGGAGTGATTTCATTAATTTCCTTCAAATTCGCAAGAAATGGGTCCTGCCTTACAGTTTTTAGAACTTCGGGAGTATATTGAGAGTCCAATTCACTAATGTGTCTTTCCATAGAATATTACTGGTCTGAGTACTTCTTTGGTATTTTTGTGGACAAATTATACCACATTGGCGGAATATCTTAACTTTTTTTGATTACTTAGGTTGACAGTCTTTCTCCAATAAGATTACATTTAGGATATACCTGAATTTCTATATTCGAAAGCACTGCTTACAAATAAGTATTTAGGTAAAAAGGTTTGAATTTAAAATCTGTATTATGAAATCGTTCCTTGACAGAATATAGTTTATACTATAAAATATTTATGTCATAAACTATCTTCTTAAAAGAATGAAAAATATTAACCCAAAATTATTGTCTGAATTTTTTAGCAAAGCAATCAAGGTCCGAAAGCTCATCGAGCAAACAAGTTCTTTTGAAGACAAGGCAGTAACGCTTCTTCAAGCCCAGGCACTTTCATTCATCTACGAGAATCCTAATGCTTCTGTCGGGTCTCTTGCAGATGAGTTATCGATGTCAATATCCGCAACAACTCAACTTACCAATCGTCTTGCTGAGGGAAATTTCATTAAAAGAGAAAATAGCTCATCCGACCGCAGAATTATTTGTCTTTCTATTACTCAAGATGGGGTAAAACAGACAAAAGTGTTTAAAGATCAACTACAAAAAACTCATTTTAATGTCTTTAAAGCCATTCCTGAAAATGACATCAAAGAGATGATAAGAATATTTACCAGCATATTGGACTCTCAAGCTAAAATTAAATAACATGAAACTACGTAAAATTTATTTTGTCGTCGCTTTTATAGTAATATCTGCCATCGGATTTAAATTTCTGGTATTGCAAAAGCCTGATACCCGTCTGTTGCATACGGTACAAAAAGAAACCTTTCTTGAAACTGTTCAGGTAAGCGGCACATTTCATAAGACAGCAACCGATACAGAAAAAGCGTCAGCATACGCAGAATATCAAAGCGCAATTAACTCATTAGCTACCGCAAAGCAAAACAAACAGGCTGCAGATGCTGCGATGTGGGTGAAAAGACAGGCAGTTTTGGATGCAGAAAACAGTGTGAATTATAAAAATGATAATACGACCAATCCGGCTACTAAGGATGAGTATACAACCCTCGAAAAATTAAGCATAGACTCTGTCCTTGTTGAAGCAGAAAAAGATTTCCGATCAGCAGAAACAAAGTACAAGGAGGCAGACATTGCTATTTCAGCAGCTCAAGCTCAAGTAAATCTGGCAAAGATTGCGTATGAAGATACTTTGGAAGATGAGCCATATTTAACTGTTTATATCAATGAGATATATGCTCCAAAAATCTCTTCCGGACAAAAAGTGGATATCACTTTTGATGCGATTAAAGACTTGTCTTTGTCGGGAAAAGTCAAATCTATCGATACAGCTGGAGCCATCGATGGAGGAGTTGTGACTTTTGAATCAAAAATTCAAGTTAACGACCTGCCTGCAAGTGTAAAACCAAATATGACTGCAATAGCTACAATTCAACTTATCCGCAAAGAAGATACGCTTACTGTTCCTATGAGTGCTTTAATTTATAGAGACGGAAAAATATATGTACAAAAAGCTGAAGACAGAGACGGTCAGCTTACAGAAGTAAAAATTGGTGAAAAAGGATTTGTAAAAGCCGAAATACTATCCGGTCTTAATAATGGAACAGAAGTTCTTGCAAGGCCAGATAGTAAAAGTCCATGAAAATACTAGATCTCTTCAGTAAATTTCAGAAAGATATATTTGTAGGTCAATTCTTAGCTTTCCGAGAATTAAAACGTAATAATCCCTGGTCAACTGCTCTTATTATTTTTGTAATGTCACTAACTTTCCTTAATATGGTGTTGATGGGTGGAATTTTGACCGGTTTGGCTGAAGGTATGATGAATTCTTTTAAGACTTATTATTCGTCAGACATTTTAATAAAACCAGCTACTCAGTACGTCTCAATATCGCAGTCTAGCATGTTGAATTCTGTGATAAAAAGCCTGCCTTCTTATCAGGCGTCTTCAAGCAGATACACGACACCAGCAATACTAGAAAATGAAAATAAAGTAAAAATCCGCGCTATTGATATTGGACAGAGAGTAAACAGCACGATAGTTGGAATTAATCCGAAAGATGAAGATGCAGTTACGGGAATATCCTCTGAAATTATTTTAGGCGAATATTTGAAGGAATATGACACGGATGGAATTATACTGGGAAAAAGTCTTCTTGTAGAATACTCTCAGGGCTCCTCAACAGAGCCACGGTTGAAGGATATAACCATTGGATCTCGACTAAAGCTGATTATTGGCAATGAGGATATCGACGTTTTTGTGAGGGGAATAGTTGATACAGGAAATAGCACGGTCGACGGCCGTGCATTCATGCTTGAAAGTACAATGCGTCCACTTATCAACAATCATAGTCTTAATGCTAGTGAAATTGCAGTATTGTTGAACCCTGACTCAAGCAGGGAAGAAGCAAAGGAGTATATACTAAAAAATTTCTCTTATGACACCGACGTTATTGTCGAAACCGCAGAAGAAACATTGCCAAAAGCTATATCTGATATGAAAAAGACTTTTTCAATGCTGGGTAATATTGTGGGTGTAATTTCTCTTATTGTAGGCGCTATTACAATTTTTATTGTAATTTTTGTAAATGCCATAACAAGAAGAAAATATATAGGTATCATGAAGGGTATTGGGATATCAGCTCGGTCAATTGAGGTCTCGTATGTGATGCAGTCACTATTTTATGCCTTATCTGGAATAATTTTTTCAAGTCTTATTATTATCTGGTTTTTAGCGCCTTGGTTTGATATTCACCCTCTCAAATTCCCGGTAACGGAAGGGAAGTTAGCAGTTACCACAAGCGGGCTTGTTATGCGAGGCCTTATCCTGACTCTAACCGCATTTATCTCGGGGTATGTTCCGGCAAGAATGGTAACCAAACAAAATACGTTAGATGCGATTTTAGGAAGATAATATATGATCACAGTAAAAGACGTAACGAGAATATTTACAATCGGTGACAACACACTAACGGCATTAAAAAAAATTAGCTTTAGTGTACCGGGTGGACAGTTCTTAGCAATTACAGGCATGTCAGGGTCCGGCAAGAGCACATTATTATATCAGCTTAGCTTGCTTGACACACCAAATCAGGGCACTGTTACTATTGAGGACATAGACACAACTAAACTGACGAGTGAGGAAAAAATATCATTTAGGCTAAAAAATTTGGGATATATCTTCCAAGACTATGCCATCCTTCCTATGCTTACTGCCAAAGAAAATGTCATGATGCCACTTCTCATGCAGGGTTTAGATGAAAGCGTGGCTCAAAAAAAAGCTATAGATGCTCTTATGAAGGTTGATCTTCAGGATAGGTTGGATAATCTTCCAAGCCAACTTTCCGGCGGGCAGCAACAACGCGTAAGTATTGCAAGGGCAATTGTTCACAATCCAAAAATTCTTTTTGCCGATGAGCCTACCGCAAATCTTGATTCCGAATCCTCTGAAAAAGTGCTGGATATTTTTTTAGATTTGCATCGGCAGGGTCAAACTATTATTATGGTTACTCATGAATCTGAGTACGCTAAATTAGCTCAGAGAAATATTGAGCTTAAAGATGGAATAATAATTAATGAGATTGTTAAAAAAACACTTTCAAAAAAAGCAACACCTGTAAAAAAAGTCCTCAATATTTCCAAAAAATAAACAGATACTGTGGAGGCTATTGACAGGTTTTGCTGTCTATCTTTGCTTTATTTTTCGCTAACTCTCTCTTTCGGCAGGTTTATTCCCAAGTGATAATAGGAAGCGTCAGTTGCTACTCTTCCTCTTGGGGATCTCTTAATAAACCCTATCTGCATGAGATACGGCTCGACTACTTCCTCGATTGTCTCTACATCCTCTGAAATGCTTGCAGCTATTGTCTCCACTCCCACAGGCCCTCCACCGTGTTTGTTGATAACAGCATTCAGATAGTGCCTGTCGATGGGATCCAGTCCTAGTGGGTCGATCTCGATAAGATCTAAAGCATCGATTACCACATCGCAGTTAACCGTTGTTTTTTCGTGCACGCTTGCGTAGTCGCGTGCCCTTTTGAGTAGTCTTAATGCTATTCTAGGTGTGCCCCGCGCTCTTTTTGCTAATTCCCCCACAGCATCGTCATCGATTCCGATGGTGAGTTTTTTGGCGGCCTTTTTTATGATGACCGAAAGCTCTGACGGATTGTAAAAGGTGAGGTGATGAATAACACCAAATCTGTCTCTGAGGGGAGCGGAGAGCATGCCTACCCTAGTCGTTGCACCTATTACGGTAAATTGAGGAAGATCAAGGCGTAAAGTACGGGCGGAGGGACCCTTTCCCATAATTACATCAAGAGCGTAATCTTCCATAGCAGAGTAAAGTGTTTCCTCAACCGCCGTATTAAGCCGGTGGATTTCATCGATAAATAACACATCTCCCTTTTCAAGGTTGGTTAAAATTGCTGCCAAATCCCCGACCCTAACGATCGCAGGTCCTGAAGTCATTCTGATATTTGAATTCATCTCGCGGGCGATCAGGTGTGAAAGGCTCGTTTTTCCAAGACCGGGAGGGCCGTAAAGAAGTACGTGCTCGATCGCCTCCGATCTATTTTGTGCTGCTGCAATTGCTATCTGGAGGGATTTTTTGACAGTCGCCTGGCCGCAAAATTCATCCCACGAAGTGGCACGAAGAGAGGTAAATACCACTTCTTCCTCTGAGTCTATGACGTCTGCCTTTTTTTTGGGTTTTGTATCTTGTGTCATTTTGCCAATTGCTTGAGAGCCAGTTTCATTTTTTGCTCGACTGTCCCGTCGTGTCCGCGGATTTTTTTGAGAACTTCGGAAATTTCCTCAGGCTTAAATCCAAAGCCTTTCAGAGCCGCTGATATCTCTTTTTCTTCGTCTTGCGCTGCAAAGTCCAAAGTTGATTCGGTGTCTCCCAATTTGCCTCTCAGCTCAAGAATTACCTTTTGAGCGTTCTTTTTTCCGAGCCTGGGCACTTTTGCAAAAAAGGCAACATCTGCGGTCAGTACCGCGTTTGTTATCTGCTTTGAATCTCCTGCTGAAAAAATGCCGAGTGCAGTTTTGGGTCCTACTCCTGGAACAGTCAAGAAAAGTTCGAAAAGAGATAAATCTTCAACGGTACTAAATCCGAAAAGATCCAAAGCGTCTTCCCTGACATGGGTATATGTATATAACTTGATGCTGTCTCCTACCTTTTTTTTTGCCAGGATATTTTGGGTTACGAGTACTTTGTAGCCAACAGGTCCGGTATCAATCAGGATAAATGATGAGCGTATGGTATCAACTGTTCCTTTAACAAGTCCGATCATGAAGTGATTATAGCACCCTTTTCTGCTTAACTGAAAAGGCATGGGTAAGGGCTACTGCTAATGCGTCCGCCGTGTCGTCGGGGGTTGGTATTTTTTCAAGCTTGAGACTGTTTTTGACCATCTCTCCCACCTGTCTTTTTTCGGCTCTGCCGTATCCTGTGAGCGCAATTTTTACTTGCAGGGGGGTGTATATGGCAGGCGTAAGATTGTTTTGCCCTGCGGCAAGAAGTATAACTCCCCGTGCTTGGCCAACGACAAAAGCTGTTTTTGCATTGGTATTGAAGAAGAGCTCTTCAATTGCAAATTCAGTAGGCTCGTATTTTGCGATCAAATCGGCAACACATCTGTGTATCTCTTTGAGCCTTGTGGCTATATCGGTTGTCGACTCGGTTGTCGAGCAGCCAAAATCAACCGGGGCTACTTTTTGTCCCTCCTTGTCGATTATTCCCCACCCCATACGCCCAATTCCGGGGTCGATTCCGAGTATTCTCACCTGTAAATAATAGCACAAGCATATCGCTTGATTACATTTTAGAAAAAATCAGTCTTGCCTCTTCGATATTTGTGGTAAACATTAATTCACCTCTAAGCTCAGCTGCTCCGTCGAATCCACTTATATATATATTGAAAAACCTTTTTAGGGGAGGATAAAGCTTGTTATAAGTTTTTTCATCGACTTTGTACTTATCTTTCCAGGTTTTTTCAAAAAGATTCAGGTGTTTTTTTAACAGTTCTATTTTCTCCTGTTTAGTCTGTAATTCATAATTTACCGATTCGTCAAATACGTATGGATTGTGAAAAACTCCGCGTCCTATCATGATCCCGTCCAAGCTGTATTTTTGTGCCAACTCTATGCCTTGATTACGGCTCATTACGTCTCCATTTCCAATAATTACAGTTTGTTTTGAGATATTATTGCGCATGCTCACAGCCATTTTCGCTTCTTCCCAGTGGGCAGGAACCAATGACATTTCTTTTTGAGTACGGAAATGGATCGTCAGGGCATCGAGATTTTGTTGCAGAAGAAAACCGAGCCACTCTTCTGTTTGGATAGTTTTAAATCCGATGCGTGTTTTGACACTAACGGGTAGGTTTTCTGCTCCTTTTTTGACTGCGTCAATTATTTCTTTAGCAAGTGCGTGGTTTTCAATAAGGGCAGAGCAGCATCCATTTCTAACAACCGTGCGCTCCGGGCATCCCATATTGATATCTATCCCGTCAAACCCCATTTCAACCAGCTGTTTTGCAACTTCAAAATAAGAATTGGGATCTTTTCCCCAGATTTGTGCAATCAAAGGTTTTTCAAATTTTTCAAATTTAAGTCTTATTGCAACGTCATCCCTGCCTTTGGACATAAGCCCCTCAACATTCGTAAATTCAGTAAACATCACATCAGGTCTGCCGCAAGAAGCGACGATTTGTCTAAAAACAGTGTCTGTCCCTCCCTCCATGGGAGCTAGTACAAAAAAGGGTTTTTCTATATTTTGCCAAGAAAATTTCATACTGTATTATACTTTATCTTTTTTTACCTATTGACAATTTTTTTTGAAAGGTGGTACGCTAAATGGGATATGAACAAGCGCAATCTTGCCCTAATTTTAGTAGTAGTTGGAGTTATCATTTATTTTTACCCCCAATTTCAGCAATTTACCTCAGAAGGAAGTCAGTTGACCGGCGCACTTTTTGCTGTCGGCGGAGTTATCCTTTGGTTTTTACCTGAAAAAAGCTCAAGGAAAAAAAGCTAATACGTTTGACCTCAAGCCTCAATTCCTTTATGATTATTCACGATGAGAAAAATAGTTTTTTTTGTATGGTTATTTTTACTAATTCTTTTTCTTTTTTACCCTAAGAATTACTCAAGAGCTTTTTTTGATCCTTTGTCGCGTCCGAATAATTTCCACGGCATTCACATTTTATTTCCTTCCGAGCTTTCTGATGCCGCAAATCTTGTTAATTCCAAAACAGGCGAATGGGGTTATGTAACGATTCCCATTCAGGCAGGAGACAAAGATCTTGAGAAATGGCAAAAATTCATGAACGATTGTAAGACTTATAAGTTGATACCGATTATTAGGCTTGCAACTCAAGCGGATTATCAAAATACCTCGGTTTGGTCTAAGCCCACAACGCTTGATGTTTTGGACTTTGCCAATTTTTTAGATAGTCTTTCGTGGCCGGTTGAGAATAGGTATGTGATACTTTTCAACGAAGTAAACAGGTTTGATGAATGGTCCGGTGAGCCTCCAAATCCGAAAGAATATGCTGACATCCTTTCTTATGCAGTAGAGATATTTAAAAATAGAAATACAAATTTCTACATGATCATGGCGGGGCTTGATAATGCGTCGCCAAATGACAGGGTGAAGTATATGGATAATATGGTTTTTCTGGAAGAAATGGTTGAGTATAATCCGGAAATTTTTAACAAAATTGACGGTTTTGCTTCTCATTCATATCCTAATCCCGGGTTTGTAGCGCCTCCCTTAAAAAATAAGCCAGTCGGAATAACAACGTATCAATTCGAATACAACCTCATAAACTCGCACACAAATGGTAAAAAACCCGCCTTTATTACGGAGACCGGATGGGACAGCACCAAGCTCCCTGAAAGTCTAATAGCCAATTACTATAAAATTGCTTATGAGAATTTTTGGAATAACGACAGTGACAAAATCGTTGCAATTACCCCTTTTCTTTTGAGTTCCCAGGGAGGAGTGTTTGACACATTTTCATTTGTGAAGGATGGCAGGCAGACAAAATATTATGAACAAAGTCAAAAGATGGAAAAGAAGAAAGGCCAGCCTCTTCTTGAGGCCGTTAAAGGGGCAGCCGTTGAAAAGATATCAGAATTTAGGAAATTACTCGAAAGCAATAGGAATGATACTGACATATCAAAAATTGTTGTAGTAGAATTCGTTAAGCTGTTCTTTTAAGATGACATTTTTCTTTACATCAAAACCCAAAAAGAAAGTTATTAAAAGAAAAAAAACGGTTAAGCTCGAATGGGAGGTTGATCATGCAATTCAAAAGGAGATGGAAGAAATAATAGACGCTCTTGATATGTCTCATATAGATTCAAAGAGGGTTTTTTGCTACAGGACTACCGGTTCAAAAGCCCGGGCTTACGCCAGGATCTGGTCATTTCCAAAGATCTTCCAGACAGCGCTTGAGATAGATCCCGCTTATGTCATGGAAATAATATCTGAAAAATTTGACAGGCTAAATCATGAAGACAGAAAAAAAGTTATTATTCATGAGCTTTTACACATACCGAAAAACTTTTCCGGGAGTCTTCTTCCCCATAAGTACGGAAACACAAGAATTGACAGGGAGGTTAATACATTGTTTGATAGATATAAAAATTCGGCAAAATTATGATTTATATACTGCATGGAGACGACACAACCAGCTCACGCAAACGTTTGATTGCGCTTTGTGAAGGATTGATCACAAATACTTTTGACGGTAAATATTTACAGTTAAAAGAACTTGAGGAAAGCATTTTATCATCAGGGCTTTTTGAAGAGAACAAGGCAGTTGTTGTCGAAAACATTACTAAAAATCCGAAAAAAAAAGAAATCCTTTCCTATTTAAGTACAGAAAAATCCACATTTCCAATTATTTTATGGGAGGATAAAAAAGCATTAAAAACCAGCTTTTCGTCCCTTAAGAACGCAAAAATTGAGGAATTTTTACTTCCAAGCTATTATTTTAGATTTTTGGATACACTTTCCCCAAGAAGTAAAAAAGAATCTTTTAAGCTTTACCATGAGCTTTTACAAAGCTACGCACCGGAGCAGGTTTTCTATTCACTACTTAAAAGAGTAAGACAGCTGGTTGTGATCTCAAAAGGCGAAAGAACCGAGGAAACCGAAAAAATGTCCCCATGGCAGCTATCAAATCTTAAAAGACAAATTCAGATGTGGAAGAAAGAAAGTCTCTTTTCATTCTACGAAGCGCTCAAGCAGACGGAAATCAAACTCAAGACCGGGGCTTTACCAACCAGTTTATCAAAGCATCTTGACATCTTAATACTTTCAAAGTTAACATAATCTACCGAATGAATATACCCGAACACATCTTCAAAGGTTACGATATCCGCGCAATATATCCGGACGAGATGGACGAAGAAAAAATAGTTCCGATTGTTAAGGCAATTTATAAATTTTTACACGAAGGAAAAGACGAAAACGAGCCGTTAAAATTGGTTGTCGGTACGGATATGCGCACATCCTCACCGTCATTAACAGAAGCAGCTATTAAAACACTAGTTTCTTTAGGAGCGCATGTGATTGATATCGGGGTTGTCTCAACTCCCACCTTTTATTTTTGTGTCAGTCACTATGGATACGAAGCGGGCTTTCAGGTTACGGCATCACACAATCCTAAAGAATGGAACGGTATTAAAATCGTAAAAAACAGTCCCAAAGGGCTGTTGAAAATTGGAAGATCTCAAGGCCTGGAAGAAATAAAGAAGATGGCCCTTTCCGGAGAGAGTTTGCCTGAAAAAGAAGGAGGAAAAGTTGACAAGAAGGACGGTTTCTTAGAGGAGGAAGTGGAAAATGCCTTAAAAATTGTAGGTAATCCGAATTTTAATAAATTTAAGATTGTTGCCGATACCGCAAATGCTATGGGAGCACAATACATAGGCGCAATTTTTTCTAAAGTTGATGCAGATTTAGTCAAGATGAACTTTGATTTAGATGGAAATTTCCCTGCGCACCAGCCTGATCCGTTGCAATCTGAGACTCTGGTTGATCTTCAGAAAAAAGTTATAGAAGAAAATGCCGATCTTGGTCTTGCGCCGGATGGGGATGGGGACAGGCTATTTTTTATAGATGAAAAGGGCCAGATAATTCCTCCTACAATAATTACCTCAATAGTTGCAAAAGAGCTTCTTAAGGAAAATCCGGGTGAGCAGATACTGGTTGATATTAGGTACCTTCTTACCCCTAAAAAAATCATTGAGGAGAATGGCGGAAAAATGATGGTTACCAAAGTCGGACACGCTTACATTACTGAAGGATTGAATGATTCGGGTGGTATTTTTGCAGGCGAATCCTCAGGCCATTACTTTTTTAGAAATACAGGAAACGCAGAAAGTCAAATGCCTATGATTTTGACCGTTCTACAGGTCATGACTGAAGAAGCGCGGCCGCTTTCTGAGATAGTTGAGGAAAATAGAAGAAGTTTTGAGTCGGGTGAATTTAACTTTAAGGTTACAAATGCGCCGGAAATTCTTGATGCACTGAAGGAGAAATATTCAGACGGCGAGATTGAAACAATGGATGGAGTCGCAATTTCTTACCCGACATGGAGAATGTCTGTCAGAACGTCAAATACGGAGCCGCTTCTAAGGTTAAATGTTGAGTCTTTTGATAAAAATGAGATGGAAGCAAAAAGAGATAAATTAAAAGCTCTCATAGAGTCACTTATTAAATAACTCATGGCTGAGATCAGAAAAATTCTTAACCAAAAAAAATTGAGGATATTCTTGCAACGATAAGAGTGGACGTATTTTGAACATGGATTCTACAAAAGAAGAGATAGACATTAACAACTTGAATTATCAGGATGCTGCAAGGTATTTTGATCCTTCAACTTTTTCAGTTACCCCTTTTGTAAAAGTTGAAACAGCCCCGTGGGGAGAAAGACATCTTTTTACTCCCGAAGGGCTTCCGTATATTGGTTCTGAGTTGAGGTTTAACGAAGGAGGGAAAATGGACGAGCAGATAAATGACAGATTTAGAATACTTGTTTTCCGTGACGGCCGTGCAACGCTTCGAATGGAAGACCCGCAGGGAAATATTGTTGAGGAACAAATGGAGACCGGTCTTGGGTACAGACTTCACAAGGGTCAAAGGTTTAGTATAGAGGCACATGTAGTGAGCAGAATTTTAGAGGGTACCATGTCTGAGGCTTGGGATGGAGAGGTGCACCGCAATCACTTCCAGTCGGAGGAATACGTTTTGCGTATAGGAAAACCCTGGGGACACGAACTTCACTTTGCTAAAGAGGATGATCCTTTGATGGTAAAGATCTTGCATATAAACGCCGGTGACAGACTATCCGAAAAGGCGCATAGAGTAAAAAGAGAGAGCTATTGGATACTTGATGGGCAGTGCGATGTGATAGCTGAGAATTCGGACAGGCAAATGGTTACATTTAATTTGGAGTACGATAAAGGTTATACAACTGCGGTCGGTCAAAGGCATAGACAGCAGGGAATGACTGATTGTGCTGTTTTTGAGGTAAGTACACCCGAGCACGGCAAGACATGGAGGGTTCAGGATGATTATGAAAGACCGGATGAAACAGATGAACAAAGAAAATTAGAGAGAGGGCAGAGTTTTTAGAGGTATGGATCCTAAGACCGCGCAATCATTATCCGACTACGAAAATCACAAGAATGAGTATGATCCTTCTACTTTTACGAATGATCCCTATCGCCATGAAGACGCAATTGAATGGGGTAAAATCGTTACCTGGACTCCTGAAAGCGTTAATTATTTAGGAAAGGAACTTCAAATCGATGAAGGAAGGAGTATTCCGGTTAATGTGAGCGATAGATTCCGCATCCTAACGCTTCGGGATGGGAAAGGAACAATTATTCTTGAAGACGCAAATGGAGTGATGCAAAGACTGCCTATGGAATATGCTGTCGGTTTTAGAATTCAATCAGGGCAAAACTACGGCATTGAGACAGAAGGTAAAACACGTATTATT
Organism: uncultured Gammaproteobacteria bacterium; assembly: GCA_964627245.1. GTDB lineage: Bacteria > Patescibacteriota > Microgenomatia > Levybacterales > GWA1-39-11 > JAUSNA01. The sequence goes on along the minus strand of CAZVGS010000001.1, from coordinate 131,823 downwards.
GAGGGAAGTGAAAAAAATCCAAGTCAAAAAGTTGAAAGCGGGAAATTTACCGCCGAACCATTTGTAGCTGTTGATTATAGCAAGCCATGGGGTAATGAGCCTATATTCTCTAAAAAATCTGAAGGAGATCCGATAGCAATGAAGATACTTCATATCGAGCAAGACGGTTGGCTTTCACTCCAGGCGCACGCAGTAAAAGTTGAAAGCTACTATATGTCATACGGCAGCTGCATGATGGTTATGGAAAATCAGAAGAGGGAGCTTGTTGAATTTCCGTTAGAGTATGATAAGGGATATACTACTAAAGTTGGACAAAGACATAGGCATAAAGGGGTATCCAAGATGGATGTATATGAAGTATCGACACCAGAGGATGGAAGTACCACATGGAGAATTCACGATAAATACGCTAGAGGTGATCAGACAGATGAGGTAAGAAGGGCTGAGAGAAGTAAGTATTTGGGGGATGACTAATTATGGATAATATATTAAATTTAGATGAAGTTGTAATCAAGGCACTAGATTTTTTTGCAGGTAATACCCCACCTCCATTCGAAGTGTCTGACTATAATTTGCCGTTTGTTGTCGGTTCAGGCAACGCTTACAATACCGGACTTATCCTTTTTTCTGAAAGCTCTGCAATATTTGCCGATGAAAGCAATTTCAAAAAAATTATTGTCTCTTATGAAAAAGCAATTGAAAACAAAATGATAACCCAAGCTGTTGTTATCTCAGCTTCAGGAGGCAAAGATTCGGTCTGGGAGATTGAGCTTGCGAAGAAGCATGGGCTTACAACATCTCTCTTAACTACAAAAGGAGAGTCAGATGCTGCTAAAATTGCGGATAAGGTATACGTATTCAAATCAATAGCAGAACCATACACATATAACACTTCTACATATATGGGCATGATTATGGCATCAACAAAAGAAAACCCTACTGGGATTAAAGAAGAAGTTCTAGCGCTTGGTTTTCCTGAGAATTTCGGCAGTTATAGTTCATATGCTTTTGTATTGCCTGACAAATTTATGCCTATCTGCCCGATGCTAGAGATTAAAAAAAGTGAGTTATTTGGTCCAAAATTGTCCTTAAGGGCTTTCAGCCAGGGACATGCAAGACATGCAAAATTTGTTATAAGAGATAAAGATGAGCTTGTAATTTCAATTGGCAGTAAAAATGACTTCTTTGGGGAAACCCAGAGCCGTTGGGATATTTTCCCAAGCGGGAACATCAATTTTGCGGGCATGATGGCTATGACCTACTATATAGTAGGAAAAATCCAAGCATCGAAGCCGCAATATTTCAGAGACAATATTGGAAATTATGTTAGCGATTATGGTCCTAAGGCTTATGGATCGGATACGAAGTCCTTTGATCTCATAGTTCCCGGATCTGAATCACAAACATAAACCACTGTTATGTAGCCTCATCTGTTCTTGCTTTTTTCTTGTAAATTCTCCACAATAGAACTATATGCTTCTGCCCGGAGATTATGTAGTGTGGGATAAAGAACTGTCATTTAATGACAAAGACGAAGTCGGTGAAGAGTTGGCTGGATTTGGAGAACTGTTGAGAAATAATATTGAATGTTTGCCCCGCCTTGTAGTTACTGCAAGTTCTTTTATCTATTTTAAGGAAGTTAATAATATCAACGAGCAAATAAAGCATCTTTTAGGATCAATCAACCACGATAGGCACGATTCAGTTTCGCAAATTTCAAATCACATACGAAAGCTTATTCTAAAATCAAAAATTCCTGAAGAAGTATACAAGCCTATGTATAAAAAACTTGAGGCATTTGAAGACAGGAGCATCTCTTTGAAGGCGTATTATTATGAAGGAAAGAAACTTATTTCAGCGGCAGAATTTAATGATTTGAAGGGGGACGCTTCAGTAGTTGAAAAAGTAAGAGAGGCCTGGAGTGATTTATTTACGGTCAAGAATTTAGCTTCATACAAAATACATCATCAAAATCACCATGAGTTCAGAGTTGTTATCGCCATTTTCCCTGTGTTTAATTACACTCTTTCGGGGCATGTGAAGATTTTATCTAAGCATGAATATGAAATTGAGGCTTATTCGATGGTAAAATTTTCTTTCAATAAGCATTCCGGAAAAATTGAAAAAGGCGAAGTACTGCCTGGGGGAATTAAGGACGCGTTAACGCCCTCCGAAATAAAATTGCTTCTTGATACTGCAAAAAAGGTAGAAGAGGTATTTTATCACCCCCATACGGCATTTTGGGAAAAATTTGAGAACAATTTTTTTGTAACAAAAATCTTGGCAAATAGTGACCTGATAGACTATAAAGATACATTTAATTCTTTGATCGAGAACATCACCGTTCATCCTGGGGTAACCGTCGGAAAACTCAAGGTTATCGATGAGGTAAAGCATTCAGGAGTTATTCTCAGTGATGAAATTGTTGTTTTACAAAGACTTGACAGGAAAATGATCGAAACAGTAAAGAGGGCAAAGGGAATTGTTTTGGGTGAGGAACCCGAGCCCGAAGTAGCAGACGTGTTGAAAAATGCCGGAATTCCAACTCTAGTAAGAAAAAATAAAAAACCTCTGCTTTACTCAACAGGGGACGTGGTCAGTCTAAACGCTACAACCGGAGAGATAAAAAGAGGCAGCATGCTCGTTTCATAAAATGGCAAAAATTGAACAAATAACAGCAAGAGAAATTCTTGATACAAAAGGTAACCCTACCGTCGAGGCAATAGTATCGCTCGATGACGGGACTGTTGCTTCTTCAAGCGTTCCAACCGGTGCATCCCAGGGAACATATGAGGCTCAACCCTTAAGAGACGCAGATCCGGAAAGATATTTTGGACTTGGGGTTATGCGCGCAATTGATAATATTAATACAATTATTGCTCCTAAAATAGTTGGCATGGAGGCGCATGAACAGCAGAGTATCGACAAGGCATTGATAGAGCTTGATGGAACACAGAATAAAGTAAAATTGGGGAGTAACGCAATCCTTCCAATATCCCAAGCCGTTTGCAAAGCAGCTGCAAAAAGTTCGCTTCTTCCGTTAGTTCTTCATATAAGACAGTTTATATCGCTAGCTTCCGCAAGGCATAAAATACCGACTCCAATGTTTAATATCGTTGAAGGAGGGAAACATGCTGAAAATACACTAAATTTTCAGGAGTTTTTGGTAATTCCTGCTACTTCTCATACGCTTTCCGAAGCATTGGAGATAGGGGTTACGATATACAAAAAGACAAGGTCATTTTTGATCGACAATAATCAGTCGGTTCTTGTAGCGGATGAGGGAGGGTTTGCTCCCTCTTTTGCTTCAAATGCGGATGCCTTGAAAATGCTTAAGACAGTTATTGAGCAATCCAAATTCGGATTTCTTAAAGACGTATTTTTGGGCCTAGATGTTGGCGCAAATTCAATTCTTTCCAACAAAAAATATGTTATCAAAGACAAGAATGGTCAATTGGATCAAGATGATCTGATACAAATTTATCAGGATTTACAGAATGAATTTTCGTTGGTTTATTTTGAGGATCCATTTGCTGAAGACGATTGGGACGGCTGGAAAAAAATGTACACTGCATTTTCTTCAAAAGTATTGGTTTCAGGAGATGAAGTGACTAGTACAAATCCTTATAGACTTCAGGCAGCACTTAATAGTAATATTTTGAATGCTATCGTGATAAAGCCAAATCAAATAGGGACAGTAAGTGAAGCATTGGCAGTTGCCGAAATCGCAAGGTTTAAGCAGTTAAAGATAATCGTAAGTGGCAGAAGCGGGGAAACAGATGATGATTTTATTGTTGATTTTGCGGCGGCAATTGATGCAGACTATGTTAAATTCGGAGCTCCGGCCCGTGAAAGAATTGCAAAATACAATAGGCTTTCCGCAATCTCTATGGAGTTATCTCAGGGAAAATTTGTCTAGGGTTTGGAGGAAAAAAGTATAGTAAATTCTCCCTTCGGATTTTTGGATACATACTCTAGTAAGTGTTGAGATACCTTAAGGTTTTTTATCTCTTCAAATTTTTTTGTCAGCTCCCTCGCAAGTGTTATTTCTATGTCTCCAAAAATCTCCTGAATGACTTTTAAGGTCTGAAGAATTCTATGCGGAGATTCGTAGATAATAACAGTCATGCCAAGATTCTTGACTGACATAAGTACGCTTTCTGCTTTTGAAGGAGTTTTTGGCAAAAAACCTAAGAAAATAAATTTATCTGTAGGAAGTGCTGATGCGCTAAGCGAGGCAATAAGTGCTGAGGGGCCGGGTATTGGTATTACCTTAAATCCCTTCTTTTTGGCCATTGAAACAAGTCTAAATCCTGGATCTGATATAAGCGGTGTTCCGGCATCACTTACCAGTGCTACGCTTTCAGTCTCAAGTTTTGCAAGAATGGAATAAACTGTCTGTTCTTCGTTGTATTCATTAAGCGGGACAAGCGGTTTTTTAATTCCGTACTTATTCAGGAGTATTGAAGTCACCCTAGTGTCTTCGCAGACAATTGTGCCGACCTCTTTTAAGATTTCTAAGGCACGTAAAGTTATGTCCATGAGATTTCCAATCGGCGTTGCAACTATGTATAAATTTTCTTTGTTGTGCATTTTTGTATTTTAATTTAACTGATTGCTATTTACCAGCGACTCTTGATAAAATTTTACAATGCAAATTATCGATCTCTTCTTGCACCTTGGTGATTATCTTACGCAAATCATATCTATTTTTGGAGTTTGGACATACATAATTCTTTTTCTAGTGATATTCGCCGAAACCGGTTTTGTGGTTACTCCATTTTTACCCGGAGACTCTTTTCTTTTTATCGTGGGTGCTTTTGCTGGGCTAGGACACTTAAATATTTGGGTTGCCTATGTAATTTTGCTAATAGCGGCTGTATTAGGAGACACAGCAAATTATTGGTTTGGGAACAAACTCGGTGCTAAAGTTTTTAAAAATGAAAATTCAAAGATATTTAACAGGAAATATCTGAAGAAAACTGAAGAGTTTTATGAAAAATACGGAGGTAAAACTATTATAATTGCACGGTTTGTGCCAATTGTTAGAACATTTGCTCCCTTTGTGGCTGGAATAGGGAATATGAAATACAGTGTTTTTCTCAGTTACAATATCATTGGTGGGTTTGTGTGGGTAACAAGTCTTGTTTTTGCCGGTTATTTCTTTGGAAATTTGCCAATAGTGAAAGATAATTTCGAATATGCAATTTATTTAATTATTTTTGTCTCTTTATTACCGATGATATTTGAAGTAATAAAGCACAGACTTCAAAAAAGAAAAGAGAAAGAGGCAGCAACGTCATATAAGGAAATAAAAAAAGCCGTTAAAGAAAAACAAAAGAGTTAGTTGACTGTTCCAAACTTCCTGACAAGCCCTGTAACAACTCCTTGTATTCGGCATTCATTCGGATAAATTGGATCCATTTCGCTATTTGAAGGCATAAGAACTATTCTGCCGTCTTTTTTATAAAACCTTTTTAAAGTCGCCAGGCTGTCATCCACCAACGCTACAACAATATCTCCCTCGCTACAGACATCGGTCTTCTCAACAACTACAAAGTCCCCGTCAAATATCCCATCCTCTATCATAGAATTTCCTTTTACTTGGAGAGCATATGAGGTTTTTTTGCCCGATATCATTGATGACGCTACGTCAAGTGAGGCTTCAGGGTCAGAATGGGGTTCTAGGGGTGCTCCCGCGGCAATATAGCCCATTAAAGGTAGCGATATGGTTGTTCCTACTCCTTTGAGTTTTTCTCCAATGAGCGCACCGATTTGTTCTTTCTTGAGAATTTTTAGGGTACGCATATTTCCGTCGACTTTTTGAAGATAACCTTTTTCCACCAACCCTCTAATGAGTGAATGAATTGTTGAAGGTGCCCGTCTGTTCATGGCATCTGCCATTTCACGAAGAGTAGGAGAGTACCCATTCCTTTCCTGGAATTGCCAGATAAATGTTAAAAGTTCACGCTCTCGTCTGTAAAGAACTGCTGTCATAATTAGAAAAAAGTTGTAGTTAATTATTAGTAAACTACACTAAATTTATACGAAAAAAAGTAGAAGTATGTCAAGATATGCAAATTACTACAAACTATATCAGTATTGAGTTTGGTATCTTACCAAATGTAGTATAGCCTCAAATTTGTGCTATAATTATAAGTTAACTTTATAAAGAATTATGTTTGACTTAGTAAGCAAATACAAGCCAACCGGAGACCAGCCAAATGCCATTGCAAAATTATCTTCTGGTTTGGAAAAAAATAAAAAAGATCAAGTTCTCCTTGGGGTTACGGGAAGCGGAAAGACTTATACAATCGCTAATGTCATCAAAAATTACGGGAGACCGACCTTGGTCATGTCTCACAACAAAACGCTTGCTGCTCAGCTTTATCAGGAGTTGAGGGATTTTTTTCCCAATAATGCTGTATCATATTTCGTTTCTTACTATGACTACTACCAGCCAGAGGCGTATATTCCGACAACCGATACATATATTGCAAAGGAGACAGAAATAAATGACGAGATTGACAAGCTCAGGCTCGCAGCAACAACCAATCTAATGACAAGACCTGACACAATTGTTGTTGCATCAGTGTCGTGCATATACAATCTAGGTTCTCCTGATGAATACGGCAAGCTAACTCTTCGCGTCGCAATAGGTGAGAAAATAACACGCACTTCAGTCGTAGACAGGCTTTTGGATCTGATGTATCAAAGAAATGATTACAATTTCACAAGAAGCACTTTTCGGGTCAGGGGAGATGTTGTTGAAATAATACCGGGCTATGAAGACAAGTCGTTCAGGATTACTTTCAATGGGGATTTTATTGAAAAAATTGAGCAGGTAGACCCTTTGACAGGGGACATAGTAAAAGAAGAAAAAGAAGTCATTATTTATCCGGCCAAGCATTATGTAACGGATGCATCGACATACGAGAGGGTGTTTGATGAAATAAGATCTGACATGAAAGGACAGGTCAAAAAGTTTGAAAAAGCAGGTAAATTGGTTGAGGCGCAAAGAATCAGACAAAGAACTGAATATGACCTTAAGATGATCAAAGAATTGGGCTATGTCAACGGTATTGAAAATTACTCACGGTATTTTGACGGGAGATCCCCTGGTGATCCTCCATATTCCCTTTTAGAATTCTTCAACCAAGTATCAAAAGACTGGCTGCTTGTAATGGATGAATCCCACATGACTATTCCGCAAGTTAGAGGAATGTATAACGGGGATAGAGCAAGAAAAACGACATTGATTGATTACGGCTTCCGGCTTCCTGCAGCATACGACAACAGACCTCTTAAGGCAGAGGAGTTCTGGCCGAAAGTGAAGCGGACAATCTATATGTCAGCAACCCCAAGTGATTATGAAATCGAAAAATCGGGGAAAGAAAATATTGCGGAGCAATTGATAAGACCGACAGGTGTTGTAGACCCGGAAATAGAAGTCAGATCAACAGAAGGGCAGATACAGGATTTGATAATAGAGATTGAAAGAGTAATTAAAAAAGGTGAAAGAGTGCTCGTCAACACATTGACCAAAAGGATGTCTGAAGACTTGACGACATATTTAGAGGAAAAAGGAATAAAGGTTAATTATCTTCATTCGGATGTTGATACTTTATCAAGACAGGACGTTTTGGATGATTTGAGATCCGGTGTGTATGACGTATTGGTCGGTATAAATCTGCTTCGAGAAGGTCTTGATCTTCCTGAAGTGGGGTTAGTTGCAATTTTGGATGCTGACAAGGAAGGGTTTTTACGTTCAAAAAGTTCACTCATTCAAATAATGGGAAGGGGGGCAAGAAGAGTTGATTCACACGTTATTCTATATGCGGATAATGTGACAGGATCCATGGAAGAAGCAATTGGGGAAGTTAATAGAAGGCGGGAGTATCAGCTAAAGTACAACAAAGACCATGGGATAACTGCCAAAACAGTCGAAAAGGAGATACGGGCAAAATTAATTGAGCGCGAAAGAATTTTGGAAGACCTAAAGCCATTAATTGAAAAAGATGTTTTGCTTCCTGACGAAAAGGAGAAGCTGATAAAGAGTTTGAGAAAAGAAATGATAGCAGCCGCCAAAGACCTTGATTTTGAAACCGCAGCGCTTATTCGTGATAAGGTTAAATTCCTGCAGCAAAATTAGCTTCAAAGTATGCTATAATGGAGTGTGAATATACCCCCACATCTTCGTAATAGAATAAATTTTCAAGGAGAATTTAGCGAGCTTCTGAGTGATGTTTCAAGTTCTTATAAAATCGGGAGTTTTTTGGATTTTGGATTTATAAAAGCAGGATACGAAGACGTAAATATAAAGCTTATTACCTCAAAAGGTAACTACTTTGTAAAAATTTTCGCGGACAACCGTGATGATGCAGAATGCCTACGGCTTATTAATGTCATAAAAAGTGCCCTTGATAAGGGAATTTCCCATCCGCAATTTTTGAAAAGAGATGTGGGTTATATTTTTAGAAACCAATATGAGCAATTCAATATAAGGCTTGCAGTATTTGAATGGATTGAAGGAAAAACTTACTATGAATTAAAAAAGAACCCGGCTTTAGACGATCTTAAAGAAATAATAAAAATGGCTGCTATCTCAAATAAAATTGATTATAAACCGGCGCCTCTTTATGACAGCTGGGCACTTATTAATTTTAATAACGAATTGAAAAAGGCAAGAAAGTATTTGTCTGAGGATGATTTGGCAGTTCTTGATAAGTTGAAGGATGAGTTTGATAAGTTTGATGTGAAAGCACTGCCCCACGCATTAGTGCATGGTGATTTAATAAGTACGAATATCATAAAATCTAAAGAAAAAATATACTTCGTCGATTATTCTGTCGCGAATTTCTATCCAAGAATTGTTGAGCTTGCAGTGCTTATGTGCGATGTTATGTTTGATCCAACAGGTAAAATAGGAGTTGAAAAATATTACAAATTGCTTCTTGAAGAATATCAAAAATACGAAAAGCTGACAAAAAAAGAATTAGAAGTTTTGCCTTTATTTATAAAGCTTTCCCATGCTATGCACGTTATTCGTGCAACCAGGGAAAAAGAAGAAGGCCGTGATTCTAAAGAAAATAACCACTGGTTAAATCTTGGTAAAAAAGGTTTAGCCGCGACTGAAAAAATTTGGAAATGAGAGCTATTTACAAAGAATTATCAATAATCTATACTAACTCCAAATTGCCCCTTTGCGATGAATGAGATTCAACATGACGAGAAGGCGCTGGCCTCTATTACATTTGGGGGTGTTATAAAACAGACCGCAAACAACTTTCCTGATAAAAGATTTCGACCAAACATTTATCTAGAAACACCTCACTACACAATTGCTGGAATAAACCTTTTTCCTTATGAATTTTGGCCAACAGCAGATGGTGTAGGTACAAAGCCTGAAATGGCTGAAAGACTTTATGATTTAAGTTTGTTGACAGGCAAGCCAGAGCCTGAGTTATTTAGATCAGTTGCAAGGGATCTGCTCGCAATGGTAACTACAGACGAGTGGCGATTTGGCAGATACCCGGTTGGAGTTGCAAATATTTTTGACGTAAACAATGCTAAAAATCCCGATATTGCTTCAAATGCTGCGAGAGGTTTGCGTGAAGCAGCAAATGAAGAACAAGTCGCTATCTTAAATGGAGAGACTGCTGAGCTTGGTTACAGAACCAGCGGATATGGGAAAGACAGACTCAACTGGAATGCTGTTGCTATCAGTATTTTTAACAAAGATAAACTGATATTGGGTGATAGGCTAAAACCAGGGCAACCCATTGTTGCATTTGGAGAAAAATCAATAAGATCTAATGGATTAACAAAAGCACGAAGCATTGCAGAAGCAGTTTTTTTAGCAAGTCTTGGGTTAGATGAAAAGCTTGATTATATCGTTCAAGAATTAGAACGCGATGAGGCTGTTACTGTAAATGATAGGGATAGGCTTGCGGGCACTTTGGAAAGAGTTTTTGGACATGATACAATTGAGCAGGTATTGACTCCTTGGCATGTTAAAAATCCTGAAATAGCAAGAGAGCTTTTATTACCCTCAAAACTTTATGGGAGAGTGATGTATTCTTTGTTAGGCAATATTGACGAACCTTCAAATGTAAATATTACCGGAGTAGCGCACATCTCGGGAGGTGGAGTTCCTGAAAAAGCCAAAAGGATGGTCGAACCGCATGGACTTGGAGCTGCGGTGGATGCTGTATTTCCTGATCCCCCAGCTGTTGTTTCACTTATGAAGCTTGCGAGCGAGTTGCCCGCAAAACTTGCAGAAGAAGTTAATCTAAATGATAGAATTGCATGTCAGCAATGGAATAGAGGGATTGGACTTTTGGTAGTTACAGAAAATATTGCGGAAGCAAGAAAAGTGGTAAACATGGCGGAAGATGAAGGACAAGAAGCGGCAATAGCTGGAGAAATAACTGATAAACCACAGATCCAATTCCGCGGATACACCTGGGATCACGCAGCATAGCTTGAAGTTTGTCCTCATTTGGGTGTACAATAGTTAACTTTGTCCGGACACTTTGCCGGATCATCCTCTCGTTTCATGGAGAAAAAAATAATAATTAAAGGAGCAAGGGAACACAATCTTAAAAATATCGATATCGAAATTCCCAAAGACAAATTAGTCGTCTTTACAGGACTTTCAGGAAGCGGAAAGTCGTCCCTTGCTTTTGACACGATTTATGCGGAAGGACAGCGCCGATATGTTGAAAGTCTTTCGTCATATGCCCGGCAGTTTTTGGGTATTATGAAGAAGCCCAATGTGGATTTTATTGAAGGTCTGTCCCCTGCAATTTCAATCGATCAAAAGACAACTTCACACAATCCCAGATCAACAGTTGGAACGGTTACTGAGATATATGATTATTTAAGACTTTTATATGCCCGTATCGGACACCCTCACTGTCCTAAGTGCGGGCGTGAGATTACAAGAACTACAAAGGAAAAAATAGTTGAAGAAATAATTTCGAAATTTGCGCTTGTTCATCCAGTCAAGATCATGATTCTGTCTCCAATTGTATCCGGAAGAAAAGGAGAGTACGTTGATTTATTTAAGGATCTTCGGAAAAGATCTTTTCAGCAAGTAAGAATTGACGGAAAAGTATTAAGTCTTTCTTCGGACATTTCCCTCATAAAGACCAACAAGCACAGCATTGAAGCGGTTGTTGACAAGATAATTTTGGATAAAAATTATGAAAGACAAAGGATACTGGATTCTGTGGAGCAGGCTTTAGCACTTGGAAATGGCGAGGTAATAGTTGCAAAAGTAAACGATAAAAGCTTTAGTTTTCCCGAGTATCCGGCTGAAATGGAGGACACTTTTTATTCTGAGAAGTTTGCATGCCCGTATGATGCTACGCCTATGCCAAAAATTGAGCCGAGGATTTTTTCCTTCAACTCCCCCTTTGGTGCGTGTCCCGAGTGTAACGGTCTTGGGACTATTATGACTGTTGATGAAGATTTGGTCTTAAATCCCAACCTGACGATTGCAGAGGGCGGGATTTTGGCTTTTGCCAATCTATATGATAGAGACACCTGGCTTACAAGAACTCTAAAAACCGCATTTGAGGAAAATGATATACCGATGACTGATCTTATCATGACATTAACTCACGAGCAGAAGAAAATAATTCTTTACGGCACAGGGGATAGGGTTTACAAGGTTAAGGGGCGCAACAGGTTTGGGGAAAACACTTCCATTTATGAGCCTTATCCCGGAGTTGTCGGATATTTGCAGGCAAGGTATTTAGAGACTGACAGTGAGCTTATTAAAAAAGAAATCCAAAAATTTATGACAGCAAAAATATGCGATATGTGTCTTGGTGCCAGACTAAAGGTCGAATCACTGGCTGTGACTATACTTGACAAGTCAATTGTTGAAGTATCGGATATGTCTATTGAGAATTGTTATGATTTTATGAAAAATCTTGATAAAAAGCTAAGCGGAAAGGAGCTTGAAATAGCGACAATAATTCTAAAGGAGATCAATTCCCGTCTTAAATTTTTATTCGATGTCGGTCTTTCCTATTTGACACTTTCAAGATCAGCCGAGTCATTGGCAGGAGGAGAAGCGCAAAGGATCAGGCTAGCGTCGCAGATAGGAAGCGGTCTGTCGGGTGTTTTGTACGTTTTGGACGAGCCCTCCATAGGACTTCATCCGAGAGACAATACTAAATTGATAGGCACACTAAAGCACTTGAGGGATATTGGAAATAGTGTTTTGGTTGTGGAACATGATAAAGAAATGATGGAAGAGAGCGATTATATATTTGATTTCGGCCCCGGGGCGGGAGAACATGGGGGACATATTATCGCGCACGGTACTCCAAAACAAATCATCAATGACGACAAGTCTATTACCGGTCAGTATCTATCCGGAAAGGTAAAGATAAAAATAAAAAAGGAAAAGCTTATTGAGCCCGAGAGTCAAAGGTATATAACCTTAACGGGAGTATCCGAGCACAACTTAAAGAATGTTAACGTAAAGTTTCCTTTAGGCAAATTCATCTGTATAACCGGTGTTTCGGGAAGCGGAAAGTCAACGCTTATAAATGATGTCTTTTATCATGCGATTGCGCATTACAAAAATCCGTTCCATAAAGAAAGACCGGGTAAATTCGATGAGATTACAGGACAAGATGAGATAAAAAGAATATTTATGATAGATCAAAGTCCTATAGGTAGAACTCCAAGGTCAAACCCTGCAACGTACACGGGAGCATTCACATATATTAGAGATATATTTGCAAATTCAAGAGATGCAAGGATGAGGGGGTATGGTCCAGGGAGGTTTTCATTCAACGTTAAAGGAGGAAGATGTGAGACTTGCGAGGGTGAAGGTCAGATAAAAATAGAAATGCAATTTTTGTCTGACGTTTATGTTAAATGCGAATCATGCAACGGAACGAGATACACTCAAGACACCTTGGAAATTCAGTTTGAGGGAAAAAATATCTCAGAAATACTCAACATGTCAGTTGAAGAAGCTATCCCTTTTTTCTCCTTCCATGAGCCGCTTTCCTCAAGATTGACAACTCTTAAAGAGGTAGGGCTTTCATACATTAGACTTGGTCAGCCTGCTACAACCTTATCAGGGGGAGAAGCTCAAAGAATAAAACTTGCTTCGGAGCTTTCGAAAAAAGGAGGAGGCGGGTCTCTATACGTTTTGGATGAGCCAACAACCGGTCTCCACTTTGCAGATCTCGAAAAACTAATACTTGTTCTTAGGCGGTTAGTTGATAAAGGAAATACGGTTGTTGTTATTGAGCACAATTTGGATTTAATTAAAAATTCGGATTACATTATCGACTTGGGTCCTGAAGGCGGAGATCAGGGGGGAAATATCATTGCATCCGGAACCCCAGAAGAAGTTTCAAAAATTAAGGAATCATACACGGGGCAATATCTTGCGAAGGAGATGACCTAATGGCAAAGAAGTTTTATCTAATTTTTCTTTTTGCTTTTCTTTTTGTTTTTTTACCCCAAAATTCATATGCTGCTGAACAATTTGAAATTGACGTAGAGGCATTGTATGAAGTGGATGAAGAAGGGTCAACTGAGGTTACACAAGATATATCAATAACTAACAAAACCGAATTTTATTACACCCCAAGCTACACTATGAAGGTAGGTTTTTCAGATGTATCAAATATTCAGGCATTCAATGACGACGGTATAATACCTGCAACTTTTGATGCAAAAGACCCCGACAACAAGAGTATCAAGTTAACATTTCAGGAAAGGTACGCAGGTCTTGGTGAGACCCATAAATTTACAATTAAATTCGTAACAAAGGATATTGCAAAAAAACAGGGGTCGGTTTGGGAGGTTACTGTTCCCGGGATTGAAGACCTTTCGGAATTTGACTCTTACTACGCGCAAATTACTGTACCTGAGACTTTTGGGGTAGCGAAAATTTCTAAACCTTCAAAAGTTGCTAATTCAAAAATTTTGAAATATGACAAAAATGAAATTGGAAAGTCGGGTATTTATATCCTTTTTGGATTAAGGCAATACTACAAGTTCCACCTTAAGTACAATATTTCAAACCCTAATTTATTTCCAGTAACAACTGAGATTGCACTTCCCCCTACAACGAATTACCAGAATACTATAGTTACGTCCTTCTCAGAAGACCCGCTTAACGTAACTGCAGATTATGATGGTAATTGGATAGCGGAATACAATCTGTTGCCACAGCAAAAAAAGACGGTTGAGGTGAAGGGTGTAGTTGAAGTTCTTGCAGAGGCAAAGATGGAAGATATTGATAATGAAAAAAAGCAGGAATTTACTGTGGGTAAAAAATTCTGGGATGCATCCGATCCGGATATAATTGAGGTGTCCAGAGACCTTAAAACACCTGAGCAGATTTATGAATTTGTCAGAACAAATCTTTTATATAACAAAAATAAGATAGCGACTGACAATTTGCGCTTGGGTGGGAAAGGAGCGCTTTCTGACTCAAAAAATAGCGTTTGTCTAGAATTTACCGACCTTTTCATATCTCTCGCAAGAGCCAGCGGAATTCCGGCAAGAGCTGTTGAGGGATTTGCTTATACAACCAACTCGAAGCTAAGACCGCTTTCTTTGGTAAGTGACATACTGCATGCATGGCCTGAGTATTACGATTCAAAAGGCAAAAAGTGGATAATGATAGACCCAACGTGGGGGAATACGACAAATGGCATGGACTATTTTAATTCACTTGATTTTTCCCATGTAGCTTTTGCGATAAAGGGGAAAGACAGTGAATATCCAATTCCTGCAGGCGGTTACAAATTTAGTAAAGAGTCGAAGGACGTTGGAATAGAATTTGCTTCGGCTGAGGAGTTTAAGAAGATTGAGGGAGTAAGTATTAGTGATACTTTTCCAAATGCTGTTTTTCCCAAATTTGGAATTCAGGGAACAGTTTCAATTAAGAACTCGGGGAATACGCCTCTTTCGGACTTGACCGTAGACATTACGACATCAACGGGCTCAAAAAGACAATTCAGTATTGGCTATATTCCGCCTTATGGCCACAAAGAGATAACCACCTCATTTTCGGATACGCCTATTTTGACAAAAGATAAATATATAATTACAATTCAGGTTGGAAAGAAGGGATATAAAAAGAATATAAGTGTTTCTTTTATTCCTGATATAAAACTTCTTTTGATATTAGGAGGAATTATAGGTGTATCAATCATTACTGCGGCAGTTACCTTCCACACCGGGAGTTTACTTGTTCAAAGACGAAAAAAGAAAAATTCTATACGTAGGTAAAGCTAAGGACCTTAAAAAGCGGGTATCTTCCTATTTTTCAAATAAGGCACTTGATGCAAAGACCATTACGCTTGTCAGCCAAATTAGGGATATTAAAACTATCAGTGTAGCCTCTGAGATTGAAGCTTTTTTACTGGAATCCGAGCTTATAAAAAAGCACAGACCTTTTTACAATATCAAGCTAGTTGATGACAAGTCTTATCCGATGATTGAAGTAACAAATAATGGAAATCCATCAGTTACACTTACACGAAAAAAAATTGATAAAAATGCAAAGTATTTTGGACCGTATTCCGATGCTTCGGCTCTTAAAGCAGTGTTAAGGTTACTCCGAAGAATATTTCCTTATCAATCCGTAAAAAATCATCCAAAAAGAAAATGCCTTTACTATCATATTGGTCTTTGTCCGTGTGTGCCTGCAGAGCCTCAAAACCTTCAGGTTTACAAAAAAAATCTTTCCTCAATTGAAAAGTTTTTGATGGGCAAGAAAGAGCTTGTTATAAATAATCTTGTAAAAGAGCGGGATGATTTTTCGAAGAAGGAAGAGTTTGAAAATGCATCAGCTGTTCAAGAAAGAATAGATAGGATAAATCTTATAACGAGTTCTACCTTTGAGCCGTTCCATTACATTGAAAAGCCGGATTTTTACTATGAAAGGATAAGAAATGAATTAACATCTCTAGTTGAGCTGCTTAAGCCTTATTTTCCCGATCTTAAAAAACTTACAAGAATTGAGTGCTATGATATTTCAAACATTTCGGGAAAAAACGCTACAGGTAGCATGGTTGTTTTTGAAAACGGAGATAAAAAGTCATCAGAGTATAGACGTTTTAAGATAAAAACAAAAGATACTCCTGACGATTTTTTTATGATGAGCGAAATGCTTGCAAGAAGATTTAAGAAACAGGATTGGCCAAGTCCAGATCTTGTAATAATTGATGGTGGAAAGGGTCAAGTAAGTGCTGCGCTAAAGTCTCTTGCTTCACAAAGTGTAAAATTTCCTCTTGTTGGGCTCGCAAAAAAAGAAGAAACAATAATAGTACCGCTTAAAAATATTAGGAGTCTTGAATTTGCCGAAGTCAGACTTCCTAAATCAACACCAGGAATAAATTTAGTAAGAAGGATTAGAGATGAAGCGCACAGATTTGCAATTACATATCATAGGTTGCTCAGAAAGAGAAATTTTATAGCCAAGAAGCAATAATTTCACCTTCATTTATGTTATTCTATATAGATGAAAGCAATTCTAAAAAACATCCTGCTTTACGCATTCGCTCTTTATTTAACTCAAATTATTTTTGAGGGATTGGTGCTTCACGGAGGATTTAACACGCTTTTTATTGGGGGAATACTTCTTGCAATAGGCTATAAAGTGTTAAAGCCTGTATTGTCTATTATCTCTTTACCTTTCAATTTAATAAGCCTTGGATTATTCAGCGTGCTTATAATTGCTTTTATACTCTTTCTAATAACCCTTATATATCCTCCGATTGAAATAAGGCCGTTTACCTTTTCCGGATATAGTTTTTGGGGAATTGAAGTCCACCGATTTTACGTAACAACCCTTTTGTCTTACGTGCTCATTTCTGTTACAATATACCTCATCACTAAGGTCATAAACTGGCTTTTCGGGAAATAAAATGAATATTTTTGCTATTGTTCAGGTATTCTTATCAATAGGTTTAGTTCTGGTCATTACCCTTCAAAGAAGGGGAAGTGAAGCAGGAATTGCATTTGGCGGCGGCGGAGAGAGTTTTCGGAGCAAGCGGGGTCTTGAAAAATTCTTATTTTACGCAACAATAATACTAGCTGTTCTTTTTGCGGCCAACTCCATCTTAGCTCTCGTACTGCAGTAGTTTTTATATGGCAAGTTTAAAGAGGCGCTACTACGCGTGGCTTATCAAGGCGTATTTCAGGAAAATGAGCAAAACTATAATAAGTTCTGCGATTCTTGGGATATTTGTTTTTTTTGCATTCATTGGGCTTCTAAATTATTACTTCAGACCACTAATCTTCAAGACGAGTCAGGATATTGGTTATGCCGGAACTTATACTATTCAAACACTGCCTGATGACATATTGGAAAATGTAAGCTATGGACTTACCAAAGTGAACGAAAAAGGAGAAATTCAGCCGGGCGCTGCTGAGTCATGGACAGTTAAAGACGAAAAAACTTATACATTCAAGCTGAAGAAAGGTATAAAATTTCATGATGGAAAAGAACTAACCAGTGAGAATGTTGACCTCAATTTTGCGGATGTTTTGGTAAAACCTGTAGATAAATATACTATTTCTTATACTCTAAAAAACGCATACTCACCTTTTCTTGTAAGCACCTCCAGGCCTATATTCGGAAAAAATTTATCGGGAATAGGCAAGTATAAGGTATCTGACGTTGATCTTAATGGAGGTTATGTCAGGAGTTTGACTTTGTCGGATCCTAAGTCAAAAGAAAAAAAGCAGAAAATATACTTTTATCCAACCCAAAGGGCCTTAAAAATTGCTTTTATGTTAGGTGAAGTCAGCAGGATCTATGGAGTTTCAAATACTCTTATTGACAATACTGATCTTTCAAAGTGGGGAAAGGTTAAGTCGGAGGCTTACATTAATTACGATTCCCTTGTTGCAATTTTTTATAACAGCAATGACTCAGTGTTAAATAATAAAAAAATACGTCAAGCCTTAAATTATGCTCTTCCGGGGGGCCTGGATGCAGGCGAGAGAGCTTTTGGTCCCATACCGCCGACCTCCCAATATTTTAGTCAGCCTCCCTCTTATAAAATTGCTGATTTTGAGCTTGCAAAAACTATACTTGATATGGTTGAGGATAAGCCGATAGAGCCTATCGAAATTTCAACAACAGATGAATATCACAAGGTTGCTGAAGAGGTGCAAAAAGCTTGGAAGAAAATTGGAATAGATTCAAAAATAAAAATTGTGGGAGATATGCCTTCCGACTTTCAAGCCTTCATGTATAAAATTAAGCTTCCTAAGGATCCCGATCAATACGTACTTTGGCATTCCGATCAAGTTAATAACATAACTTTCTATAAAAATCTTAGAATAGATAAATTACTTGAAGACGGAAGATCAATTACAGATGTTGAGGAGAGAAAAAAGATATATTCCGATTTTCAGAAGTATTTAACAGATGATGTTCCTGCTTCTTTTTTATATTTTCCGAAAGAGTATAATGTTTTGAAAGACTAATTAGGGCATGCAGTCCGCGCATGTTAAATTGAATTTTCTCCTAAGTATAAAAAAATTATTTTTTTCATCCCGTATAACAAAGTCATACTTAGTCCAGTCTACCATGTCAAGTATTGCCTGCTGTTCCTTATACAGGGCTATATATGTAGATCGATTTATTCCGTAAGGGATAACATAAATTTTTTCTCTTTGGGATAAATGAGCTCCAAGCGAATTTGACGCGGCAACATCGATAGTTGACGGAATATAAGTAAGATATTTTTCAATAACTTCCGCGTTTTTAACATAAAGCGGTGAGGCGTCTCCATTCTTCATTCCCGGAATTGGCGAGTAATAGTAAAGAGTATATAAGGTTATAAATACTAAGTAATAGTAAATAATGTTTTCTGATTTATAATTCTTAAATTTGGTGATGAGTTTATTAAAACCAAACATAGCGCCAATATAGATAAAGGGAAGAATTGCTGCTCCAAAATGGTACTGGTATGATCTGTAGCCAAAATTTGCGGAGAATAGATAAATTGCCATATCGGGTAATGCAAAAAGAATATAAAAAGGGGAAAGCAATGTTAAATATCCAGTAGGGAAAAAATGATTATTAAGATACTCAAAAGTAGAATAATTGAATATTTGACGACTTATTATTGAAGGATTTAGTATTGCATTTTTTAGCATATTTATCGGTGAATTTCCGAGATATTGATAAGCATCAAGAGCAAAATGCTCTTCTCCTCTTGCTACAGGTATGGCATAAGTTATCAGAAAGAAAAAAATTATAATTGGTACAATGGTTAAAACTAGACCAATACCCCAGGCTTTTTTCTTGAGAAAGAACAATCCGAATATAGAAAGAATAAAAAATATATTTTCTTTTGTGGATGCTGCAAGCAGAAGAAAAAACAGAAACAACCGTGCTTTCTTCTCAATAAGAAAGTAAAACGCAGCAAGCAGTAGCATGGTTGCAATTGATACGGCATGAAAATCAAAGAGATTTTGTTCATGAATCCAAAAATTTGAATAAAAAGACAGGGCGAAGATAAAAGAAATTATTTCTTTACCGGTTATTTTTTTTGCGATTAGATAAATCAAAATTCCAGCTGTGGCTAAAGATAATGATTGAAAGATAAGAAGTATTTTTGGGCTTTCCCAAAGCAGATAAAGAGGAGCTAGAAAAATGAGAAAAATATCGGAATGTACTCCAAGTCTTGAAATATTATTCACCCCGTCAGGATTTGTAAGTTCAAAAAATCTCCCGTGTAGAGTATTCCAAACGGTCTGATCCATATTCCCCAGATCAAACCGTCCAGTCAAGAAAGTGTCGTGTTTTGCGATGCTGTAGTAGGAGAAAAAAATAAAATAAAGAAATGCAATCGCAACAACTATTGTAAGAAAAGGATTTACTTTAACAATAAAAGAATTGTTTTTTACTTTTGAGAAAGAGTAAGAAAATGCAAGGTAAAATAATTCACCGCATATCATTGAAAGTCTTGTAATAACGGCTAGCGCTCCTGCAAGTGCAGGCGAAATATAAAAAGAGAGTGCAAAAGTCGTAATAAGTTCCCTTGCCCCAAGACCCATAGGGGTTATAAAAAGTAAGTATCCTCCCATCCATGAAAGCGTAAAAATTGATGCTATTGTTATATAATCTTGCGGATTTACAAAAGTGAGAGATAAAAAAATAAGAAGACTGCCAATAGCATAGAAGGACCAGGCAATCACGAAGATAAAAAATAAGTTTATATACTTTATTACTATAGTACCAACTTTCTTTTTAAATAATGACAAAAATATAAAAAAAACAGTAAGGGATATAACTAAAATCTTCATACCCAGCAATATCTGCGGAAGAGTTTTTTGTACAAGGAAAAAAAGTGCCGGCATTGAAACAATTAGTGCAGAGCTTACTAAAAGAATTGCTTCAATGCCAATTCCTTTCAGGGTTTCTTTTTTAGGAATTGTTTTGTGTGTGTCAACCCTGCCGATGAATGCAAAAATACTACCGGGTATGTATCTTCTTATTTCGGAAAGAGAGTAGTGGTAAATGGTTTGTCTGGGATCTGGGCTGTGTCCGCGCGCGGATAAAATCTTAATCCAAGCAAAAGACTTAACCGCAAAAAAGGTAGCATAAAATAAAAATCCAAGAAAAAAAAGCTCTGGCTTGATTGTTTTGATTGAGTCAAATATTTGATAGCGTCCGTCAACAAAAATTTTTCCTATAAAAATGAACGCAATTATTGTTAGAGGAATTCCTAAGAAAAAACGGAGCAGATTCTTCAAATTCATAAAGAAGGCGACTTAAATTTTATGAGATAGTTATTAATGCTTTTTTCATTTACTTTTACTATCAAGTCGGCAAGAAGACCCGTAAATATAGTTTGTGCTCCTCCGATTACAAAAAGTACGCCAAATATTAAAAGAGGTCTACCTCCAATAGTTTCCCCAAGAAACAACTTGATAAATGTTAAATATAAAAGTATTGAAAATCCTAAAAAAAGCAAAATAGCACCCAGTTGGAAAAAGAAATGAAGAGGACGTCTTGTGTACTTTGTTAAGAAAAACATCGTAAAAATATCGGGGATGTCCGTTAGTATTTTAGTTGGTTTGTATTTTGAGTAGCCGTATTTTCTGGCATGATGGACTATGGCTTCCTCTGCTGCCTTGTATCCCATCTCAGATGCCAATACAGGGATAAATCTGTGCATTCCTCCGTAAATCCTCAACTCTTTTGCCAAGCTTTTTTTATAAAGTTTGAGTCCGCAATTCATATCATGAAAGTTAACGTTAAAAAGAACAGGAATAATAACTTTATTAAATAGTTTTGATGAGATTTTTTTTGTAAAACTGTCACGTCTTTCTTTTCTCCATCCTGACACCAGATCTAAATTGTCCTTTTCAAGTTTTGCAAACAACTTGGGAATATTGTTAGGATCGTCTTGCAAATCGGCATCCATTGTAACAATAAAATCGCCTTTTGCATGCTCAAAACCTACTGTTAATGCAGGAGACTTTCCGAGATTTTTTCTAAATGAAAGCACATGAATATTCTTGTGATCACGTGCATATTTTTTGCAAAGCTCAAGTGACGCATCTGTTGATCCGTCATCAACAAAAATTATCTCGTAAGTTCTGCCAAAACTCTTAAAACCAGATCCAATACGCGCTATAAGCTCGGAAAGACTTTCTTCTTCGTTAAAAACAGGAACTATAACTGAAAATTCAGGATTCATATTTGACCTCAAACTGAGTATAGCAAAAAAAAGTCCAAAAATATACGAATTGAGGTAAAACATACTTTCTGGTAAAATAAGTAAGTTCATTCAAACCTATAGCTTTTTTAGTGAAGGAGTTCGGGCGCCCGTAGCTTAATGGATAGAGCATCTCGCTTCGGACGAGACGGTTGGGGGTTCGACTCCCTTCGGGCGCGCAGCGTAAAATCCCGCAATTGCGGGATCACGTTGCAAGCAAGAGCGGAATGTATAAAGTTTACGTTCTAGAAAGTATAAGCACGAAAAAGTGGTATATCGGATTCACACCATCAAATGTGATAGTTCGTTTGGGCAAACATAACAAGGGTTTAGTTCAATCAACTAAATCTTATAAGCCTTGGAAGCTTATATACTGTGAGGCCTATTTGAACAGATCCGATGCCACTTCAAAGGAAAAATTCTTAAAAAGTGGTTCAGGAAGAAATTACTTAAAAAAGCAACTTAAAAATTATATAATACATCATTCACACAGTGACAAGGTCGGTGAGATGTAGAGTAGGGTTCACCGCGTGACGAACGCAGTGAGTTTTACGCGGGCGGCTAGCTCAATGGTAGAGCAATTCCCTCTTAAGGAATCGGTTCAGGGTTCGAGTCCCTGGCCGCTCACAACATCACTTTGAGGCGTATTGAATGCTTCATTTAGCCTGAACAGACAATCTAATTTAGGTGTTCCATCCTCCAGTTCTTTATAGGTAGGTAATTCTTCAAATAACAGGCTGAAAAACTCCGCGTCCCGTATCGGATTCGTGCCTGAAAAGAGTAATTCCTTGAGGTGTTCCATGTAATAATTCGCATGTGCAATTAAAGTGTCAATTTGAACCTCAGCTTCTTCCTTATTATTGCGCTTCTGCTTGGCCTGAATAAGCTTTGCCTCCACATCTTCAAGCTGTTTTTCAAGTTCTTTGAGCATGAGAGGATTTGAGAGGATTTTCACTTTCTCAAGGATTAGTTTTTTCTCGGCCGTCAGGTTTGCCGTGAGTTGTTGGAAATGCAGCGAATCATCAACCGCAAGCATTCTTCGTTTCTCCATTTCCTCAAGCGCGTACTTTTTGAGATATAGTTTGAATCGGTCGGAGAACTTTACCTCTGATACAAATTTCTCTATGGTTTTATCAAAGTCCTTCCTCGGGATTCTATAAAGCTTATGTCTGAGCGAACAATGATATCCCGGATACTTTTTGCCGAGTTTCCCGGTAGAGAATGAACCTTTCAGCGGGTGTTTACACTCAGAACATAATACGAACTCCCTGTACGGAAATTCAGGATTCTGCTTCTGCTTGGTTAATTGCCACGATTCAGGTTCCTGTCTGAGAATTCTGATCGTATCTCCGTCTGTTACGATTGTAGCTCTGCCTCTATTGGCCTTGTTCCATGTACCAACACTCACAAGTCCTTCGAACTTCGCTTTTACGGGCTTGAATTGTGAGAATCCGTGAACGATTATTCCCGCGTATATGGGGTTTTCGATAAAGTTTCTCATCTGCTTGCAGGTTAACGGCGTACCACCGATTATTCCGATAACGGTCGGGTCGTGCTTGCTCTTTCTTCTTCGTCTTTCAGGGGATTTATATCCCATTTCATTGATTGCGGTAACTATTTCATGGTCGGTAAGATTACCCTGAGCGCGAAGTTCAAACATCCGCTTAAAGAAGATGCTTCGCTTCGGGTCAGGGGAAAGAATTGTTCTTTTTCCGTCAAAGTCAGTCTCTATCTTATCGGTAACTAATCCCTGTGGCGGTGGACCTACCCAATAACCCATACGGATATAACGGATTTCCGCCCCGATAAGTCTGGAAAGAATATCCCGGACCTCAGACTTTGCGCGTTCGGCTTCCAGTAATTCGGAGGTATAGGAAGGGTGGTATTTGCTCCACTTGAATGACATTCCGAGATGTTCAAGAGTATTCACTTCTGTCGGATTGATCACACCGAATACATCTACTAACTGAACACCTACTTTTATAAGTTGATTCTTAAGATATGGATAAAAATCGGCACCACCGCGCGTAAATCGGTCAATGGATTTAATAAAGCAGTATTCAACCTGATTTGTTTTACAGAAGTCTATAACGTCCTGTGCGGGCTGAATTTCGCCCGATGCTGACTGTATGAGCTTAAAGAATTTAATCTGTTCGGGTAAGATGTTGAAGGTGGAAGCCTTGATTATAATCTGAACTTTTTGGTCGTCTGGAGAATCGCCCTGAAGGCCCTGTTTTGTCGATGATACACGGAGTAAAGCAACTGCCTGATACTTCATTTTTTTACTACCCCCTTGGCCTGTTCTTCCTGCACGCGGTCGATAATCAGATTAACGAATGCACGCAATTTAGCTTCAACCTCTTCAGGTAAGGGAGGTAAATTTTTTAATTGTTCTTTTTCCTGAATAGTCATAACGTGAGTAAGTAGAACCTCTCACGTTCTATCAGAAAAGATATATACAATATAGCACTTTTATCTTATATACTCAACACTATTGATCATTTTTGTGAGAGTTAATGATAAGCGAAAACCTCTTGTCGTTATAGCCGAGAATAAGAAAAGCCTCGAAAGAAAACTTAATAGTAATCATTCGTGGTAAAACAATTATTTCTGCTGCGCCAACGAGCGAGCGAAAGCGAGTGAGTGTGAGACTTAGTATTATTAGATCTTAGTATTCTTCGGTTACTCTGGTGTCACATCCTGAAGTATCCCATTTGTCACATCCCGCTCAAATCCAGCCGAATTCTTTCCATTGTTTTTTCACAACTTTGTTTCTTTCAGCTCTTTGTTCCGGTGACATATCCTTTTGTATTTTCCATTCGAGCTGGGTAAAGTTGAACATATCTTTTAATTTCTGGGGGACCTCTTCAATAATGTAAAAGTTGGGTTTGTTCCTACCCCTTCGCTCAACGGTTATCAAACCCCAGGATTCCAGTTCTTTAATTGCGCGGATGATGGTTCTAAGTGACATTCTCAAATCCCATGCCATTCTGTCTTGTCCCGGGAAAACTCCTTTACTATTAAAGTCATAAGAAACGAGGTCAGCATAAACCAACTTTGCTGACTGGCTTAAAACAGAACTGCGCAGAATACAGTTTTCAATCTGCGTAAATCCATGCTTTTTATTAAATATTTTGTGTTCCATATTAATACACCTCCTTCTCTTATGTTCTTTGTCTGAAGTGATCCGGGACCACTCCAGGCAAAACTCACAAACTCTCAGCTCTTACCATGATTCTTCCGTTCTTGTAGCCTCTAAAATTTTGTAAATACCGTCACAACGTTTACATAAATCACCGCAATCGGCCGTATTCGATTTGCATTTCTGACACATACTTTCTCTAAATTTCATGAATTCTTCAGACTGTTCATCAGTCATTCTTACTCTCTTTTCGCAAAGTTCACAGTCAATAAAAAATACTCCGTCAGTTGATTCAGTTATTTCGCCGAATGAATGATTGCATAGGTTGTTTTCGTTACTTTTGTCCATAATTTTCACCCCCTTTCCTTAAATGCTTTGACTGACTGACAAAGAAGCAAATGCCAGCCAGACAAAGGACTTAACTACTTACCTCAATTCTTGCGAATTGAAGGAGAGGAACGCGCTGACGATTCCCCTCATTCAAGCCACAAAAAAAGAGACAACCGATTTTCCGCTTTTACGCGATTCATCTGATTGCCTCTACCGTATGTGCACTACTAATAGGGCTAGTAGTAAGCCAATAAAAAACCCCTTTCGGGTAGTGCTGTGCCGTGTTTGAAGCAGTTAGAACAACAGCACCCGAAAAGGGTCATTTGCTCAAACACTTATTACCCGATAGCTTTTTTATTGCTACATATTATTTGTATCATGCTGGAAGTGACTTGTCAAGCTTATAGTACGTTAAGTAATTACTGTTATCTTAACTAATTATGTGCCTGTACATACATAATATATTTATTATTCATCTATGGTCCAGAAGGCCGTATAGTTTCGTTTTTCGTGTCTTACCCCGTTAATGGTATATGTGTATGATTCAGGCATTTCCTCTCGTTTTTGAGGCATTACAGAGCCGTAGAGTATGCACTTCGTAGCGGGCAGGTAAAGTTATTATTGTGAGACTGATTTTCCTGCACATTCTTTACCCGCTCCGCCCGTTGGTGTTGACTGAGAGCTATGAAATCTCAGGCTGTAAGCCATTCCGTCCTGAAGGACAGAGCGTTGCTCATGAGGAACACATTACCCGGAAACTGCTCGTTTCCGTTTGAACTCACGAACAACAACCTGCCCTCCAATTACCGTTAGCGGTTCTTAAGGAATCCGCCGAACCGTCCGCCGTTGCTAGAGATGGTTCCGTTATTCGCACGAATTTCAGGAGCCTGAGAGTTGGTTACTCCCTTTCTCTGGTCAGAAGCAAAATCTATAGCATTTTTAGGTGCTTCCTGCTTCGTGGCCTTTGTAATTCTTGATGTTGTAAGTTTTGAATTATTCATTAAGTTAAACCTCCTTTCCTGCCCGAATTGAGCTTTTCTTTTTCTTCTGCAATCAGCGCATCTTTTCGGAAGAAAGAACCCCATCTTTACATAAAATGATTGTTCACTTTCCGTAATCGTGAATTGCTCACTGCATTCAATACATTTCTCGTCCCTCATATTATTCAATTGACCGCATAGCCTCTTTTAAAGCCCTGCGATGCAATGCTCCGTATTCATGACGTTCTTCTTCAAATTCTTCCTCTGTCTGGCCTCTTGTCATTTTGCTACGGATTATCTCGTCATATTTTTGGGCTATTTTGTATCTCTTAATTGCCTCTTTCTGTCTGATGTCTGCATTATCCGTTTCGGTAACCGCTGCAATTCTTCTGTTCAGTTCCCATTCGGCTTTTTCAGCTTCATTTTTACTTTCACTCATAGCCTGCCAGTTATTGATTATCGCTTTCTGTTCTTCTAAATCCCTGTTAGAAAGCTCATCCTGTCGGTACATGTCGTTCGTCCAGTTGTATTTATCCTTGTTAGGATCGTAATTTGTTTTATCTCTGCGAATCATATTTTTACACCTCCTTTCATTTTTAATATTTCTTAACCTTGTGGCGCGTTTTTGCCCGCCTCAAAGCCCGCGTTATAACCGAGCTGATATGCTCCGTCAACGACTTCCTGAGTTTTTGATACAAGCGCGTTCTTGTAATCAATCTCGTTTACCTGTTGTCCTGAAACGCCCCGAATAGTGTCATAAGCTACCTGTTGCATTTCATCTCTTAATTGGTCTTTGTTCATATTTAATTCACCCCCTTTGCTCTGAGTTTTCCTCTATCAAATTCCGGATTCCACCAGCCACGCCCTGTTTCCTTCATATGTGTCCTGGCATGTTCGGCCGTACAGAACTGCTTTTTTTCAAATCTTGCCCGGCTTTCATGTTTTCGTTTCTGTAATTCCGTCCCGCATGTAAGACACTTTTTATTCATAATTAGTTGTTCCCTCCGTATGATTTAAAATTAGTCTCAGGCTTCGGAGCTGATACTTTTTGTTTTGAAGTAGGCGTAGGTCTTTCATAGGTAATCTTTGGTATCGGTTTGTAATATGCCTTGCTGACACTCTTAACCGTACCGCCCGCAAAAGTAGGAATCTTAATTGTCGGGATACTTCCTGCCGTTACTTTCTTTGCGCCCGCTTTCTTACCGCCTTTTGCCTTCGGACCTTTGTACGTTCCTTTACTTTTTTTAATCAGGTCCTTCAGATAATCGGCTTCCTCGTCTGTTATTTCCCCGTCATCAACCCATTGGGATATAACTGAGGTAGTCAGAATTTCGTTCTCGGCCAGATAGGAAAGAGTGGCCTCTTTACTTTCATCATCCATTCCCTTTGTAATCTCCTGAATGTAATTTCCACGAGTTCCGTTCTCAACACCGAGAGCTTTCATAATTATCAATTCAGCTTCTTCATACGTACCTAATCCTTCCTTTTCAAGTAACTGTTCTGTCTGTTCCTTGCTTAAACCTAATTTGAATACTTCTCTTACACGGGTAGCATTCTCATCCTTTTCGATATCCGCAAGAAAAGCCTTTGTAAGCGGGTCATTCGGCTGAGGTCTGTTAGGTTCTTTCTTACCGAATACGCTCATGAACTTTTCTCCGATATGGTCAAGCAGTGACTTTTCTTCTCCCTGACTTCCCGAATATCTCATACCCTTTGTTCTCTCCATTTCGCGGGCTAATGCTTCGCCTTCAAAGCCGAGAGACTGAAACGCTGCATTTCTTCTTTTCTGTGTGTCCGAGCTTGCTCCTCCCTGATATCGCATCGGAAGTTCAAGTGACTGAGCAAGAGCCTGTTCGGGATTTGAACGCCCTGTAAGTAAATCAATACCCGCCATTACCTGAGTAGGAGTTCCGACACCGCGTAATACTTCATTTGTTATGCCTCCTGCTGACTGTATAGGGTCGATTTCATTTCCCCATTGGTCTTTTCCGTATACGGGCCGTCCGAGATAATCTTTATTGAATAGTAAATGTCCTGCTGAACCTACAGGCATGGATAAGCGGTTAGTGAAGGTTCTGACAAATGCTGACGGATCGCCTTTTGAGAGACCGTTAACGATATCAACAGGAAGTCTGGCAAAATCAACGGCCGTACCCCAGATTCTGAAGTACCGTTTCTTACCGTCTCCCGTATATGTACCGGTATCAATATTGAATTTATTGTTACCTTCATTTTCAAACATCCAGTGACCTGACAGAGCTTTATTCACAACGTTGGCCGTGATATACCCGAATACCATGTTTTTGGCAAAAGTACGGTATGCTTTGTACTCGGGGCTTAACGGGTTGGCAACTCCTTTAACAATTCCTTTACCCATTCTGATTGTAGACTCAGCCCAGTCTGGCGCGAGCAGAACGGAACGGAGTACATTTTGTGTTTGTTTGTTGCGCATCAGTTCATTCAAATTAATTCCCCCGAATACATCATTTGCGCTTTTTACGGCTATCTTTACCGCTTCCTCTTCAGGCAATGTTTTGAGTAAATCATCAAACAATGCGCGGGTATACTGAATTTTGATTGCGGGAAGGGATTTCTTAAACAGAGGGTCCCCGAACCATTCCTCATATTTATCTAATGTCTTATTAATTACACCGCTTTTTTTAACCTTCTCAACCGCCTCGAACAGTCCGTAATCCTCGGTACTCATGGTCATGCCGTTTTTAACAAAATACTGCGCATCCTCAAGGTTATTCATAACAAACCGTTCCGCAATTTTGGGTTTAAGCATCCATTGGCCTGTTCTGAAAATAGAAGATACGGGGTTATTACTTGCCAGGACCGAACGGACGAAGATGTTATAGCCGTGAAAGTTAATTGAAGTATGGGGTACGCCTGCCGATAATCCCAGATTCTTAACCTTCGTGGCAAAGTCAGCAAAAGCTGGTAATGCTCCTTCAGGGTCATTAAGATAATTGTTAATAGCATCCGCAATTCTTCCCTCAGCTTTATAGTTCAGATTCTTAACCTCCGAACCTACTTTAACCGTGAACTTCGGAAACTTCTCGGAATCTATCGTTTTCCACCATGCAGGAGCCGTATCCTCAGGAAGAATATACTTTGCCTTCTTCATGTAGTTGTAAAAATTCTGATCCGCTATAACTTTGGCCGTTTTTGCCTCATACCATCCGATAAGTTCCGATAATGTCTGAAAGCGCGGTTTTAGTCCGTTAGCTATTCCTTTCTGATAATTCTCAATTACTGATCGAAGAGAGAAGGAAGGACGGGAAGTAAGAGTTCGTCCGAGCCGTTCCTCAACCTCTTCTTTTGAATTAAGCCATAGTTGCGGTAGATACTCCTGTTTATATCTGAATTCAACTCCTGCTTTCTGAAGTTCTGAATAGCGGGAATCAAAAAATTTCTTCACATCGGCAAACCGTCCCGTCTTGTCTCCTGCCTGGAACTTAAAAATACCTGCAATTCCCTCAGAATCCATATCCTTGAATTTCATCCGCTGATTCAGTCCCTGAAGCTGTGCGGATGCTCTGGTATTTACCCATGATTTGAATTCATCAACCCATTCTTTAGAGGCTCCTTTTGCTTCATCAATTACCTTGTTTGCGGTCTTAGCATCAAATTCATAGAGTATTTTAGGTAATTTCTTTACGGCTTCTTTCTGCAATGCGGTTAATGCGGGTTTTGCCACTTTACCGACCGTACCCATCGGCATAACCATAGAAGCCTGTTCGGTCATGTAATACTTCTGAAATTCCTTTTCCTCATCGGTCAATGCAATTCCTTTACTCTCTTTTTGCATGAGTTCCGTATTTCTGCGCATCAGTTCCATAGGACCTAATTTATAAGGATTTGTATACGGCTGTAATGTTCTGCGGATATCGCCGAGAACGGGAAGCTGATTTATCGGGGCTTTTTCATCAAAGTTGAACGGGTCATAATCCTTTGAAAACTGAGAAGCCTTTACTTTGAATTCCCCGAATCGTTTACCCACATCATCAACATTTTTTTGTCTTTCATCCACGAAAGAGCGAAAGCGGGTCCCGACCTCATCTACTTCGCGTTGTGTAACTAACGGTAATTCCTGAATGGTGCGGGTTATTTTGTGGAGCGGTTGGCCTTCCTGAGACTGTTCTTTTACGAATGAGCGGAATCGGTTCCCGACATCTTCAATAAGACTCGGCTGTATGCGTGGTTTTTTCTGTTTACGGTTATATTCGTTATAACGGCGTGAAACGTCTCTGAGCAGTGATTTTAATTCCATAGTTATTAAGCGAAATAAGGATTATCCTCAAATTCATCATCGCTGTATCGTGCGCGTGCGAACGGATTTACATAACTGGTATTCATATTCATAAGACTGCCGTTCTCGGAAGGAACATAACTTACACCGTCAACATCTGACTGAGTATCACTTGCAAACGTGTTATCCGATACCGAATAGGCTGTTTTACCCGCTAACTCAATTTGCGCATCAAGTTCCATTCTGAGTTTTTGGGCGTACTCATCCATTGCCATCTGTCTGAGTTTGATAGAGTTCTCAAGGTCTGCCTTACGTGCCTGGTATGTTTCCTGAGCGTTGCGCTGTGCCCGTGCCTGTTCTGATTTTGTGATGTTACGGTTATTTGCAATCTGAACATACATCTGTTTGTACGTGTTTTGAAGTTTTGTGGTTTCGTGTCTTTTCTCCTGGACCAGTCTTTGCTCTTCGTCCGCATGCCAAGAAAGATATTTTCTCCAATCGGACTGAATTCTGCCTATATTCTCAAGATGGGTATTCTGTATTTTTCCTGACTGTCGGAAGAATTCACTTTGTGCGATTTCTCCCATAGCCCGACCCGCTGAAGATGTGCCTCCGAATCGTACATTTCCCTGCTGTGTTAATGCGTTCTGTGCGCGTACTACTTCCTCGTACGCTGAGCGGTATTGATTATTAAGTGTAGTTTCCTGTTCCTTGTTGTGTAACTCGCGCTCCGTTTTATTCCTATCAAGTCGGGTATCGGCAAGAGTAAAATTGTCATTAAGCATTTCCTGCTCACTTGCCTGGGATTCTTTTAAGAACTGCTCATCACGGGCATAATTCTCATAAATAGGCTGATACTCCCGATTGATTGCTTCCATATCAGGTTGAGGAATTGAGAAGCCACTAGAGGAAGAGTTACCGTTTTCACTGGTTGCACCGCCTGAGTACCACCGTTGGTTATATCCCGTTGAAGGATTGTCATACCATCCGCCGTGTTGTTTCTTATCGTCTGAAACTACGTTCGGTGTCCATGTAATTTTCTGTCCCTGTTCGCCCCAAGCCATTTTATTCCTGTCCTCCTATCGAGATTTCCCCGCTCATAATTTTTCGTTGCATATCGGTTAACGGCTTTTGCGGTTCCTGCTGTTGCGGTTGTTCCGGCTGTTCAGGAGCTTCCTGAGTGTATTCCTCACTTTTCAGATTTGATAACCTGACAAGATGTTTCTGAATTTCACGCAAAGACTTATCCTCATCGGCATCAGTATCGGGTAACTGAATTAACCAAAGGAATAATTTGTCTATCTCTCTGTATAAATTGTTTCTGCTTACTTTCTTCATATTTAACCTTGTATCATTTAACTGAAAGGCTCAAAGGCGGGGGCATTATGGACCCCTTGTTGAAGGAGGAACCCCCGCTTTTCAACATTCCAGCCACAAAAAAAGCGACCTCTCGAAAATACGATTAGTCGCTAAGTGCTAGTGCTTGGCTGTTTAGCTTATGATGAAACCCTATCGTACTAACGGACAGGAAGTCAAGTTTTCAAAAATTAAAATATTGTAAGAAATGGGTATTGATATTATAAGATGCATCTGTTATGATGCTTTTAAGGATGAAAAAGTTATTTATACTCACATTTATTCTCTCCGTATTCTTATTTAACGTTCCAACAGCTTCTGCTTATGGTGGAGGTGGAGTAACACCGCCAATTTATGATAATCCTCATACACCTGTAACTATTGTTTGTCAGACTGTAACACGCGAACTTCCATTTAATCGACAAATTTCTTATCCAAGCTGTAAAGCTGTTCGTAATCCAGAATTCAAAGAATATAACAATGACTTTCAACAAAGAATTAGAGATTTTGTGTCCCGTGTACGAAATGGTGGTAACTAGTTCGTATGCTCCCCAACCCCTCGACAATTAATAAGTACCTGTATATTGAAAAAACTCCCACCTGGAAAGTTAGATTACTGTATGGATTTGGGATTTTCTCATGGATCTTGATTATGCTTGGGTACTGGAACGTCATAGGGATAGACCCGTTTTATTCATTTTTTGTCATTCCAATTTTTATACTACTCTCTATTTATCACCTTGCCAGCTTTGGCCTTAACTTGTTTTACCGTCAATTTGACTTGCTGAAACACTTTGCACTTGTAAAATCATATGACAAAGAACCCCCCGTTGATATTTTCTTGCCTATTTGTGGTGAAGAAGTTGACGTACTCAGAAATACCTGGGAACACGTATCAAACATTAACTATAAAAATAAAACCGTATACGTATTGGATGATTCGAAGGAAAATTTCGAGGCGCATAAAGAATTGGCTCAACACTTTGGATTCGTTTATATGGAACGGCCGAATAAGGGACATATGAAAAAGGCTGGAAATTTGAAACATACTTTTGAGAGGTCTAATGGTCATTTTATCGCAATCTTTGATGCTGATTTCGCACCCCATCCCGATTTTATAAAAGAAACGCTCCCGTATATGGATGATCCAACTGTCGGAATTGTTCAAACGCCTCAATACTTTGATTTGTCAGATAATGCATATAAAAAATCAAAATTCGCATATAACGCAGCATTTGCCGAAGAGCCATTTTACCGATTTATTCAAGTGACGAGAAGTCGATTCGGGGGGGCTATATGCTGTGGTTCGTGTGCATTGTATCGGAGAAGTGCAATCGAGGCAATCGGCGGACCCTATCAGATTGAATACAGTGAAGATGCTCATACTGGGTACGCTATTTCAAGAGTAGGTTTAAGGGTTCTATTTGTACCGATACTTCTATCTATTGGATTATGCCCGGATAATCAATACGCCTTTTTCCACCAACAACATAGATGGTGTATGGGTAGTTTGCGATTAATGCTTTCAAAATTTTTCTGGAAAGGTAAGACATCGTGGAAAACCAAATTCTGCTTTATTACCGGGTTTATGTTCTATTTACATCACCCTTTGATGATCCTCTTCTCTTTCCATCTCTTTTGGACACTGTTCTTATACAATGAATATATTCCTCTCGGTAAGAGTTTGCTCTTTTACCCTCACTTAATTTTTGCAATTGTTTACCTGTGGTTATTCCCAGTCGCTAAATTTCGATTCGGGTATTTTGGAATTCTCATGGCTCGAACTTATGCGTATTCCCACGCAGTAAAAACCGCATTGTTCAAAAAATCTGTCGGATGGGTTTCAACTAACGCGAAACACAAATCTGTCTCTCATGCTTTCTCACAAACGACACGGTTTGTAACCATATATTTCACTTTCTATACTATTCTAATTCTGATTGGGCTAAGGACAGGGGATATTCATTTATTTGATATTGATTATTTTTCTATTCAATTCTGGATTTTTTGGAATTTCATAATAACGTTTATTTTGGTTGTACAGATGAGAAATACCAAAAGACGGTTAAGTGAAATCCCACCCCTATCAAAACGGATTAATTATGCATTTTCACACATTAGAGCTAATTATCTCACTGTAAGTCAAATCATTATTTTCATCTCTGTATTTGCAACTGTATCTGGATTTACTACTTACTATTTATTTGATTCGGCAACAAAGATAAAAGAAGTGAGTGCTCTCGAAATTCTTTCTCCGGTAGCAACGGTAAACGCAATACCATCAGTTACCCCTAGCCCGATAACAACTGAAGCTCCGTCTCCGACCCCAACACGGAAACCAGCTATTAAGAAAAAGACAGAAGAAAAAGTTCCCGGCGGGTGGTACTGGCGTGAGGAATTAGAAAAATCTCAGCAGTGGTTAG
Source organism: uncultured Gammaproteobacteria bacterium (assembly GCA_964627245.1). GTDB lineage: Bacteria > Patescibacteriota > Microgenomatia > Levybacterales > GWA1-39-11 > JAUSNA01. The sequence continues at coordinate 97,603 of CAZVGS010000001.1, read as the reverse complement.
GTATGGATGCGAGAGGTAATGACATTTGGCACGATTAAAGGAGTATAATACTGGTTAATGTATCAAACTTTACTTATCTTATCCCTGCTCTTCTATATATCTGTTTCCCCTATAGAAGCCCATCCTGGAGGGACCGACGGGAGCGGTGGTCATAGATGCCGTACTAATTGCGAAGAATGGGGTTTAGGCTCTGGAGAATATCACCACCATAACCCAGACGGAAGCGTAAAAAGGGTTGAAAGTGCACCCGTTGCAACAACCGCACCCGTAAAACAATTTGCACCGATAAACACAACCGCACCCTCGAGAATACCAACCCGTGCTGTTACCAATACTCCTACTCCTACCGCTGAACCTACGGATGAACCCACGAATACACCCTCGCCCAAAGAGCCTACACCAACCATAGCCGTTCAGGGAGCGAGTGAAGATAGTGGAGGTGGTGGGGTTGTGGCAATGGCACTACTTGGGGGATTGGGATATTTAGGATACAGAAGGTTCAAGAAAAAGAAGGTAACCGTATAATATGGCAGACGAAAATAACGAACTAAAAGACTTCATACAAGAAAGCCTCAGGCAGATAAAGGACGCTCACACTGGCGGTAATTATGTTTCAAGCTCCGTTAAATTTGATATTGCAGTTACCAAGAGTGACAAGGGAGGCGGAAAAGTAGGAATTACCGTACTCGGAATAGGTGGCGAAGTAGGTAAAGATTCCACTATAGAACACGCCTCGAAAATATCATTTGAAACTCAATTACATAGCGAAGAGGACGAAAGAACACCTCCTCAATGGGCTGAACGCGTAGGAGAGTACTAACGTATGACTGAATACGGGAAGTTTAGAAAGCCACGAGTAGTAGTAAAACCCATGTACAATGAAGTCCGTGAAAGACGTAAGAAACTCCTTGATGAAGTACGGAAGAGAAGAGCTGATGTAATTAAAAGGTTAGAGGATGGAAAATAATTTTTCCATTTCATTATTCCCCTCAATATCGTCAATGTAATTCATCTGCATTTGAGCGAGGGCCACACGTTCAAGATCACCTGTTTTAGGAAATCGTCGTAAATAGTCGCACGCCTGGTCATAATAACAAAGATCCCGGGTAAGCAAGTTGGATGGAATTTTATTATTATAGTTTCCGGCTTCCCATATCCAAAGTAGAGAAAGTTCTCTAAGTAGCTCACTGGCAGTTTTATAATCCATTAATTCATTATACCAAATAGACACAAAAAAGCACCTCCTGAGAGATGCTCCTTTGTAGATTAGAATACTGCCATAGTATCCTTTACCAAGCTTATACACCGTATCGTGCTAATCAATCTTTGTCAAATTGGGACATCAAAACATACTACTAATAATTTGCAAAATACTGTACGTTGCCCCCATACAGATCAATCCAACAGCAATACTATGCGAAATGTTATCAATATCACCATAGAATGGATCGCGATGCGTTTTTGGGCCACTAAATGAAAAAAGTAAAAATATAACAAAACCAATAGCCAGAGAAATTAGAAAGTTGGTATCATTCATACAGTTATTATGACAAAAATCTCCCAAAAAATTTATAAGAGTTCGCTTCAATGGGTTACCTTCTGTACACCGTTAAGTACTTCCTCTATATGTCACTCCCTTTACCCGTGTCCCACCGCGCGGGGTGTAGGTATAGGTGGGGGGTGGTGTAGCATCATTGAAATACCGTACAGTTTATTCAGTACCCATACCCCTGCGCTACCGCCCCTTTCTGTCCGTGTCGTTTTCTTTCTTCAGCTTATTCATTAGTCTCTTGGTTGTAATGTTCTCCTCCGCCTTAAAGTACAGCTCTGCCATGTCCTTGAATACTCTGCTTTCTGCAACCGTGAACCTGCCCTCCTTGTTGATTAAATCAGTCATGAGTACCTTACTTGCTTTGCGGATATCCGAGAGTTTGTTTATCTTAAACGGTGTTTGTTGGGGACGGGGAACGGGGGGGGAAGATTTCTTTCCACTAGCTGACTTGCCTGACCGTATCTCTTTTGTAGCCTGTTCGGCTTCCTCATTATTTCCTTCTAAGGGGGAAATGGTCTTATTTTGTTTCATATTATTGCTGTTTTCCCTTTCGTTTTTGTACCGTATCGCTGGCGATCTGTAGTCCTACATAGTACGGTGTTTTACCGGTATTGCTGTGATTCTTAATCTCTTCAAGTACTTCATTTATCAGGGTTTCTTTGAACCGTCCTTTCAGCTCTTTCGTTACTTCATCTTTGTTCTGCTCAATGAATCCGTATTCTGCCTGTAACAGTTTGTTCAGGATTTCTATTCTCTTGGCTGTGTTATCCTCAATAGTTACCTTAGGTTTATCCCGCTCCAGTTGTTTTATTGCTTTTTCGTATAGTTTCATGTGTTTAGTTTTTTGGCCTCGAACAGAATACAGTCAAATAGTGCTTTCAGCCGTAGCTCCTGGGTATTATCCGCAAGCTCTGCAAGCTGTAATCTCAGGCGGGCTTTAACCGCATCGCTTACCATTAGCCGTTCAATCTCAATTGCCATATCATCAAGTAATTCATCTATCATAAGCATTCTTTGTTAATACAGTAGTATCGGTATTTACCCCGGAAAAGTCTGTACCCGCATTCCGAACAGTAAGTGATCATTATTTACCCTTTCTTGTAGGCTTAAACTGAGCCTGATTGATACTTGCTCTGACGATGCTTTTCGGTACTCCCATTCTGACCAATCCGCTGCGCTGTCCTTCCCTCATTTTTAACTGTTTTGTCATGTCCAGTCCCTCAGGGTGGTTTGTCTGTCCCTCAATATCACCGAATACCTTTCCTTCTGTATTATTTCTTGTCGGCATTACCTTTTTCTCCTTTCGTATTCTGACTGAACTTTTCCGCCCGTTCCGTTGTCTTTGGGATTGAAGAACGGTCCGCGTCTGACTGTTCTGTTTTCCCGTGCGCGTTCGAAGATTCTGGCTTTATCCTCATCCGTTGCGCTTGAGTAGGATTTGCCGTACATTACCTTTTCAATCTCAGGTTTGATTGATTCACAATTAGGACACAACCGTGAGACTATTGTTCCGCCTCTGTGTGGCCTGTGGGTAAGGGTAAACTCATCCCTGCATAATTCGCATGTTTTGTTAAATTCTAAATTCATATTATCGTTTCAGTCTCTTGGCCAGTATCTCAAGTACCCGCTGATTTTCATCGAGCTTAATCCTGATGTAATCCATCTGTACCAGTATTTCTATAATCATTGTTAAATCTTTTGCGCTCATAGCTAATCATTAGTATGCGGGGCAAGGATGGACAATCTCACCCCTGTCATACTATTCCTCCGGTCTTTTCTCCCCATGCTTCAAAAGGAAGTCAATGAGGGAAAGTCGGACCAGTTTTGAGATGCTTAGCCGTCTTTGAAACGCCATTCGTCTTAAGGCTTCATGAACGTCTGAAGAGAGTATGATTGTCGCACGTGTTGACTTCATACTGATAACCGTAATCGGATAACGGGCAGGAAGTCAAGTTTTTTTTGAGGTTTGCAGTAGCTAATTCAGAGGTCAGGGAATAAATTTTGTGCGTTTAACATTGCGGATTAATGTCATTGTCGTACCTTTATGGTATGGCATGAGGTCAATAGAGTCTCCAATTTCTAAATTTCTCATCTCCTCATCAATATCGTATGTAACTGTCTGAACCTCTGGGAAAAGAGAAAATAGTATGTATTTATTCGCATTTGGTGTAGTGCTGGCAACTACCCATATATCTGCGATTTTCGGTTTTGCCTCAACGAGTTCGTTTGATATTTTTCGCATATCTTCTATAAACATTGCACGGTTTAAGTAGACGACTAGTGCCCATTCCTTGGGGTATGAATTACCCTTTAACTTTCTCAAAATCTCCTCAACAATAGTTCCGTTAGTATGTTTGGTGATTTGCATTATTTCAACTTCACGATAATTCATGATATTGAGGTTTTTATCATGGTCTGGCGTTAACATCATAGCCTTCATGTCTGGTGGGTCATCAGTTGGCACTTGTAACCACCACCTAACACGGGTGATTTTAATAACCCCGAAGAGTGCTACGCCCATAATCCATGCTTCTTTTTCTTTCTTGTATTTGGGGCTTCTCAGTACAACATCAGGAGTGTATTTTCTCATCAAGTCTGTGAGGTAATTCATCGCGAATCGCGGAGAGAACCAGACATATTCACTGTATGGGAGTTCCATACGGCATTATACTACAGACGCAAACGCAGGAACCGCTATGTTATACTTATTCAGAGTATTATAGATTCGCATGAATGAGGATTCTAAGGTGTTCCATTCTATACTCATCATGCTCACAAATTTTTTCCATTTCCTCTTGACCTTCAAGTTATTTTCTGAGTATATTATAGGAAGCACACATACATTTATGTGTTAGAGTTTATGCTAAAAAAGTTTTTGATAATATTTCTTTTTGGAATTATTTTTTTTCTTACCAAAGTTGACTCTTCATACGCTCAAGCTTGCGCAGCGCCTGCAACCCCTACAGGCGTTACGGTTGAATACCCGGGCTGTAATGGTGAGAGTTGTGATTTGACTACCGCAAGTTGCGCGTGGAGTACTCAGGCTGATGCTGCGTCTTTCAATGTGACGGTAACCGAAGTTGAGACAGGTACTATTATCATAAATAATGCGTCCCAAACATCTTCCACGGCAAAGGTTAGTTTTGCTATAACTCAAGGGAGAACTTACAAGTGTGATGTTGTTGCTGTCAGCTCTTGCGGGGGGTTGTCTGCTGCAGGAACCGACCAGCTTCTCTGTGAGGCTGATGCCATCATTGATACACCGACCCCGGTTCCGCCAACCGCAACACCTGTCCCCCCGACAGCAACCCCCACAATAGAGCCTCCGGGAAGCATTTTTCAAACTGTTTCTATAATTGGGGGAATTGCAATCCTTCTAGTAGGCGGTTTCTTGTTATTTGTGTTATAAGTTCTTATGGAAAATGATGTAAAAAAACCTCAAACTGATGTAGAAGCAATTGAAACACCATTAGAAAACGGCGGTTCCACAAGCCCAAAGCAGCCAACAAAAAAGTCCAAAAAAATGTTTGTAATTGCGGGAATTTTAGTTTCAATATTGGTATTCGCAGTTGCTGCATTTATATTTTTTACAAATAGTAAAACAACCAACCTTCCCCCGCCTGAACCCGCAAACGTACTCTTAGCTACTATTGGAGATAAAGAGGTCAGATACACTGACGTAAAAAAGATAGCTCTCGAATCATACCTGGGGTCTGCAGTAACAAGTTCTGTAATTAAAGAAATGATTCCGGTGGCTGTTGAAAGAGCAATATTGGAAAATGAAGCTCAACTAATGGGACTTAACACTAAGATTGAGGGTGAGCCCGCGGAGTTTTACCAAAAACTTAAGAGTGAAGTGACTCAAGGAAAAGTTGTTTCGGTTACGGAGTACGATATCAGCTGGTGGATTCCTCCCGAACCCTACGAGCAATTGCCTGAGTTTGAGGAGCAAAGGAAGGTGCAAAACGAAATGGCAAATGAGATACAAACCCGTTTTAGAAATGGCGATGACCCGTATTCAATAGTAAAGGACACTGCTGAAAAGTATCCTCTTTTTCAAGGAATATTGGGACTAAATGGAGCTTTGGTATCTAACCTTAAGCCTGAAGATGCTGCCCAGCCAAGGGTTTTGCAGGCCGAGGCGGATGATCAAGATAAGCCATTTTTTACACTTCTTTTTAGTTCTCAAAAGGGACAAGTTGCAAAAGGGATTTGGCCGGACGGTTCAGGAGGGGCTGTAATTAATGTAATAGATGTAACAAAAGGCGAAAGTGTGGATTATGATTCTTGGCTGAAGTCTAAAATCGAAACCGGTGTGATATATAATACCTCAGAGATTTCAAAATTATGAAATTAAAAATTTTTCTAGTTATAATTTCTGCATTCTTGTTTGGTTTTTTGCGAGTCGAAAGCGCCAATGCTCAAAATTTGGCAAATTGCTTAAAAATGAGTGTTACTGTTTCGGCTACGAATTGGCCCGGAGGGGTGATTACGGCAAGCTGTCCCGGAGACAACGGTGCAAACTGCATAGGGGAGTCAGGTTCTGCCGGGCCCGGGGGTACAATAAATTTGACCCGGTGCAGTTGTCCGCCTTATGCATCCGGATGTGTCAACATTCCCACTTCACAATTTCCTCCCGGATGCACCTCAACGCTAAGCGGTCCGACATGCGGTACTAACGGTAATGCAATCAGCATGCAGTTAAAATTGACTTGTCCCGCTCCTCCAACCCCTTGTCCCGGAGGTTCCGGTTATTGCGCCGATTCAAATGGAAATTTTTCAAAAGCGTGTCCAAATGGAGCTACGAATTGGAATCCTGCCGGAGACGATTGGTGTTCTTCATCAAAGTATAATTCAAATAACGCTCAAGCAGGTTATTGTTTTACACAGTGCAAGCCCAACACACCCACTCCCACAACTCCGCCTAATATTCCTACGCCAACAACACCTTCTCAAACATGTCCAAATAATGTTTGCAGCGGCGGTGAAACATGCAGCACGTGTCCTCAGGACTGCGGAGTTTGTCCGACAAATCCTCCACAGTCGACTCCAACCACAAAGCCATCGGCGACACCCACTGTCCCAAAGTCGCCAACCCCCACACCAACTCCGACACCAACTGATGCTCCCACGCCTACTTCGACTCCAAGCCCAACTTCAACGCCGGTTCCGACTGCAACAGCAACACCAACACCTACATCGAGTCCAACCCCGACTCCAACAGCAACACCAACACCATTGCCTTTTGATGAGTCGATGTGCAAATGCGACAGCCTTGATTTTGGTTCGATAGCACTAGGAACAACTACAAAAGTTACTGCATACGGGAAAGTAGAAGGCGAGAATACAAATTATGCAAAGATTCCGACATTTACCTTCGTCTTTTATAAAGGCAGCGGGACGGTGGTTGACCAAGTAAAGAAAGAAACTGTTCCAACAACCGTTATTGAGGACACGCCGACATTGGCGCGTTATCAGGCTATTTGGAATTTGGATTTACCTTTAGATCTTGATACTTCCCAAACGTACAGAATACAAGCAAAGCCCGACTGTTCCAGAAAAACCGCCGCAATATTTAACGCTTATCCAACCAAGGTTGTGCTTGCAGCGGAAGATGTCAAGCCGGTTAGTCTATGGGGAAGAATTGTTAATTTCTTTGCCGGGTTATTCGGCTTTGGTCAGCAGAATGTGCAGAATAATGTAGACGCTCCGACGCCAACTCCTACTCTGACAGAAGCTCAAAGAAAACAGCTTCAGCTAAAGACCTTTACGCCTGCCCAGGGTGTTACTACGGACAATTGTTCTTTTATTAAGTTCAGCTTTTAGGTCATGATTATAGTAACTACAGAAAATCCCGAAATTAAAGAAAAAGTGGGGCCATTAGACGGGGCAAAAGCTTGCATGAATGCCTTGCTTGAGGAGGCTGGTGAGGAGCAAAAAAAAATTCTCCTTCTGCTATCGGGGGGATCGTCGTTGGAAATTTTAGCGGGAATAAATGAAGACCTTATTTCTCCTGCTGTTACTATATGTCCCTTCGATGAAAGGTACAGCACAAATCCTGAAGAGAATAATATGGGGCAAATTGACCAGACGGATTTTTTTAGAAAAGCACGCGAAAATGGGGCGGGCATGATAGACACTAGAGTTTTGCAGGGTGAGAGTCAAGAAAATCTGGCAAAGCGCTTTAACCAAGCACTTTTAGATTGGTTAAAAGAAAATCCTGATGGGAAAATTGTTGCAACAGTAGGTGTAGGTGCAGACGGTCATGTATCGGGCATGATGCCGTATCCTGAAAATCCGCAAAAATTCTATGAGATGTTTGATGGTGGGAACACTGAAAAATTGGTTGTGGGGTATGATGCTGGAGATAAAAACCAGTATCCATTGCGGGCAACAACAACAATGAATTTAATAAGAAAAATTGATGTGGCGGTATGTTATGTTGCGGGAAATAATAAAAAGGAAGCAGTTTTGCGTTTGCTTTCTGAAGAAGGAGATCTGGCTACAACACCTGCTAGGATATTGAGGGAAATTCCAGGGAAAGTTTTTCTATTCACTGATCAGAACTAAATTGGGGTCAGCTACAGAACGATGTTCGAACTTATTATAGCAAACTACCACTGAAAGAGATTGAGTTTTACAAATATTCATTTGCAGCAATTGCTTAAATCAGTGGAATAGAGAGATGGGAAATGTCACCGATTTTCAGTAGTTCATATTTATCCCCGTTTTTTCTTATTATTGTAATGCCACATTCTAGAATATCAATGTAGCGTGCTCCTGATACTGGTTCTGTCTTATGCTCAATAGCTTCCTCTGTAAATAAATTCCTTAATAGGTCACCTATTGTGCCTCCATGTGAAACAATAAGAATATTCCCATCTTTATATTTCTCAGCCAGCTCATCCAGAATATTTTTCATTCTTTCACCATTTGTCTTTGAAGACATGCCTTTTTTGGGATGATAAGACCTATCAATATCTGTTTTGTTCCATTCTTCTATGAACTCGTCAAAAGACTCATCGTTTTCCCATTCAAGACGCTCTATCAATCTCTCATCAGTAATTACATTCAGAGAGTGAGATTTGGCTATAATCTCTGCGGTTTGTTTAGTTCTCAGCTTGGGACTAGCGAGAACTTCCTTAAATGAAACAGCTTTCAAGAGTTCTGCTGTAACTTCTGCTTGTTTTACACCGACCGCTGTTAGTGGTGGGTCAAAAGGAATTGCCTCTTTCTGTCCATGTCTCACTAAATAGAATGCTGTCATTAGAGAATTATACCAAAGGTTCGAACTTGAGGTTTTGGGTATAAAAAATCGAGGCTAAAAAACTTGGGGTGGAAGACCGGGCTCGAACCGGCGACCTCAAGATCCACAATCTTGCGCTCTAACCAACTGAGCTACATCCACCATTTTTTTTTGCTTTGCTAAGAAGGGGTAGATGCAAGTTGAGTGAAGCAAAACTTGTATTTTCCCAGCAAAGCTGGTTGCTTGAATTACATTGCTTTTCTTGTACCTCCGAAGGGACTCGAACCCCCAACCTAATCGTTAGAACCGATGTGCTCTATCCATTGAGCTACGGAGGCAAAATATATTTTTTTCACAAGGTTCCTCTTGTGGAGAAAAATACTATCAGCCTATATTTTACTAAATAAAAGGTGTTAACTCAAATGGAGTTTAGGTCATTTTGCCTTTTTCAATGGAATGATGACCAAACATATTGCGCATTCCAGTTAATACTTTTCCAGTAAAGGAAGGATTTTTTTGAGATTTAACTCTAAATTTGAAGCTTTTCTCAATTACTTCAGCAGAAACCCCAAATTCTTTTGCGGCTTTGGCAGTCCATTCTCCTTCACCCGTATAACCTACCGAGCCTGAAACATTCTTTAAGTCCTGCCCGTATTTTTTGAATGCATCCTGAAGCCAGCCAACAAGTCTGCTTGTCACAACACTTCCGTGCTGATAAATTTCAGTTACATTCAAAAGATTAAGTTTGTAGGGTGATTTTCTCATTATTTCAAATCCTTCAGCAATGGACTGCATCATGCCGTATTCAATTCCATTGTGAACCATTTTTACAAAATGGCCTGCGCCGACACCCTCAAAATGCATGTATCCACTGGGTACAGAGATGTCCTTAAAAAGATTCTCTATATATTCAAAGGTTTTATTATCTCCGCCCACCATACTGCAGGCTCCATTCCGGGCTCCTCCGGGTCCGCCGGAAATACCTGCATCCATAAATGTTATTCCAAATTTCTTAAGTTTTTCCGAAGTTTCAATTGCTTTCTTGTAGTATGAATTACCTCCATCTATTATTATGTCGCCTTTGGAAAGCACTGTGCTAAGGCCATCTTTGCCGAAAATTACCTCATCATTTGCACCATCTGCTGTTAACATCAGAAATACAACTCTGGGGGATTTGAGTTTGCCTGTAAGTTCTTTGAGTGAGTAAGCGCCTTCCAGCCCTGCTTTTTCGAGCTCGCGGGTAACGGATGGCGTCCTGTTATATCCCACTACTTCCCACTTGTGGTCGAGCAAATTTTGAGCAATTCCTCCGCCCATTCGGCCAAGGCCTACTATTCCAATTCTTTTTTTCATTTATATGTCAGACTCTATCACATTTTTTTCAACAGTTAAAGAGTCGGAAAGAATTTTTTTTGAACTAGGCTTGTATTCAGCAAGCGGTACCTCATTTCTTTCCCAGCCTTCAATTATAGGATCTATGAAATCCCACATCGCTTTCACTTCATTGGTTGAAACAAAAAGTATCTGGTTTCCTGAAATGCAGTCAAGAAGCAATCTTTCATATTCTTCAACGTATTGCACTTTTTTTCTTTGATCACGGAATAAAAATGACAATTTTTGCTTTTCCATCACGAAATCAAGTCCCGGTTTTTTTGCCCAGAATTCCACTGTTATTCCCTCTTTCGGCTCCAAGGTAAAAAGAACCCTGTTCTTGTAGTGTCCACCGTCAGGACAAAGACAAGGAGTTCGGTGTCTGAAAGTTACAATTATTTCCTTTCTTCTCTCTAGATTTTTGCCCGCCTCTAAAATAATTGGTACCCCCAGCCACCTATCGTTATCCAAGGTTGCTACAACCTTAAAGTAGGTCTCGGTATCCGAGTGTCCTTCGACGCCTTTTGTATTCTTGTAACCCTTATATTGGCCTCTGTAGGTAAGTTTTTTTATACCTTCCGGATTTAACGGGACGAGTTTTTTTAAGACGTCAAACCTTTTTTCTCTAACATCCTCCGCGATATATGAGGAAGGTTTGTCCATAGTTATAAAAGCGAGCATCTGAAGCATATGATTTTGCCCTACGTCCCTTAAAGCTCCGACGCCGTCGTAGAAAGTAGATCTTCCTTCAATTCCAAAACTTTCTAAGAATTTGATTTCAATTTTTTCTATATATTTGTTACTCCATGAATCCTCAAAAAGGTCGTTATTAAATCTAAAAGACAAGATATTCTGCAAAATATCTTTTCCCAGATAGTGATCAATTCTGTATATTTGTTCTTCTAAGAAGAGTTCTGACAAAAGCATATCAAGCTCTAAGGCGGACTTTGCGTCTTTTCCAAAGGGTTTTTCAACTATTACTCTTGTCCAGCCTTCATCGGGTCCGCAGGGCAATGTTAGACCTGACGTCTTAAGGTGTTCAAATATAGATTTGTAGTTGCTTGGCGGGACTGCGAGATAAAAAAGCTTATTAGAACAAGCGCGCCATTCACCGTCAATTCTGCCCAAGTCTTCAGCCAAGGTGTTGTAAGCGTCTACCTTCTCAAAATCCCCTTTTTGATACAAGAAGTATTCTAAAAAGGCCTCTATGTCACTCTCTTTGGCTTTCTTTTTGTGAGACTTGAGTATTGAGCGGATGTGCTCTTTGAAGTCTTCCAGCGATAAATCCCGTCTTGAGAAAGCAACAATTTTGAAGAGATTTGGGAATTTTTTGTTGGTATACAGATGAAATAGGGCAGGGGCAATTTTTTTGGCCATTAGATCTCCGGTTGCGCCAAAAATTATAAATACTGTTGGGATATTTTTGGATGGAATATTCATCAAGGACTTTTATATTTTAGGACGAATTGAGGAAGTTTACAAGGAATAGGGTGTTGAATTCTTGAAGCGGGATGAAATCACTTCGTGATATTCTCCCTTACCAATTCTTGGAGCGGGATAGGAGAATCGAACTCCTTACCTCAGATTGGAAATCTGATGTTTTACCGGTAAACTAATCCCGCGCTCGTTTCACTTCGCTTGGATTAGTTTGGTTTTTACTCTGTAAAAACTAACCAAATCCCGCGCTTGTTTCTCCTCACACTCACTACAAACAAACTTTAATCTGTTTGAACAGTTATTATAACATTACAAAAAAAGCGAAACAAGAATTTTTTAGGGAATAAATCCGGATCGCTTTTTTTGCTGAAATGAATTCAATGGGCAGGTAAAAATTTACCTTTTTTTGCTTCCCATCAACTCATCCCAAAGAAGCCAGAGTCCTGAAACACCGACAAGTATATATACGAGGTTTTCAAGCCCGGGCCAGCTTCCGAGAATTAGGTTAACTAAGTTCCAGTTATCAAGTCCTAACGCGCTACCAAGTCCTACTAAGAGCCAGTTAAGGGCTCCAACTATAGCCAACCACCATGCAATCATTGGAAGTTTCTTCATATTATTCACCTCCTTCCATTAGATCTACTAATATCTTAGGCACGATTGAGTTGAAGTGTCAAGTAAATAAAAAGGGGTCAGACTATTAAGTATGTTATCTAGAGTTTGTAGAGTAATAGGAAAAGCAAATGTCGGGGAGAGAGGACTTGAACCTCCGACCTCACGGTCCCAAACCGCGCGCTCTAGCCAACTGAGCTACTCCCCGGAAACGTATAACTTTCTCCTATTTTAATAGTTGCCCAACACAAACACAAGCTAAAATACTATAAACATAACAAATGCTTACAAAAAAAGATCAAAGATTTTTCAATACGCTCATAGACACTTGACAAATTGGATTTGAACGTGCATATTAGTAAGGTAAGTTCAAATGAAAATATTTTGAAGCTAGTTAAGTTCAAAATATTAAAAATTGAACCTATTCAGTTTAAATCAGTATTTAAATTGAACCTACCATAACGACAAAGGAGGTGATTTGACATTATGAAAATGCAATTCTACGATGTAAAAACAAGAAGCAAAGTTGACGCTGAAGTTACCGAAAAAACCACTTACCAAGTAAAAGGACAGACTAAATACGCAGTAAAAGGAAAGACATCAGATGGAAGGAATTTGACCCGCTTTGTTTCTAAAGACGCATACGATTCAGTTAGCGTTTAGTTGAAAGATTTGCTTTGTAAAGCAACAGTGCATACTTATTATGCACTACATAATCATTAACAGACCACATTGCTGGTCTGTTAATGTGTATAAGGGTGATTGACAAATGCAAATCATTTGCATATAATTTATTCATGATTTCTCAAAAAGAGACTATAAAAAGCATAGGGCTTCGTATTACCCCTGCAAGAATTGCTGTACTAAAGATCCTGGAAGAGCATCAAGGACCTCTTGATATAGCCTCAATATATAAAGAAGTAGCAAAGAGCCATGTAGACGCCGACCAGGCAACAATTTATAGGATAATTGAAAATTACATCGACAAAGATGTTGTAAGAAGACTTCAATTGCAAAAAAAGAAATTCTACTATGAGATAATGAGAAAAGATCATCACCACGCTATCTGCAATAAATGCGGTAAGATCGAGGACGTTGGAAGATGTTCTATGAAAAGAGCTGAAAGAAAATTGGAGGAAAAGCTTGGATTTAAGACAGAAAACCATTCTTTAGAGTTTTTTGGAATTTGTAAAGAATGTAGAAATAACAACCTATGAATTTATTAGCATATATTGTTTTGTTTGTAATTATCGGCAGTGTATTTTCGCTTGCCGGGGGCATACTTTTACTATTGAACAAAAAAGTAGTTAAAATAGCTCATATTTTGTCCTCTTTTGCTGCGGGAACTCTTTTGGGAGCTGTTTTTTTTGAAATTTTACCGGAAGGTCTTCATCAATCTGAAGAAACAATCGGAGTTAGCAATTTTTATCTATTTACGCTAGTTGGAATTGTTGTTTTTTATTTACTTGAGAGAATTCTTCATTGGCAGCACACACATGATGAAGTAGGTTCGAGAGAGCCTATTGTTGCAATGATAGTGATAGGAGATACTATTCACAATTTCGTCGATGGAATTGCTATTGCATCAGCTTTTTTGATTAATATGCCAGTAGGTATAATTACTGCACTTGTTGTTGGGGCACACGAAATTCCTCAAGAAATAGGGGATTTTGGGGTACTTCTTAAGAAGGGTCTTGCGAGAAAAAATATCTTATTCATCAATGTCTTAAGTGCTTCGGTTTCGGTAGTTGGAGCAATTATTACTTTTTATTTAGGATCCTCTTTTACTAGTCTTTCTGTTGTATTCGTTGCAATTGCTGCTGGGTTTTTCCTTTACATTTCCTTATCAAACCTTATACCTGAAATCCACCACGAAAACAGAAAGGGATTTGCGCTTGCTGAGACTTTTGCACTTCTTGGTGGCATACTGTTGACTTTTATTGCAATATCATCCCTACATTCTCTGCTCCCTGATATTCATCGACACGCTTCTGAGAGCGCGCAGCGCGGAGAAGTAAATTCTGAGAGCTACGAATACTTGAAAGAGTCTAACTTTGACAGTTACTTCGATGAGGAGCGCTGAAATAAGTCGGATAATAGACATTAGTAAAGGAAGCTATTAAAATTAATTATGAGAAAGATTTTTATAGCTATTTTTATTTTATTGGTGTCGGTTCTTTCAGCTATTTTCTTTAGATCTCAAGTTCAATCTGCTTTTAACAGCGTCTTCTACTATTCACCGTGCGATACGCCCATAACTTACTCAATCGGAACAATTGACTCGGGATTTAATACTACAGCTGAGGAGTTATTGGAAGACACTAAGATTGCAGCCGGAATTTGGAATAAGGCACTTAATAAAAACTTACTGCAGTACGACCCTAAATCATCTTTTACCATAAACATGGTTTATGACAATAGGCAGGAATTAACAAGTAAAATCAACGATTTGAGTGAGGACTTAAAGCAAAAGCAGAGTGAGATTGACCCCAAGATCGAAGACTACAAGACAAGAAAGCTAGAGTTTGAACAAAAAGTAAAGTCACTTAACGCGGACATTTCTTACTGGAATTCACAAGGGGGTGCTCCTAAGGAAGAGTTTGATAAGCTGATTGCAAGGCAGGAGGAGTTAAAGAGGGAGGCAGAAGCTTTGACAGCTGAGGCTCAGGCTTTAGGACAAGAGACTAGTGACTATAATTCAAACGCAAGATATCTAAATAATACGATTGATGATTATCAGGGAGTTTTGGTAACAAAGCCTGAAGAAGGACTCTACGAGCAGGATGGGAAGAGCAGGAAGATCAGCATTTATATTGACGTTTCACACGAAGAGTTCCTTCACACCCTAACTCACGAATTTGGGCACGCGCTGGGTCTTGATCACAGCGTAAATTCAAAATCTATCATGTACCCTCAAACCACTGATGTATTAACACCTTCAAAAGATGACATAGAAAATTTAGAATTTATCTGTAAGAAAAGAACGACTTTTGAAGTGGTCACAACCAGGATTAAAGATGTATTTGAGGTAGTTAAGAAGAGATTTGAGGATAGAAAAGCTAGTTAACTATCATGGTTCCTTCCATTCCCATTACCCTGTGCTGACCGATAGAGCTGTAAAAGTTGAAAGTACCTTTTTTTGAAGCAACAAATGTAATTTCTTCAGATTCACCTTCTTTAAGTGTTTTGGTCTTAATTCCTAACTCATCAATAACGAAATCGTGCAATCCCTGAACGTTTTTTATCGTAATAACTACAGTATCGCCTTCATTGACTTGTATGGCATCGGGAGTAAACTTAAAATTTGAGGCTTCGATTACTCCTTGCTTGATTCCTCCCATTGTTATGCCTTTTGCTTCTATTCTTTTGCTTCCGTTTACATCTTTGTCGATGGAATTTTCGGAAAGTTCATCAAGCATTGTGTTTGTGGGTAAGGGTGTTACATCGGGCATTTTCAAATTTGAAAAATTTATTTGAGGAATAGTAATGTTGATCTGTTTGTTAAATAAAACAAAAACGAGAGCAATAAGGAGTAAAGCAGACAACAAGGAGAGGGCAATTACAATTTTCTTCACAACAAAATACTATGTGAATATCTTTATAAAGTCAATCCTAAAACCCGGGAAAATAGTCGGTAAAAATATTTTTTCCGTTAGCATTCATTGATTTAAGCAGACTTTTGTAACCGTTAACCATCGATATAGGTCCTGAGAGAAAATAATCACAATCTGCTGTGTTTTTTATGTATTTTGAAAGCATTTGGCTTGTTATTCTTCCTTTTTCTCCTCTAAAATTTGAGGGTATGTTTTCAGTTTCGGTTAGAACGTACACGACTTCAAGATTGATTCTTTGAGAAGCATCCCCAAGAAATTCCTGATAGGCTATTTCCTCCGAAGTTTTATTGCTGTAGAAAAGGACAACCCTCCTTGTGTCTTTATTGTCTACCAGCTCTTTGATAATACTTCTGAAAGGAGTAATTCCAATTCCGCCGGCTATAAATACCAAGTTATTTTTTTTTGAATGTTTTAGAGTGAAATCGCCCGCTAGACTTCCTGCTGTTATAAATTGGCTGTCTTTAAGATTTGAGAGAAACTTTTTGAAAGTGCTTGAAGGAGTGTTGAGCTTGACAGCAAGTCTTAATTTGTCTTCGGTAGGTGAGGATGCAATTGTAAAATAGCGCCTATTTCCTCTTCCGTCGGTTCTTAGAATAGGCAATGTCCATTCCAGGTACTGGCCGGGGCTAAAACTAAAATTGGCGGGTTTTTCGAAAGAAAACTCAAGTGTTTTTTTTGCGACTTCAACTTTATTAAGAAGTTTTAGCTTCAATTTGTACTTCGGACTTGCCGCAAATGAAAATAAATTACCAACAAGGATGGCTACCTCAGGAGTCGGATAGAAATGACCAAGAGGAGTTTGAAGAGAAAATATAACTCCGACAATTGCAGCGTAAATGATTTGAAGTTTTTTAGTAGGAGGAGTTGTTAGCGGTTCTGTGAGCATAACTGTACCCAAAAAAACTACCGGAAAAGAAAAATAAAAGATCTTTAATTCATCAATAGGGTCTTTACCATTAAGTGCCACAAAACCAAGAAAAGTTAACAAGCTTACTGTTAAGAAAGTAAAAAACATGGTAAATCTTCGTATTTTTCTAACAATAAGCAGACCCACAACAAGTACTGCAGGCAGCATAAATGGCGTTGCAATCCACCATATCGCGCCGTTATTTAAGAACATAAGCAAAAAAACAGCGACAGCTGCAGGATTGAATATGTGTTTTCCCCGAAAAGCAATAATATATTTTGAAGCCATTGCAATTAATCCGGCTGCAAGAAAGAGTAATACGCTTTCTATCTGGCTGGACGGCCAAAGCAGAAAAAACAAAATAAGAGCAGTTATTATTGATGATTCAGCATTAATTGGTACTTTGAAGAGCTTTCCGAATAATAAATTTGAAAAATAGCAAGCAAAAGTGAGTGATGCAAGAGTAGTAAATAGTTCTAAGGGATTGAATGAGATTGAGCTCAGTAAGCTTAAAATGAATGAATAGCATGTGAGTGTTAGCAACCCATACTCAACCACTCTGTACATTGTAAAACGGTTGAGAAAATTATCAATCGGGTTCATGCTGTAAATAATTGCCCTGGGAAATTTAGTGATTTTATGGCACTATAATCTTTATACAACATTACATACTCAAATTTGAAGTCTTTGTATCTTTCGGGCTTTGGCAGTAAAAAAAGAGCCGTGGCTAAAGCGTCTGCATCTATAGTTTTTTCCGCTACAACCCAAGTTGCTATGATCTCATCTGCAGGTTTTAGCGTCTTAGGATTTAATATATGGTGATATGACCCCCACTTCCTTCTATTTCCTGAGGATGAGCAAATGCTCATATTCTTAATTTCAGCAACACCAATGACCTTGCCGGCATCCTCGGGATGCTCAAGACCAATGCGGGTTACTTCTGTGTCTTTGACAAGTATGTCCCCTCCGGCATCTATGCAATAATTTTTTACACCTTTTTTGCTTATTAAATGAGCAACTTTGTCGACGAGATAACCTTTTCCGCAAGCCCCAAAATCAAGGGTAATTGGCTCTAGAGTATCAATATTTAAGTCTGCAAAAATCACTGACTTTCCCAATTCTCCTATAGGCTTGAGGGTTTTAGGTATTAATGAGTAAGTGCTGTCGTATCCTGCATCCTCAAGAAGTGAGCCGACAAGCGGAGTAAAAAGGCCGTCCGTTAGAAAATAAAGTTTCTCATAAATTTCTTTAAGCGGTAAAAAATCAGCGGGTGCTTTGTGCCTGCCGATCTTATTTGAAATTTTAGAGATGGTTGAGTCTTTACGGAATCTTGAGTATGTATTGTCAAATGAAGCAATTAGTCTAAGTATTTCTTGTATGAGGCGGTTATTTTCTTCGGGTATATCTACTGTCCATTGGGTTCCGATTGCCTCAAATGAGAAGGAGTGCATTAAGCAGATGCTTGAGTTTTAACCTTTTCCAGTGCGTCCATAAATCCTTTTGGAGTAAGTGATGAACTTGAAACCTTGGTAACATTGACCTCATCAATGTTTTTTCCAACAACCTGTTCTTTGAACCCTTCAATAAATGCGGACTGCATTTGTTTTGAAATTGGGCGTGTAGCATTTGATGCAACTGTTGCATCAGTTATAACGCCATCTGCAAGTGTCAGGGTAACGTCGATGGTCTCTTCTCCGCCGGGAGAAGTGTAGTTGCCTACTGCGTCATAGGTGCCATTGTTGTACTCAACTCCTGCTGATGTTGCTTCAACTTCTTGGGAAGTAGGAGCAGGTGTCTGGTCAACCGCTGTCTGGTTAACCTCCTGCTTGTTGGACATTGCGAAAACAATAGCTCCGACAATTATTATCAAAACTACCACGGAAATGAGGATAATGGGTGTTTTTGATGAAGATTTTGGAGCTGGAGCCTGATTTTCCATGTCCATACTATGTCACGCGCATTCTTTTTTGTCAATAAGTTACCTGAAAGAAACTACCTTTGTGGACCCAAGGAGATTCGAACTCCTAACCCCTTCCATGCCATGGAAGTACTCTACCATTGAGCCATGGGCCCGAGAATCCTATTTTACCAAAAATTCAGCATAGAATGTGTTATGCCACGAGACAGCTTGCTGTTGGTGGTACAATTACCCTATGGAAAAACCCTTGGCAGAGGTTTTGCGCCCTCAAAAGATCACTCAGATTATCGGTCAAGAGCATTTGGTCGGTAAGGGTAAGCCGATAAGATCAATGATAGAATCGGGGAAAATAACTTCGATGATGTTTTGGGGACCTCCCGGATCCGGCAAAACAACCCTGGCAACTGTTATTGCAAATTCAGTCAAAGCGGACTTTGTTTTTTTCTCTGCCGTCACCTCAGGAGTTGCGGATGTCAGAAAAGTTATCGAAAAGGCACGCGAGGTCGGGAAAATGGGAAAGCAGACAATTTTGTTTGTCGATGAGATACACAGGTTTAATAAATCCCAGCAGGATGCTTTTTTGCCTCATGTTGAAAACGGGACGATTGTTTTGATAGGTGCAACCACTGAAAACCCAGGGTTCAGGATAAATGCGCCTCTTCTCTCAAGATCAAGTCTTTTTGTTTTGAAATCTTTAGAAAATAAGGACATAAGAAAGGTTGTCTTAAAAGCATTAAAAAATTATCCTAAGGTGAAGTACGGCAAGGAATTTGTTGATCATATAGTTAATTATTCCAATGGTGACGCCAGATTTGCCATAAATGCTGTTGAGCAGGCAGTAATTTTAGCAGATAAGCTTGACCTTGAAGTAGCTGAAGAAGCGGTTCAGAGAAGGGCTGTCTATTATGACAAAAAAGGGGATTATCACTACGACACAATATCGGCCTTTATAAAGTCTATGAGGGGAAGCGATCCTGATGCAACCCTTCACTATTTGGCACGGATGATAAAAGCGGGGGAGGACCCTTTATTTATTGCGCGCAGAATGGTCATTTTTGCCTCAGAAGATATTGGAAATGCCCAGCCTACTGCTCTTGTCGTTGCAACAAGTGCAATGTCTGCTGTAACCATGATAGGAATGCCTGAGTCGCAGCTTATACTTTCCCAGTGCGCTACTTTTTTGGCTTCTGCTAAGAAATCTATTGCATCGACAAATGGTATATTTGAAGCCTTAAACGATGTTGAGATAGAAAATTTACCCGAAATACCTTTTCACCTTAGAAACGCCTCAAATAAGGTTATGAAAGGGCTGGGATACGGGAAGGATCACACAAGATACGCTTGGAAAGTTGAAAAAGAAACCGGAAAAAAAGCGGAGCAGGAATATCTTCCAAAAAGCCTCAAAGGTAAAAAGTACTATCGGAAAGACTGGGATTAGTGATAATATCTTAATATGGGGTTAACAGTACTTATCTCAGCTGTAATAGTCTTTCTTCTTTCACTCTACGGCGGGGTTAGTTTGTATATAGCATCAACACTGACATCGCCCGCTGAAACTCCTATTAAGTACGACAAAAAGCTCATAGGTGAAAGGGTGGCAGACGTTGTTTTCCGGTCAAAGGATAATGTTCAGCTTGCTGGCTGGTATTTTAGAGGAGTTAATGACAAAGCGATAATTTTTGTACACGGGGCGGGGAACCAAAATAGAGCCAATGAGGTCTACGGGGCACCTGAAATAGCAAAGCATTTTTATGAGCAAGGGTATTCTCTTTTGATGTTTGACCTCCGAGGAATAGGAGAATCTCAAAAAGTCAGGATAAGTTTTGGTCAGCATGAGGCAGATGATGTTGCAGGGGCTTTCAATTATTTGATTAAGCAGGAGTTCAAGCCTGAGAGTATTGGGATTATTAGTGACTCATTGGGTGCAATTGCAACAATCATGGCCGGAAATGATATTAAGGATGCAGGTGCTGTAGTTCTTGATAGCCCGGCCTCAGAAATCAAAAGTATAGTTTCAAATATAATGGAAGATGATCATAGTGTGCCTCGCTTTTTATACCCCGGGTCTTTTTTGGCAGCCAGGCTATTTTTTGATATAGACATTGATAGGGTAAGACCTATTGATAAAATCTCTTTGCTTGGCAATACTCCGCTTCTGTTCCTTCATGGAGAAAGCGATACTTTAATCGCGCCTTCTAATTCAGAAGAACTTTTCAATATGGTAACAAACGCAAAAAGAGTTACATTTCCAAATACCGGACATGTCGAAACCTACATTAAAAACCCTGACAAGTATTTGGAGCTTTTAGACGCTTTTTTTGAAGAAAACCTCAAGGATTAGTATGACCGGAAGAACTCATGACCTTACTGCATTTACTGCTATGTCTTTTATTGTAGCGACCCAGCCGGTTGGACAAATGACTTTGGCCACAGCCTTTATAGCCTTTTCGGCCAATATGATAGGCGGACTTGCGCCTGATATAGACCAGTCAACAGGCACACTCTGGAAAAGGGTGAGGCTTGGAAGATTGTTGGGTAAGGTTTTAGCCCCAATATTCGGAGGTCATAGACACATCTCTCATTCTGTCTTGGGAATTGTTTTTTTTGGTGTTATTTCAAAACTGTTTTTGACTTTGACTTCAAATGTGCTGATAGTTGATGGTAATGTTGTGTGGTGGTCTTTTATGATTGGCGTGGTGTCACATTTGGTTGCAGATAGCTTTACGCATGGCGGTGTTCCGTGGTTTTTCCCGATTCCAATAAAATTCGGTATTCCTCCTGTTAAGGCATTGAGATTTCATACCGGAAGTTTTATTGAAAAAGGAATAGTATTTCCCGGGTTAATAATTCTTAACATGTGGATCTTTTATAATTATCACGAAAGAATAATTGAATTTCTGAAAAACAACATAAAGTAACAAGGTTGTTTTTAGGTCTTACTAATACTAAAATACTTAAGCGCCTGAGTGGTGGAATGGTATACACGCACGCCTTAAGAGCGTGTCGGGTTTCCCGATGTGGGTTCGAGTCCCACCTCAGGCACAAAAAGGTTTTTGAGGAAAGACTTAATGTATAAAAAATTAGCTTCTTTCTGGCGGTTCTATTTCAAGTTCTCTTAGGCTGTAGTCCAGAAGTTCTGCCATTTCTTCGCGGCGGTTTTGACTATTCAGAAGCACTGCGATAATTTTGTGTCCCTCATAGTCCAAGTAGGTAACAAGGCAAAGTCCTGCCTCATAAGTATATCCTGTTTTGACACCCTTAACCCCGGGGTAGGTTGTTAATAGATTGGTTTCGTTGAAGAGATGAAATTCTTTATGTTCTTGAGTCTGTGGGATAACGTACTCATATGTTCCTACAATTTTTGCAAATTCCGGGTTTTTCATAGCATAATTTGTCAAAACGACAAGATCTTTTCCGGTGGAGTACTGTTCTCCATCTCCCTCAAGACCTGAGGGGTTGGTAAATCTAGTGTTTGAAAGGCCCAGGTCTTCTGCCTTTTTATTCATTAAATGTAAAAAACGGGATCTGCCAAACTTACTGGTTTGGGCAATGGTTTCAGCTGCATCATTCCCAGATTGAAGAAGCAGTCCATAGAGTAGTTCATTTACTGTAAGACTTTCACCATCCGAAAGACCCATTGTTCCTTCCCCTATTTCAGAAGCGTTTTTTGTAACAACTACTTTTTCAGAAAGATTTAAATTTTCAAGTGCAATTATGGCAGTCATAATTTTTGTTAAAGAGGCCATTGGCAGTCTTTCTCCCGATTTTTTTTCATACAAAAGCTTGTCTGTTGCAGTATCGTAGGAAATCGCGCTCATAGCTGTAAGTCCCAAATTCTCAGAAGAGCTTGCTTTAGCAGTAAAATTAGGCTGCCAAAAAAAAGAATTTCTATTGAAGGTGTCAGTTATAATTTTAGGTAAAGGGGAAGCTAAAGTATTAATATTCAGGCTGGTGCCTTTATAAGAAAAAACCATGAGTATGATGTTTGAAGTTATAAGAATAACAATAAACCAGAATAGAAAATTGCCAAGTACCTTCATAAAAATACAGTATAGCAATTTTTGTTTGTGATTGATGGTAAGCATCAAAAGCTTTATAATGACACTTGTGCCCGAAACAACAAACTTCCTAAAACATCAAAATCAAAATCCCATCCAGAGGGCTTTGATTGACAATTTCTACAAGACTCTTTTTAAGATGATAAAGCCTCTTAAAGCGCAGAGTATTCTTGATGTGGGTTGTGGTGAGGGTTTTACTCTGAAAAAACTTGAGGAGAAGAAAATCGGTAATAAAAACGAGGGTATTGACTACTCCAAAGATGCCATTAAAATAGGAA
The DNA here is from genome assembly GCA_964627245.1 of uncultured Gammaproteobacteria bacterium. Taxonomy (GTDB): domain Bacteria; phylum Patescibacteriota; class Microgenomatia; order Levybacterales; family GWA1-39-11; genus JAUSNA01. Next base: position 74,610 of record CAZVGS010000001.1, on the reverse strand, counting down.
AGAAAATTTACCCTCATCTTAGTCTTTTTGAAGGAGATATTTATGATCTTAAATATAAAGACAACAGCTTTGATTTATCGCTTTGCACCGAGGTCTTGGAGCATCTAGAAAATCCTGAGCGGGCAGTTGAAGAAATTAAAAGAGTGACGAGAAAATACCTTATCTTTTCAGTTCCAAATGAGCCCCTTTTTATAGGTGCTAACTTCATGAGGGGAAAATATATTAGAAATTTTGGAAATCACCCCGAACATATAAATCACTGGAGCGCGTGGGGATTTGAAAAATTTCTTAGAAAGCAAGGCTTGACTGTAGTAAAAAGCAAACATCCTTTTGCTTGGTCACTCGTTTTAACAAAAAAATCCACCTAAACAAAAAACAACCCAGTCTTTATACAAGAACCGGGTTGTAATTTAAGGCAGCCCAAAACTACTTCATGATATGATCAAAAAAATTTATTGTCAATAAGCGCAAAACTATATACTTACAACATTTTACTCTCATGAAAAATATAGCGCTTCACGCAAAATTTTGAAGCAAAAAATTGAGTAAAAAAAGTACAAGCAATATATTCTCGGATACTTTGATATCGCAACTAATTTATTTATGCTATAATACAATAGCTAAGAAGGAAAGTTCCGCATTTAGCCTCAGTACCTATAGACACACATAAACTAATTATCCGAAAAAGAAAGGTGGTGAACATTTTATGACAAAACTTTATGTTGGTAATTTACCATACCAAACAACAGAAGATGAATTGAAGACTATATTTTCCGAGTACGGAAATGTATTATCTGCAACTCTAATTACAGACCGAGATAGCGGAAGAAGCAAAGGCTTTGGGTTCGTAGAACTTGAAGATGATGCTAAAGCTCAAGAAGCAATAACTGCTCTTGATAAATCGGCAATGGGAGACAGAACAATTTTTGTTTCAGTTGCAAGACCTAGAGAGGAGAGACCACAAGGCGGAGGCTTTGGAGGCGGAAGAGGAGGATTTGATAGACGCGGAGGACGAGACGATAGACGCGGAGGAGACAGAGGAGGCTGGGACAGAAATTAAAAAATTGTACCGCAGGTGGTATGAATATTGTGCTGAAGTAATTCAGCGAAAGGTTCTGAAAAATTTCAGAATGATATTCATTAACCTGCGGTATTTTTTTTGTAATTTTTCTTTATGCGATTTTTCTATTTTTTTTCAACTCAAATTTTATGCACTTGAATTTTCTGATCTGATAGCTTGATTAGTCTAAATTTATCATTACGTTCACTAAAAAAGATGACCTTATATTAATTGGAAAAGACAAAAAGCAAATTATGCGGATTTTTTGCGGAGCTTTGCAACGTAAACAATCTCCTGGATTGTTCCATCTTCGGCCTCAAAGTAATTTTGACCTGATGCTTGAGCGTATTCCTGTATGTAATTTGATAACTCCCCCCGAGTATCTGACAAATTGTCTTTCAGCTCGGTCAACTTTTCAACAACGTGCTTGACGTCTGGTCTTTTGAAAATTTCCTTCTTTGTGTTTCCTTTTATTCTCGATGCTTCCTTTGAGGCTTCAGCATGTTTTTGATAAGTTTCATCATTGGCCAGCACGCTATCAACCATTTCTTTTGTTTGGGAAATTTCTTTTTCAATATTCTCAATTTCCGTCAAATTAGAATTAATTAAATTCGTGAGGCTCACGACAAGCTCCGCTTGATTTTCAGGTTGAGCTTGTTCCACCGTTGCTACGGGTAGATTTTCCTGAGACGTCTCCTCAAGTTGTCCGTCAATTACGACTTCGTCTTTTGTATCATCCATGAGTACCAATATATATTAGATGACAAATGTTAGTCAAGTATTATTTCGAAATTAGGCTAAAATTGATTGAGGCTGTATAATATCCTTATGCGTAATTTTGCAGTTTGGTGTGTTTTATACTACTTGCGATTTTGGGCGAGGCTTGCCCTTTATATTCACAAACCGTATGTTATTGGAGTGGCCGGATCCGTTGGCAAGTCTTCCACAAGAAATGCTTTATTTGCCGTTTTGAAAGACTACTTTTTAGTTAAGGTAGTAAGCGGAAATTCAGAAACCGGAATTCCTCTTGGAATTCTTGGTATTGAAATTGACGGGTTTAATAAAAAAAATTGGCTAAAAACGTTGCTAAAAGCGCCTGTTCGAATTTTTAACCTCAAGGGAATCCAATATTTGGTCGTGGAGATGGGAATAGACGATCCCGAACCTCCGAAAAATATGTCATATTTGCTTACAATTATTAAGCCTGATATGGCAATTGATCTTAATGCAACTGCCACTCATACTTTACAGTTTGAGAAGCTTTTGCAGAAAAAATACAAAAATTCGCTTGATTTTTTAGTCGGAAAGATTGCACAGGAGGATAGTAAAATTATTACAAACGGATATACGAAGATAGGCATTTATAATAGTGATGACCACCTGCTTTCAAAAAATATCGAAAAAAATGCTGACAGGGCGACAGTAACTCTTCTTACATTCGGAAAAGAAAAGAAGAATACAATATCATTCAACGGGTATGATATTTCACTAAAAAGGACCAAATTTACTTATTTGGTTAACTCAAGGCAAAAAAGAAGTACTCTTGAGTTATCATTTTCGGATATGTTGCTACCTCCAGTATCGCAAGAAGGATTTGGCGCAGTTATCTTAGCATGCCACGCGCTTGGTCTTTCATACTCTCAGATAAAAGAGTCTCTGGAGAAAAATTTTGCACTACCTAAAGGAAGATCTACCCTTTTGAAGGGAATTAAAAATTCTATAATTATCGATTCCTCATACAATTCATCAAAATCCACTGTGCTTTCTTTTCTATCGCTATTAAAAATATTGAAAAACAAGACGAAAAAACCGACAGTTTTTTTGATGGGAGATATGCGGGAGCTAGGAAATGAGGCAAAAGGAGAGCATGAAGAAGTTGCCCATGCGATTGCCAAATGCGTAGATCAGCTTTATTGTGTAGGACCATTGACCCAAGAATATATTGTTCCTGTTGTTAAATCATACTCCGGCCGTAAGAACCGGACACAAAATGTTGTGTGGTATAAGAATGCAGTTCAGGCAGGGCTTCATTTGAAAGAAGAATTACCCCAGGATGCAATTATTTTAGTCAAGGGTTCTCAAAACACACTTTATCTTGAGGAGGCTATAAAATTTATGCTAGACAACTCAGCTGACGTCAAATATTTGACCCGTCAGGAGAATTTCTGGTTGAATACAAAACAAAACTTCTTTAGCGTTTAGCTCGCCAAACCTTACCTGGCACTACTTAATATAACTGATTATTCCTAATAGATACCCTATAGTTGACAATATAGGCTAGAGTAGTTATAATTCACATCTTATAACTATTTAATATGGGATATAACGAGATTAACGAACTACTAACCGTGCAAGAGGTAGCATCTCACCTCAAGCTTTCTGTTCTCACAATTTACAAATATATCAAAGAAGGAGACTTGCCTGCAGTGGAATTTGGTGGTCATTACAGGGTTGAAAAAAATGCCCTGGAAGGCTTTGTTAAGAATCACAGAGTTACTCACTAATATGAACAAAAAAATCAAAAAAGAGTTGTCAATTATTGTTCCAACCCGTAACGAGGAAGAAAATATTACTGCTCTTGTTGAACGGATCAATATTACCCTTCTTAACAAAGGTTACGATTTTGAAATAATTGTTGTGGACGATCACTCGACAGACAAAACCAGACAAATTGCCTCAGTTCTCTCAACTATATATCCAGTTTCATTTTACCTAAAAAGGGGAAAAAGAGGAAAGTCTTACTCCTTGTTGGAGGGCTTCTCTTACGCTAAATACGAGAATATCGCATTTATCGATGCAGATCTGCAATATCCTCCTGAAGCTGTTTTTGAAATGGCTGAAAAACTTAAAGCCTGTGACATTGTTGTTGCTAATAGGAAAAAATATAAGGACAGCTTTTTTAGAAAAGTGTTAAGCCGTGGATTTAGATTTGGATTCGGAAAGACCCTCTTTGGTCTTGACCATGACATCCAATCCGGATTGAAGTTGTTTAGGAAGGAAGTAATTGATGTTGTACGGGTCTATCCCAGTTCGGCATGGACATTTGACTTGGAATTTTTGTACAAGGCAACAGAGGCTGGCTACGAAATTAATAACCACGAAATAAGCTTTGAAAAAAGAAGTTCGGGATCGTCAAATGTCGGGGCAATAAAAACAATATTTGAAATAGGCGGAAACGCAATCCGGCTCAAGCTAAATAAGGTCGGTCCTCAAGCATTTAATTCTAAAATTGACGGCTCCATGAGAGGAGCCGGGTTGAGACATAAAAAAAGACACTATGTCACTCATACAACCCTCTCTCATAAGGCGAGCTCTATTACAACATTTACTACAAAACAAAAAAATTTCATCCGTTTGCTTTTTGTAATATTTTTGGTAGGGATGGTTGCAAATCCGATGCTGACTCTATCCATTCTAGTCGCAACGTTAAGCTTTATTTACTTCTCGGACACATTGTTTAATTTATACCTTGTTCTTAAAAGTCTAAGAAATACACAGGAAATCGATATACATCCGACTACCTTAAATGCTCTGGAGAATGACACTCTTCCAATCTACACAATTCTTTGCCCTCTTTATCGTGAAGCTCACGTTATTCCACATTTCTTGCGCTCAATTGATCAACTTAATTGGCCTAAGGAGAAGCTTGACGTCATGCTTCTTCTTGAAGAAGACGATAGGGAATCAATAGCCAAAGTAAAGAAAATGCATTTACCATCCTACGTAAGGGCTGTAGTTGTCCCTGACTCCCAGCCAAAAACCAAGCCGAAGGCTTGCAACTACGGTCTATCTTTTGCAAAGGGAGAATATCTTGTTATTTTTGATGCCGAGGATAAGCCCGAACCTCAACAGCTGAAAAAAGCCTATCTTGCTTTCCAAAAAGTACCGAGAAATGTTATCTGTCTTCAGGCAAAGCTGAATTACTATAATCCTTATCAAAATTTATTAACACGGTTTTTCACAGCTGAGTATTCTTTATGGTTTGATGTGAGCCTCACAGGTCTTCAGTCTATCAATACGAGTATTCCGCTTGGTGGAACTTCCAATCATTTCCGGACAATAGATCTTCACAGACTTGAAGGGTGGGATCCATTCAATGTAACTGAAGATGCAGATCTTGGAATGAGACTATTCAAGCTGGGATATAAAACGGCGATTATTGAGTCGACCACTCTGGAGGAAGCAAATTCTAAATGGGGAAATTGGATTAGACAAAGATCACGGTGGATTAAAGGATATATGCAAACTTATCTTGTCCATACCAGAGAAAGTCTTAAATTTGCAAAAGAGCACGGCAGACATTTTCCGATTTTTCACTTAATCATAGGTGGCAAGATTGCTTTTATACTCATAAATCCATTTTTGTGGGTCGCAACAATTTCCTACTTCACATTGTATTCATTTGTGGGACCGTCGATTGAAAGGCTTTATCCTTCAATTGTTTTTTATATGGCTGTAACATCACTTGTCTTCGGGAACTTCTTCTTTATGTATTACTACATGGTTGGTGCTATGAAAAGAAAGGAGTACGGGATTATTAAGTACACATTTCTCATTCCAATTTATTGGATTGCTATAAGTATTGCCGGGTTTATGGCGCTTCACCAGCTTATATTCAAGCCCCATTATTGGGAAAAAACAGTTCACGGACTTCACCTGATAAGAAAATCCAAAAAAACAAATAAGGAGTTTGACATTCCTAAAATCATTCTAAAGCCTGTGAGATATGCTATTTCAATTATCTTTTAATATGAATTTACTTAAAAAAATTATAAAAAGAGACTCGGTCAAAACAAGGGGGCTTGTTCTTATTGGATCAACAATTTTTGCCAATTTTATAAATTTTGTTTATAACGTGTACCTTGGCAGATCCATAAGCATTGAGGATTTTGCAACCATAAGCCTTCTTGGAAGTATTTTTTCACTCTTTGATATTCCTATAAACGCCCTTGGGAGAAGTGTGACGTATAGAAGCGCTTACATTTTAGGAAAGTTCAAAATTCCGGCTAAAGAATTTTGGAAGTATATGAGAAAAAGAGTAGCTCTTAGTGCTCTTATAGTGACTGTGCTTTGGACACTTTCAACTCCCTTGCTGAAGGAGTTTTTCAAGCTTGATAGTATAGTTCCGCTTCTTGCGATTTCCCCGATTTGGATAATGGGTTTGGTATCTGCAATTGATGGGGGTTTTATCCGCGGTAATTTACTCTTTGGAAGACTAGCAGCAATCGGCGTTATTGATGCTTTGGCTAAGCTTCTTGTTGTTATTATTCTTGCCGAAAATAATTTGGGAGAATATGTATATTTGGGACTTCCAATTTCCTCATTTGTAACATTCGCACTTATCGCTTACTTTACAAGAACTGTGAAGGCAGGACTAAAGAAAGTAGAAATTAAAAATGAGTTTCCCTACAAATTCGTGGCAACAAGCGCCCTGACAAGGGCTTCGGCAGTACTTTATATAACTGCTGATGTCATTCTTGCTAAGCATTTCCTGCCTGCAGACCAGGCCGGGCATTATGCCCTCCTTTCTCTTATAGGAAAAATGGTGTACTTTGCCGGGTCTTTGCTTTCGCAATTTATACTTCCAATGGTAAGTCTTGAAGAAGGAAGGGGCAAAAAGTCAAACGTTTTTAACAAGCTTCTAATAGGTACTTTCCTGTCAAGCTTTGCTGCTTTTGTTGTGATCTCGGCCTTCAAGGATGTAACAGTGCCGTTGCTATTCGGAGATAGGGCGCAAAGCATACTGCCATATATCGGGCTTTACACCGCCGGAATGGTTGCATTTACAGTGGCCTCCAATATCATTTCATACCATCAAATTAAAGGGTATCACATGCTTCCAATTCTCGGCTTCATATTAGCAACAGTACAAGTAATCTTAATAGCAACATTTCACAGCAATGTAGGAGAAATTGCTGTTGTTATGGCATTTTTAGGCTTTGTGAGCCTCGGAGTAACACTTACCGTTCATATGCTCAATACAAGGCTTTATGCTTTGTGGAGCAACATACGGCTTATACCGGATCTTTTGCGACCCATACCCCTGGCTCCGACCGATGGAAAAAACATACTTATATTTAACTGGCGGGATACAAAGCATTTGTGGTCCGGCGGAGCCGAGGTATACATCCGTGAACTCGCCCGTGAATGGAAAAAGGCAGGCAACAACGTAACAATTTTTTGTGGAAATGACGGAAAATGCAGAACAAATGAAGTCATTGACGGAATTCTTATTCTTAGACGCGGGGGGTTTTACACCGTGTACTTTTGGGCTGCGGTCTACTATATATTCAAGTTAAGAAATTCCTATGACGTTATTATCGACTCGGAAAACGGAATTCCATTTTTTGCTCCTCTTTTTAGCACGAGAAAAGTCATTTTACTCATCCATCATGTTCATCAAGACATTTTTATGCAGCACCTTAAATTCCCATTGTCATACGTGGCTAAATTTTTAGAAGGAAAAGCGATGCCATTTATTTATAGAAACAGCATTGTGGTTACCGTCTCAAAGTCCTCAAGAAATGAAATTTTACGGGCAAAAATTGCAAAGCCGGAGAATATACAAATAGTCAATCCCGGTATCACATTAAGCGGAAAGATGCATCCTAAGACTTCTTATCCGTCATTGCTGTACCTTGGAAGACTTAAGAACTACAAGAATGTGGATGTTGCAATAAAGGCTTTTGCACGAATTCTAGCTGACATTCCCAACGCCAAATTTACCATTGCCGGGGAAGGGGAAAGTCTGACAACGCTTAAAAAGCTTGTTAAAGGTCTTAACATCCAGAAAAATGTAATATTTGCAGGAAAGGTCAGCGAGAGAAGGAAAGCAAAGTTACTTTCACAAAGCTGGGCTGCCGTCCAGCCTTCATCGGTTGAAGGGTGGGGAATTACTGTTATTGAAGCAAATGCCTATAAAACGCCGGTCATAGCATCAAGGGTCAATGGTCTCAGGGATTCTGTTCTTCATAACAAAACAGGCTTTTTAGTTGCGCTTAACAATATAGACGAGTTTGAAAGAACGATAAAAAAGCTATTTTTGAAGGAAAATGTAAGATTAAGGTTTTCTGAGCAGGCATATGCATGGGCACAAGAATTTAGCTGGAAGAAAAATGCCCAAAAATTTTACAATCTCACAAATATCGAAGCACGACAGAAGTCAAAGGGAATTATCCCAAGCATATCACTACCGTCGTTCAATAGAAATTAATATGAAAAAAGTAACTATAACAGTCGCCATACCAGTACTTAATGAAGAAAGAAACATTCTCAATCTTTTGGAATCGATTTATAGGCAAAAAGGAAGTAATTTTTCCATTAAGGAAATTTTGGTGCTCGATGATGGTTCTCATGATGGTACAAAAGATGTTGTGAGAGATTTTGCAAACCAACACCCAAATATTTCTCTTTTGGCTGATGGGCGAAGGAAGGGTAAAGCACAAAGACTAAATGAACTTTATAGGATTGCTACAGGGGATTTTATATTGTCTTTGGATGGCGATGTTGTTCTTAAGAATACTGATACTATAAAAAATTTGGTTGAGAAGATTGAGAAGAATGTGAATGTCGTTGGTGCACGCTTTATACCAGTACACCAGAAGAGCTTTTTTGGAATTCTCAGTAACTACTCTTATGAAAGTTTTGAGGATGCTGTCATGAAATTGAATCGCGGAAACAACATTTATTCACTAATGGGTGCAGCCCAATTGGTAAGAACCGAGTTTGCAAGGAATATCTTTTATCCAAAAAACACTATTTCTGATCAAAATTATCTTTATGCGAAAGCAACCCAAAATAATAAGAACGGCTACGTATTCTGTAAGAAAGCCGAAGTCTACATGAGAACAGTAAGTACACTCCATGACTGGAGAGTTCTTGGGTTGCGGTCAACTACTGAAGATAAAAAAAGTGTCAGACAAACAATTGGTGAAGAAATAATGAAAGAGTATTACATGCCAAGAAGGTTGCTTTTAGGATCAACCATTAAATTCTTTCTTAAGAACCCTGTATATACAACGGGATCGGTTGCTATGAATCTATTTATTAGACTATTTCCGCTAAGGAAGGCTGCGTCAAAAAATGGAAAATGGGAACTAACGTTTTCCTCAAAAATAGGAATTTTTATGTAATTATGAAAAAAACTACCATAACTATCGGCATACCGGCATATAACGAAGAGGCTAACATCCAAAGCCTTGTGTTTTCCGTCTTAAGTCAAAAAAATGTGACATATGACATAGATAAACTAGTTGTTGTCGCTGACAATTGTACAGACAGCACTGTTAGAAAAGTACGGGCAATTAAAGATAAAAGAATAGTGCTTTTCGAGAATAAGAAAAGAAGAGGAAAGGCATATGCTCTTAATTTAATAGCAAAAGAGACAACTTCAGACATTCTTGTACATCTTGATGCAGACATTCTGATTAAGGATCCTATGCTCTTGTGCAAGCTTATTGACCCAGTTCTTAATAAAGATGCTGACCTGACATCCGCAAGGGTCAAAGAGTACTGGGCACATTCGAAGCTTGAACAGGTTCTCAAAATTAGCATGAACCTGAAAAAGGAAATTTTTGAGGATTATAAAAATGGCGACAACATCTATACGTGCCATGGAAGAGCAAGGGCTCTTACTAAAAGACTCTATAAAAAAATGAAATTTGATGAGAGTATTGTAGCCGAAGACGCATTTTCATACCTTTTTGCAATTGCCAATGGGTATACATACCGCTTTGCAAGAAACGCCAATGTATATTACCGTCTTCCGCAGACTCTACAGGATCACAAAAAACAAAGTGTTAGGTTTTTTAACTCCTACAAACAATTAAAGCGAGTTTTTGGCAGTACTTTTTTGAAGTCAGAAATAAGACTGCCTAGGTCAATAGTTATTAAGCATTCCATAAAGTATTTGGTTAGATATCCGCTCACTTTTTTAATATATTTTGGGATTCTTATAAAAATGAAAATTAACGCTAGAGTTGAGAGGATGACAACTTCTACATGGAGTGTCAGCAAGAGCTCTAAGGCTTTTAATTAATATGAAAATTTGCTTTTTTGGTACATACGATAAGAATTACACATCAAATAAAATGATGCTTCGCGGTCTTGCGGAAAACAATATCAAAGTTGTTGAGATAAACTCGCATATAGAAGTTACAAAATTAACTGAGAAAAATGAGATGTCATTTGTGAAATTGCTTCAGCGGATCCTAAGGAAGTATAAGATTTTTGTTGAAATTTTCAGAAATTTTGACAAATTTGCTAAAACCGATGCAATATATGTTGGTTATCCTGGGCATTTTGATGTATTCCTTGCCTATCCATTCGCAAAGATTTTTGGGAAAAAACTTGTATTCAACCCTTTGCTTATAATTTACAATGGATTTTCCGACGAGCAAGGGATTCTAAAAAGAACATCACTTCTGGGTAGGTCCATAAAGCTTGCCGAGGCACTATGTTACAAGGCCTGCGACATGGTTTTTGCAGACACCCCTTTTCAATATGAGCATTTGAAGCGGGATTTTAATCTAAACGAGAAGAAGCTGAGAGTTCTTCCAATTGGTGCTGATGATGCAGGCTATAAGTACACACCTTACAAAAATACGAAAAGTAAGAAAGTGCATGTTGTATATTACGGCCTATACAGTCCGGTTCATGGAGTAGAACACATTGTTAAGGCAGCGCATCTTTTGAGAAATGACAAAAATGTTACATTTTCCTTTGTTGGTCAAGGCAACACCTACGAAAAAAATAGGAATCTTGCTGAAAAACTTAAGCTTAAAAACTTAAAGTTCTATCACAATGTTCCAGTGAGTGAGCATTTGCCAGTCATGCAATCCGCAGATATATTTTTGGGCTTTCTTCAAAAGCACCCAAGCGTTGATAGAATAATTCCTAATAAAGTCTACCAAGGGCTTTCTCTTGGCAGAGTAGTTATGACTGCGGATGCTCCTGTAACAAGAAGTATGTTTAAGCACAAAGACAATATGTATCTTGTAAAGCCTGCTGATCCAAAGGCTTTAGCAAAAGCAATTGTTGAACTAAAAAATAACCCAGCCTTAAGGGTAAAAATAGCTAAAAATGGGTACAAGCTTTTCCGTAAAAAATTTACGCCCAAAGCGGTAGCAAAGCAGTTGGTTAACTATGTTAAGGAGATAATTTAATATGAAAAAAATAACTGTATCAATTGCTATTAGTGCTTACAATGAAGAAGATAATATCTTGAATTTTTTGAAGTCGGTTGTTTCGCAGAAGGAAGAAGGATTTGTAATCAACCAAATTCTAGTTATAGACGACTGTTCGGAGGATAGAACATTAAAACAGATAAGCAAAGTGAAAGATTCAAGAATTAAAGTTTTGGTTAATAAGAAAAGAAAGGGTAAATCATCAAACTTAAATGCGATCTACTCAAAGGTTAAAGCAGACGTTTTGGTTCAGTCCGATGCTGATGTAGTATTCTCTCACAAATATGTTGTCAGGGATATTGTGAAGCCATTGCTTAATAAATCAAAATATGGAATGTGTGGAGGAAACCCAATGCCAGCCGAAGCAAAAACCTTTATCGAAGCGGCGGTGAACCATACAGTTGAGGCTTACATAAAACTAAGACCCCTTGTGAGAAATGGAGAGAATCCCCTTTCTGCTGACGGCAGACTTCTGTCTTTCAAAAAGGAAGTCTATAAAAAGCTTTCAATCCCTGTGGACATGATTGCAAACGATGAGTTTGCATACTTTTCTAACCTTTCTATGGGATTTAGATACAAGTTTGTTAAAAGTGCAATCGTTAGTTTTCGATCACCTCAAAACCTGAGAGACCAAATAGTGCAAAATACAAGGTTTAGGGCAGCTCCGCTTCGCTTAAAAAAGTATTTCCCTAATTCTTTGCTTGAACAGGAATACTCAATTGATATGAGTTTACTCTTGCGAATATACATAGTAACCTTTATTAAGCATCCGGTGCATTGTGTTTTTATCTTTATATTAAACCTTTACACAAAGATTCTAGCGCATAAAGCTGAACGGCTATTAACAGCAAAATGGACCATGGCCGTATCAACAAAAAAAATTCAGTATGTTTAGAAAAATAGTAATTATCATTCTTGCTTTGGTAGTGGTTGCACTTATAGCTTTTGCTGTAAAAGGTAACCGCGGGAACCCTATTGCTTTTCAATCGGGTTACGACATACGCGTGAGCGGACCTTTTGAGTCTTCAAATAGTACTGCACGCTACGCACTTACAGAAGCTATAGTTAAAAACGGCACTTTTGAGCTCAACTTTGAGCAAGCAAAATTCGCATCTCCTGACGTTGTTGCAAGCGGCGGAAAATTTTTCTCTATTTTTACTCCCGGCGTGTCATTTGCAGCGGTTCCATTTTATCTCCTAGGTCAGTACTTTTCAGCTCCGCAATTGGGAGCGTATTTTGCAACCGCTCTTTTTGCGGTTGCCAACTTCTTTTTAGTAGCAAGTCTTGCAAAAAGACTTGGCGCCTCTTTTTGGGGTAGTCTCTTTGGAGCTTTTGCATTCACTTTTGCTACAAATGCACTTGCCTATTCCCAAACCCTAACCCAGCACCACATGAGCGTTACCGTTGTTCTCTTGGGAATACTGATAGCGGTTTCAAAGGTTAATTTTATGAGATCTGTACTTTTTGGATTTCTTTGCGGGGTTGCTTTGCTTGTGGATATTCCAGCACTGATTCTTATGATCCCAGCCGGATTACTTTTGCTTTCGAAAATTGTAATTGTTTCAAAAAGCCTTGATAAATTTAAGCTTAAAATAAATTTTGCACTATTTGGACTTCTTGTAGGACTAATACCCGTGCTTATTGCCTTTGGCATGTATAACAAAATAACTCTTGGAAGTTATACTTCTCTGGCTCAATCAGTTGGAAGAACAGATGTTTTTGCAGTAGGTACGGCGGTTTCCAACAGACCTAGCGGTGACTTGACTGACAGGGGAGGGCTCCTTTTGCCTTTTGATACCCGTGAGCAGATGCAGGGATTTTATGTGTTAACTCTAAGCGATGAGAGGTCTTGGCTTTACTACAGTCCTATTGTTCTGATTGGAATTTTAGGACTTATAATTTCATACCGCAGAAAAAGCCATGCCATTGCTGCTGCTACAGCTTCTTCTGTAATTCTTCTTAATATAGTGCTTTATACTATGTTTGGAGATCCTTGGGGCGGGTGGTCATATGGTCCCAGATATTTAATACCGGCCGCGGCAATTCTTTGCAGTGCAGTTCCGTTGGTTCTTAGTTTTGAAAGGATCAGATATTTGCTTCTGGTTTGTGTTGTTGCGCTTTTTGCATACAGTTCTTTTCTAAGTACGCTTGGTGTCATGACAACCAATGCTATCCCGCCAAAAGTAGAGGCCATTGCGTTACCACAGCCAATTCCTCATACGCCTGAATACAATCTTTCTATGCTTGAGAAAAATCAATCAAGCTCTCTTATCTACAATATCTTTCTTTCGCCCTACATGAATGCCTATAGCTATACTATCGCACATTTTGCCTCTGTTCTTGGGATTGGGCTGACACTTCTTTTGCTGTCTTTCTACAGAAAGGAGAAAAAAGCATGAACGGACTAATTTTCCCAATTCCTTTCAAGGCTGTAAAACGTCTATTGAGGTTTTTTGAGAAGTACGACTTTCAGATTTTGCTGTATATTCTTACGGTAATCTCAGTTTTTTCCTATGCTGTCTACTTTAGTAACGGACTGGGACTCTCGTATAACGATGCCAGATCCCATTTGGATATCGGCAGGCGCGTTGTTGAGAGTCTAAAGCCGGGTTTTGCTCAGCTAGGTTCCGTTTGGCTTCCTTTACCTCATCTGCTCATGGTGCCGACAATCTGGAATGACTTTATGTGGCATTCCGGTCTTTCAGGCGCATTACAGTCCATGGTGTCTTTTGTAGCCACAGGTATGATGATCTATTATTACCTAAAAAGGCTTAGTGTCCCGGCTCTTGGAAGACTCACTGCAGTTGTTGTTTTTTGTGCCAACCTTAACATCTTGTACCTTCAGTCAACCGCCATGACTGAGCTTTTGCTTATTGCCACTATGACAGCTGCATCTTTTGAGCTTCTCGTCTGGTATCAAAGAGAAAAACTTCTTAACCTTGTAATGGCTTCATTTTGGGTAATGCTTGCAACACTCATAAGATACGACGGGTGGTTCTTATTATTTATGATGACGGTTCTTATCTTTTTGCATACTCTAAAAAAATCAGGTTTTAAGACAGCTGAGGGTAGAACCATCTTCTTTATGACTCTTGGGAGCCTTGGTGTTGCATTGTGGTTTTTGTGGAATTTGGTAATTTTCAAAGATCCTCTATATTTTATCTACGGTCCTTACTCTGCCTATACGCAACAGACCCAGCTTGAAGAGGCAGGCAACCTTGCCACGAAGGGGAATTTGCTCTTTTCAATAAAGGTTTATACACACGCACTTTTGTTCAACAGCAACACATTTATTGTCCTGCTTGGGTTATTGGGAAGTATATTTTTCTTTCTTAATAAGAAATTCTCATCAGGGGTCAAGCTTGCTTCATTTTCACTTCTTGCACCTCTAATTTTCAACATTCTTGCTTTGTATTTAGGTCAATCCGTGCTATTTATTCAAGGATTATCAGGAAATACTTGGTTCAATGTGCGCTACGGGATCATGCTTGCACCGGCTATTGCAATTTTTACCGGATACTTGGTCGGCGTTTCGCAAAAGCTGAAATACGTACTCGTCGGGCTCATACTTCTTGTAAGCGTTTTTACTTTTACAAGCCAGGATGCCGTAACGATTGATGATGCAAGGGTTGGCTCATCTCAAAAGAACGTGTCTGAAGTTTCAGGCTGGATGAGGAAAAATATCACCGGTAAGGAGGGTTTTGTCCTTATTTCTGCCGCCTCACATGATGCCATCATTTTTTCATCCGGACTTCAAATGAAGAAATTTATTCATGAAGGAACAGGGGCTTACTGGATCGCAGCCACGTCAGCGCCTGATAGATGGGCAAGGTGGATCATCATGCGCACAAATGACGTGAATGACCTAACTTTCAAAGAGCTTGCCGAGAATAAGGCTTTGCAGAAGTACAATTTGGTAGAAAAGTATCCTTTTGCAGATATCTATGAGATAAAAGATGAATACGTAAATCAATTGAATACTTCTGAGATGTTCCCCAATCAAAGGTAAAAGCACTTGATTTAGCTTCTACTATAGGTTATAATTTACACATGTACGCGAAGCTCATTCATGACCTTGAAAGACTCGAAAAACCGCTTGAAGTTATTGTATGCGGTCTTGGGTTTATGGGATTTGGATTTATCTCCTCTGCTTCAAAGAGTCCGTATATCAAAATTCCCCTTATTATTACAAGGCGTGCTGATGAAGCCGTTGAATATCTTAACAAAAACGGCATAAAGGCATTGGCAGTAGCGTCAATTTTTGAGGTTAAAGAGCTCACAGCACATGGAATTATTGCTGTTTCTTCAGATATTACTCTTATAAAGCAATACAAAAATGCCGTTGTTCTTGAAGTGTCCGGAACGGTCGATTACGGAACACAAATTGCATTGGCCACTATTAATTCAAAGAAGCACTTGATCACAATGAACCCCGAGCTTCAGGCAACCGTAGGCCACAAGCTAAAAGCTTTGGCTGATAAAAAGGGTGTTCTGATAACCGATGTTTTGGGTGACCAGCCCGGGAGTCTAACACGCCTCATCTCGCAAGCGCGTCTTATGGGTTTTGAGGTAATTGTTGCCGGAAATATGAAACGTTACATGGACGAGCGTGCGACGCAGTCTAAAATGCAGAAATGGGCAGATGACAAGGGGCTGAATGTCAGGCAAACTGTTTCTTTTACAGATGGAACAAAGCAGTCAATTGAGATGAATTTGGTCGCAAACTACTATGGAATGAAAGTTATGAAGGACGGCATGGTAGGGACAAGAGTGGACGAGCTTAAAGACATACTTAAGAAATTTGACTTCAAAAAAATTCCTAAAGGAGGAATAGTGGATTATGTAATTGGCCTCAACCTATTTCCCGGAATATTCGTAATAGCAAAACATAAAGACCCAAACCAAGTGAAGTACCTAAGATACCTCAGCCTCGGAGATGGGCCGTATTATTTACTATTTGAACCTTATCACTTGTGCCACCTTGAGGTTATGCAAACTATAGCTTCTGCTGCTTTATACAAAGAAGTGACGATAAACAATTCACACCAAAAGACTACAACCATGACAGTTGCAAAGAAAAATTTGAAGGCAGGGGATAGGCTGGACGGGATAGGCGGAGATATGGTGTATGGGCAAATTTCAAATTTCAAAAAGAATTCTAATACATTACCGGTAGGCCTAGCAAAAAACGCTATACTCTTAAAAGACATTAAAAGAGGAGAGGCTGTAAGGATGTCGGATGTTACTTTAGAAGTAAATCCCGCAACTGTTCTTCTTGGACTTACCGCACCAGTAAAAAAGCGGTTTTCATTCAATTTCAATTTCTCCTTTCCGAATTTCACACCCTCCTATAAATAGGATCGTCTATGCTCAATTGTAAGCCAATAGAAGTAGCTTTGAGTAAAAGTTACGGCAAAAATACAACGGTATTAATAACAGGCAGAACAAAGCACACAGCTTTGATTTTTCAAAAGGCGGATGGCAAATCTTATTTCCGTTTTTCAGGTGAAAAAGGGTCATATATCTATAGAACAGCAAAGGAAGAGGGCGCTTTTGTGCTAAGAAAGACTTCAGTCAAACTGTTGCTTTCAAGCGGAAAGGATTACTTTAAGCTGGGTGGAAAATCCATATTTCTTTTGTCTGACACTATCTGGTATGGTGCCACAAAAAGAATTTCAAATGAAGAATTTGAAAAGTACATAATAAAACGCAAAAAGCAGGGCTTTAATGCCATACAACTTGTTGTTGGTGTGCCCCCTGAAATTCCTTTCTTCTCAGAAGAAGCCCATAACGACAATGGTCATCCATTCCGTAAAGATTTTTCAGTAAATGAGAGTTATTTTGACGCGCTTGATAAAAGAATTGATAAAATTTGTGAGGCAGAACTTTTGCCGATGCTATTTCTGGGGTGGGGTCATCATATAGATTTATTTGGAGTTAGAAAATTTAAT
This sequence comes from uncultured Gammaproteobacteria bacterium, assembly GCA_964627245.1. Classification (GTDB taxonomy): domain Bacteria; phylum Patescibacteriota; class Microgenomatia; order Levybacterales; family GWA1-39-11; genus JAUSNA01. The sequence goes on along the minus strand of CAZVGS010000001.1, from coordinate 57,415 downwards.
GACTTTGCTAATGAAGTTTTTGCGCGCTACGGCTATTATCCGGCTATTTTCTCACTTTCCGGTGAGGTAGATGTCTTTTATGGAGAAAAAACAGGCAGAGTGAAGGACATTTTCAAAAGAATTCTAAGCACTAACGAAAATGTCTATTCGTTACTCAAGAAATTCAAAAAAGCGCCTAAAAAGAATTTGTCTCAAAGAATCCATAAGTGGAAAAGCGCGCTTTCTAACCTCAGAAAAATCAATTACAACAATTCGCTTTTGACTGCACACGTAAGCGGTATGGTCAAAGCGGATACATATTTTGGCGGCATGATTGACGTTAATTCAATTCAGTCCGGTCATGATGTTAACAGGCTTCAATTTATGAGGGAAGCAATAGAAAGCTCGAAGAAAATTATCATTAATTTGGAACCCTGGTATGAGGGAATAATGGGTAATTTTGGAGCATACCATCAACGCCTTGCCTTTTGGGCATGTGCTCTTTCCGGCGCAAAGGGGCACTCATATGGGGCACATGGGGTTTGGCAGATAGCAAAGGGAGATAATTTCATGGGTCACTGGGGCAATTCTTCTTACAAAAAAGCTTTGAGATTTCCTGGCGCCTTTCAACTGGGGATTTCAAAAGCATTTCTTCAAAAGCAAAAGTGGGAGGACTTAAGACCCGACCTGAGTCTTATGAGGCTAAATAAGCAAAGCGGAGCTATTGCAGCCTCAGGTAAAAGTACAACAATAATTTATATTCCGGACGCTAACAAAGCTGGTACAATCAGACTCAAAGCTGATATAACGCAAATGAAATGGTACAATCCTGTAAACTTAAAACATGCGGCAACCTCTCATGTATCAAAAGAGGGTTTTGTAACCGTTCCGAAGGTAAAGCAGGATGTAATAGGTATAGCAAAATAATATATGAATAAAAAAATCGTAACGTTCTTGGCAATTTGCATAACACTTTTTTCAATTGTTATTGGGGTTAGTGTCAGTAATTCTCGGATAAGTCTTCAGGAGAAAACGCGTTTTTGGGATTTTCAATCTGTTGACACTATGAAGTATTCCCGGGATCTTGCGCGCGAAAAAAATAATGACTCCACTTTTGATGTTGTAATTGAGCGTCAGATTAAGCAAATCGCAGATGTAAGTGCAACGCACGTTTCAATAGCAACGCCATATGATGAGGAGTTTGGGCCGTTTCTTAAAAGATGGGTAAGTTATGCGAGAAGGTATGGCTTAAATGTGTGGTTCCGGGGAAATTTTTCAGGCTGGGAAGGGTGGTTCTCGTATGACAAAATTGACCGCGACACTCATGCCAGGCTTGTTGAGGAATTCATTTTGAACAACCCGGGTCTTTTTGCCGACGGAGATGTGTTCAGTGCTTGTCCTGAGTGTGAGAACGGAGGGCCGGGTGATCCAAGGCACAACAATGATGCACAAGGTCACAAGGAGTTTCTGATCAAAGAATACGAAATCACAAAAAGGGCATTTGCAAAAATTGGTAAAAAGGTGGACACGCGATTTAATTCAATGAATGGAGATGTCGCAAAGCTTATTATGGATGAGGATACCACGTCAAAGCTGGGGGGTCTTGTTGTTGTTGATCACTATGTACTAACGCCTGAAAAGCTCAACCAGGATGTTACTGAATACGCACTAAGAAGCGGGGGGAAAGTTGTTCTTGGAGAATTTGGGGCTCCAATTCCCGATATTCACGGAGAAATGTCTGAGGTTGAGCAAAATGAGTGGCTCACGGAAGCATTTGAGCTAATGTCAAAAAACATCCATTTAATGGGCATGAACTACTGGACTAATACAGGCGGTTCAACTGAAGTATGGGAGGAATCCGGTTACAAAAGGGTTGCAGTTGATACAATCGCAAAGTCTTATAGTCCCTTTGTATTTGCAGGACAGGTAACGGATTATATTGGAAAAGGCCTAGGATCTACAATTAATGTTGAGAATCGAGCATATAAGACAGATAAGGACGGAAATTTTGCGATCCCAAGCCTCAAGAACACAAGTCAAGCAACTATTATGGCAGAGGGGTACGAGCACTCAAAAGTGGATCTTCACCTTCATAATGACAACATAAAACTCATCAAAAGCAACCCTTCGTCTATTGAAAGACTGCTTATACTGCTTCTTAAAATACCCCTACCATTCTAGCTTGACAAACCTGTAGTTATATACTATAATGCCTCCAGTTATGAAGAAGTCATCGTTTTTTCTTCTATCAATTGCATTTCTTGTCTTCGCAGGAAGCGCTCACTCTGAGCAAATCTCTGAATTCCCTTCGTGTCTTTCGCCAAAAGGTGAAGTAATCGCAAATTATGACAATGGAACACACGGCATTCCTGGTGTTGGCTCAAAAATAGGATCCGATGCTGTACACTTGCAGGAAAATGGTAAAGCAATGCAGTGTTTTTGCGGCGAGAATGGAGAAGGTATCCAGACAAATTGGTTAAATACATCAAATCTAACTCAGGATGAAATTAAGGTTCTTCAAAAAGAAGGCTGGATATTTATTCCAGACGGAACCGCATGGGGTCTTTCTGAAGGCTCATATTTGGCAAAGAACATCACTTACTCTTGCAAGTCTTCGTCTACCACGAATTCAGGCGGAGGAGACGGCAGAACAGATGGACGTACTGATGGAAGATCTGATGGGTTAGGATCAATTGTCCAGTCTGCTCAAGGTACAAGCCTTGCTTCTACAGGTAACCTCCTATTTATTGCTGAAACTTTTGGTGCGGGAGTTCTTTTGACTCTCACGGGTATCCTCTTGAGGAGAAAAGCTAACTAATAGCTTACATAGGTGAGCACTCAGTCACTATGTTGCGCTTAATTTCCAGATTGTTAACTCTCACAGGAATTATTCTTGTGTTTTTTGGATTTTACTTAGTGTATTTACGTCACTCCCCAAAGCCTTTATCCTTTGAGAATAAGCCTGGTAATCTCCAGAAAAGCATAACCCCGCCAAATACTATTGAAATTCCTTCAATAAATCTGCAATTGCCGATAGTTCCCGCAATAAAAGAGGGCAGTAATTGGGAAACAACTCATAAAGGCATTTCCTACCTTGCTTCTACGCCTGAGCCCGGACAAAAGGGAAATAGCGTATTGTATGGGCACAACTGGGAGAGTTTGCTGAAAGACCTACCGTCCGTAAGACCGGGAGAAAGGATATTTATTACACTTAAAAATGGGGACAAGAGAGAATTTGAGGTGGAATATACTGCAGTTGTAGAACCTTCAGAAAGTTATATTATTAACTCTACCAATGACACCAGGATCACTCTTTACACCTGCACAGGATTTCTGGACTCCAAGCGCTTCGTAGTAGTCGCAAAGCCTGTAAGCTAGTTTTCATTTACTGAGCCTTCGACTGTTACCTCAACAGTATTACTTGCGTTCCCGCTTTCGGTATTGTTGTCTCCTCCGTCATTTCCATTTGAAGAATTTTCGCCGGTATCAGAATTTGTCTCTACGTTTGTATTAACATTTGTGTTATTCGTCTGGGTAACGGAATTTTCAAGAATACATTTTATATAAGCTTTGTTGATAGACCACGCTCCATTCCCAGAAATAATAATACTTGACCCGCACCCGCCACCCGGGGTAGGTGTTGGGGTGGGAGTATTTGTAGGCGTTGGAGTGACCGGCACGGAAGGTGTAGGGGTGGGTGTTCCAAAAGTCGTTGCTGCCTGAAAGTAATTATTCGAGGACGTTTCGGTATCGGAGAAGAATGCAGATGTACTTTGGATAAAAAATGCAAAAACCACGAAGGGCAGTAAGACCTTCAAAAGACCAAAATTTTTCTTTGTAAAGACCGTTTGGTAGTCTACTGCGTTATCCTTTGGAAAAACCAGCGGGTGAATTAACTCTTTTTTCTTTTTTCCTTTTTTAACTTCTTTTATGATGCTTACAATCTCAAGCAAGATGACAAGACTTGAGGGAAAGATTATCAGTAAAGGAAAACCATATTTTGAGCGTGCGAAGGCGAGCAACTTACCGAATTCCGGAATTGTGAAATAGTTCCTTCCTAGAATATCTTCTGAAGCAACAACCCAGTTATCTTCCTCTTCGTTAGCATCCCCTTTTGTCTTGTAAGAAATATTACCATTTGGAGATTTTATAACTTCAAAAATCCTGTGGGTTATTATCGTGTCTTTGTCATAACGGAAGGATATGACATCACCTTCTTGGTAGGTGCTAGTGTTGCTTTGTCTAACTACAACGACTGATCCGACTCCAATGGTAGGCTCCATTGATCCCGAGCGCACAATTAGAGCCTGATTGCCAAAGATAGGAAATGCCAGCATTGCCACAAAAAATGCAGATGCAATTAAAACAATGGAAAAAAGGATTGTAAAAAGCTTAATGACTTTGCCCATTTAATAGGAAGACCGGAAAAAACGTTCCTTTCCTCCGGTCTGCCCTCTAGCCCTGGACAGCAGGGCTAGAGTAACAGAATTTAGTTCTCGAAATTAGACACTTCACCGTTGAAGTTAATCCAATCCACATATCCGATTTCACCATCAGGCCCAGGGTGACCTACCCTAACACCTAAGAATGAATCTGTTGAGCGGGTTTCCGCATCAGGATAATTCGCTAGAATGTCATCCCAAGAACGTGGGGTCGTGCCTGGCGTAGAACCAGTGCCGTCAACTAAGCCAGCTGGCCAGTTTGCACCGGAGTATGTCCACATTGCACTACCTCCATCGATTGCATCAACTGTAGCCCATGTTTCAGAAGCTACACCTGAAGGAACCATTACTAAGCGATTCTGCCATGTATCACTATTGTTGAAGTCAACATTAAAGTGAAGGTATGGAGTTTGGCTTGAAGCCGAACCATCATATATTCGATATGAAAGTTCATCTATGTCAGCAAGCTTAATATCACTGTACTTATAGGTAGCAATGTTGTAACGAGCTGAAGCTTCATGCAGTACCATTTTTGCACTGCCGACGCCTGCAACTTCATCCATGTGGTTTTCTCCTCCGTCACCTAGGAACTGATCAATCGTCATGATTGAATCTGCTGTATCGTTATAGAAAAACCAACTACCGTTCGTTTTAGCTGTTACAAGACTTGCCGTTTCAAGATCTTCTTCTTCAACAACAACTGTAATATTGTTGTCAGGTTCTATTTGGTCAGGTGTAGGACAAGTAAAGTCCTCGTTATTTCTTGCCTGTTCAACATAGAAGCTAAGATCAGCAGTCATGCTGTCAGTCTGTGTGATGTTGTTGACAAGCTCACCATTGCAGGTAAGTGTGCCAGCACCAATCGAAATTTCCCCAAAGCACCAGTAAAGACCAACATATGCTGTGTCTCCTGCTGGTAAGGAATTTGTACTAGGCGTAAAAAGAGGGTATGAAACTCCTCCCAAAACATCACTTGCAGGTCCTTCTCCATTGGAGAATAGAGGCTGTTCGCCTTCTTGCCAAATGTTGTCTCCTTCAAGCGGATCATCTCCATCGAAGATGTCATTTGGGCCTGTGTCAGCCCATGCAAAGAATCTGAGAGCAGCAGACAATTCTCCCTCTCCATCACCTCCTGTAGTATCGCCATCGTCTTCTTCAGGCTCAGTAAGACCATTGTCATTATCCTCCAAGTTGTTAACTACAGCACAAACGTATGCGTCGTTGTTTTCAACATGAAGAGATATAGTATTCTCTCCTTCGTCCCCCGGTTTGAGATCTCCGAGGTTAAAGAAGGTATGAGCAGGTCCTAGATCGGTTAGGGTCCAAGTTCCTGAACATGGCAAGCCTATTAAATCAGGACGTGTTGATTCCTCAGCTTGATCTTCAACCCATACGCCTTCGATACATGTAAGTCCTGCATAATGTGCTTGGCTGTCTACTAGAAGATCAATACCACCGGCGGCAAATGTGTTGCCACTAGAAGTCTCAGTGTCTGAAAAGAATGCGAAAGTTGCACCAATAATAACAGCTGATGCTGTTAAAATTGTTGCTCCTGATAGTAAAATTCTAGTATTTAAAAATTTTGTCATATTTCACCTCCTTTCCTGCCAACTCATTAAGAGTTTTTCGTGTTTCTCATGGTTAATTTTCAAATTTATTGCCCTCCCGGGTCGATTTGGTTTTCGGGTGTGCATAATGCTTTAACTGCATCCAGATCATATCCGTCGGCCGTTGCTTCAAATGGTGCTATATTGCTTGCTTCGGTAAGTCTTATGTAGCGGGCTGACGTAAGCGGTGACATTTCAACGCCCCCGTCTCGGTTAATAGTGCCAAGATTAGTCCAGGAGTCACCGGTTTCTAGCTTTGCTTCAACTTTAACTGTTTCAACGGGGTAAGTTCCGCCAGTTACCTCATACACCATGATGTCGTCTCCGCCATTGTTAGGATAAAAAGTCTCACCCATATCAAAAACTATGCTTCCGGGAGTATTGAGGTTATTTGCGTGCGGAAAACCAAGACTGAAAAATGAACCTGCAACTACAGGGGCGTCATTTGCAATTCCTGCGCTTTGCGGAACACCCAAAGCGACATTCGGATCAGTTCTATCAGGCAAAATTGCAGTGCCATTTTTTCTTAGACCCTGATTGTTTTCTGAAAATGCTACAGCGTATATTGGATCCGATTCTTCTCCGCAGGCAAATTGAGGCTCTTCAAAGCAGACAAAGTCAGGGTTATTTCTGAATTGCACTGTTGTAAAAGAAATATCTGCAGTAAGCTTATCTGTTTGAGTGGAGTTATCAAAACCTGAGCCATCGCACAAAATTCCACCGTCAACAGTTGGATTTACCCCTTGTCCTTCAGGGAGTGGAGCAAGAGTCATATTTCCAAAGCACCATGCCTTCGCGATGTAATAGGTTTGGCCCCCGCTTAAAGGCTGTCCGTCATCTACTACTAGTCCCGAAACTGAATCTGCGAGGCTTTCTGACATGTTCTGTAGAACAGAATTTGCTTTTCCAAAAGCTATTATATTGTTATCGCTTTCTCCTTGTTCAAGTACATTGTCGCCATCATCTACCCAAAGCAGAAAGTCGATATTGCTGCCCAGTTCACCGTCAAAATCATCATTATTATCTTCAGGTACATCAACAAGCAGTTCGGGTTCATTTGAGCTGACGTCATCATCAGAGGTTAATGTCGAGTTGAAACAAGCCCATGCATCATTTGTATTTACATGGATTGAAATCGTATCCTCTCCCCAGTCTCCGGGTTTAAGATCTTGAAAATTAAAGAATAAGTGTGTGTCCAGGTCATCAAGATCCCAAGTTGTTGTCGGACTTTGAGCGCCATTGTAGTAACTTGTGTTATCTATCTTAAGATCTATATCTCCGGCTTCTAAAAAGTTAGCTGTGGAGGTTTCGGTATCCGACAAGAATGCGAATGTTGCAGCAACTACTACAGCAATTGCACCCGTAAGAATTGCAAAAGACAATAAAATCCTGGCAGTAAAAAATCTTGACATAGGGCAGAAAATTTATCTATCTTTACAGTGGGCAAGTTGTTGTAAAGAACTATCATCAAAGTTATATGACGTGAAAATATTTCACACAATATACATCTTCTGTAACATTTGTTATCAAAGTCTATTAAAAAATATTTCACGCAAAATTTATAATTTTTTCACGCAATAACAAACCACAACAATTATTTATTTATAGAGAAATTGATTTCTAAAAAAATTAGTTTTTGAGTTTTTGGAGAGCTTTTTCTTTTCTTGCGGCGGCGGCAACATCAAGCTTTTTTTGCTTTTCAAGCTTCATTTCATCTGATTTTTGCTTTAGCGCTTCAAGCTTCGACTCAACAATTTCCTGACACTCCTTATCAGGACAAATAGTATCAACATGAACAATGGTTGATGTGCCGAAAAAAGTTGCTATTTCTTCTTTATATTTTTTACCCTCAATTCTTTCTTTTCCGCAACGGGTACATGGATTTGAATTTTTTGTCTGCATGGTGTTTTACTTTCGAAGATATACTATTATAGCACAAAATAGGTCATTTTGGAAGGCCTGCCTTTGCTTTTGAAGAAAGTTTATAATGAGCTATGTATTATGTTTATCTTCTAAAATGCAGTGACGGAACACTATACTGCGGTATTGCAAAAGACCTTGAAAAAAGGGTAAAGGAGCACAATGGGATACTCTCCGGAGGCGCAAAATATACTTCGGGAAGACGCCCTGTGAAGCTTGTTTATTATGAGACTTGTCAGAGTCTTTCTGAAGCACTCACCCGCGAAGCGAAAATAAAAAAACTTAATAGAGCGAATAAAATTACTCTAGCAAATGAAAGAGATTTAAGGTTAAGCCCTAGGGAGCTCAACGGTGAATAGAGTTCCTTTCTTTAGCCTTTTTGCGTAGATCCGGCCATTGTGAAGCTTTACAATTTCCCTTGCTATAGAAAGACCAAGTCCATAGCCCGGGATTTTTGAGATATTTCTTGATTTGTCTGCGCGGTAAAAACGGTCAAAAATATGGTCTATGTCTTCCTCGAGAATTCCTATACCCCGGTCTTCAACCTTAATTACAACATAGCCTTTTTTTATGCCACAGCTAAGAGTGACTTTAGACTTTTCATGGCTATATTTTATAGCATTATCCAAAAGAATAGTAAAAAGTTCTACTAGACTTTTCTTGTGCCCGTACATATAAGCTTTTTTATACCTTTCAATTATTTCTATCTTTTTTTTGACTGCCAGCTTTTTGAGGCTGTCTGATGCTTCATTCATAACCTCAACGATGTCAATTTTCTCAAAAGGAATATTTTTTCCGATTTTTTCCAATGTAGTTAACTCCATCAAATTATCCGTTAACTTCTGAAGTCTTACTACTTCCTCAAGATTGCTTTGAATAATTTTTTCAGAGTCCTGAAGTGAATGCTTTTTTCCCCTCAGATATATTTCAATTTCGGTTCTGAGAGTGGTAAGAGGGGTCTTTAACTCGTGAGAAGCATCCGCTAAAAAGCGCGACTGCGTGTCAATCATTTTTCTAATCGGTGTAAGCGTTCTTCCTGCTAAGAAAAAGCCTACCCAAGCAGCAGCAAAGAAAATGCAGACGTTAAGAACCGCAAGGTCAGTCAAAAGCCTATCGCGCGCTTCATCGATAAGGTTGGCCTCAATTATTGTCGTAACCCGTGCGGGCGGGGCATAGCCGAAGTATTCCTCAGCTCTTTGCTTGGAAATTTGCTGGATCTGCTCAAGCCTGAAGAGTTCGCGGTCGACGTTGGCATATATTACAACAGAGAAAAAAAGACTCACGAACATTATCATGAGTAAGTACCATCCTGTTAGTTTTAGCCGTGCCGATCTGAACATTTTAGCCTATTTTGTATCCGAAGCCTCTTATTGTTGTTATTAATTTTTTGCCCTTAAAAGGTCTATCGACCTTTCCTCTCAGATGGGTTATATAAACTTCAACAGAATTGGGCATAACATCAGAGTCGTAATCCCAAACATGACTTATTATTTGATCTTTTTTGACAATTGTCCCCTTGTGGCGCATGAGATACTCCAAAAGAGCAAACTCTTTGCCTGATAATGGAATTGCCTTGCCTCCTCTTTTTACCTCTGACGTAACCGTGTCTAGAGTCAAGTCTTCAACTGCAAGCGTTAATCCGGTTGTTTTTCTGGGTCTTCTTGCAAGCGCTCTTATGCGTGCTAAAAGCTCATTAAATGCGAACGGTTTTTGAAGGTAATCATCTGCCCCGATATCAAGACCTTTCACTTTATCTTCAATTTCTCCCCGGGCTGTCAGCATAAGAATGGGAGTAACGTTCTTTTCTTCCCGCAGCTTCCTGCAGATCTCAAAACCGTCCATAGACGGAAGCATCAGATCCAGGATAATAAGGTCGTAAGGTTCATAAGAGGCCATCTCGTAGCCCTCTTGCCCGTCATTTTTAACATCAACTGCGTAGGATTCTTGTGTCAGACCTAACTTTAGGGAGTTTGCTATTTTTTCTTCATCTTCAACGATCAGAATTCTCATGAAGATATTCTAACAGAATTTCTCTTAAGTAAAACTTAAGACAATTTCCATTAATGTGTCGAGGCTTTTTTGGTCGTAAATTGAAACAGGAACAATTTTTCTTTTGTATTTCTGTAACTCTTTTGTCTTCTTTTGAATAGTTTTGTTCTCAACAAGATCGACCTTTGTTAAAAGTATAATTTCCTCTTTATCAAGCAGTTTTTTATCAAACTCTGAAAATTCGTCTCTTACAAGCTTGTAAACCCTTGAGACATCCTCTTCGGTTGAATCTATGCAGTGGAATAGAACCTTTGTCTTTCCGATGTGCTTCAAAAATGAAATTCCAAGTCCTTTGCCTTTTGAAGCTCCCTCAATAAGTCCGGGGATATCGGCAATTACTTTATCTTTACAAACGCCTAAATTTGGTGAAAGAGTAGTGAAAGGGTAGTCGGCTATTTTAGGAGTGGCGTTTGTTAGAGCTTCCAGTATAGAGCTTTTTCCGGCATTCGGAAGCCCAACAAGCCCAATATCAGCAATAAGACTTAAGGTTAAATGCAGTGTGAATGAGTCTCCTTTTGACCCTTCGGCAATCCTAGGCCCGAAATTCTTAATATCAGGAGCATAGTCATGATTGCCCATGCCCCCATGTCCACCGTACGCAACGCAAAACGGTAAATCAGTCAATAGCTCTACATATTCCTTGGTCGTTTCGTTTTTGATTGTTGTGCCGAATGGCACCAGAACAGTAAGATCCTCGCCGTTCTTTCCGTCCAAATCTTTTCTTTTGCCCATTGTTCCATCAATTCCTTTTATCTTTTTTTTGTACTGAAACTGGGAAAGATCCGAGATATTTTTGTCTGCCTTAAAATACACATTTCCGCCATTACCTCCATTTCCGCCGTCAGGAGTGGTTTTTTTACTGGCGTACATCTGCTTGGTAATTGTGGCGCCATTTCCCCCGTTACCGGCTTCAACCGTAATTACTACATCATCAACTAATTTCATATCCTATATTATAACAGTATTTATTATGATAAACTCATTTTGTGATAAAAGTAAATGCAAAATTTCTTAAAAACTTTGATCAAAAATCAAAGGGTCTTTTGGGAAAAGAAAAAGCCGAAAATATTTATTTTGAGACAAGATGGGGAATTCATACTTTTTTTTTGAAGTTTCCCATTGATGTAGTTATTCTGGACGATAAAAATTTGGTTGTTAAATTAGCGAATGGCTTAAAGCCCAATAGAGTTTTTTTGTGGAATCCGTGGTTTTTTAGGGTTTTGGAGCTTAAAAATGGGGAAATTGAAAAGCACAAAATTAGCCTAGGCTCAGTTATAAATATAAACAATTCTTAAAAAGACTTTCTTTTGACGACCAGTACTGTAAGAAGGGTTGCTATTGGAACTGCTACAATAAGTCCGATACTTGCAGTTAGGGTTCTTACTATTTCTTCAGCAACTATTTCCGAGTTAAAAACTTGCGCAATCGGCACACTGCTGTTAACAAAGAGCAATAGTAGGGGGAGTGAGGCGCCGGCATAAACAAGAATTAATGTGTTTGCCATTGAAGCTATATGATCTTTTCCAATATCCATTGCTCTTCTAAAAAGATCGGTTATGGAAAGCTTTTTATTGGCTTTTTCGAGCTGCACGACTATTGCTGACTGGGAAATTGTTATGTCTTCAAGTATCCCAAGAAGAGCCACAATTATTCCTGCAAAAAGCAGTCCGCGGGCATCAAGACTGCCTTGCTTTATGGTATTTAGAAAGGCCGCTTCTTCACTTACGTAGCCTGTGAGATGCGTGTAATTCATAAATATTTGGGAAAGAAAGCCCGTAAATATAAGAACAATAAATGTACTTCCAATTGCACAAAAGGTTTTTATGTTAAAGCCGTGAGCGAGTAAAAAAGTTACGGGGATTACAACGAGCGCGGCAACGCTTGTTATTACTATCGGATTTTGGCCTGCTGAAATTTGAGGCAGAACGAAGACGAAAATTGCACCAAAGGTGAGTACCATGCCAACAAGAGAAAAAGTCCCCCTTTTTCCCCCTATAACAACCGTTACCAGAACAAAAATTACTGCTAAAAGCAAAAGAGGAGTAGTTCTTACGTAGTCAGCTATTAGTATCTGATTGTTGCCTGATGGGTCTTTAGTTTTTGTTAAGACCAATTTATCTCCAACTTTGTACCTTACTATTGTGCTTTGATTGTAGTATCCATTTTCAAGCGTGAATGTTTTGTCTTTCATGGATCCTGATTGCCCTAGAAACTGGAGTTTTTGGTAAGGATGCTTAAACCCGTCGCTTTCTATAATTGTACTTTCCTCAGAAATTCCTATAACTTTAGCTTCTATGTATTCCGGGCTGCTTTGCGCAAAAGATGATACCGGTGTTATCAGAAAAAGAACTACCAAGAATAGCAAAATAAATTTTTTCACTAGGAAATTATAACAAAGTTACTTTATTGCTACTATTTATAACTTGTCTATCTATAAATTTATCAATCACAGCGAAGAGGGCCTGAGGCTATGCGTAATTAAAGAATTTTTTTAGTTCTTAACTCATTGTAATATTCTTTTTTGCTGATAGCCAAGGAGCCAAGACCGGTTAAGGCTATAAATCCTTGAAGCAGGCTTCCAATGACAGGAATTATTCCCAGGACAAAGTATAAAACAACCCCCAAAAATACGGCTTTGTAGGAGCTTTCAGTCTTTTTTACAGTAAGTATTCTCCTGCCTAAAGCGATAGAACCTAGAACTTTGGCAAACCAAAGAACCAGGAAGAATATGACAAATAATGCCAAAGCCAAAGGAATACCTACTAAGGTCAGCATAAAAAGCAGAAGGGCAATTGGTGCAACAATTGCAACGACCAGGCCGATTAAAAAAGAATTACCGACACTTGTTATGGCTTTGCCAGCCGCTCTTATTACAAAATTCGGCATAAAAAAGACCAGGGCAAGCCCTAATAATATTGACATTAAAAGGTCTCCAAGAAGAATGAAGAGAAATAGTCCTGCAAGTCCTGCCATACCTTTTCCGGCAGCTTCATTAGCATCCTGCTTATCAACGGGAGGTTCTCTTCTTTCAGTTACCCCGGAGACTGTGGCCCCGTCTGAAATAAGCGCTTCTTCGCTTGATGTATAGGTCAGCTGTCCATTTACACTAGCTCCATTCATAAGTCTCAGACTTCCGACCCCAGGCGACCAGATGTCACCATTAATACTATTTCCAACCGTTACATTTCCCCCTGCAACAACAAGATTTTTGCCTATCGGCCCCATAAACTGTAAGTTGCCTCCAAGAGCCACTATCGAGCCTCCTATATTAGTAGCTTGGTCTATAAGAACGTCTCCTCCTGCAACTGTTACGTTTCCTGCAATTTCAGCTCCTGAGAAGGTAACATTACCCCCGGCAAGCCTGACATCCCCGTCAATTTGTCCGGAAATTGTAATATTCCCTCCCATAGTTATAAGATCTGAGGATGTTGTTCCGTCAAAAGTTACCTCTGCACCTGCGGAATATATATCGCCGTTAACAATTCCTGAAATTATTACGCGTTCATTGCCGGCGAAGTAGTCTCTATTGATGGTTTCATTCTCTGGCAAAGTGGTTGTTTTTGTAGTTTCTTGGGAAAATGCTTGAGAGGAGAACAAGAAAAAACTGAGAAGGAAAGTGCTTAGTACAAAAAGAGTCTTTTTCATAATGAGGCAAGACTTATCTAAATACTAGCATACTAAATGCTTAAGTCAAATTTGAGCTTGAAACCATTTAGCGTTAACTTGTGCTGGGACGCTTGGACTCGAACCAAAATAAACAGCTCCAAAGGCTGTTGTCCTACCATTAGACGACATCCCAATATTAACACTCAATTATACTCAAAATTAATGCCAGCTTCAAGAAAAGGAGTTTTTTTAGTGAAGTATCAAATTGTTCTGCTGTTTATTGACTTTATTTATAATTATACCTCCTTCGGAAACACGATAGACAACAGAAGAGAGGCGCCTAAAGCAGCCATTATCACACCAAATGACAATAGAGAATCTAAGTGCAGGTGAAATAGGCCAAGTAACATTTTTGCTCCAATAAAAACGAGTATAAAAGATAAGCCCTTTTGAAGGTGGTGAAACTTCCCCATAACATTTTGCAGCAAGAAGAAAAGAGCCCTAAGACCCATAATTGCAAAAATGTTTGACGTAAATACGACAAAAGGGTTTTGACTTATCGCAAATGCTGCCGGTATCGAGTCGATTGCAAAAACAATATCAGTTGCTTCAACCAAAACAATTATCAAAACCAGTTCAGTGAAGAGTATTTTGCCATTCTTTTTGCTTATAAATTTTCCATTATGGTAATCGCTTGTTAGCGGAAAAAACTTTCTTGTAAGCCTTACTGCGCGGTTATTGTTAAAATCCACATGCTCTTCTTTTTTATCTGTAAAGAGTTTTATCCCAGTATAGATTAAGATAGCTCCAAAAATGTACAAAACCCAATGGAAATTGTGAATTATGTAAGCGCCCAGCAGAATAAAAACAGCTCTAAAAACAATCGCTCCCATAATTCCCCAGAAAAGTACTTTATGATGGAATTTTTCCTCGATCTTGAAGAAATTGAAAATAAGCATTATGACAAATAAATTGTCGACTGAAAGCATCTTTTCGGTCACGTAAGCACTCATGAACTCAACAGCAAGCTTTTGTCCCATATAAAGAAATATCAGGAAAGCAAAAGCAAAGGAAACTGCCACCCAAAAGAGGGACTGAATCAATGCTGATTTTGGAGCGATTTTATGAGCTTTTCTGTTAAAGTATCCCAAATCCAAAGCCAAAAAACCAACAATTATCACACCAAAAAGTAAGAGAAGGTTTGTTTGCGCGCCCATGGATGTAAAGAAAAATTATATCAGATTATTCGGACTATGCCATGTACATTTTTTTCATTTTCTTTTATGATAATATAATGAACCTTTCTGTCCAGAATTCTACCTCAGAACATGAGTTTTATACCCAGACATCTGCTGATATCATAAAAGGACTTAATACAGACCCCGAAGAAGGGCTGACTGTTGACGAGGCAAAGAAAAGACTTGCCAACGAAGGGGAGAATAGGCTCCCTGAGCCCCAGAAAGTTTCAGTATTGCATTTACTATTTAGGCAGTTTACAAATTTCATTATATATATCCTTCTTGGAGCTACTGTTTTGTCATTTATTCTTGGAGATGTAAAAGACGCTATTTTAATCGGAGTTGTTGTTCTGATCAATGCAGCAATTGGGTTTTATCAAGAATACAAGGCAGAAAGGACACTTGCATCTCTTAAAAAAATGGCAGCACCAACCGCTAAGATAGTGAGAAACGGACAGATTGAAGAGATCCAGACATTTGAAATAGTCAGAGGAGATATAGTTGTTCTTGAGGAGGGAGATATTGTTCCTGCCGATTTAAGACTTACAGAATCGGTTGGACTTGAGATCAATGAATCTGTACTTACGGGAGAGTCGGTTCCTGTTCAGAAAGATTCTCGCGATGTGATAGAAAATAAAGTTTCGGTTGGTGAAAGACTCAATATGACTTTCATGGGAACCGTAACAACTAGCGGTCACGGAAGAGGGGTAGTGGTAGCTGTTGGCGCACAAACACAAATTGGTAAAATTGCCAAAACACTGGCAACTCCTTACGAAAAACCTACCCCACTCCAAAGGAATTTGACCGCTCTTGGAAAGCTGATCGTGCTTGCTGCTATTGTTGTTGCTGCAGTAATTTTTGTAATAGGGGCGCTTCAGGGCAGAGATCTTAACGAACAGCTCTTCACTGTCATAAGTCTTGCCGTTGCCGTTATACCGGAGGGACTTATTGCAGTTGTCACAGTAACAATGGCAATTGGCGTGCAGCGAATGGCAAAGCGCAATGCAATTGTTAGAAGCCTCCCCGCTGTTGAAACTTTAGGAGCGGTTAATGTTATTTGCTCAGATAAGACTGGAACATTAACAGAGGGAAAGATGGTAGCAACGGATCTCTGGGTAGGAGACAAGCTCTATACGGTTTCGGGAGTAGGAATAAGACCTGAAGGCTCGATATATTGTGATGATAAGCCTGTACGCGATATGCCGCAAGACCTAAAAACAGCACTTTTAATTGCTTCCTTGTGTAACGACTCGGTTCTTCAGCAGGACGAAGAGGGCACTTGGGAAGGGGTAGGCGATACAACAGAAATAGCCCTGCAGGTTCTCGCGCACAAACTGGACGTTAAAAAGGAAGATATTGAAAAGAGAAGTAAATTTATTGAAGGACTTCCATTTGATTCGGACAGAAAGAGAATGTCAATGGTTTTTGAGTTGAATGGAAAACCCACTGTCCTTACAAAAGGGGCGCCTGAGGAGGTTCTTAATGCTTGCACTCATTTCTTAAAGGATGGGCAAATAATTCCTCTTGATGGAGAAAAAAATCATTACAAAAAGATCAATCAAGATATGGCAAACAGAGGTCTAAGAGTGTTAGCTCTAGCTAGAAGGGAGTTGACACAAATTCCTGTGGATTTTGAACCTTCGACAGTTGAATCAGGCATGACACTGGTAGGCATGGTGGGGGTTCTGGATCCTGCGAGACCGGAAGCAAAAGAGGCAGTTGCTAAATGCAGAACAGCAGGGATTAGGGTAATCATGATAACCGGAGACCATCCTGCTACGGCTTCAAATATTGCAGCTCAGCTTGGTATTTTTGACCCGCAGACAGATAAAGTTATGGCAGGGAACGAGCTTGACCATCTTTCCGAACATGATCTGATGAAGCTTGAAAAATTTCCCAGGGTATTTGCAAGGGTAAGCCCTGAAAATAAGCTAATGCTCATTACAACACTTAGAAAAATGAACTATATAGTTGCTATGACAGGAGATGGAGTTAATGACGCTACTGCTATCAAGCATTCAAACGTGGGTGTGGCTATGGGCAAAGAAGGAACAGATGTTACCCGTCAAGCGGCTGATATTGTCCTGGCTGATGACAATTTTGCAACAATAGTAAGTGCTGTCGAGGAGGGTAGAAGAATCTTTGCTAATATAAGAAAATTTATTAGATACCTGCTTTCCTGCAATTTTAGTAATGTTTTTGGGATACTTTTCGCGACCATAGCAGGCATACCTCTCCCTTTTACTCCTGTTCAAATACTCTGGCTTAATTTAGTCACAGACACGCCGCCAGCACTAGCACTCGGCTTTGACAAACTTGATCCTAAAGCAATGGAAAAATTACCAAGGGATCCTAAGAAGGGTATTTTCAGAAAAGCAGATGTTGTTTTTATACTATTACACGGCGCTTTAATGGCAGGCCTCATGCTTGCAGTATTTCTTACAGAAGTATCTGCGGGCAACGCATCGATAGAGAAAGCCAGAACCATGGCTTTTGCAATGCTTGTCCTGGTTCAGCTAACGCAAGCATTTAACGCTAGATCTACCAAACTAACCCTTCTAAGTAAAGATGTATTTGCAAATAAGAGTCTGGTTATGGGAGTTACTGTCTCTCTGGGACTAATGCTTATTGGAATGTACACCCCAATACTGAAGGGCATTTTTGAGCAAGTCTCACTTGGAATACAGGATTGGGCAAAGCTTATGGTAGGTGTAGGTTTCTTCGTAGTTGCAACAGAGTTTGTTAAGTGGATCAGACGCAAATATTTTTCTGAAAGCATGATGCACGCCTAACCATTAATGCTTCCATCTCTTGAATAAAGGCCAACTATTTCAGCCGTATCCAAAACGGCACCATCTATGGCATCATAAATTTCCGCCAAGGTTGCATCTTCGGATAAATCAAGTTCCCTGTCAAGGGCAAATAACTTAAAGTGATATCTATGCATGCCAGTCGATGGACAGGGTCCACCATACCCAATGTTTCCAAAATCCGACACTATCTCATTTCCACCAACAGGCACAGAGTCCTCGTTGATACCTGTAGCTGTAGGGCTAATATTAATAACTGCCCAATGAAGCCAAGTTTTACCTTTCGCGTCAGGATCTTCCGCTAAAAAAAGCAGGCTTTCTGCTTCTTCAGGAACATTCTCAAAAGTAAAAGGAGGATTGATGTCTTCACCATCGCATGTATAATTTGAGGGAATTTTTTCGTTATTGCGAAAGGCAATTGACGACAATACTAAATGCTTCATTTTAAAATAATATGCTAAAATCAATTGGAAAACAACGCCAAAATTTACAAGAATAAATTATATATTCATGCTGGAGCAATTTAGAAGACGAGGACCAACAGAAACGCAATACTTATTAGATGTACCTTTTGATATTAATAGACATCTTAATAGTGCAGCAGAAAGACTACATAAAGACCCACAAAAACTCCTTTATGAAAGTTTTTTCCTCGGACTAAGAGTCCTTGACAAGCAGAATAGATTGTACTTTCAAGAAAGAGTAAGCGGTAAAAAGAAAAAAACCAGAATTACATTTGATCATCCCATATTTGACAACCGCAAAATAGAATTTTCACCGGAATTAGATGCCGAAGACTTCAAACTGGAAGAATTAGGTTGGGATGATTTTAAGAAGGTAGAACTAGCAAGTCAAGAATTTCAGGATAAAGGTAAAGCGTTGATTGAAAGATCAGCTCAATTGATAGGTGATAAATATCATCACCTTTTGCCGAAGCACAAAACCGAACATCTTGGGGAATTTCACAAGGGAACCATTGTCGTTGATGGCCTAGATCACGTTGGCCTGGCTGGATACAAAAAATCAACCCAAAAGGCTTTGAATTCTGGCTTTGGTAAGATTTATGGCGTTCAATGTAAGCCGTATCAATTTGTTATTCTTGACACCGCTGTAATTGAGAAGAATGAAAACGAGCAAATCGCAACTGCTACACATGAACTATGGCACGCTTTGTCAGACTCTACTCTTCCAAACTATCTAGACGAGGCCGCAACAGATTATTTTACAGAGTCTATCATACAGACCGATTCACCGAAAAAAAATAGCCTGAAAGATGATGATTATGAGTCCGCATGTGAGCTTTGGGACGAAATCGTAAGTGAAGTAAGCGTTGAAACTGCACTGTCAGCATATTTAGAACCACATATCCGTAAAGGAGAGCAAGATAAAAAAAGAGGAAAAGTATACGAAATAACTTTAGTTGATCCTAGTCTGCATGATATTCTAAGAATTAGATTGGGAATACATAAGAATAAATACGCTTGGGACTCTATCATTAACCTTCTTAATAAAAACAGAGGAAAAGATGCTTTAGCTCTTTTTCAAAAAGCACAAAAAAAATCACCACTACGATAATCCGACGATTCTGTAAATAAATCAATTGCACAAAAGCTCTGAGCGGCGAACCAGACTTGAACTGGCGACCTCTTCCTTGGCAAGGAAGCGTTCTACCACTGAACTACCGCCGCAAAAAAAACAAACTATTAGTGCCAAGACCAGGAATCGAACCCGGATAACGTGTTCTTCAGACACGCGCCTTGACCAACTTGGCAATCTTGGCTTAACTTTCAAGAAGATAAGTTTATCTTATCTATAAATGATGTTGGTCTTTCTTTCTGTGGGCGATAGAGGGCTCGAACCCCTGACATCTTCGGTGTAAACGAAGCGCTCTACCAGCTGAGCTAATCGCCCCAAAATATGTTTTCATTCAACTGAACTATTTGGTGGGCTTGAGAGGACTTGAACCTCCACACCATTACTGGCACAGCCACCTCAAGGCTGCGTGTATACCATTTCACCACAAGCCCAAATGAACGTTACTTATTGTACTAAAAAAGACATGCTATAGCAATCTGCCCCGATAAATAAAGCCTTAACGCAAAACCTAACAAGTTACTTAGATTTCTTGAGTGCCCGAGAGAGGATTTGAACCTCCACACCCATAAGGATACAGCGTTCTGAACACTGCGTGTATACCGTTTCACCACTCGGGCGGCTTACATGTTCCCGAGTGGCGATCTCACTCGGGCGACAAGTTATTGTATCAAATACTTATACCAGTTTGTCCTATTAAGAGTATTTTAGCCTTCTTGATTTTTAACTTTTCACATGTTTAATTAAGGACATGGATCATTCCGGGAGCGTTGATACTGCAGTTGAAGATGAAGTTATACCTCAAAATCGGCATAACAGTTTTAAGAGATTTTTCTTCGTTACCGGATATATGCTCATAATTCCTACATTTTTACTTTTCATGGTGCTTTACTCATTGACCGTAAAATATCAGAGCAATGGCTATATATCACGCCAGCTTCACAAACCTCAGTTTCAAGCAGTGCCTGAAGACTCCGAATTAAGCGCCGTCAATTTTGAAACGGAAGACGGAAGACAAGAATCTTTAGATGAATTTTTCGCACAATATGACTCTCCGCTTGAAGGACACGCAAAAACGATAATAGAAGAAGCGGACAAACATAATATAGACTACCGCTTGTTACCCGCAATTGCGATGCAGGAAAGCACTTTGTGTAAGAAAATTATTAAAGATTCCCACAACTGCTGGGGTTTTGGAATATATGGAGGTAAAGTAACACGCTTTTCAAGTTACGATGAAGCTATATCAACTGTTACATCTACATTAGCTAAGAAATACGTCCAGCAAGGATTGGTTCACCCTGAGGATATTGTGAAGAAGTATACTCCAAGCGACACCGGTAAGTGGTCGGAAGTCGTGAGCATGATAATGACACGCCTAAAGGCATCAATCTAAATCAAACTATTACTCATTTGAGGCTAAAGTCCCATAGTTAACCCCTTGAGAAACCCATGAAATTTCTTTGAAATCTTCTGTGTTTGTCTTATAGTTAGACACTTGACAAACCCATAGTTATTGTATATAATTCACTTTAGATCCTAAGGTAGCCCAAAACTACTTTAGGATTTTTTTTTGGATCATCCACATAACTTCGGTTTGGCTCCTCTCAAACCGCATATTTAGGATTACCTACCAAAAAGGTTTTCCCAAATATGAAGAAAATAATTCAACTGCTCATAATAACAGTAGTTTTTGCCGCTTCAGCTGCGGAGGCTACTTCTATAACAAAACCGCTTGATACTCAAGTTACGGTTATTAAAAGCCCTGACTTACGTGCGCAGGCACTTGAAAGAGTTTTTGAAAAAAATAACTCTCCGCTTGCTCCATATGCTTCAGTGTATGTAAATACTGCCGATAAATACGGTATTGACTGGAAGCTGCTGCCTGCAATCGCGGGACTTGAGTCTTCATTTGGAAAAAGGCAGATGCCCGGTTCTCATAATTCTTATGGCTGGGGTGGCGGACAAATTTATTTCGACTCATACGAGCATGGAATTGAGGTAATTAATAAAGCCTTTAAGGAAAAGTATGCTTCACGCGGTGCAACAACTGTTGAGCAAATTGGTCCTATTTATGCCGAAAGCACAACTTGGGTACCTAGGGTAAAAAACTTTATGGCAAAATTTGAAGCAGAACTTACCCTTATTGAGCTTACAGAGCTTGAGCTTACCATTTAATTTAGAAGCTGGGAGTTAGAAGCTAAAACCAGCGCGGGTGAAAGGACTGGGTCTCTGAAGCAGTGTGCAGCTCAATTCACGCTCCTTAGTTCAGTCGAAAATAATTTGTGCCCGGGAGAGGACTTGAACCTCCACGCTCGTAAAAGCACTAGTTCCTAAAACTAGCGTGTATACCATTTCACCACCCGGGCCTAATTATTTTCTCGTCACGCCTTGCGTGATAAAACTAGCGTGTATACCATTTCACCACACCCGCATTCTGGATATTATACCTCAATTTCCCGCTTCTTCACACACTTTCTCATAAAAGAAAATAATCTATACTGAATATATGGCTTTTTTGCAGCTTTTTGTTTTTTTGGGGTCTTTTTTGATGGTATGGTACGGAGCTGGTAAAATAGTTGCTTCAGCAGATAAATTTTCAAGAAGACTTAAAGTTTCTTCGTTTGCGTTTTCATTTTTATTTTTGGGTCTTCTTACTTCGATGCCGGAATTCGGTGTGGGATTGACAGCGGTTTCGGAAGGCAAACCGGATATATGGATAGGGAATTTGATAGGGGGGATACCTGTTTTGTTCCTCTTTGCAATACCTTTTCTGGCAATTTTAGGACGCGGACTGAAATTTGAGCAAAGTATAAACGACCGTAACCTTCTTCTTTCCTTCGGAATAATGCTTTTACCGCCTTTTTTTGTTCTGGATGGCAGAATTACTATTGTCGAATCAGTTATTTTAATATCTTCATATTTCTTTCTCCTTTTTATGATACAGCGCGAAAAAGGGCTACTTGAACGTGACAATGCAGTACTATTGGATCATAAATCTTACTCCGTTAAAGACATATTGCAGATGGTCTTGGGCGTAGGACTTGTTATCGTTGCGAGCAGATATATTGTCGATGGTGCAATTTACTTCGGTCAATACTTAAATCTATCGACTTTTTTTATCAGCCTCATAATCATTTCTGTAGGGACAAACTTGCCTGAACTTTCACTTGCTGTTAAATCGGTTCTTTCAGGCAAAAAGGACGTGGCTTTTGGAGATTATATCGGAAGCGGAGCAGCCAACACTTTACTTTTTGGTATTTTTGGTCTTCTTGGGCGGGGAAAAGTTGTGGTTACTGATCATTTTCTGCCTGCATTCGTAACTCTTTTGCTTGCTTTCGGACTTTTATATGTCTTTTCAAGAACAAATAAAGTTCTTTCGAGAAACGAGGCATTTGTGCTTGTTGCTCTCTTTATTGCATTTGGAGCAATACAGTTATTTTAAGCTTACTATTCATCCCATAAGCTTTACAATGAGCTCGAAATCTTGTATAATTCTCACTTATGGCAGAAAAAAAACCCGTTACAAAAACACATAAAGAAGGTCTTAACAGAAAAGCTGACGGCACTCTCGAGTTGACGGTTATTGTTCCATGGAGTGATGCAAGAAAAGCTCAGGATCAAGTTGAAAACGAGCTTATAAAAAACGTAAAGGTTGCAGGTTTTAGACCCGGACAAGCGCCAAAAAACGTTGCAAAAGCAAAACTCAACATGGAGCTTGTAAGAGAGGAGATGCTTAAAAAAGTCATAGGGCATGCTTACAATGAGGCTATTAAGAAAAATAATCTGAATCCGATTTTGAGTCCGCAGATACACATTGAGGTCTTCACTGACGGCACAGATATAGTTTTTACAGCTTCAACGTGTGAAGAGCCTGAGGTAAAGCTGAATAATTATAAGGAAGCTGTAAAAAAAGTGAGTTCAAACTCAAAAATTGTCGTCCCCGGAAAGGAAGAGAAAAAGACTGACCTTGATGAAATACTAACAGCTGCAATAGGAGAGGCTGATATTAAAATCCCGCAAATACTTGTTGAGAGTGAGACATCACGTCTTTTATCACAACTTCTTGATGAGCTAAAAAAGCTTGGACTGACTCTTGATCAATATCTCAATTCTAAAAACCTTGACGGCGACAAACTGCGGGATGAGTACAAGGAAAAAGCTAAAAGAGACTTAGAGCTGGAGTTTTTCCTGAGAAAAGTTGCAGATGAGGAGAAAGTTACTGTCGAGAAAGAAGACATTGAGAAAGCGCTAAATTCGATAGAAAACCCTAAAGAGCGTGAGGAAATAATGAAAAACCCATATCTTGTCGCCTCAATAATAAGACAGCAAAAAACAGTGACCTTTCTGTCAAATTTATAAATCTCCTCAGGCAATTGCCAAATTTGAAGCTAAGTGCTATAATTTCAGTGTAATTTTATGAAAAAGGCGGGTACTACATCAAAATATTCAGGAGAGGAAAGACAGCATGATACCTCCCAAATTATTAAGAAAGTTTTTGAGGGAGCAAAAAAGACTCCTATAATAAATACTGAGGCAATAAAAAGTGCAAAGGATGCTGTGGCAAGTGAGGCAAAGAGTGAATTTAACGTTGTCTTGAATCAGGTTTTTGGCTTTGAGCTAACTCCAGGGAAATCTGTAAGTCTAGGTAAAAAAGCGGAAGAACATGCCCAAAGGGAGGAAAAGTCAGAAAAAGTAAAGATAACTTCTGAGCATTTGTCATATTTTTCGGAATTCAAAAGAAATACCGAAGGCAAGAATGAAGATGAAACAAGCATTGTGATAAGAAGACAGCTTGAGTCAATTTTGGCAGAACTGCGTAACCTGAAGACCTCTTCTGATGAGCTGGAAAATGTATTTAGGGATGTAGCTATTGATACTCCGCCTGAAAAACCCGGTATTTATCATTTAACTTTCTTTGAAGGTTTTTTGAAGCTAGTTATGAAGATGAAGGACAAGGTGCAAGACGGGGTAGTGTATGCCAAGTTATTTAGAAGCCGGAAGCAGGAAAAGTCTTACCATTCAATGGCAAAAAAGGGAGGCACAAGTTATACATTGCACCACGACAGATCCGTTGCCACTCAAGCGGGATAGATTGGTAGCAATAGATAAAAGACACTAGGCAAGTATAGACAATGGGGGGGTGCTTACTGTTGACAGGAATAAGGAAAATTTATTAATATATACTAAATGAAATCAAAATACCTACACATTACTAGAGTACTCCTTCTCGGAGTGTAGTAGTGTGGAGGGAAAGTAGTTGAAAATTGCCTAACCTCCCAAACGGGAGGTTTTTTTGTGGCAGAAAGGAGGTAAAATATGTCAGAACAGTATAAAAATATTAGTCCAGCTGAAATGAGGTTTGCACCGGACTGCCGTGACTCTGTACGAAGTGCCATTGTAGTGAGATCTGCAACAGAATTGGCACAGCGGGGAATTCAAGTTTCAAGTCAAGCAATTGTGTCTACTTGGGGAGAGCCGGCTTTAGAAGAATATGTAAATGCCAGATTGGCTATAGTGATGCCAAAAGAACAAGCAATTGAAATAAGAAAGCAGTAAATACCCTTGACAGTAAGCACAAATTGAACTAAAATTTATTTAATGAAATTGCAGAACCTATTTAGAACTTATTGGTTTACCTTCGCTTAGCGGGGGTTAGGTTTTGTAATTTTACAAATTTGACCTTCGCAGTTTGGAGAACTCCAAACACTTAAGCGGAGGTTTTTTTGTGGGAAATTAAAAGAAAGGAGGTAAAAATATGAATGAGAAAGATAGATATAGTCTTGCAGATATAAGAAAACAACCCAGAGGAATTTATAGAAATCCTAGTGAAAAATTGCCTGAACTTATAATGGATGAGAAATACTTGATGATGCAGGTAGCGCTTGGCGACGCAAGAGAACTTATGAAAGGAAAAGTTGTCAATGTGTGCATGTCTGTTAAAAAGGAGAGGGAGAGAAGCGTTATTGGATCACAATGCCCGCTTTTGTCGCTATCAGAAGGATGTAACAAGAATTTGGTTATGCAAAACAACGTTGTTTCTTGTCCGGAAGGCAGAGGAGCGTTAAGAATCAGCAGCGAAAAAATTGAAAATATTGGAGTAAATCACGAGATGCAGGGCTTGGCAGATGCAGCAAGCTAAATTGAGTAAAAACATTGTTGCCGGTTGGATTTATTTGTATAATACACAAGCTAAATATTGACAATACATGGTCTATAGAAAATGCTTGCGAAGCAAGCGGATCCGTAAACAGAGTTTGCGGATCTAAAAAATGGATCCGTAGCTCAGTTGGTTAGAGCGTTGCATTGACATTGCAAAGGTCACAGATTCGAGTTCTGTCGGGTCCACAGCAGTTAGTTTTTTCAAACAGGGCAACGCGAGCGTTGTACCCCAAGGGCACTAGCTATTTCATACCGGCGCATCACATTGCAAAGGTCTAAGACTTCGAGTTCTGTCGGGTCCACAAAATCACTTGAAACTTGGGTCATAATACTAAATACTAGTATTATGACCCGGCTTGAGGCATTTCAGACACTTCAGTTATATACAAAAGCCAACAACCTGATAAGACACCACTTGGCAGTCGAGGCTGCAATGCGGGCAATTTGCAGGATTTACACTGCCCGCACAAAAAAATTTGCCAATGAAGAATATTGGGGCATTACAGGTCTACTTCACGACGCGGACTATGAAATTACAAGAAAAACCCCCGAGAAGCATACATTCTACCTTGAAGAAAGACTCGGCAAGATTTTACCAAAAGAAATAATGTATGCGATTAAATCCCACAACTACCGTTACACCGGACAACAACCGGTTTCTGCAATGGATTGGGCTCTTTACTCCTGCGATGAGCTTACTGGATTTATCATAAGCTGCGGTCTTGAACAAAGAGAAAAAAGGCTGAATCTGGTTACTGTTGATACGGTAATTACCAAAATGCAGGATCAGTCTTTCGCAAAGAGCGTTGACAGAACACAAATTGCCGCTTGTGAGCCAAAACTTGGGTTTACAGTAAAAGAGTTCGTTGGGATTGTTTTGGCTTCGATGCAGGCTATAGCAGTTGATCTGGGTTTTGAAAATTAGACTTGTTATGAATGAGTTTAATGGATAATATGTAAATATGGAACCTAATGAAAAAATATACAGATCCCGGGGAAAAATGCTTTTGGACAATTTTTTGGGCGGAGTGGTATGGTCATTAGGGGTTTGGGTCGGTTCTGCCGTTATCATCGGGATATTACTTTACTTCCTGTCGAAAATTGATCTTGTGCCAATTGTCGGTGATTTTGTCAGTTCGATCAGCGAACATGTTGCAAAGAACAATTCAATTTTTCCTTTTTAACAAATTTTCATGACTTTCAATTTGAGGCTGACTAAGGTATAATTTACATTCTATATGGATGAATTGGCACCTAATGATCACAAAAGACTTGGGCGGGAGCTTGGGCTTTTTGCATTTTCAGACACCGTTGGAAAGGGACTTCCCTTATTTACCCACAAAGGTTCTGCTATAAGGCGGGAGCTTGAAAGATTTATTGTGGATGAAGAGCTAAAAAGAGATTATTTGCATGTTTATACGCCCGATATAGCAAAGCTTGAGCTTTACAAAAAATCGGGACACTATCCCTACTACAAAGACTCAATGTATGCTCCTATTACAATTGAGGACGAGGAATTTATGCTCAGGCCAATGACGTGCCCCCATCACTTTGAACTATATCTTTCGCGCCCTCATTCTTACCGTGAACTTCCCGTAAGATACGCTGAACTTGCAAAGCTTTATAGATTTGAGCAGTCGGGAGAGCTTATGGGTCTTCAAAGAGTTAGGACATTTTGCCTGGCAGATGCTCATATTATAACCCAGAAGGAAAACGCCGAAGGAGAAATTGATTCTGTTTTGGATTTGATTGAGTACATCGCCGGAGTCTTTAACCTTAAGCAAGGAAAGGAATATCACTACCGCTTGTCACTAGGAAATAGAAAGGACAGCAAGAAGTATTTCAAAGACGACAAAGCCTGGGATACTGCTGAAGAAACTCTTAGGAAAGTTCTTAAGAAAAGAAAGGCTCATTTCGTTGAGGCTGAAGATGAAGCAGCTTTTTACGGCCCCAAGATTGACGTTCAAATGAAAAACACCAACGGTAAAGAAGATACCGCTTTTACAGTACAGTACGACTTTGTTATGCCTAAAAGATTTAATCTGACTTACATAAACGAAAAAGGCACTTTAGAACAACCCATTGTAATTCACAGATCCTCAATAGGTGCTATTGAGCGTGTTATGGCTTTTCTAATCGAACATTATAATGGCGCTTTTCCTGTTTGGCTTGCACCGGTGCAGGTGACGGTTCTTCCCGTATCGGAAAAATTTGAAAAATACGCCCAAAGTGTCTTTGCCGACTTAAAAAATGCAGGCATAAGGGTGGAGAGAAATTTTTCCAATGACACACTTGGAGGAAAAATCCGTGAGGCTACTTTACAAAAAGTACCCTACATGTGTATAATAGGCGGTCAGGAAGAAGAAAAGTCCAAGAAAGGATCTAAATTTGTTTCTGTAAGAGCGAGGGACGGAAAAGACCTTGGCAGTGTCGAATTAGAAAAGTTTATACAACAAATTCAAAAAGAAATTGAGACAAAACAATAAGTTCAGACAAAAAGTTTTTTACAGGAAAAATTATCAAATCCGAGCCTCAGAGGTAAGAGTTTTGGACGACCGCGGAGCTATGATAGGAATTCTTCCTATAAAAGAAGCGCTTGCAAAAGCAGAAGAATTGGGAATTGATCTTGTTGAAGTAGCGCCGCTGGCAAAGCCGCCGGTAGCAAAGCTCATCGATTACTCAAAATTTCTTTACCAGCTTAAAAAGAAAAAGCAGGAGGAGAAGAAAGGAGTAAAGGGCTCTGAGACAAAGCAGATAAGATTTGGGCCTTTTATCGGAGAGCACGATTTGGACATAAAGTTAAAAAAGGCGAAGGAGTTTTTGGAAGAGGGCAACAAAGTTAAATTCTCGGTAAGATTTACCGGAAGACAGATGGGACACACGGAAATTGGACGAGGCAAGCTTGATATGGTACTTGAAAAGCTGGGTGAACTGGCAAAAGTAGAACGGGAAGCCCGGATGGAAGGAAGACAAATGGTAATGATGCTTACTAAGAATAAGTAAGAAAATATAAATTGATATGTACAAACTTAAAATAAAAAGAAGTGTAAGGAGGAGATTTAAGGTAACCAAAACCGGAAAAGTTTTGAGGGGATCGCAGATGAGAAGCCATTTGAGATCAAAAAAGTCTAAAAAGACCTTAAGAGCTCAAAAAGAAATTAAGCAGGTTGAAGGAGCATTTGCAAAGAAGATAAGGCATTTGCTTGGAGAAGCATAAATAGTAGACAGAAGACAATAGCTATAAGACAATAGCAAAAGAAATATGAGTAGAGTAAGCAGAGCTTGCTTTTGAAAAATAATATGTCAAGAGTTAAAAGGGGAGTAATATCCCGTAAAAAACACAACAAGATTTTTGACCTTGCAAAGGGTTACAGGGGCACAAGATCAAGACTTATAAAAACAGCGACTGAGGCTGTTTTACATGCCGATCAGTACGCTTACCACGGGAGAAAAAGAAAGAAAAGGGATTTTAGGCGCCTTTGGATAACCAGAATCGGACAAGCGGTTAAAGAAGAAGGGTACTCCTACAATAGATTTATAAAAGCATTAAAAGACCAGAAAATAGAACTTGATAGAAAAATAATGGCAAATTTAATAAACGAGAATAGGGAAGTTTTTAGTAATATTGTCAAAGAGGCCTTCAAGGGTAAATAACGCTTGATAAATCTTTGACAAAGCCTCCAATCCGGAGGCTTTTTTTGTATATGGACAAAAAAACTGTGGAAGTTGCAGTAGGCGTAATAATTAGAAATAATAAAATTCTTTTAACGCAGCGGAATGCACCTCATGACAAATCCATTCATCTTTGCTGGCAGCTTCCCGGCGGTGCTGTAGAAAAGGGGGAGACTTTGCAAGAAGCGTGTCTTCGCGAGGTATTCGAGGAGACAGGTTTTAAGGTAAAACTGACTTCTGCCGAGCCTTACACTCTATCTCATCCCTACCGCGGGAAAATATACATTCTTAACGGCTTTAGAGCTGAAATTGTATCTGGTACAATTAGTACAATAACCGATGAGGAAACGGCTGACGCCAAGTGGTACAGCCTGCATCAGATTGTAAAATTAAGAACGCTTGAAGATACCTTGGAGTTAGTAAGCGGAGTTATTGCTAAAAATGGATGAACGGTTAATTCAAATCAAAAATGAGGCGATGTCTCAAATTCTTTCATCAGAAGGAGATGAGATAGAGCAAATTTACCTAAGTTACCTTGGTAAAAAAGGAAAGCTGACCATTGCCATGAAAGAGCTTCCTAAATTAGCTGAGGACGAAAGGGCAGAAATCGGAAAACTCGCAAATGAAATAAAAAAAACACTTGAGGAGCAAATAAATGACAGGAGAAAAGAGCTCAAAAAGCCGCTTTTTAAGCAGGAACATAAGACAAATCAGTCATCCGGACAAAAGACTTTTTTTGACGTAACACTTCCCGGAAATAAACCGCCTATAGGTTCTTTGCATTTGGTAACACAGGCCATGGAGGAGATCACATCGATTTTTGAGAAAATCGGTTTTTTGCGAGTGCGCTATCCTGAAGTGGAATATGACTGGTATGCATTTGGTGCTCTTAATTTCCCCGAAAACCATCCGGCCAGGGATGATTGGGAGACATTCTTCATTGATGCACCTTCTGACGAGAAGCTGGGTCCTGTTTTGCTCACTCCTCATACATCATCAGGCCAAGTAAGAGAAATGCTTAAGGGAGAACTTCCTATAAAAATGCTCAATATAGCAAAATGCTACAGAAGGCAGTCCGATGTGTCGCATACGCAGATGTTTCATCAATTTGAAGGGCTTGTCGTAGGGGAGGGAATAAATATATCTCATCTTAAAGGGGTGCTTGAGTTTTTTGTAAAATCCTATTTTGGAGAGCAAAGAACATTCAGAATAAGACCCTACCACTTTCAATTCACAGAACCATCTTTTGAAATTGATGTTACATGCGGTGTCTGCAACGGATCCGGGTGCAGGCTTTGCAAAGAAGGGTGGCTTGAGATGGGAGGCAGCGGGATGGTGCATCCTAATGTTTTGAAATCCGGCAAAATTGACCCGGAAAAGTATACCGGTTTTGCTTTTGGCTGGGGAGTTGAAAGAGTACTTATGATGAAAGAGGGGCTTAAGATTGATGACTTGAGAACTCTTTACACAAATGATCTTTCTTTTTTGGAACAGTTCTAACAATGACTAATGACTAATAGATTATGAACATTCTAATACCAAACAGCTGGCTTAAGGACTATCTCAAAACCAACGCTACTGCAACGCAATTTGCTGCTGCCATGAGTCTTGCGAGTGTTTCGATTGAAAGAGTTGAGAAGGTAGACGATGACTATGTTTTTGATATCGAGGTTACTACCAATAGACCTGATTTGATGAGTATCCAGGGAATTGCAAAAGAGGCGGCGGCTGTTTTACCTCTTGCAGGGTATAGCGCGGTATATGTAGGAAAAAAAACGGTAACGGGACTTGAAGTTGTTCATCAAAGCAGTCTGCTTAATATACAAAACGATCCCGAACTTGTTAACCGGATCCTTGCTGTAGTACTTGAAGTAAATCTCAAGCCGTCACCAAAGCTAATTTCTGACAGACTCGAAAAGACAGGGATAAGAAGCATTAACAGCGTAGTTGATGTAACAAATTACATTATGCGTGAAATAGGGCACCCCTCGCACGTATTTGATTATGACAGACTTAAAGATCACACATTAATAATAAGAAAGTCAAAAAAAGGAGAGCGCATTGTAACGCTAGATGAAAAAGAACACACACTCCCGGGGAATGATATAGTTGCTGACAACGGACAGGGAGAAATAATTGATCTTTTAGGGATCATGGGTACCGCAAACAGTGTAGTCACCGACAATACAAAACGTGTTGTTTTATTTCTAGACAACAATAACACATCCCTTCTTAGAAATACCTCAATGAACCTTGGCATAAGAACGGAAGCGGCTGTTTTGAACGAAAAAGGAGTAGACCCTGAGCTTATGATGCCGACTTTGTTAAGAGGAGTTGAGCTTTTAGAAATGAATGCCGATGCAAAAGTTATAAGTCCGGTAATTGATATTTATCCTAACAAACCAAAAGAGAAAAGAGTAGTGATTGACATTCAGACTATTAGCCGGCTTATCGGCATTGAAATTGAGAAAAAAACAATTCTTTCTATTCTAAAAGCTCTAGGATTTGCTGTAGATGATAAAGGTGACACTCTCATGCTAACCGTGCCTTCAGCAAGGTTAAATGATATTGAAATTGAAGAAGATATAGTTGAGGAGATTGCAAGAATTTACGGCTATCATAAAATACCCAACTCATTGCCTTCCTCTCCTTCACAAGCATTTTATCACCAGGATAGGAATGAGTTCTATTGGACACAGAAAGTAAAAGAAGCATT
This sequence comes from uncultured Gammaproteobacteria bacterium, assembly GCA_964627245.1. Classification (GTDB taxonomy): domain Bacteria; phylum Patescibacteriota; class Microgenomatia; order Levybacterales; family GWA1-39-11; genus JAUSNA01. The sequence goes on along the minus strand of CAZVGS010000001.1, from coordinate 25,621 downwards.
CAAATACTGGGGTTTTGCCGAAACTTATACTTATTCGCTCGTGCCTGAAGAATTGTTTGATGGCCCTATTGAAAGCGCCGTCAAAATCAAAAACCCTCTTACGGAAGACAAAGCTTACATGAGGCAAAGTCTCCTGCCAAGTCTTTTCGAGGTCGCGCAGCAGAATAAAATACGTGAGAAAATTATGTTGTTTGAGATTTCAAATATATATAAAAAAAAGGCTGATGGATTGCCTGAAGAAATTCAGCACCTTGCCTTTCTTATCAAAGACCGGAAAAAAGATTTCTTTTACGCTAAGGGCATAACCGAAGTCTTGTTCTCGATCCTTGGAGTAGGCAAACCCGAATTTGAACAGCGTGAAGAGAGCACAAAGGGAGCCAATATTATACTAAAAGGCAAGAGTATCGGATATATTGAAGACGAAGATGAAGTAACTCTAGAATTAGATTTTTCTTACCTTCTCACAAAAGCAAGTTCTTCAAAAAAATATCTTCCCCCTCCAAAATTCCCTCCTATTATTGAAGATGTAAGAGTAGAAATTCCCTCACACTATAATTTCTCCAAAATTAAAGCCGAAATTTGCAATGTAGACGAATTGGTTTTTGATGCAAGCCTGCTTGATGTCTATCAAAATAAAAAAACCTTCAGGATAATCTTTCAAGACCAAAGAAAAAATTTGACAAATGAAGAAATTGCTCCTATAAGGAAAAAAATACTTTCTCTGCTGGAGTCTAAATTCAAAGCAAAAATCGGGTAGGGCGGGTTGTTTTACTTGATGTTAAATTCTCCGAAATGAGCGTGTTTTACCCCTTGACGCGTTTTTCAAATTATGATTATATAAATATTATTCTACTTTAAGGTTATTTTAAGATTTCCTTTCTAAGCTTTTAATTATGAGAAAACAGTTGACAGCAGTTATTGACAATGCGATATCTTTCCTTCTTCTTTTAGTTGCAGGACTAACTCCTCTTTTCTTCTTCAATCAAACAACAGAGTTTTATGAAATGCCAAAGCTTGCTTTCTTGGTTGTCTCGACCATTATTCTTTTTGGTCTTTGGATTTTTTCCTGGATACTTAAAGGAAAAGTACAAATCACAAGAACACCGCTTGACATACCATTGCTTCTTTTGCTGGGGATAGTGCTTGTGTCGACATTTTTCAGCGTCTCAAGATTTTCGTCAATATATGGTAATTTCCCTAGAGTGCATGGATCTTCCGTGTCCTGGGTAGTGTACATACTGTTGTATTTCGTGACAGTATCTAACCTCAAAAATCTGCTAAGAATAAAAACTTTCTTATATGTTATATACGGAAGCGCAGCAATAGTTGCTATTGTGTCTGTTCTTTCATTTTTTGGACTATACCTGCCATTTAATTTTGCACAAGCCGCTAATTTCACCCCAACAGGGTCTTCATTCTCGGCCGTAGCACTTCTACTTTTACTGCTTCCGCTTCCATTGCTTTCAATAGTAAATGCAAATAAATTCTTGCCCGTACCTTTTGCACTCGGACTTTCGATTCTATTTGGTGTAACTATTGCACTTATCGGCTCTGTTCCGACCTATATTGCCCTTGCTGTTGTTTTTGCGCTTTGCTATTTGGTTGCAAAACCCCACAAAACAGCAAAATTCAGAAAAGCACTTCCTTTATTTTTAACCCCAGTAATTGTTGTTGCTTTAACTTTGGCTCTTGCATACTTACCTTTTCCAGGCAATCCTGTGCAGTCAATGCAGTCAAGCTTTCCTAAAGAAATACAGCTTCCATTTGCAATATCATGGAAGGTTAGTGCATCTGCCTTCAGAGATGCTCCTTTAATAGGTACCGGTCCATCAACTTACCTATTTAACTTTACAAGCTATAAGCCTTTGGAATTTAATGTACTTAACTTCTGGAACTTCAGCTTTGATACTGCTTACAATGAGTTCCTGCAGGTATGGGCATCCTTGGGTCTGCTTGGACTGCTTGCCCTAACAATAGTTGCACTTGTCGTTCTTAACAACACTAGAAAAAATCTTTCTCTTATGACAGGGACTGATACCGACAATTCCCATATCATTGTTCCTGCATTTTCAGTCAGCGCTTTGACCGGGATTTTACTTTTGGCTGTACATGCAACGACTTTAGTATCAATGGTAGCAACTCTTCTAGTCTTTGCAGTACTTATGGCATCTCAAAAACAAATCCGCGAGAAAGTTATGAATTTGTCCATGGGTCTAAAAGCATCAACAGCGGATGACAAGCAATTTGATCTTTTGCCTGTAATAGTCTTTGTATTATTCCTTGTAGGTGCAGCGCCTGTTCTTTACAATACTTACAACACTGTACTTGCTGATTACTATCACAGACAAGCGCTTTTGCAGGCAAATCAAAGCGGTAATGCTACCTACACTAACCTTCAGAAGGCAGAATCATTGAACCCATACATAGATCTTTACAGGATTGATATGGCCCAAACAAACTTCGCGCTTGCTAATGCAATCGCTACACAGAAAGGTCCTACCGAGGAAAATCCTGAGGGAACACTAACCGATCAGGATAGACAAACCATCCAGACGCTTCTTTCACAAGCTATCAATGAGGGTAGAGTAGCGGTTGCACTAAGCCCATTGTCCGCCAGAAATTGGGAAGTATTGGCGTCCATTTATAGAAACATAACAGGAGTTGCACAAAATGCACTGACTTTCTCGCTAGATGCTTATGGGAGAGCGATACAGCGCGATCCTCTAAACCCAAATCTTAGAATAAGCGTTGGCGGAATATATTACACTGCCAAAAACTATGATCTTGCTATCAGATTCTTCACTGACGCTGCAAATCTTAAGCCGGATAATGCAAATGCATACTTCAACCTGGCTATCGCCCTAAGAGATAAAGGAGATCTTCAGAATGCAAAGCTTGTTGCAGACCAAGCAGTCAACTTGCTGTCAAAAAATTCAGACTCACAAGACTACAAAATAGCATCGGCTCTTCAGAAAGAACTTGAAGGAAAAATAGCAGAAAATCCTGATGCGACAGAAAGCGGAGCAACAATTCCGGACCAGAGGACAAATCTTCCTGAAGGAGTAGAGGTCGAAGGACTTGATGAAGAACCGGAAGTATCAACGCCGGCAGCCGTAAAAAGAAATCCTAGCGCAAATATTCCTAATTTGACTCCAACCCCGGAAGAAAATCAATAGTCACTAGACATTAGCTACTAGACAATAATCAGTAGACAGTAGTCATCACTAAACAATAGTCGATGGATAATAGTTTGTAGGCAATTAGTCGATAGCTAATAGTCGGCAGACCGTAGACAATAGTTACTAGGTTGTAGCAAACTATCTAAGACTGTTGCCTTTAGCGATTAGCGATTAGCGATTAGCGATTAGCGATTAGCGATTAGCGATTAGCG
>CAZVGS010000001.1:0-22130 GCA_964627245.1 uncultured Gammaproteobacteria bacterium | reverse complement strand
GATTAGCGATTAGCGATTAGCGATTAGCGATTAGCGATTAGCGATTAGCGATTAGCGATTAGGAAATTATAAACAAACAGTTCTTTTATGTTTCTCTCTACAAGCTACAAGCTACAAGCTACAAGCTACAAGCTACAAGCTACAAGCTACAAGCTACAAGCTACGGATTATTAATAGCCGTACCGGGAAGTATGTCCGTCCCTCCCTCAATAGAAACGTCATCTACAGCTAGAGTTGATATTTGAGGATAAACCCCAATTTGCAAAACAACATCACTCGTGCGGGCTACTCTAAAGCAATAGGTCTGCGAAATTCTGTCAAAAGGTGTATTATCAATCAGCGAGAAGTCCCAAAGCCCTAATTCATCTGCTGCAATAGACGCTACAGTATTCGTAAAGTTGTTGGCTTCTTCGTAATCCTGCGCCCTTACCGTTAGGCCTTGGTAGGTCGGGTCTAAGGATCCATTAGCAGTCAAATTGTCACCGTCCGCAGGTGTTGTATTATTGTAAAATGATACAGTTGAACCGCCACTTGTTGGTACATCAGTCCACGTAGATGGAGTACCTCCCGTCGGGTCTGCACATGTTCCGGAGCCCGGGTCAACATATTGCAATTTGTAATCCCTAAGACTTGTTGAGAGGGTATCTGATGTATAAATAAGAAGTCTAAGCCTAAATTGCTGATTGGCTGAGGTTAGCTGAGCCGGTGTATCTACTGTTCCAATTGCTTGAGAAACCGCTACAGTGCCGCTATTTGCAAACCACCTATAAGCTACCTGCCGCTCAAGGTTTCTGTCAAACCCAAAACCGTACGCCTCAGCATTCTCGCCGGAATTTTGGATATTAGAGTGAAGATCTGTAGTAACATCCGTCCATGAGGTTCCATCCCATTCGAAGTGATTTAAATCTCCAGCCGAGTCACACGTAAGCATTATCATACTGGTAGTATTAAGATCTGCGTGCAGTTGAACAGATTCAATATTTCCACTTAAATTACCCGTTAGAGTAGTGCTCGAAGTGTATCCCCCACCCGATGTCCAAGTTCTATAGGCTGGCGTGTTACCTGTAGTTCCGCTCTCCGAAATACCGTAAGTCCAAACAGCTTGACCGGTATCATTTTCGAATTTTACATTAAAAATTCTACCGTCAAAATCACTTCTGCATGTAACAGAAGAGGGTAGGGAGACTGTTGCTGACCCATCCCACATTCCAAATTCACATGGAGTAGTCTCTTCGGTTGTATCCCAGTCAGAAATCTGGAAAGCAAATGCTATATAGTTGCTGGTTGGAAGTGGGTCAGCTGCTGCCGTTACCCATTCAACATCATTACTAAATCCGGAGTAAAGTGTTGCCTCAGACTGCCAAGAACCTGACGAGAATTCTCTATAAATGACGTCATTAGAACTAGTTGACCAAAAAATCATTGGCGTTCCGCTTTGCGTTTCCCAAGCAATATCAAACGACTGCTCTGTGCTATCACGGGTTGTGCTTCCAGCATTATCAGGTAATTGGTTGGTGAAGGTATCAGATGATCCGTCCCAAATCATGGCACCGACTCTTTCATTGTCATTCAAATAACCAACTAAGATTGAGTCAGATTCAAATTGCGCCTCCATTCTAACCCATCTTTTATACGTATCGTATGCAGTTCCGGCATTACTAGGGCCACTCCAAGAGCCACCGGAGCGGTGGTAGTATAAAAGTTGACTGGAGACGCCATCTCTATAAACGAGTAGCGCTTCGCCGGATAACTCCTCATATACAACATCAAAAGAACGAGTATCGTCAGTTGCAGTTGAGTTAAGGTTAATATTCATATCTTCAGACCAAGTGGACCCATCCCATCTAAAGACAAACAGTCTATCATTTGAACCTACATTATCCTGTAAGGCAACAATCTTCTCACCTGTCTTGGGGCTACTTACCATCTTAAACCACCTACTATCTGCAGGAGAAGTATCCATGTTGGCTTGCGAAAGAAAAGCAGTACCAGTCCAAATCCTTGCCCAAGTTGCTGAAGCCCCGTTGTCCTCATAAGTAGCTACGCCTGAAGTGGAATTGATCGCATCAGATGCAATTTGCCATTGCCCTTGATCCTGATAGCTACCTACCGTGACCGGTCCAATTAAATAAAACTCGGGTGAAACAGGGGGGAATTTAATAAAATACGATAACTCAAGCTTTTGTTCCGCTTTAAGAGATACGTTCCACCTGATTACTTTGTAATCGTCGACAGCCTCCACAACACCGTCATTATTTACATTGCTTATCTCAAAAAATGCAGGAACTACATCGGTTATCTCCCCCTGAAAATCCTGTTTTGGAATAATTGTCATAGTCGTTGGATAAATCGAGAAAGGATAAATACGCGTAGGATAGCTCGTCCTTTCAATATCAAAGGGTATTGTGTTGTCAACCTTAAAATAGTCAATTATTCTACGGACTTTTCCTTTAACGTTGGCTTCGACTTCCATTTGATAGATGCCCGTTTCTGTCGTAGTTGAATATTCCGCAAGAAAATCAGCGGTATTTGTAACAGAAGTCGCTCCGCATTCTCCGCTATCCTTTATGGTTTTATCTTCAATATCAAAGCTTGCAGAAACTCCTTTAGGATCCGTTATTGTCATTTCTAATGCTGTTACGTGATTGAAGCCAAATAGGCACTGAGTCTGGCCTTTTTCGTCCAAAACCCCTATTCCAATTTTTACTTTTTCTCCCGTACTATACACAGATTTGTTGGTGTTTACAGCCAACACTCCCCAGGAAAAATCCTGCTCAATATCGACTTCTCCCTCAATTGTCCTTAACTTTATCAGCATTTTGTAAAGCCCGGGTTTGAATGCAGGAATTGAACTTGGCCTTACAGTTAGCTTCTTACTTCCTGCGTCCGTCGATATCTCCGACTTGATGTTTGCTGCAGCATAAGAATCGTGCACAATGTTAACAGACACATATTCGCTTAGAGTGTCTTTTGTGGCTTTAATAATTTTTGAGAATTTCCCATCTCTTAGATCGACCAAAAACTCCGGCAAAACATCCGCCTTAACGTCAAGAACAGTAGTAGGATTTAAAGGGTATTGCACAACATCTCGTTGCGAACTCACACCTAGCATCTCTTGGGATGGAGCATCCGGTACATTATAAAGTGCATAAATACCGCCTGAAATAACAAGTAAAAGCAAAAAAATTGAAAGCAGAACTACCTTAACATTCATGATTTTGAGGTTAATTTAAGTATAACATATCTTATGATAACTCTTAGACTCCATCTTGAATAATCGGTTACTTAGTATTAAAGTTATCTCAATGAGCAAGATATTGGGATTTCTAATGCTATCCTTTGCTATTGGGGTTGCTGCCGGGTATATTATATTTAAGGCTACTGACAAAAAGACCAACGTTATTGCTAATTCGTGTCAAGATACCTACAAATATCTTAACCCTTCTCTAGACTGCGGATATCATCCGGTAATCGATAAGAAAACATATGATGAGTTTGTTGCAAAACTTAAAAGTTACATAAGTGAGAAGTCAGAGGTAGAAAAGTCAACGCATGTATCTGTGTACTTTAGGGACCTGGCTCAAGGACCTACTTTCGGGATAGACGAGGATGAGTATTTTGCACCTGCAAGCCTTCTCAAAGTTCCCCTGATGGTGACTTACCTTGAGGCTGCAGATAAAGACCCCGATCTCCTTAATAAAAAAGCTCACTACATACAGGTCAACAAAGAAGTAATTCCCCAGATAAAACCTGAGGAGGAGATAAAGATCAATACCTATTATACTATCGATCAACTTTTGAGCCATATGATAGTACATTCGGACAATCTTGCGTACGGGCTTCTGGATAAAACATTGTCCCGTTTGTACCCTGATGATAATGTTTATCTAAGGACTATGCAGGGCTTGGGCCTTGTCAACCCTATTAACCCGGGACAAGCAACATTTACTGTTAAGACCTACGCATCCCTTTTTAGACAGCTTTACAACGGAAGTTACTTAAGTCTTGAAAATTCCGAGAAGGCACTTAATTTGTTAGCAGAAGTAAAATACATGGACGGATTGCCGGCAGGGGTTCCTGAAGGAGTATTAGTTGCTCACAAATTCGGTGAAAGAGAAATACTTGAGACCGGTGAGATGCAATTCCATGACTGCGGGATAATTTATTACCCTAATAATCCTTACCTCTTGTGCATCATGACTCGGGGAGAGGACCTTGAGGAGCTTATCTCAACCGTAGCCCAAGTCTCAAAAATGGTATATGAAGAAGTAGATTCAAGGAAAATTTAATTCGAAAGCTTTAGCACCACTCTCAAACTCCAAACTTATAAGTCTATTTCTCAAGCTGTAGCAAGAGTTCGCTTTCGGAGAAGGCAATGCCGACGAGAATCCTTTGGGTCTGCACGGTTGGAGTAGGAGTTATTCCCCCGTTGGATGATAAATAATACCTTCTTCCTGCCTGAAGATCCTCAAATCCGCCGGCTTTTCCGCCAACGACAACTTTAACTCCCTCTCCTTCAAGGGCAGCTTCCTTGGCAAACCCGACCACTTCAATTGTGCCTGCAATTCTTGCATCAGCAACAGAAACAGTACCCTCAGCTGAGATATATAATGCATCAAGTGCATTTATATCCTCACCGGCAATGGCCGTAATAACAATTCCACCCTCAAGCTCAATGTCACCCTCAACCCTTATGCCACCTTTAGTTGTAATATTTCCATTTTCATCAATTGTGACAGTACCGTTAAGTATATCTATCCCACCTGAGAGAGGTGAGTTCTGGAGGAATAAAGTGCCGCCAAGAATTTCGCCGTCAGATTCAACTCCAAGGACGGAGATGGAATTATCGGCGATTTGGATGTCGCCAACGCTAACTACGCCTGCAATATTAGTGTCTGAAAGGTATGTATTGCCGGCTACTAGAACATCGCCTGCTATTGATGTTTGAGAAAGGTATGAAACGCCAAGTGACTTGAAACTGTCAGATACATTTACGGAATACGCCTCAATTTCATTTCCAAGCTCAGCTGTTGAAATCGTTGTTGGCAATACAGTCTCTGCAGACTGGCTTGCATACAACGTATTCCCCTCGATGAGTGAAAGTTCAATATCTAATGTCGTTGCCGAACCCGAAGATATTCTCGTAACAAGATCGTTAAGTCTTGTATTTAGCTCATCAACTTGCGAATTTGTAGAACCAACCCTGTTAGAAAGTTCGTCGGTTTGTTCAATATTTCTAGCAAGCTCTGAGGAGGTTGAAGCTTGTCTCTCCTCAAGGCTTAGAACTTTATCTTCCAAGTTATTTGTTTTATCAGATAGACCTAGGACTGCATTAGCCAAATTTTGAACATTGTTATTTACTGAAGTTATTTGGTTGTCGAGTGATGTTAGAGCCGTTGCTATAGATCCATTAACTTCCTGACCTCCAATCTTAAGTCCATTTGGAAGCTTGATGGAATCGGAGCTTAATTGACCTATAACTAAATTGTTTTCACTATCAAGTGTTAATCTCGCCAAAATCCCTGACGGATCAGCATAGCCTATGTTAACAAAAGTCATAACTTTGCCGGAATCTCCAGAAAAGTCTTCCAAAGCCTTTCCGATGATTTGCCCCTGGCTTGTTGCTTTCATGGCATATCCAGGAGTTGTAGCAGTTGTCAGATAATCACCTTTTTCGATAGGTCCATTTTCATTGGTCACCTTAACCGGAACGCGTCCCGCAAGAGCTACGGGGATAGCTCTTGACCCTTCAATGCTTCCGCCTGCCTGCGAAAGTCTAAATCCGGGCTTCTCTGAAAAGACACCTATTACTGTTGATTCGTATGGCTTAGTTGACTTCATGACATGTTGTGCAAATACATCATCCGCAACGAGTACATCACCAGGCTCAATTGTGTCATCCTTAGTAGGATAATCCTCTGCTATATCGTAATTGCCGACACTAGTCGTAAGTGTCCCTGAAATGGTCGCATTTCCTGATTGGTCAATTGAAAATATATCTTCATTACCGGAATTCACAAACTTCAAAATTCCTTCATCCGTTGCTATCAAGCTTGAATTACCTAAGTCAATCAAATTGACACTAAGCTTTTCGACATTTATTTCGGATGCTTCAAGCTTTCCAAATGTACCATTTGCTGCAAGGACATTTGAAAATGCGGTCTCATTCGTCAAAATATTGCCTTGTCCATCATGCAATAGATATAGGGAAGCAGATTCTGATCCCGCACCCGGAATATTTATTCCTAGATCGACATCAAGACTATCGTTATTATTAATAAATTCTCTTGGCGTGTTATGGCCTTTCTCAATTGACATCATAACCTTTCCGACATAAACGTATTCTTCTGCATAATGCGCGGGCACACCCGAAACATTTTCTGTCAATATCCTAAAGCAAGGATATTCACTATTCGTTCCATCATCACTTGGCCATTCAAGAGAGCTCAAATTTGCAATAACCGGACAGTAGGAATCATTCCATCCATTTGTGCTTTGAAGCGCACGGCCTATAATTGACCCGGAGGTTTTTGCATTCATTCCGTATCCAGACAAGTAACTTGAAGTGATAGCAGAACCTGTTGCGACTTCGCCATCAATAGTAGTCACTTTAACGGGAATCTTACCCGTAAGACCCAAGGGCAAACCAGGAGACGACTCATTGAGAACAGTTTTTGGCAGTGTTGATACAGCACCTGCAAGAGACTCCTGATAGGCACTTGTTGATCTTGTCATTGCCGTTGGTCCTGCAAAAACCATAACATCACCTGGTTCCGCATCTCCTATGGCCTCATAATTCTCAGCTATGTCTGCAGAATCGGAAGTTGACGGTGTCCCAACAATTCTCCATCCACTATTTGCATAAGTAACTACATAGCTTTCAGTAACAGTTGTGCCGCAATTTGCACAAGAAAGAGAACTAACTGTTGAGCTATTGATCTGAACAGTAAGTGTTCCGGTACCGCTGCTACATCCACCATCTACGTATTTACTTACTATATTAACCGCAACTCCTTCTGTATTTGATATTCCTGTGATGTTGTGTGTTCTGGCGCCGCAAGCTCCTGTCGTATCAGAATGCTGAAGGTAATATGTTGTAGCGGTAGCTGAAACAGTTTGAGTACCTGAACCATTTGTTGTAGTAGTGATCGAGGAAGACTGACCTCCACCCGAACCGCAAGAGACATCCCCATCCGCATCCGTCTGCAAAGAAGAACAACTTGTGTGATCAGCAAGCCTAATGCTTCCGTCAAAATTAAGAGTACCATTAACATCATTGTCTATTGTTTCTCCATTCTGGAAAACGATATCGGTCGTTATGTCTGTTGCTCCGCTCATATCGATACCGCTTGTGATAGCGCCTGCGACTCCACCGGATGATGTTATAGCTATCGCAGCCCCAACAGCTCTTGCAGAATTTTCAGAATTTACAAGACAAAGCAGACAATCAACCAAATTGCTTCCGCCGCCGGCTGATACAGAAGTTGCAGCTAAATTGATATTTAGACCCTGCAAATCACCATCCGAATCAGATTGCGTAAGGTTTAATCTCATAGCATACAAATCATTTCCGGACCCGACGCCGTCAAGACTTTCATAATTAAGAGTAAATCCTGTATTATTGCTCGTTAACGAATCGACATCCAGATTAAATACCCCAAGAGTAGTTGAACCAAGTGTAGAGTCCGTATTTGCTGCGTCAATCGTAACTCTTTGACCTGCGGGCTGGGTAAATGTGGTCGCACCAAGCTCAGTAAGCGTAAGGAATGAGGTTCCATTTGATCTTACGTTAAAGTCTCCCGTACCGGATCCTCCCGAATTAAGATTGACATAAACTTGATTTGAGCCCGTTCCCGGATTGATTGTGATATTTCCATTTCCACTACCTATAACCGTTGTTCCTGATGGAGCCTGTACCCACAAGTTACCCGAAGCTGATGCAGATATGGAAGGCTCTGCAAGACCTCCTCCAACTGAATTTCCGAAGAAGATAGCACCGTTTGTAGTTCCATGAGACCCAACTCTTAAGAACGTCTGGCTAGTGTTCCAGTCTTCAATTCTAAATATATTGCTTGTGCCGTCCCTGAATGAGAGAGAGCCGCCATTTCCAAATGTTACCGTTGGGGTAGTTGAGTTGAATGTAACATTCCCTGAAGTATTTACTTGGAAAAGGTCTCCTGATCCGACAGTAAGAGCAGCTGCGGGGCTATTATCACCAATACCCACATTTCCATTCATAAATATTCCGGCGTATGTTGTGTCATTTGCATTTGCCGTTGTTGCATCAACATAAAGCCCATAAACGGTGTTTGCCAAAGAACCTGCATCTGTGAATGAAATGTACTGCCCATAAACGGTATCTGTACTGCCTGTGTGATTGTTGGTTACAGAGAGTCTTTGACCGTAGAATGTTGGTGTGCTTGCGGAACCTGCAGTTGTTACAGCATTAACAAGACCCGAAGTTCCATCTGCGGTTAAAGCAGAGGTTGTTAAGGAAAGAGCGCCATTGGTGGTAGATGATGTAGTTATTGCAACCGTATCAGATCCCGTTGCATTTGAGACAATTCCCGTATTAAAGTCCTTGCTCCAGAATCCGAAGTTAACAACTCCGGAATTTGCCGTTGTTGTTATTCCTGCAGTACAGGCAAAAGCACCTGTAGAATTGGTGAGTGTACATCCTGTTGATCCTGAGCCTCCGCCTAACTCCAGGTTACCGGTTGAAGTATTTCCTATCTGAACAAGACCTGAGGTGCCTGCATTAACAGTTAGGTTGGTTGCACCTGTTGTAACACCGATAGCAGGAGCAGTTCCTGCCAGACTTATTGTGTTTGACTCGATTGTGAATGTTCCTGTTCCAAAAGTTACAGCCCGGTCGGTTGTAGTATTAATTCCCAAAGTGCCTGTTCCTGTCATATCAAGGACAGTATTGTTGCCTGTTAAATTTATCGCGGTTGAAGCAATGTTTGTAGTTGCCCCAGAAACAGTCAAGCTGTTATTGATAGTTGTCGTGCCTGATCCAGCGCCAATTGATAGAGTAGTGGCGGCGCCTGCAAAGCTAATGTCAGTCGCATTAGCATTGAATATGCTTGCTGTGCCATTTGTAGTTGAGATAGTTCCGCCGTTAACAGCAATGCTTCCGGTAAATGTAGTTGTACCTGATCCATTGAAAGAGTAAGAAGGATTTGTACCGGTATTTCCGAATGCGATATTTTCGGAACCGTTTGACGTATTAACGTTAATATAATTATTTGTACCTTCCTGAATATCCAAGGCGTCTGTGTTGTTATCGACTAAGTTAGCCGTAATGTCATTTCCTGCTCCGTTTGCTGTCAGTGAAACCGTTGTTCCTGAAAGTGCTATTGCATCTCCTCCATCACCCAATGTAACCCCACCGTTAGCGGTCAATGTTTGGCCATTGGCAATAGTGACCGGGCCTGCAATAGCAACCGTTCCGCCTGCGGCACCAATATTTATACCTGTTGTTGCGCCCCCTCCAAAATTAATTGTTGTTGCAACAGTATTGAAAAGGTTGGCCGTTGATTTTGCTGCAATTATGTTTGACTGAGTAGCACCATCTATTGTTATTCCAGCCTCAGCTGTAACTGCACCTGTCAAAAGGGATGTTCCGTCTATTGTCAAATTTCCGTCTGCTTGGATGTTGCCGTCCGTGGATATAGAAACGCCTGTAGTGCCATAACCTCCGCCTACATTAAGAGCCGAAAGCGCGCCTGTTGCGGATGTCGCATTGAAAGCTGTTGCATTTGACAGCGTTACAGTAGCATTTCTTATTGTTGCAGTTCCGGAATTATTTGCACCTAATATTAGAGTGTCCGCTACACCAAAAGCGTTGACTGTTGTAGCATTCGTATTAAATACTGTTGCAGTTGTGTTTGAGGTAGTAAGATCTCCTCCGTTAAGAGCCAGATCTCCGGCTGATGTTATGTCTCCGGTTGAACCTGCAACTGAGAAGTTGGTTCCTGAAATACTATTTGCACCTAGTGCTATTGCAGTCGTAATGAACGAATCGGAAAGATCAATAGCAGTTGTTACATTCCCGCCTGAAACGCCCGCAACCTTAAGACCAATTGGAAGTGCGCGGTTGGTATCAAGGTTTTGAATCAAAACCTCTTGCGCGGGGTCTGCCGTTCCTGCACCGTCTGCTCTTAGGAATTCAACGCCGCCGGTTGATCCAGTAGCGGTTGTAACGCTGAATTTTGAATCCGTTGAAGTGTCAGCCAGAGTAAAGGCAATATCTCTTGCGTCTGTTGTAAGAATTGTATTGCCGTTATTGTAGGCGGACTGCAGACTTTGAGAAGAGGCAGCGCACGTATAAATGTTATTTGAACCGTCAATGCAAAGTGCGGTACCTGTAGAAGAGGTAAGTCCTGTTATTGTCAAAAACGCTCCTGATCCGGGCGCGGTATTTATTGTTACATCATTTGTTCCTGAAGGAGTGAAGGTTGATTGGCCTAAGGCTGAAAGTGTCTGACCTGAAGCAACAGTCAATGCATTATTTACAGTTGTTGTTCCAGATCCCGCAGCACCAATTGAAACAGTTGTTGCAGCGCCTCCGATATTTAAGGTGGTTGCAGTTGTGTTAAATACCGTTGCAGTTGACGTAGTTGTTGTAATATCAGCACTGACTGCATCATTTACAGCCAAATCCGCTCCGATTGTTACATCGTCGCTGAAAGTGGAAGTTGAATCTATAGTGAGTGTTCCGTTTGCCTGGATATTTCCTGCATTACTTATTGATACACCTGTTGAGCCGTAACCTCCTCCGATATTAACGGTGTCAAATCCTGCAACAGCCGAAGTTGCCGTCAAAGTGGTTGCGTTTGGCAGATTTATTGTAGTTCCTCTTATGTTACCTGTCGCTGTTGTTGCTCCAAGTGTGTAGGTAGTAGCTGCTCCTCCCAAGTTAAGGACAGTAGCATTCGTGTTAAATACTGTTGCAGTTCCGGTTGATGTCGTTGTAATATCAGCACCGTTTACAGCAATATCCCCTGCAGAAGTGATACTTCCAGTTGAGCCTGCAACTGAGAAGTTGGTTCCTGCAATTGATGAAGCACCAAGATTTATTCCTGTAACAATCGCTGCGTCACTCACATCAAGAGCTGTTGTTATTGCTCCTCCTCCTGAAGACGTTACCTTAAGAGCTGAAGTTAAAGCCTCATTTGCATCCTCATTGTCAATTAAGATTAATTGCGCAGGCGAAGCAGAATTTGAGCCGTCTTCAAGGCTGAACCTTGTAAATCCTTGGCCTCCGGCTTCAGTCGTCAAGGTAAACAATGGATCTGAAGCAGTTGCTGACAACGTAAAGTCAATATTTCTTGCATCGGTTGTAACTATTGTATTTCCATTGTCATATGCTGTTTGAAGGCTTTGGGATGAAGCATCACAAGTTCCGACTGTATCAGCACCTGTTATACATAATGCTTGTCCAACAACATCTGTTAATCCATCAATCAAAAGGCTTGAGTCGGCATCGGTATTTATTTGAACATCGTTTGTACCTGATGGAGTAAATGTTGATTGGCCTAGCGCTGACAAAGTCCTTCCCGATGCTACAGTGAAGTTACCTGTAGAGGTAGTAGTGCCTGATGCATTTCCTAAGGACAATGTCGTTGCTGCTCCGCCAATTGACAGGTTGGTTACTGTTGTATTGAATAAGGTGGCTGTTGTGTTGGTTGAGGTTATGTCGGCGGAACCGGCACCGTTGACTGCCAGGTCTCCCGAAGCAGTTACGTCTCCCGTAAGAGTTGATGCGCCGTCAATTGTAAGAGTTCCATTTGCCTGGATGTTGCCAGTATTTGAAATAGTAACACCTGTATTTCCATAGCCTCCGCCAACACTTGCTACATCTATATTGGCTGTTGCTCCCGTTGCGTTAATTGCTGTCGCATTAGGGAACGAAATTATTGCATTTCTAATAGAACCCGTTCCTGTTGTAGCTCCTAAGGTAAGTGCTGTTGCAGCGCCGCCGATGTTAACAGTTGTCGGCGTTGAATTAAATATATTTGCACTGGCTTGATTGGTTGTTATTGAACCGCCGTTGACTGCAATATTGCCAGCTGTAGTTATAAGTCCTGAAGAACCGGTTATTGAGAAGTTAGTTGCTGTTATGTCATTTGCCCCCAGATTTAGAGCATTAACTATGTCGGCATCCGAAAGGTCAAGCGCATCGGTTATTGCCCCGCCAGCACTTTGGATAACTATTCCATTTGCAAGTGCTGTATTAGTATCCTGATTGTCTACCAACAGCAACTGGGTCGGCAGAGTAGAGGAACCATCCTCAGTTGCAAAGTATGAGTAACCTACACCGTCCTGTTCTGTTACGACGGTGAACAGTGAGTCTGTTGAAGTATCACTCAAAGTGAATGCAATATTTCTGCTGTCAGTTGTATCTATCGTATTTCCGTTGTCGTATGCTGCCTGAAGGCTGCTGCTTGCTGCTAAATCGCATTTGACAACATTATTAGATCCGTCTACACAAAGAGTCGGCTGGGCCCCAGTTGTTGTGGTTAGTCCCGGCAAAATTAAGAATGAGTCGCTGTCTGTTGTGATAGTTACATCATTTGTCGATGATGGAGTAAATGATACAGCTCCCGTTGTGGTCAATGTACTGTTGTTGCCGACAGTCAATGCATTGTTTACCGTTGTTGTTCCTGTAGAGGCTCCTAATGAAACAGTAGTTGCAGCACCGCCTAGTGAAAGGTTTGTAACGGTTGAGTTGAAAAGGGTAGCCGTAGTTGTAGTTGAAGTAATGTCGGCAGAGCCGGCACCGTTGACCGCCAAATCTCCTGCGGCGGTGACATTTCCTGTCAAGGTTGATGTTCCGTCAATTGTTAAGGTTCCCGCAGCTTGGATATTTCCTGCATTTGAAATGGTTACTCCAGTTGAGGCATATCCGCCGCCAATTAATGCATTGTCTACTGTCAGCTGGGCGCTGCCTGCGGTAAGTGCTGTCGCATTAGGAAGAGATACCGTTGCGTTATTTATAGCTGCGGTTCCGCTTCCTGCACCGATAGAAAGGGTAGTTGAAGCACCGAATGCTGTTACATTAGTCGCGTTGGTGTTAAATACGGAGGCCGAGGAATTTGATGTAGTGATGTCTCCGCCGTTAACTGCTATGTCTCCGGTCGTTGTAATGTTGCCCGTTGAACCTGTAATTGAAAAGTTCGTTGCCGAAACATCGTTTGCCCCCAAAGATATTGCGGTTGCAATTTCTGCGTCTGAAAGGTCGAGTGCAGTCGTTATTCCTCCGGCGGCGGATTGTATTCTTATACCCGAGGTTAAGGCAGTATTTGTATCAAGATTTTCAACGAGAACCAATTGAGACGGGCTTGCAGATCCTCCGTCAGCAAGGGAGAAGTATGAATAACCGGCAGAATCCGCAGCTGTTGTTATTGTGAAATTGCCATCGGTTGTCGTATTAGCAAGAGTGAATGCTATGTCCCGGGCATCAGTTGTGACAATTGAATTTCCGTTGTCATATGCAGCTTGGAGGCTGAAAGACGAAGCATCGCACGTACCTACGTTGTCGGAGCCGTCAATACAAAGCGTTTGACCCGTTATGTCAACTAGACCGTCTATATTCAGTCTGGAATCAGCGTCTGTAACAAAGTTAATGTCATTTGTTGATGATGGGGTAAATGAAACAATTCCTGTTGTTGTTAAAGTGCTGTTGTTGCCTACTGTTAAATTATTGTTAACTGTTGTCGTACCGGTTGAAGCACCCAATGCTAACGTGGTTGCTGCGCCGCCAACAGACAGGTTGGTTACTGTTGAGTTGAATAGGGTAGCTGTAGTCGTGGTCGAGGTAATGTCGGCACTCGTAGCGCCGTTTACTGCCAAATCTCCGCCTGCAGTGACATTTCCTGTCAAGGTTGATGTTCCATCTATGGTTAGGGTTCCGTTGGCCTGGATATTGCCTGCATTACTTATCGAAACCCCGGTGGATCCGTATCCTCCCCCCACATTAACCGTATCGAATCCGGCGGTGGCACTTGTTGCAACCAATGAGGTAGCATTCGGAAGGGTTATTGTTGTTCCTCTAATATTGCCTGAAGCAGTAGTCGCACCTAGTGTATAAGTTGTTGCAGCGCCTCCTATATTTAGAGTTGTTGCGTTTGTATTGAATAAATTAGCGGATGCTTGAGTAGTTGTCAATGAACCGCCGTTGACTGCAATATTGCCCGAAGTTGTTATATCGCCAGAAGAGCCTGTTATTGAAAAGTTTGAGGCAGAAACATCATTTGCACCCAAAGAAAGAGCGGTTACTATCGAAGCGTCGGAAAGGTTAATTGCAGTAGTAATGCCTCCTCCGCCTGAAGATGTTACGGAAAGTCCTACAGGAAGAGCTCTATTTGCATCTTCATTGTCAATTAAAACAAGCTGTGTTGGATCATTTGTTCCCGTACCGTCAGCTCTTGCAAATACGCTGTACCCGGTAGAGTCATCGGCGGTTGTAACCGAGAAATTACTGTCAGTTGATGTATTTGCAAGTGTGAAGTCTATATCGCGATTATTGGTTGTGACAATTGTGTTGCCGCTATCATAGGCTGCTTGAAGTCCTTGCTGGGAAGCATCGCAAGTTCCGATAACATCACCTGCTCCGACGCAGATAAATGAGCCTGTAACATCTGTAAGACCTGCAACAATTAGGCTTGAATCTGCATCGGTTGTAATAGTTACGTCATTCGTTCCTGATGGAGTAAATGTCGATTGACCAAGAGCGGTCAAGGTCTGACCTGATGAAACGGTGAGTCCTGCATTTGCTGTAATTAGTCCAGTTGCGGTAAGCGCATTATTTACCGTTGTTGTGCCTGTGCCAGCTCCTATCGAAACAGCGGTTGCAGCGCCTCCTATATTAAGAGTCGTTGCAGTAGCATTAAATATGGTCGCGGTTGATTGTGTTGTTGTTATATCCCCGCCGTTAAGAGCAAGATCACCTGAAGCTGTTAAATTACCCGCATTTGAAACAGTAAAGCGGGTTGTACCAGAGGCAGAGGCCGTCAGGATATCTTGATTTTCGTATTGATCAAATACAGCAACCGCTTTACCAAGTGCTGCAAGACTCGTCGGCCGTGTTACTTGAAGGGTTGTTATTGGGCTTGCCGTACCAATTCCAACAGTGGCATTAGGCGCAATAAGGGCTGAAGTTCTTATATTAGTTGTGCCCGAACCATTTGCGCCTATGGTTAAGGTAGTTGAAGCGCCAAATGCATTAACTGTTGTTGCTGTTGTATTTAGAAGATTGAATGTTGTTTGATTTGTCGCAAGAGTCCCGGAATTTGCATTTATATCCCCGCTAAATGTTGATGCGCCGGTTCCCAAGAACGAGTAGGTAGGATTGGTCGAAGTATTTCCGAAGGAAATATTTTCCGAAGAGTTAGTTGTATTTATATTTATGTAATTGTTGCTTGCCTCCTGTATGTCCAAAGCGTTAGCATTGTTGTCTATTAGATTTGCAGTCAGATTATTGTTGAGAGTTGTTGTACCTGTTCCGGCACCTAAGTTAAGAGCCGTTGAGGCTCCTCCGATATTTAGAGTTGTTGCAGTCGAATTAATTAAGTTAAATGTTGTCTGGCTGGTATTAAGATCACCGCCGTTAATCGAAACATCCGCTGCAGCAGTCACATCACCAGTCAAAAGGGAAGTTGAATCAACCGAGAGGGTTCCGTTGGCCTGAATGTTACCGGTATTAGAAATTGTTACACCTGTTGATCCGTAACCTCCGCCAACATTTAATATGTCAATATTTGCTGTCGCATTTGCTGCCGAGATTAATGAAGCTGTTGGAAGAGACAGTGTTGCGTTATTAATCGTTGCGGTACCTGAATTTGCTCCGATATCAATAGCCGTTGCAGCACCAAATGCATTAACAGTTGTTGCAGTTGCATCAAGAAGATTGAATGTTGTCTGGCTGGTTGTTAAGTCTCCGCCATTAATAGCAATATCCGATGCGGCAGTAACATTGCCAGTAAGGGTTGATGTTGAATCAATCGTTAGTGTTCCATTGGCCTGAATGTTACCGGTATTGGAAATTGTCACGCCCGTTGATCCGTATCCTCCGCCGGCATTTAATATATCAAAGCCTGCTGTTGCAGAAAGTGCATCAAATGATGTTGCGGTTGAGAAATCGACTGCGTCATTTCTTACAGTTAATGTTCCTGTTCCGTTTGCTCCTATTGTAATTGCAGTTCCGGCGCCGCCGATATTAAGAGTTGTGGCATTTGTATTAAATACGGAGGCTGTTGAGGTTGTGGTTGTTATATCTGCTGATCCTGCGTTGTTGACAGCAATGTCTCCTGAAGTTGTTATATTTCCTGTTGAGCCTGTTATTGTCAAATTGGTTGCAACAACGTCATTTGCACCAAGGTTGAGAGCGTTGACTATTTCAGCATCTGACAAATCTATTGCGTCGGTAATACCACCCGCAGCCGACTGTATAACAATACCGTTTGCAAGCGCTGTATCCGTGTCTTGATTGTCAACGAGTATTAACTGTGTTGGGAGAGTTGATGAACCGTTTTCGGTTGTGAAGTATGAATATCCGGCACCATTTGCTTCGGTTGTAACGGAGAATAGCGAGTCTGTCGTAGTATCGGTTAGTGTAAACGAGATATCACTGGCGTCTGATGTATCAATTGTATTTCCTCCGTCATATGCAGACTGAAGAGAAATTGCCTGGCCTGAGCAAGTAATAACATCAGATGAACCGTTCAAACACAGCGGCGTTCCTGTAGAATCGGAAAGACCTGTAATGTGAATTGTTGAATCACCGTCTGTCACGAAATTTACATCGTTTGTTGAAGTTGGAGTGAAAGTAGATATACCATTCGCGTTAAATGCACCTGTAACAGTGGCACCTCCTGTAAATGTGGCAATACCCGAACCCAAGAAGGAATATGAAGGATTTGTAGTAGCATTTCCAAAAGATATGTTCTCTGATGAATTTGTTGTATTTATATTTATGTAGTTGTTGCTTGCCTCCTGAACATCTAATACATCTGTGTTGTTATCAACTAAATTGACAGCCAGATTGTTATTTAGGGTAGTTGTTCCGGTCCCGGCACCTATGGCAATTGCTGTTCCGGCACTTCCGATATTTATAGTTGTAGCGGTTGCGTTAAAGAGGTTTGCTGTTGCCTGAGTCGTTGTGATATCTCCGCCGTTAACAGCTATGTCTCCTCCGACTGTTACGTTACCTGTCAAAGTTGATGTCCCGTCAACGGTTAGGGTTCCGTTGGCCTGGATGTTGCCTGCGCTTGAAATGGTAACACCTGTTGAACCGTAAGCTCCTCCAACCTCAAGAGCATCGAATTGTGCGGTGGCAGATGTAGCGACTAGAGCAGATGCATTTGGCAGATTGATAGTGGTGCCTCTTATATTGCCTGTCGCGTTAGTCGCTCCAATTGTATAAGTTGTCGCAGCGCCTCCGATATTAAGAGTCGTAACCCCGCTGTTAACCAGGTTAAATGTTGAGGAAGATGACGTCAGATCTCCTCCATTTAGTGCAAGGTCTCCGGAAGTTGTAATATTACCCGTTGCGCCTGTTATAGAGAAACTTGCAGCCAAAATGTTATTTGCACCAAGAGAAAGTGCATTTACAATTTCAGGGTCTGAAAGATCAATTGCATTCGTTATGCCTCCTGCTTCGGACTGAATTCTAAGACCGGCACTTATTGCCTCGTTGGTATCAAGATTTTCTATAAGAACAATTTGACCTGCCGGATTTGCATTCGAACCATCTGCAAGCGCAAACTGAGTAAAGCTTGAAGTTCCGGCAGCAGCAGTTGCTGAGAAGTTGGAGCTGTTAAGTGTAAACTCGATATCGCTTCCAGCAGTTGTTGAGATGGAATTGCCTCCGATGTAAGCATTTTGCAAGGTTACAGCAGTTCCCGTGCAAAGAACTAAGTTCTCCGAGCCGTCAAGACAGAGCTGGTTACCCGTTGATGACGTAAGCCCATCTATATTTATAAAGGAGTCAGCATCAGTTACAAAATTAATATCATTTGTTCCTGACGGGGTGAAAGTTGATTGCCCTAAGGCTTGAAGCGTTTGACCGCTTGAAACAGTGAGTCCGCCGTTTGCTGTGATAATGCCTGTTGAAGTGGTAGTACCTGTAATGGCTAGATTGTTGTTAACGGTTGTTGTGCCTGTTGTGTCTCCAATTGAAACTGTTGTTGCATCTCCTCCAATATTGACTGTTGTTGCTGTTGCGTTAAACAATGTTGCAGTAGTTGTTGTAGTTGTAATATCGGCACTGGTTGCACCATTTACCGCTAGATCTCCTCCGGCGGTAACGTTGCCGGTTAGGGTTGATGTTCCGTCAATTGTTAAAGTTCCATTGGCCTGAATGTTGCCTGTATTGCTTACAGAAACGCCCGTTGAACCGTAACCTCCTCCAAGAACTAATGAGTCAATTGTTGTGACGGCGTTTGAAGCATTGATTGCATCAGCGTTCGGAAGTGACAAGGTGTCATTTCTTATAGTTGCTGTTCCTGAATTATTAGCTCCAATTGTTAAGTTGGTTGCAGCGCCAAATGCATTAACTGTTGTTGCTGTTGTGTTGACTAAATTGAATGTAGTCTGGTTGGTAGCTATCGTTCCGCCGTTAACATTCAAGCTTCCGGTTAAGGTTGTTAAGCCTGTACCCAAGAAGGAATAGGTTGGATTGGTTACAGCATTACCTAGAGAAATATTCTCACTTCCATCTGTCGTATTAATATTGATGTAATTATTTGAACCTTCCTGTACATCAAGAGCATCCGTGTTGTTATCGGTTAGATTTGCAGTCAAATTGTTATTAAGGGTAGTTGTGCCTCCTCCAGCTCCCAAAGATAGAGCTGTAGCTGCTCCGCCGATATTTAGAGTGGTTGCATTTGTATTAAACAACGTAGCTGTTGCTGTAGTAGTTGTAATGTCCGCACTCGTTGCACCGTTCACAGCCAAATCTCCTCCGGCGGTAACGTTGCCGGTTAGGGTTGATGTTCCGTCAATGGTTAAAGTTCCATTGGCCTGAATGTTGCCTGCATTTGAAATTGTTACACCTGTTGAGCCGTACCCCCCGCCTGCCAAAATATTATCTATTGTCAACTGAGCGCTTCCTGCAGTTAATACCGTTGCATTAGGCAAAGATACAATATCATTATTTATGGTTGCGGTTCCGGTTGAGGCGCCCAGGTTAAGTGTAGTTGCTGCGCCAAATGCATTAACTGTTGTTGCATTCGTGTTAAATATCGAGGCTGTTGTTGTTGAGGTTGTTATGTCTGCGCTCGTTGGTCCGTTAACTGCAAGATCTCCTGCGGTCGTTATATTACCATTAGAACCGTCTACCGAGAAATTGGTTGCGGTAATGTTATTTGCTCCAAGATTGAGAGCATTCACGATATCAGAATCCGAAAGATCAATCGCATCTGTAATGCCTCCAGCAGCTGACTGGATAACAATTCCATTTGTAAGTGCAGTATTTGTATCAAGGTTTTCGACCAACACCAATTGTGTTGGGCTTGTTGTTCCGCCATCGGCAAGTGCAAAATATGTATATCCTGTAGAGTCAGCAGCTGTTGTAACCGTAAAGTTGGCATCGGTTGTTGTATTTGCAAGCGTAAATGCAATGTTTCTAGCATCTGTTGTTGTTATTGTGTTGCCGCCATTGTAAGCTCCTTGCAGTGTGAAGGTTGCAGCAGCGCAAGTATACAAATTGCTTGAGCCGTCTATACAAAGAGGGGTGCCTGTTGTTGAAGTCAACCCTGTTACATTAATGAAAGATCCGCTTGCATTATCTGCGACAAGGTTTATGTCATTAGTTGAATCAGGATTTAACGTTACGGGTCCTAAGGCCTGAAGTGTTTGGCTTGATGACACTGTAAGTCCACCATTTGCAGTTATAAGTCCTGTTGATGTTGTTGTACCAGTTATTGCAAGAGCATTGTTGACAGTTGTTGTGCCGCTTCCAGCTCCCAATGAAACTGTGGTTGCTGCGCCGCCAATTGATAGACTAGTAACGGTTGAGTTAAATAGGGTAGCTGTAGTTGTAGTTGAAGTAATGTCGGCACTCGTTGCGCCATTGACTGCTAAGTCTCCTCCTGCAGTAACATTGCCGGTTAAGGTTGATGTTCCGTCAACTGTCAATGTGCCGTTGGCCTGTATGTTGCCTGCATTTGAAATGGTAACTCCGGTTGAACCGTATCCACCACCCACTTCAAGCGAGTCAAATTCTGCCAAGGCATTTGGTGCATCAACAGATGTAGCATTTGGCAGAGAAAGTGAAGCATTATTAATTGTTGCTGTTCCCGTTGATGCTCCAAGAGTAAGAGTTGTTGCAGCTCCTCCAATAAGAACAGTTGTGGCATTTGTATTAAATACAGAGGCAGCAGTTGTAGTAGTAGTTATATCAGCACTCGTGGCCCCATTGACTGCCAGATCTCCCGAAGTCGTTATATTGCCTGTTGCCGTAATTGTACCGTCTGTTGATAAGTTACCATTAGATCCGGTTAGGGCAAAGTGGTCGGAAATAATGTTATTTGCTCCAAGTGAAAGAGCATTGACTATTTCAGGGTCTGAAAGATCGAGGGCATTTGTTATGCCTCCAGCAGCTGACTGAACTCTTATACCTGAGAATAGCGCTTCATTTATATCAAGGTTTTCAATTAATAACAGCTGACCGGGAGGTGTCGGGTTTGATCCGTTTTCAAGTGCTAATTGTGTAAATCCTGTAGAACCCGCCGAAGTTGTAGCGCTGAAATTAGCGTCATCAAGTGTAAATTCTATGTCGCTTCCTGCTGCAGTTAATATAGAATTTCCGCCATCATAAGCTGCTTGAAGACTTATTGCTGCAGTTGCGCATATTACCAAATTATTCGATCCGTCTATACAGATGTTTGATCCTGTCTGGGTATCAAGTCCTGTGATGTTTAGGTACGATCCTGCTGAAAAGTCCGTTACAACTGAAATGTCATTTGCGCCGTCAGGGTTAAGAGTTGATGTTCCAAGAGCTTGGAATGTTTGACCGCTTGAAACAGTAAGTCCACCATTTGCAGTAATAAGTCCGGTTGAGGTTGTTGTTCCTGTTATAGCTAAGTTATTGTTAACGGTTGTTGTGCCAGTAGTATCCCCGATTGAAACGGTTGTAGCGTCTCCTCCTATATTTAGGGTTGTTGCATTGGCATTAAATAAGGAAGCAGTAGTTGTTGTGGTTGTAATATCCGCGCTTGTTGCGCCATTAACTGCCAAATCCCCCGAAGTTGTAACATTACCGGTCAGTTGTGAGGTTCCGTCAATTGTTAGTGTTCCTGCAGCCTGAACATTTCCTGTATTTGATATTGAAACACCTGTTGAAGCGTACCCTCCGCCGATAACTAATGAGTCAAGCGTAGTAATGGCATTTGAGGCATTAATTGCTGTTGCGGCGGTTGCATTTACTGTTGTTGCGTTGGCTAGTGTAAATGTCAGGTTATTAACCGTTGCCGTACCTGTTGCTGCACCTAGAGAAAGGGTGGTTGCAGCACCGCCGATATTTAAGGTTGTTGCGGTTGTATTAATAAGATCAAATGAGGTCTGATTGGTTGTAATATCCCCTCCATTGGCGGCTATAGTTCCAGAGGTTGTAATGTCTCCATTTGAACCTGTTATTGAGAAATTGGTACCCGTTACATCATTTGCACCCAATGATAGGGCGGTTACAATATCCGAGTCTGACAAATCAATCGCGGTTGTTATGCCTCCTGCTGCAGACTGGATAGTAATACCGCTTGTTAATGCCGTATCTGTATCCAGGTTCTCTATCAAAACAAGCTGTGAAGGTGAGATTGAACCTCCATTAGCAAGTCCAAAGTATGAGTAGCTTGTAGAATCTGCAGCGGTTGTGACAGTAAAGTTACTGTCAGTTGTTGTATTTGCCAGTGTAAATGCAATATCCCGGGCGTCAGTTGTTGTTATTGTGTTACCGCCGTCATATGCATTTTGTAAAGTCAGTGTAGCCCCGGTACAAGTTATTAAGTTTGAAGAACCATCTATACAAAGAGGGGTACCTGTTGAATTTGAAAGACCTGTTATGTTGATATAAGAACCTCCCGCGCCATTGGTCGTAAATGTAACGTCGTTTGTCCCTCCCGGGTTGA